>JAFGWU010000078.1 GCA_016936975.1 Bacteroidales bacterium | reverse complement strand
TTTTTCCTTTTTCATAGTTCCACAAGTTAAAAGTTTATTTGTAAACTTGTGGGCAACCTATTTTATGGGAAGACAGTTCCCGGTTCAAACCAATAAATACGCAATTCAATACAATGGCTGATCGGTCCGGAAGGGACTGGCCGGCAATCCTTCACTGTTATACAGATTTACATCATCCGGATTATCTCCCCAGCCGTACCGTACCGCAACCGGTTCGGGAACATCTTCATTAAAGACCAATACACGATCCTCCACAATCCATGCCTTTGCCCAGTGAAAAACGCCATCCTTCCCTGCAATGGCAAATCCCTTTAGATACCCATATTTGTCATCCGCAAGCAGCCCGTCTCCCGTATGATCGAAATTGAGGAACACTGCGGCCCCTTCAATATCCATGGAGTGAAAAACCGGGCCCGAATGGATGAGCTTCCGGCCGTAGGTGCCATGAAGCGCTGAAAGGGCGAGCCTGTAACCCACATCCTGCTTATTCCTCGGGTGAATATCATCCGCCTCACCAATATCAATGGTCACAGCCACTCCCGTGGATGGCAGGCGGAGTGCTTCAAGCTGGGCTTCGCGGAGTTCGGCCCAGTTACTTTCTGACGGTTCTTCATCGGGCTGCATATAATTAGCCAGTTGAACAAAATAAAAGCCTAAATCGGGATTGTCCCAGGCCCGTCGCCAGTCAAGTATCATGGCAGGGAACCACTGCCGGTATTTGTCCGGGGCATGTGTATTGGATTCCCCCTGGTACCAGATTACCCCCCTGGAGGCAAATTTTGTAATGGGATGAATCATGCCGTTAAATAAAAGGGTGGGATAGTCATTCGGATTCATCAGGCTGTTGTCCTGACTGAAATCTTCATCCGACACCCTGAAGAACCAATCTCCTGACAGGTTTATCTCACCAGCTTCAGTAACCAGACGCAATTGTTCAGGATCTCCGTAGATTCCTCCGCCGCCACCCGTATCTTCAACCCTTACCGTAATCGTATTCATTCCGGGTTTCAGAAGACCCGGTTTCAAAACATATTCTCTCGGCTGGTTATATTTTTGAACCGTCTCCCCCACCAGGATCCCGTTGACCCAGGTACGGTCGCTGTCGTCAACAGGGCCCAGGTGCAGGACAGCCTGCTTTCCCGTCTCCTGCCCGGACAAATATATTTCCCGCCTGAACCAGACTATTCCGTCCACACCGGGCAGCAGGCTTGTTTCCCACAAGCAGGGCAGTTTCATCACGTCCCAATCCGAGATGTCCAGGTCGTGTTCGGCCCAAACGGGTTGGCCATCCACTATCCCTTTTCCTTTTCCTGCATATTTGCCGGCGACTTTCAACATTGCTTCTCTTTTCTGCCTGGCCATTTCTTCAAAATCCTTTCCTTCCATTTCCATATAGAGATTCAGGAGATCCTGGTCAGCAACCACGGCTTCCCTGCTCATCCATGTCTCTATATTGGTGCCGCCCCAGTTAGAACCAATCAACCCGATCGGGACCCCGAGTTCCCTGTGAATGGTTCGTCCGAAAAAGTATCCGACGGCTGAAAAGTTACCGACTGTTTCCGGAGAACAGGCATCCCATCTGCCACCGGGAATGTCATCAACCGGTGCAAATTGAATGTTGTGCGGTACATCAAATAAACGGATCTCCGGGTAGCCTGCATATGCAATCTCCTGTTCGGCATTGTTGGAATTGGCTACCTGCCACTCCATATTCGATTGCCCTGAACAGATCCAGATATCCCCTATTAAGATATCCTCAAGCACGATTTTGTTCCTGCCCTGGATTACCATTTCGAAGGGTCCTCCTGCCTCCATCGGTTGAAAGGTGACCATCCATTCGCCAGTATTACCGGCTTTAGTGTTTAACAGTTGCCCGTTAAACCTTACCTGGATTCTTTCATTTTTATCGGCCCATCCCCAGATACGGACCGGTTGGTCCCTCTGGACGACCATATGGGATCCAATTATTTTCGGCAATTTTACCTCTGCAAAAAGTGCGGAAAACATCGCACAGGCAAGAACGGAAAGAAGCAGTTTTTTCATTTCAGGAAGTTAAGTGTTCCGTAAAAATAATAAAATAAAACGGAAGGCCACCCCGAAGCAACAGGATGGCCCTCTCATGGTTTAAAGTTCTATTAAACCCTTCAACAATTTATACATTGTATGTTGATGAACTGGTTTCCCCTCCTCTGCCGTTCCAGTTGGTGTGGAAAAATTCACCCCTTGGTCTGTCAACGCGTTCATACGTATGGGCGCCGAAGTAGTCTCTCTGAGCCTGCAGCATATTGGCGGGCAGCCTTTCGGACCTGTATCCGTCGAAATAATTCAGGGCCGTTGTGAATGCAGGAACGGGAACACCATTGGTAAGCGCTGTGGCAACCACCCTTCTCCAGCCTGCCTGTGCGGCTTCCACTCTCTCCTTGAAGAAAGGATCAAGGAGAAGATTTGCAAGGTCATTGTTTTTGTCGAAGGCTTCCTTTATTTTGCCGAGAAAAATGGAACGGATGATACAGCCTCCCCTCCACATGAGGGCAATTCCGCCATAATTAAGTTTCCATCCGTATTCCTTCGCCGCCTCTTTCATCAGGGTATACCCCTGTGCATAGGAGACAATTTTTGATGCATACAGGGCCTGTTTGATATCTTCAATAAAGGCATGCCGGTCGCCGGAAAATTCCGGAACCGGTCCGGATAATACCTTTGAGGCTGCAACCCGCTCTTCTTTGAGTGCTGAGAGGCACCTGGCAAAAACAGCCTCCCCGATCAATGTCAGGGGAATCCCCAGGTTCAGGGCCTCAATCCCGGTCCATTTTCCCGTGCCTTTTTGTCCTGCCGTGTCGAGAATCTTCTCCACCAGCGGTTCTCCGTCTTCATCCCTGAAGGCAAGGATGTCCCGGGTTATTTCAATGAGATAACTGTCGAGAATCCCTTCGTTCCACTCGCTGAACACGTCGTGCATCTCATCTGCATTCATTCCGAGAAGGTTTTTCATCAGGTTGTATGCCTCAGTGATCAACTGCATGTCGCCATATTCAATCCCATTATGGACCATCTTCACGAAATGGCCTGCTCCGTTATCACCTACCCAGTCACAGCAGGGGGTTCCATCCTCAACCTTTGCGGCTATCGCCTGGAAGATGGGTTTAACATGTGGCCAGGCTTTGGCTGACCCCCCCGGCATAATGGAGGGTCCCATCAGGGCGCCCTCTTCTCCTCCCGATACACCGGTGCCGATATAAAGGAATCCTTTGCTCTCAACATACCTTGTTCTTCTTATAGTGTCCGGAAAATGGGAATTACCCCCGTCAATGATGATGTCCCCCTCTTCCAGGTGCGGAAGCAGGAGCTCGATGAAGTCATCAACAGGCTTTCCTGCCTTTACAAGCATCATAACCTTTCGCGGACGTTCAAGAGAGGCAATAAATTGTTCCATGGATTTTGCCCCTATGAAATTTTTACCTTTGCCGCGTCCATTCATGAATTTATCAACCTTTTCAACCGTCCGGTTATATACGGCCACCGTATAACCGTTCCGTTCCATGTTCAGAACCAGGTTTTCTCCCATTACTGCAAGGCCTATCAGGCCAATGTCTGCTTTTGATTTCATGTCTTGTTGTTTAAGTTTTAAAATGATCTATTTGCGTTTTTTTTCATGTTCCTGAAATCCAAGAAAAGAGAGGGTCAGGTCTGCCTGTCTTCCTTCACTGAGAAACCCAGCATGCGAAGCTTATGACCAATCTCCCCGCTGCCGTTCTTCAGTTTTACCGTATACGATTCGGGTTCCCTTCTCAGGGGATACTGCTCCCTCAGCTCATCGAACCGGTGGGGATTTTCTCTCAGCCTTTCATCATCTTCGGATATATCATAGGTTTGCCGGTAAATCTCCCAGAGCAGGGGATATAAATCCGCTCCGGATGTGCCCGGGGAAAGCATGGGTTGAGCCGGAGCGGGCACATCCCTGGGTCTCCAGTCATCGATCCCAAGATTGAAAAACCGGCTGACGGACTGAACCGCCATCATGGTCCCGTTTGCTTTCCCGTCTGCAGAATATCCTGCAACATGAGGTGTGGCCAGGGTCAGAAGTCCCGGCAATCCTGCATCAATCAAGGGTTCGTTTTCAAACACATCCAGGATCACATCGGATAATTTACCCCGGAGCATCCCCTGCCTGACCGACTCCGTATCAGCCACCTCCCCCCTGGAGGTATTAATCAGTACGGCTCCATCCTTCATGCGGTCAATAAACAGATGATCAACCAGGTGCAGGGTTCTGTCAGCACCCGACCGGTTCAGCGGTACATGCAGCGTCACAATGTCGGAATGTGCCAGCAGTTCCGTCAGGTGCACAAATGCACCTTTTCCTTCCAGCCGCTCCCTGGGAGGGTCATTCATCAGCACTTTCATTCCGAGCACCTGAGCTGCACCGCACACTTTGGTCCCGACGTTTCCCACACCGATTACCCCGAGGGTCATGTTTTCCAGACTCAGATTCTTAAGGTTTGACAGATACAGCAATGCGGACACCATATATTGTCTTACCGATGCGGAATTGCAGCCCGGCGCATTGGTCCATCGAATCCCTGCTGAATTGCAGTAACCGGTATCAATATGGTCGTATCCTATCGTAGCCGAAGCGATAAATTTTACCCCGGACCCGTCCAGAAGTTCTCCATTGCAACGGGTACGGGTGCGGATAATCAGGGCATCCGCATCCCTTACCACGCCGGAGGTAATTTCCCTGCCCGGCAGGTAATGAATTTCTGCAAACGGTTCCAGTGCCCCTTTGAGGAAAGGGATCTTATCATCGGCTATGATTCGTATCCGGCTCACAATCCTGAATTTTCTGTTTCCGTAAAATATATTATTTCATTCGCCTATTCGCCTATTCGCCTATTCGCCTATTAATCCTTCGCCAAAGCTTCGGATTACACAGTCGCCTATTCGCTAATTCGCCCATTCGCTAATTCGCCTATTCGCCTATTCGCCCATTCGCTAATTCGCCTATTCGCCTATTCGCCTATTCGCCCATTCGCTAATTCGCCTATTCGCCTATTCGCCTATTCGCTAATTTGCTCACTCGCCTGTTCACTCAATCGCCACCCCCGAACTTTTCCTTCCACGCCCATAATCCGACCGCAGGGTTTGAGATATAAAATATCTCCTCACCGTCGGGAAGGGTATTGAATCCATCCCGGAGTTTTTCCGGATTGTAGCGCTTCATCATCTTTTCAAGCGCTCCGTAGCGATAATTTACCGATTCAATCTCCTCCCGGGTAATATTTCCGGGACAATAAGTAATCCTGAAGCGGTTTTCAGACGACCCGTGAATGAGATGTGCGGCAGCGCTCAGGTTTTGCTGCAGATCATCGTTCTCCGCGACAAACTTTAAGATCTCAGGAGTGGTTCTGTAGCCGTATTTCCTGATAAGACGGTCTATTTCCCGGTCTTCCCCGAATTCCTTTAATCCAGGTGCCAGCACAACCAGTTCCCCCTGGTCTGCAATGGCCATTCGCGTGCGGTAAATGCTTTTATTGCCGAGCCACGTGCTTCTGAACTCTTCGGGATCGAGATAGACCACGACCTTTTTCAAAGGGGTTTCCAGCATCTCAAAATTGACCTCCAGGGAGAGTTCCGCGGCCAGTATAAAACACGCCTCATCATCTCCGATAAAGATCCCTCTTGGCACCAGCTTCCCATGTTCATTCCTTCCCACCACGGTGAGCACATAAACGATTGGAAGATGGGCTGCAAAGTGTTCCGAAGCATAATTCAGCACCTTCCGGACCGGAGTAACGGCTCTTCCCATCATCCGCTCCATGCCATAGGCGGCCCCGAGGAAATGACTTTTATTGATCCCTTCGACCCCGCCGGTACCCACAAAGATATTTTTGTTATAATTGGCCATGCCGCTCACCTCATGCGGAACGACCTGTCCGATGGACAGAATCAGATCGTAACCCCCTTCCACCAGCAATCTGTTTACCTGGGCCGGCCAGGTATAGTCGACTTTTCCTTCAGAAACACTTTTCACAAAACTGGAAGGAACTTCCCCGAGGGTAAGAATATCCTTACGCCAGTCATGAGTCCTGAAGAGGGTTCCGGGAATCTTTCCGAACATTTTCTCCCTTTCAGATTTGCTCATCGGGGTATGGGTGCCGAGGGCAGGAAGTATGTCCGTTAGTTTATCCCCGAAATATTCCCAGGCCATTTCGGTAATCTGACCGGCATAGCTATGATAACGGGTTATGTCCGGGGGGATGATGAGGACCTTATTCCTGGGTCCAATTTTTTCCATTGCTTCGGTTAAAGCAAAATGGAAGTCCTCAGGGGATAAGGTCTCATCTGCACTGCCTTTTTTATAGAGTAACACCTTGTAATTTTTATTTAGTTAGAATTTAAACGCCTCCAAATGCACTGTATCCGCCGTCAACCGGAATGCAAATTCCCGTTATAAAGCGGCTCATATCCGAAAGAAGGTAAATTACCGTGCCATTTAAATCGGCAGGATCACCGAATTTTCCCATCGGGGTACTGGCAATGATCTTCTGACCACGCCCGGTAAGGTCACCTGATTTTTCATCCACCAGCAGGAACCGGTTCTGATTGGTCAGGAAGAATCCCGGGGCAATCGCATTGACCCTGACCCCCACCTTTGCAAAATGGACTGCAAGCCATTCCGTAAAATTGTTCACTGCTGCCTTTGCGGCAGAGTAAGCCGGAATTTTGGTCAGGGGTTTATAGGAATTCATGGAAGAGATATTCAGGACGGCACCCTTTTTCCTTTCCACCATTTCCCGGGTAAAGACCAGGGTAGGCAGCAGGGTTCCCATAAAATTCAGATCGAACACTTTCTGGAATCCCTCCAGCTGGAGCCCGAAGAATCCGTCATCCAGCTGCAGGAGATTATCCTCGGTCAGTTCCTCAAGTTTGGTAGTGGCCTGGGGAGCGTTCCCCCCTGCCCCGTTAATCAGGAGGTCGATCTCCCCGACATCCTTCAGGATCGACTTTTTGGCCGCTTCAAGCGATTCCCTGTCAAGAACATTCGCCCTGTAACCAAAAGCCTTAACATTATAATCCGCACGGATATCGTCTGCCACTTTCCTGGCAGCCTCTTCGTTGATATCCAGGATTACAGGGATCACCCCTGCTTCCGCAATACCCCGTGCCATGGCGGTGCCGATTACACCCCCTCCTCCGGTGATTACACATACTTTGCCTTTAAGGTCGGATAATAGTTTTTCTTTCATGATGTCTGCTGTTTTATTTATAGAATTCAATGTTCTCCTTTGTAATAATATCGATTGGCAGAAACTGTTTCCTGTTTGGTTCCTTATTCAATATACAGAGATTAACCAGGGTCATCAAACCAATTCGTGCCTGCTCATCGGGTTTCTGGGATATGAGAAAATCAATATATTCCCGCCTCAGGTACTCCCTGCTTGCAGGCAGGAGATCATACCCTATCAGTCTCATGTTCATCACCCCCTTGTTCGAAAGATAAGCCGCTACCCTGTAAACCCGCGAATTGGTGACAAATATCCCCGCTATATCATGCTCCCTGATCAGCCTGTCCAGTTCACCGTTGAGCTTCATATCATCTATCCCGCTCATGTTTGCAGTAATCATGTTACCGATTCGCTCGGGATGTTCTTCAAAATAGCTCCGAAAACCATTTTCTCTTTTAATGATATGGGCATAATTGTCCTTTCGCGCAGAAAGGTTAATGACCAGCAAATCCCGGATGCCGGGCAATCCGTAGCTCATCAGCTTGCCGGCAAGGTATCCGCTTTTAAACGCATCCTGCCCGACGAAACTGTCATAAACCGCATCTTCCAGAACGGAGTTAAAAAGAACCACAGGTTTGTGTACTATCGCACACTGTTCCAGGAATCTTTTTGATTCGTCATGATAGACAGGCGCAAATAGAATCCCGTTGTAGTTGTCGAAGGGTAAATTTTTGATCCTTTTTACAAAATCTTTTTTGCTGGTCTGGCTGAACCGGATATAATCAATGGTTATTTTGAAATGGCCTACCTCCTCAAGCGTATTTTCAATTCCCGTCTTGGGAAGATCCCAGAATTCGTGTTCGTTAACGGAATCGGGCATGATCACGGCAAAACGGAAGCCACGTTTCATCGCCAGGTTACTGGCAATGATATCAGGCTTGAAATTATATTCTGCAATAACCAGCTCAACCCTTTTACGTGTCTCCTCGGAAACTTCTCCCCGCTTATGCAAAACCCGGTCAACCGTGCCTGCAGACACTTCAGCGATCCTTGCTATATCTTTAATCGTGAGTTTTGTCATTGGATAGAATATACGAATAAACTAAATTGCAGTTTTATTCATGTAAATCCTTTTCGCAAAAGCAAAATTAATCAAAATAAGTTGTAAAGAAATAAATAAAGTCATATTTTCGTGTTCGTACACGATTTACTAAATTAAAAAATAAAATTTATGAAAATTGAAAAATATTCATTCGGCGTCGGAGACCGTTTTGCACATCAGGGAGAGGCCCAGCTCAGTGCAATCATGAAAGCAAAAGAGCAAGGATATAATATTGTCCCTGTCTGGAATAAATCGAACCGGGAGCATCAGATCATCCATTCGACCCCTGAGAGTACCAGGGCTGAAGCGGACCAGGCGGTATCCAGACTTGGCTGGACCGACAGATACTATGTGGATGCGGATCACATCAATCTTTCCACGGTTGACAATTTCCTGGATCATTCTGATTTCTTCACACTCGATGTGGCCGATTATATCGGGCAACCCGCCGGGCAATCCGACATAGATTCATTCCTTGCCGAGTATGGGCGTTATACAGGCGAACTGAAAATTCCCGGGCTGGATGAAACATTCCAGGTTTCCCGTTCGGCACTGGAAAAAATAACCCGTAAGTTTTTGTATGCCATCCAGGAGGCCTCTAAAATATACGAGCACATCAAATCAAAAAAAGGTCCGGAATCCTTTGTTGCCGAGGTTTCAATGGATGAGGTCAAAGAGGCCCAGACCCCGGCTGAGATGTTTTTTATCCTTTTAATGATCAGTCATTTTAACATTCCCGCCCAGACGATTGCCCCGAAATTCACCGGCCGCTTTAACAAAGGGGTCGATTACGTGGGAAACAACAGCCAGTTTCGCAAGGAATTTGAGCAGGACCTCCTGGTGATCGATTATGCCGTTAAGGAATTCAATCTGCCGGAAAACCTGAAACTGAGTGTTCACTCCGGAAGCGACAAATTTTCCATCTACCCGGTGATGGGTGAACTGATAAAAAAATACGACAAGGGAATTCACGTTAAAACTGCCGGAACAACCTGGCTTGAGGAAGTCATCGGTCTGGCACTTGCAGGAGGGGACGCCCTGAAGATGGCCAAAGAGATTTATGCAGGCGCTTTCACCAGGCAGGACGAGTTATGCGGTCCTTATGCAACCGTAATAGATATTGATCCCTACAAACTGCCTGAACCTTCAGCAGTGGAAAAATGGGACGGAGAAAAGTTTGCCAACGCACTGAGGCATATCCCCGGCCACCCTGAATACAATCCCAACTTCAGGCAGCTCATTCATGTCGGGTATAAAGTGGCCGCGGAACTGGGCACCGCTTATACGGATTTGCTGAAGAAACATCACGAGATCGTGGGAGAACAGGTTACAACCAATATTTACGACAGGCACATAAGCAGATTGTTTGGCGTTTAAGGATGAACATTCAGCCTGCCCGAATAATTATGAAATCGACAAATACAATCTTAAAAACAGCGCGAACATGAAAAGATTCCTTGATGACGATTTTTTGCTGGATAATAAAACAGCTCAGCGACTGTATCACGAAGTGGCTAAAGAGCTTCCGATCATCGATTACCATTGCCACCTTCCAATTGAGGAGATAGCGATGAACAAAAAATTTGAAAATCTGACGCAGATCTGGCTTGCCGGGGATCATTACAAATGGAGGGCCATGCGGGCAAACGGAGTCAATGAAAAATACTGCACGGGAGATGCCCCGGATGAAGAGAAATTCAATAAATGGGCTGAAACGGTCCCCCACACTTTGAGAAATCCGCTTTACCACTGGACACACCTGGAATTGAGGCGATACTTCGGCATCGACACCCTGCTGAACCCAAAAACAGCCCCAGGAATCTACCGGGAAGTTAATGCCCTGCTTCAGACGGATGCCTATTCTGTCCGCAACCTTCTCAAAAAGATGAACGTAAAGGTGGTTTGCACAACGGACGATCCGGTTGATAACCTTGAGTTTCATAAACAGTTGCATGATGAGGATTTTGAAATCAGGGTATTACCTGCCTGGAGACCCGACAGGGCGATGGCCGTGGAAGATCCGGCATCGTTTAACCAGTACCTTGATAAACTTGCTAAGGTCTCCCATACCGAGATTTCATCCTTCATGAATCTTCTGAATGCCCTGCAGATCCGGCACGACTTTTTCCATGAGATGGGTTGCCGGTTGTCGGATCATGGCATGGAAACCTTTTATGCTGAAGAGTTTTCACACCACGATATCGATAAGATATTTAACCGGGTCCGATCAGGCAAAAGCCTGAAACAGGATGAAATCCTAAAATTCAAGTCGGCGATTATGCTGGAGTTCGCCATCATGGATCATGAAAAGAACTGGACCCAGCAATTCCATGTGGGTGCCCTGAGAAATAATAACAGCAGGCAGTTTAGACTGCTGGGGCCTGACAAGGGGTACGATTCCATAGGAGATTTCAGGATGGCCAGGGCAATGTCAAAGTTCTTCGACAAACTCGACAGTACCGATCAGCTTGCAAAAACCATCCTCTACAATTTATATCCGGGTGACAATGAACTCATGGTCACCATGGCCTATAATTTCAATGATGGCGTGATTCCCGGAAAGATGCAGTTTGGCTCTGGATGGTGGTTCCTGGATCAGAAATTCGGAATGACGAACCAGATGAATGCACTGTCATCATTGGGACTCCTGAGCCGTTTTGTCGGTATGCTGACCGACTCAAGAAGTTTCCTCTCCTACCCGAGGCACGAATATTTCAGAAGAATTCTCTGCAATCTCGTAGGTACCGATGTCGAGAATGGAGAGATTCCGGATGACCCGGAACTAATCGATCCATTGATAGCAAACGTGTGCTACGGAAATGCAGCCAGTTACTTTGGATTCGGAATTTAGCCGCGTAAAAGGATTGATGATTTTAAAGAAAACGGCCTTCAGTTTGTTTGTTATTATGGCTCTCCTGAGGGGATTGACCGGTCAGGGGATCAGGGGAACCATCTCTGATGCGGAAGGAAACCCGGTCCCGTATGCATCCATATTTATAAGGGAGCTATCAAGGGGAACGACCTGCAACACCATGGGAAATTTTTCCCTGCCCCTGCCGCCCGGGAAATATGAGATATTCTTCAGAAGTCTCGGGTACCGGGAAGTTACGAGAACCATATCTG
>JAFGWU010000015.1 GCA_016936975.1 Bacteroidales bacterium | reverse complement strand
TTTTTGTAGCCCCACCAGGAATCGAACCTGGATTTACGGTTTAGGAAACCGCCGTTCTATCCATTGAACTATGAGGCCCTTTTCAGTATGCAGTATGCAGTATGCCGAATCCTGTAATTGAACCAGGAAAGAGGGACAAATTTAATCGAATTTCTATTCTCTGCAAAATATGTTCCTTTCACTATACCAATGAAGATAAAAGATTACCTCACGACCTCCGATCACGGATTCTTATTTTGCGGCAGATGATTTCCATATTAATGGATCCGTTGAATGCGTCATCGCATTTTTATTTTATTCAATCCGCGAATAATTGTATTTATATCAAATTGAATGACTTTTAATTCAGAACTTTTGTAAAGAGTCAAAAAAAATGAAATTTTTTCTATCCAATTATTTCATTTTATCAAATTCCCTTTATATTTATCCCCATGAAAAGTGATAAAATCAGAGTCATTAAGGACTTCGAGAAATTGGAGCAGGATATACAGGAGCAGATCAAGCTTACCTATCCTGCAGGCTTCAGTCAGCATCTGATTACTTTTACCGACAAGGAAGGAAAGTATGTCAGTGCACTTCCATTCGAAACAGAAGAGAAATACTACCTGGTTCGGATGAATGTTCAAACTGCAAAGGCGATCATTGAGGATGATGATGATTATGATGAAGATGGATTCCTCAAAGATGAGGCACGGGAGGAATACGAGGATAAATATTCCGATAAGGACTTTCAGTTTGATGAGGAGGAACCCGAAGATGACAATGACGATTTTTAATCAAAAGCTTACACTTTACACCACAAAGATCTCCAATCATCTTTATTCCGGCATTATAAAACCGGCGACACCTTATAGCCCGCCTTTCTCAGAAGAAAGATAAGTCCTTCCTCTCCTCCAAGGTGTGCGGCTCCCACACCGTAAAATGTCGGTTTATCCTTTGAAAGGATTTCTATTTTTGGGATCCAATCCCGATTACGTTTCAAAAGCATCAACTCAATCTCTTTCTCACTTACGGCATCCTGCCGGGTCAAATCAAACAACGCATTAAGATCCTCGTTCCTGTATGTTGAGACCATCTCACTGAACATTTCGGTCATCCGTTCTTCCTCATTGATCATTTTCATTACATCCTTTATCTGATCCTCATAGGGTATTTCATCGAAGATGCTGACCTGGTATTTCACCGTTTCCAGCCCGGCTATCGGAATCCCCCTTTCTTTTGCCATTTCAGTCAGTGTTAAATCAAAACTTGCAGGTTCGCCCTCGATATATTTCATAATCAGCAATGCACCGATAAGCATGGGTTTGTAGGAATTAAACATGGCAATACCTATCCCAACCGACTCCCTGAGTGCCTGATCCAAACGCAGATAGTCGGCGCTGTCAACCAGTTGATCAATGGTCATGCTGTCTTTCATAGCCACATAATTCAGAAGTTCCAACTGCATCAACGGATTATCCATCTTGAGTTCAAGAACGAGTTGTTCACAAAGGTTAAAGGCATCCCGAACCTTTTCCTTTATTTCAAAATCGGATTTTGGAAGCATATGAAACGTCCCGAAAAGGTAGGAGGTTTTGATCGCTTTGCCTTCAATCTTCCAGAGGAGGGATTTTTCGGTCTGCCGGGCCGGGGTGTCCCTGGAAAAGAGAACCAAAATTACCAGTGCCAACAGGAAGTATCCGCAGTTTTTTCTTTTCATCTTTTTTTTCTGTGTATATTGGAGGCGTCAATATAATAAATCATTTTCATTCTCTGTTCTGAACCGGGAATACAAATTCTGGGAAACACTATCATTTCAGTCATGCTGATCCTCCTTCAACATCCACTTATCACCCATAAGCTAACCCTTCTTCGTGACCGTTCAACGTCAACAAAGGAGTTCCGGGAAACCCTCAATGAAGTATCCGGGCTGATGGCTTTTGAAATCACCCGGGATCTCCCGCTGAGAGAGGTCTCTGTGGAAACGCCGCTCCGTACATCCAGAGCCCGTGTGCTTGCTACGGAAATTGTGCTGGTTCCGGTTCTCAGGGCAGGACTGGGAATGGTGGAGGGAATTACCAACCTTGTCCCTACCGCCAAAGTCGGACATATCGGACTTTACAGGAATGAAGAGACTCTTCAGCCCGTTACGTACTATGAAAAATTACCTGATACGATTTCCTCCGCGATGGTTCTGGTCCTGGATCCCATGCTGGCCACCGGAGGAAGCGCCTCCGAGGCTATCCGCTGTGTAAAGGGAAAAGGGGCCAGTCGGGTTAAGCTGGTCAGTGTGGTTGGGGCCCCTGAAGGGGTCCGGCGGATTGAAAACGATCATCCCGATGTGGATATTTATCTAGCGGCTCTCGATGAAGGATTGAATGAATCCGGTTACATCATTCCGGGGCTTGGGGATGCGGGGGACCGTATCTTCGGAACAAAATAAGGTTAAGGATGGTCTGATTCAATGAGCCCGGCGGCAGACTGTGCTGAGCCAAATCCTCCCGGGAGCTCCTGTTTACTGAAAAAGATCTGTATCTCTTCTCTTCTTCTTCAATGCTCCCCGCCTTTTTTTTGCCTCAATCCGTCTTTCCTTTGCGGCTTTTGTCGGACGGGTCGGTTTGCGCTTCTTCACCGGTTTAAGACTCCTTTTAATCAGCTCAATAAATCGTTCTGAGACCTCTTCCCGGTTTTTCACCTGGGACCGGAACTTTTCACCGGCAAGAATCAGGTCTCCCTGCCCTGATATTCTGTTGCGGAGCCGTTTCATTACCAGGGCCTTCTCATCTTCTCCCAGCAGTGAGGATGCCTGCACATTCCAGTACAGCTCCACCCTCGACTCAGTTTTATTGACATGCTGTCCCCCCGGCCCGGAAGAACGGGTCGTTTTAAAACGCACTTCGTTTAATAGATCTTCAGTCATAGCAGGGTCTTTATACAGGCATAGCTTTCGGGATCCGTTTCTTCTTCGCTGCAGCCTTTCTGCTCATTTCTCTTTTTGCTAATATAAAAGTACAAATTAATGGTGTACTCTGAGTCTCGTTTCACCTGTGTAACAATGGTTCCTGGTTTCCGGTTCGGATATTTCATTTAGACGGAGAAAATGCAATAAATCGTAAATATTCCACGCCTGGCATGGCGTGGCTACAGCCTACTTTTTCAAAATATTTCCTAACTTGGAATCAGAATGAAGAGATCCCTTTCGATATTGGTTGTCGTGACCATTATGGTTATTAATCTTTCTGGCCAGGAGGAGTTGGTAATTACACCCGGAGAAGAAACAGGGGTTACTGCAGGATGGGCCGATGAAGCGGTTTCCACAGGTTATATCACGGCACCCTCTGTCATGGGGCTGATGTTTATTTCTGCCCTGGTGAGTGAATGGAATGCAGGCTATTTCGGAATTCCGGCAACGGCCATGATTGCCGTTGTGCCCCCGCTTATTTATGCAGGCGGGCGTTCCGCCTCCATCTCCCCGGACCTGCATCGCACAAGGGCTCAGTTAGGATGGATGCTCTATGCCCTCTCCATTGTTCCAGCCGCGTTTGCCCTGTATGGCTTCACCACCGACCTGGGGGCAACCCTTCCGGTTACTGTTGCTTCAGGGGTCCTGGGAACAGCAGGTATCGTTGCCATGTCATCCTATGCATTTGCAAGGGCAGAAACAGCAAGGGAATTGATAAGAGCCCCCGAATCTCCGATGCAATTTGGGGTCGGACCGTTAATTGGCGGGGCTGCCATTTATTTCTCCTATGAATTTTAATCAGGTAAACAACCGGTTTGTCTGTTTCTGAAGGCTCCTGATCCCATACATCATAACAATGAGTTCAAAGACCGGCTTGCGCAGGGGACCTGCAAACAGCAGGAAATTCAAAATTCTTTTCTGAATCCTGTTATAGCGCATCATCCTTTTTAGATCAGGTAACGCAGCATCCTGATTGAGGATCAGTCTGGCAGCAGCCTCGCCACTCACAGTGGCCTGGTATATCCCTTCCCCGTTCAGTCCGGAGGCAAATCCCCCCGCCTCCCCCGCAAGAAAAATGTTTCCGAACCTAAAACCCCTGTAATCAAACGATATCGGCGCCGACTCGAATTCGGCATTTTTAAGATCAACGCCTTTTTCTGCCAGCCATCTGTGAAAATTATCTTTTAACTGTCTGACCGGCATGATTGCCGGATCGGCACAGCACCCGATCACATGACTGTCCCTGTGCGGGAAAGTCCATGTATACCAGGCCTTGAAAAACCGGGGGTTAAAATGGAACAGCAGGGCTTCTCCTTCCATTTTGCGGGCAATCCGGTATTGAATCCCAATCAATTTTCTATCCTGCGGAAATCCGAGGTATTTCCGGACGATTGAATTAAATCCGTCTGCTCCGACAAGATAATCGTAACTGTATTCGGTCCCGTCAGACAGGATCACATGCTTCTCCTTAACGGATGTAACGCCCACCCCCATGATAAAATGAATATTGGGGGCATCGATCTTTTCGTACTGCCATTCTCCCAGTTCAGTCCGATTTATCATAAAGGCAAGCGGCTCTTCAGAAAGAGATACACTGTGTCTTCGTGGCGTGCAGAGCTCCGTTCTGTAAACGGCACATTCAACAAGTTCAGGAGGCACAGGAAGGGCTGTTATGCTCCTGCGGGTCAACCCGCCGGCGCAAACCTTTTTCCCCAATTTCTGATTTTTTTCAACCAGCAGTACCTCCAGTCCGGAAAAGGAGAGTGTTTCAGCACATTTTAATCCTGCCGGGCCGCCTCCTACAATAATCACGTCAAAGTGTTCCATTGCAAACAGCCGGGAATAGAATTACATTATAAAATCAGGCAAATAACTCAATTACATCTTTTTTAGACATGTATTTTAAAGGATTGCTTGAGGCCACAAATGTTTTTGCCAGCTCACTTTTCTTCTCCTGGAGCCGCAGGATCTTCTCTTCAATGGAATCGTTTGAGATGTACCTGAAGACGAATACATTTTTATCCTGTCCGATCCGGTGAGCCCTGTTCAAGGCCTGCATTTCAGCGGCAGGGTTCCACCATGGATCAAGAATGAAGACATAATCCGCAGAGGTCAGATTCAATCCAATTCCCCCGGCTTTCAGGGATATCAGAAAAACAGGACATGCATCCTTTTCCTGGAATTTCCGTATCCCGTGCTCCCGCTCTTTTTGCGTCATGCTCCCCGTAAGGTGTGCATAATCCAGGCCCTGATCCTTAAACTTCTGCCTGAACAATTCAAGGTGCTTCACAAAGGAGGAAAAAAGGAGGACTTTATGTTTTTCTTCCACAAGGCTTTCTACATCACGCAGTACCTCATTGAACTTGCCTGATTCATATTCATAACTTTCATCAACCATTAAGGGATGATTGGATATCTGCCTCAGTTTTGCAAGAGCCTTCAGAACAACGAAAGCAGATTTCTCCATCCCGATCTCTTCGATATTTTCAAGAACCATATTCCGGGCGATTGATTTTTCCTCTTCGTAAAGACGCCTCTGTTCATCTGTCATGCTACAATACTTTATCTGTTCGAGAACAGGGGGCAGTTCCCTGGCCACCTCCCCTTTTGTCCGTCGCAAAATAAATGGATTGATGATCTCTTTGAGACGTTCTTCTTTTTCTTTATCTTTCTTCTTTTCAATTGGTTGTACGAATTGTTTCTTAAAAAAGTTTAATGTTCCCAGCAATCCTTCATTAACAAAATTTATTTGAGACCAGAGGTCGGTCAGTGAATTTTCTATCGGCGTTCCGGTAAGAACCAGCCGGTGATCGGAGACCAGTTCTCCCATTGCCCTGTAAAGTTTTGAGTTTGGATTCTTTATCATTTGGCTTTCATCCAGAATGACATAACTGAACCTGAAAGTGCTCAGAATTTCGATATCCTGACGTACTGTGTGATAACTGGAAACGATGAGATCAAAATACCTGAAGTTTTCGATCTGTTTGTTTCTCAGGTTGCCAGCATAAGCATGAACCTTCATAGCAGGGACAAACTTGCGGCATTCATTGATCCAGTTATGAATCAGGGATGCCGGGACCACAATAAGCGCTGTGGGCTTCTCTTTTTCCTCGGGAAACAGGGAAAGCTGGCCAATGGTTGAATGATCACTGTGGCTTACAGCAGCGTACTCCTCCTTATTTTTCTGAAGGACGGCAATGGCCTGCAGGGTTTTTCCCAGGCCCATATCATCCGCCAGACATCCTCCGAAACCATGGCTCTGAAGGTGAATTAACCAGCTGAACCCTTCGCTTTGATAAGAACGTAATTCAGCATTTAATCCCCTTGGCAATGGAATTTCAGGAAGCCGGTCAAGCTCCGTGAGCTTTTCCAGCTGGCTGATGGTTGTCTTATGCATGATGCGCATGCTTTCATCAACCATTGAAAAATGCTGTTTGTGTATTTTCAAAACCTCGTCTTCAATTTTTCCAAACTGAAACATGGGCTGATAGGTTACGAACCATTCCTCCGGCAAAATGGCAATGGAACCATCGGGTAAGACATACTCCCGGTTTCCCTGCAGGATATTTTTTCTTAACTGAATGAAGGGATATTCAAATGTTCCGAAGCGGACCCGGGCATAAATATCAAACCAATCTTGATTCTCAGTGGAATCCCATTCGAGAAATATAGAACCGAGATAATAATTCCTGCTCAGTCTCTGATAAACGGAAATTCCGTTCTCATTCAGAAACTGACTGTTTTCATTGAGGAAATTTATATTCGAATATAAGAATGTGAGGTCATCCTGATTGTACCTGTTCTTTAAGTAATAGAAATGTCTGTCACGGGATCTTAATCCGGCTTCATTCAGGATCTGCTCCAGATTTTCTTCCCATGCCTGATCCCTTGAATAACGCACAAAATCAAATGTATTATCGTTTTCCCTGAACTCCACGAATCTTTTCTCATTTCCATCGGGGTTAATAGTAAAATCATTGTATTTCAGCCTGAGTTCCCAAACCGGATTCTGGTCCAAGCCCAGTGAAAATATGAGGAAAGCAGTTTTTACCGGTACGGTTTCCCTGACCATGAATCCCCTGGTGATGGTATTATAATCCCTCAGCGTATTTTTTACAAAAGTTGAGAAATATTTGCTCACATGCTGGGCAGGAATGATCACTTCATCTTTGAGCAGAAAAGGCTTCAGTTTTTTTCCGTCCAATTCATTGATAAAAAAGATCCGGTTTCCCAGTATCAGGCAGGCCGGTGAGTTACTGATCACCTCTGCCGGATGCTCCTTCAGATTAAGCTCCTTCTCCCCATGAATGATATGCAGGGTATACTTTAATTCGTTCCCTTGATAACCAAATTCAAAAACCGGATCCGCATTGTTTCTTTCCAGAACAAGAAAATCTTCCGGAAAGATGTTGCGGTCACCCTTATCCCGGACAAATACCTTAATTCTGTTTTCCCTTGCCACCCTGAGGGCCTGCACCAATTGTCTTTCGATAAATGGGCGGATGTGCCCGGCAATGGTTTTTTCATCCACACCATCAAGAAACTCCTTTACGGTTCCTCTACTCGAGAAACTGGCATGGAGTTTCCTTTCATTATATTCATCAATAATATGCACCAGTTCCTTCTGCATTGGAGTCAGGCGCTGGTAGGTGACCGAGACTTCATTTTTCAGGATAATCTCGCCGGGACTGTAAAAAAGGCTTTTCTCTTCCCGCTCCAGAATCTGGGCATAAAGGATTTTTCCCCATAGGCGATGGGGCATATATCCAAGGGCAAATATTTTCTCCTTCATCCCGTCAGAAATTCGTTCGGAACAGTTCAATCTGTAATAATGCAGAAAGTTGTTGAAATTTCAAAGACAGGGAAGAATAATTTCTTCGGTTTTTACCGGATCCGATCCCTTTTATCCCCGAATTTCACATAAGATTCGGACGCATTACCCCAGGCAGTGATTTTCATAAATTTGCCTGATTTCATGTCGTAAATTTGTTCTTCTTCCTCTTCAGAACCGGAGGCCTCCGAAAGCATGTTCCGGGCCGCTCCTTTCACCAGCCAGACGGGAATACGGAGCAGATATACATAACTATTATCCAGTCCCTGTTCTCCTTCGATAAGGATTTGACCAATCGTGGATCCTATACTCATAAGCGGTATATTGATCCGGGAATCGAGAAGTGTAAACCGGTTATACAATTCTGCAAACCGAACATAACTGAGATCTTTATTCCCAATAAATTTTCCCGTTACCTCCAGGGGTGTAAAATTTATCAGGGCGCCATCCCGGATATTCACATTAAATATGGCTGTGGTTAAAGGCATTTCCAGTCTCAGTTCCGGGGTAAGGAAGATTTCAGCCATGCCTTTTGCATCAACGATCCCCTCGAAGTTTTTTTCCAGGGTAAATTGTTCATCTCCTGAATGTAATTCAATGTTAAGGTCTTTGATATTGACATCGTCCAGTTCAAGATCGGCACTGAAAGTATACAGATCCGGATTTGCGACGCTGAACTGGCCGTTGAAATAAAGCCTTCCCCCGCTCTCTGTCAAAACATTAAGGCTATCGAGATAAATAATTTTATGACCGGATGATCGCAGGTTCCCCTCCATGCCGAATATCCGGTAGCTATCATACCTTAACTCCTTAATATCTACCCCGAACTCCAGGTCGGGATAATCGATCTCATGCAGTTCGGGAGGCGCTTCCACCGCATTCATCCTCACTGATGAATCGCTGACCATCAAATCATCCCTGACCTGATAGTTCAGCAATTCGTTGAAGTCAAGAAGATCGGAATAAACCATCAGTTTTCCCGACACATTCGTTCCGGTTGAATCAGTTATTGCATTTACAATTCCTTTCATTTCCAGATTGCTTTCACCAACACGTCCCCGGAAATCCTCAATAATCAATTCATTTTCCCTGCGATTTGCCAGGATGTAGAAATCTTTAAATGCCAGGGGATATTTCCTGAATTTCCATTCCAGGTTCTCAATCATTACCCTGAAATCAAGTACACTGTCGGCGTGCAGGAGCTCCTGTACCGAAGCAAAGATTTTCCCTTTTAAAATAAGGTCCTCGAGGTATTCCGAGCGGTATGTTTCAGGAATCAGAAATTCATTATTAACCGTGAAGAAATCTTCTGCCCTCATTAATTCCGATTCAATCATGTAATCAAAATTCAGGGTGGCTGTCGAATCCTTCCGGATCAGCCCGTCATAACCTGAAACCTTTGTATTCAGGGTAAAACGACTGTTCCCGATTTTTCCGGAAAATTTCTGAAGATCAATCGTATCGGGTGAAATAATCAGTTCTGCCGCAACATCTGAGATATCGGCATAAGAGGAGAGGGCCGTCTGAAAATTATCGATCTTTACAGTGGCTCCGGGAATGATACCGCTCGAAAGATACCGCTCCAGCTCCCCGTGCTCAATCGCGGCGCCGGCTTCCAGCTTGAGCCCTCTAATCTCTTTACCAAGAAATTTCAGCAGGTTTGTATCATTGAACAACCGTTCGGGATAAAGGATTTCCGATGAGAGGGAAAAGGATCCCGCCAGGTCCTTCTTCATTCCATAGAGGAAAGGAAGCAGATTGGATAAAACGGCATCCATACGAAGAACGTTTTCATTCAGCTCAATTTCCATATCCTTAACGCCGAGCAGGTTCTCATCCAGGTAGACCTTTCCGTTCAAATTCTCAACTGTATCTTCAGGGAGAAGGAACCTAACACTATCCAGGGAAAGCACCAGTGAGTCCGCCCCCTTTAAAAAATCGCCGGTCTGCCGGTCAATACTCCCGCTCACTGTTCCATTGAGCCTCATCGTTCCGTTCAGATCACGCATCAGTGGGGAATTAATCATTCTGTCCAATCCGGACAGATTTACATCGGCATCCACATTCAGAAAAATTCCAGGGGTGACTCTATTTTCAATTGACAGGTCCCCTTTCATATATCCCTCCGGGAATTTCACATTAAAGTCTTTAACGATCAACATTGCATCCGAAAGGTCCTCCCGCTTTCCATTGGTAGCAAATGCTGAAAAGGATATATCTCTGACCGATTTATGCAATGATTTAATATTCAGGCCGAGACCATCAGCCTTGCAATTCACTCTTACAACGGGTTTTGTTTGCCCCAGGTTCCCTTTTACAGAGCCACTCAAATAGATGGTCCCCGAACCTATCTGCTCCAGCTCCTCCAGGTTCAAAACCCCTCGGAAAAGGAAGTTCAGCAGTTCGAGCCCGGTGTTGACAGCCCTGAAGGTCAGATCAACAGAGGGCTCCTCCCGTTTCCCTGAGTCAACGGGCAAGTATGCGCCCCAGACCTCGAGCAGGGTGCCTGAGATCCCAACTATGCTCGGATTGATGATTACTTCGTGTTTTTCGCGATCATAAAGAATTTCGCTTTCAAATTGAACATTTCTCTCTTTTTTTAAATTCAATTCCCCGAATTGCAGGTCTGTAAGATCCAGGTCCAACTTCAACCCTGTTTTAATAAAATCCCTGAAATAGCTGAACCTGTTGGATACTTCACGGAGTTCCATTTTCGCATGGTTACGGGTTATGTTGTCCACGTAGTTAATCTCAAGGTTTGATATTCTCAGATGATCCAGGTTGATGGTCATCTGCATGCTGTCCCGGTCTATTTCCGGAGTTTCCTTCTTTTTCATGAACCGAGACCCAACGGCATTTTCAATATTTGTCGTCGAGTCGTCATACTGTATGATATTCAGTTCGCCGTCAGACAGTCCTGCCTTGTTAATGTTTATATCTCCCCGGAGCAGATCCATAATGTTAAAAGATAGGGATAATTCATCCAGGATAAGAATGGGCTCATGAATTCCCGTGTCCTGCCCAACAGTCTTTTCAAAGTATTTCAGGTCATTAATCCCTACCGAAACCAACGGGAAATTCAGAAAGGGAATCAGTTTTATTCTTCCGACATGGACTTCTCCGGGCTGTAAATCGTTAACATAGCGTACAGCCTTGTCTTTGATGGCATCACGCTTCAGGTAGAACAGAGCTGCTGCAATCGCAATAAAAACAAGGAGCATGAGAACGAGCCTCCCCGTCCATCTCAGAAATCTGTTCTTTTTGCCGGCTGCAGGTTTTGATATCATCAGATTCTATCAAAGCACTTTAATGAAAACCACATCCTGAATACCCGTAATCGGTGCTTCCGGGTCTAACATATTTAAAAATTTCCTGTCTGAACGGCATGTGGCATTATTAAAGTTATTAACAAATATAAAAACAGAGTGACCATAAAAACTATTGAATTTGAATCTTTAATCGAATAATTTTGTAGAAACCATTCATGAAATGAAAAGGAGGTTTATAGGTTTTTCATCCGGGTTTGCCCTGATGACTATTTTCATAACCGGTTGTGAATTTCTGGAGGATTGCGGCACATGTGAATATGTAAAATACCGGGATGGCGTTGAAGTTACAAGAGGGTCCCCGACACCTTTCTGCGGGGACGATTATTATGAAAAGCTGAACGACCCGGGAAGATATATCGATGATACATGGGCCATCTGGGAATGTGATTGAGGAAAAAGAGAGCCGGGTTCATACAATATTGAATCCTCAGGGGAATTCCGGGGATTCTATAAAAAATTAATCAGATTTTTCTTACTATTGTGTTACAGATTCAGCAATCGCTGATTATTTTTTATTGAATGCCTCAGCATGAAACAACTTCACCCAGTACCATAAAGTGTTTTCCTTAAATACTTTACTATGACTCTATCCGGGTATATTGCGATTTTTGTGATTCTATTGATGATTGCCGCTCTTATCAAGGAGGCTATGAGACCCGGATTGATTCTTTTTGCGGCCCTTGTAATTTTTATTGTTGCCGACATCATTACTGCCGAGGATGCACTGGCCGGGTTTTCCAACAAGGGGATGATAACCATTGCCATATTATTCCTTGTGAGTGAAGGTTTCAAAGAGACGGGCGGACTGAGTAAACTCGGCAAAATGCTCCTTCCAAGGAAACGGAAGCCTATTCCAAGATTGTTGATGCAGATACTGATACCCATTTCTGCAGTTTCAGCATTTCTTAATAATACCCCTGTAGTGATCATCTTTGCCCCGATGCTCAAAAAATGGGCTGATAAATTCGGATTGCCTGCCCAAAAGTTCCTTATCCCGCTCTCCTATGCCACGATATTCGGAGGGACCTGCACACTGATAGGCACATCCACCAACCTGGTTGTGCACGGTATGATGCTCGACAGGGGAATGGAAGGATTATCCATGTTTGAACTGGCCAAAGTCGGGCTGTTTATCAGCCTCTTCGGGTTCATCTACCTGAACCTGTTTGCCAGCAGATTATTGCCCGGGGAAAAGATACCCCGTCACAGTTTTCCCATGGATACCCGTGAATATCTTTTCGATGTAATCCTTCCTGAAAACAGCAATCTCATTGGTAAGGAAATTGAAAAACGGAAACTTCCCGGATTGGATGAATTTACAGTAAAGACGGTCCTCAGGGACGGCAAGCATATCCGTCTTTCCAATACACCTTTCGTTCTTGAGAAAGATGATCAGCTCGTCATTGCAGGGGTCAGTGAAAATGTGGGATTTCTCACAAGGGCCACAAACATCAGGATTAAAGCGCTTGAGGACACTGATCCAAACTTCCTGAATAAAAATCTTAAACAGGTTGAGGTCGTGATCGCTCCGCGTTTCCCCGGTATTCAGAAAACCCTTTCGGAGTTTGATTTCTTCGGCCACTACAACGCCGTGGTCATGGCGGTCCACCGGAACGGGGAACGGGTCTCTTCCGATCTTGAAAACCTGGAATTGAAAGCGGGCGATAACCTGATGCTGCTGACCACCGACGATTTTACCAAATACTGGGGTGAGTCGAGGGTGTTTTATATGTCTTCCGAAATCGGGGATATGGATTCTCCTAAGGATCGTAAACGAAGATGGACTGCTGTCGGACTAACACTGTTAATGGTGGTGGGTGCCACTGCCGGTAAATATATTCCGACATACGGAGAGGTTGAACTGGATATGTTTTTCTTTGCCGCTATTACGGTGGTCCTTATGGCCATGATGAAAATATTTTCACCCAAGAAATATACCAAGCCGATTAACTGGGATGTTCTGATCACCATTGCCTGTGCTTTTGGTATATCGCGGGCACTTCAGAACTCGGGAGCCGCTGATGTCATAGCCCATACCACCATCAATCTTTCAAAGTCGATGGGTCCGGTAGGTGTCCTTGCTGCCATTTATCTCCTGACCAATATTTTTACCGAGATTATCACCAACAATGCTGCTGCAGCGATCAGTTTTCCCATTGCCTATGCAGCAGCGGCCCAGCTGGGTGTTGATCCAAAGCCTTTTTTTATTGCCATCTGCATCGCGGCATCAGCCAGCTTTTCAACACCCATCGGATACCAGACCAACCTGATCGTACAGAGTATCGGAAATTATAAATTCAGTGATTACTGGAAGATCGGACTTCCCCTGAATCTGATTGCATTTATTATTTCAGTGATGTTGATACCTGTATTCTGGGAATTCTAAAACCCGGCTGCCTGACCATCTTTTCTGGATTCAGAAGCGCCAAAAAATATCCCCCTCTGATGATCCCTCATAATGGCCTGGTATCCACCAAAACCGCCTGATGTGTTTTCAATTCCGTGGCCCTTCCGCAACAGTTCCCTGATAACCTCCACATCAAATCCCGATTCCAGGTAGACGGTCCCGCCATCGACCATCCTTTCTCCTGTGGGTTGTGAAGAACCTTCATGCCTGATGCGCGGTGCATCGCCTGCTTCCTGGAGGTTCATCCCAAAATCAATCAGGTTTACCACAACCTGGGCGTGTCCCTGCGGCTGCATAGCCCCTCCCATTACCCCGAAACTTATGAAAGGTTTGCCATTCCTGGTTATAAAAGCTGGAATTATGGTATGAAAAGGTCTTTTACCGGGGGCATAACTGTTAAAATGACCTTCTTCGAGTGTAAACAACTCTCCGCGGTCCTGCAAAATAAAACCCAGTCCGGTCGGGCACATTCCGGAACCCATTCCCCTGTAGTTGCTCTGTATCAGGGAGACCATGTTTCCTGAACTGTCTGCAACCGTAAGATATATGGTATTATCGGTTTCAATGTTCCCGGGATCATAGCGTTTTGCCGCCCTGCTTTCATTAATCAATGCCCTTCTCTGATCTGCATATTCATCAGATATGAGCCAGTCCACAGGAATATTATTAAAGTCAGGATCCGCATAGTATCTGGCCCTGTCTTCAAAAGCCAGTTTCTTGGCCTCAACGAAATGGTGAATATAATCACTGCTCCCGAATCCCATGGAAGCAAGGTCATACCCTTCCAGAATATTCAGGATCTGAAGTGCTGCAATACCCTGTCCGTTCGGTGGAAGTTCCCAGATATCATAGCCCCTGTAATTGACAGAAACCGGTTCAATCCACTCAGAACGGTGCCGTGCCAGGTCATCGTATGAGAGGAATCCACCCTGTTCTTTCATGAAGGCATCGATCACCCGGGCTATTTCTCCCCTGTAAAACGCATCCCGGCCATTGATTGCAATATACTCCAGGGTATTGGCCAGCAAGGGATTTCTGAATATGTCCCCTTTTGACGGTGGTTTGCCTCCCGGCATATAGACTTCTGCCACATTCGGGAACCGGCTCAGAAACCTGGCGCCGCTGTTCCAGTAAAAGGCAATCAGCTCCGTCACGGGGAATCCCTCTCTTGCGTATCGGATGGCCGGTTCCAAAACCCGGTCCATTGCCAGACGGCCAAATTTGTCATGCATTTCATACCACCCGTCAACACATCCGGGAACCGTAACCGGTAAGGGTCCGTGGGCCGGGATCCTTTCATATCCCTGTTCCCTGAAGATTTCCGGCGTCAGGGATCCGGGAGACCGACCGCTTGCATTCAGTCCGTAAAGTTTTTGGCTCTCTTCGTGCCAGATGATTGCAAAAAGGTCGCCCCCGATCCCGCAGCCTGTCGGTTCCACCAATCCCAGTATGGCATTGGCCGCGATAGCTGCATCCACAGCATTCCCTCCGTTCTTCAGTATATCCAGCGCTACCTGTGTCGCAAGCGGCTGACTGGTACAGGCCATGCCATGGCGGGCAATGACCTCAGAGCGTGAGGCAAATGCCCTGCCCGTTAAACGATCCTGCGCAGAAACCGGGAAACTAAACCACAGAGAGAATACAACCAGTCCAAATACTTTAAGATTCGGATTGAAATTCATCAAAACCGGGAACCGGGAATCCTGAACCATTAATCCTTTAACTTATAGACCCTGATCCAATCAATCTCCATGGCCGATGGAAGGTCGGATTCGGAGCCATATTCCTTCAGGGAGGTACTGAAATTAATATACATCTCATCCTGTGGAACACCACTGGTCTGTGTTTTAAAGACCTTGCCGTTAATTTTCCAGGTCAGTTTATTGGGGGTCCATTCAAGGGTATAGATGTAAAAGTTATTGGCATATCTTGTACCTGCAGTTTTGGAGACAGACCTGTGCGGCGACCCATTCCGCGATGGCCAGAAAAAGTTGCAGAAAAGTTTTCCCCTGTCATATTTTGCCACGTCAATATGGGGCAACATCTGGTTCCCGACCATCCAGAATGCCTGTGTAACAGAACCGGGTGCCATTTTCACCTTCGCGGTGAAAATTCCGTATTTCTGGCGAAAGCTTCTGGCCGTGCTGATCAGTCCGGAGGTAAAATCAAACTTCCCATCACTGAAACCGTGTTCCGGTATCCAGACCAATCCTTCAGCCTTTTCTGTCCTTGTAACAATCCGGGCCTTATTATCATAGAACTCCACATTCCCGTCTTCTTTAATGAAACTCTTATCGTCGGGAAAGACATAGGATCGACCCAGCGTTTCATCTCCCCAGTAATAGCGGGTTATCCATTTCTCCTTATCCAGCTTCGGTTCCCTGAAAGGCTCCTCGAAGGTCAGGTTCCATTTTTCAATCTCCTTGAAAGGATATTTCTTTTTGGTTTTGAAGTACCAGACAAATTTTTCTGATTTTTTAAGAGTTTCGTATTCGATCTCCTTCTGGTATTCAATGGAATCGGGGTAATCTTTTTTCCTGATTTTCTTTTTGCGGACAATAAAATCATTGGATTTGACCTCTTTTTCCAGTTCCAAAAAATGTTTCAGTTCATCCGACTGCTCAAATTCCTTGTAGGCGGCATAATCAGTCCTCAACTGGTTTTCTGCGGATTCTACTTTCTCGGTGCCGGGAATCATTCCCAGCAAAAAAGCTAAGCTGGCCATAATGATTGATTAACGATTGATGAAAAAAACAATTTCATACAGATGAATAAAGATAAGAAAATTTGCATAAGTAAAACTATCTCCTTCTGTAGGTTCTGCCCCTGTCTCTGAAAAAATAGGCAGCGCCGACGGAAATTATAAACTGGTCGTATTTCGATATTTTATATTTTCCCGATACATTGAAATCCCAGTGATCCGTCATTCTCATTTCAAGTCCGGCCCCGATATTACCGCCAACGGCCCAATCGCTGGCATCAGCCCCTATAAAACCTGAATTTACATTCAGTGGTTCGAAGGTGGATGTGACGTAGGTGAAATTGACGCCGGCGAATCCGATGACCTTCAACGTTTTCTCCCTGAATACCACATACTGCCCGTCCATATCCCCCTGGAACAGGTAATTTTTGAGAATGAATGTGCCGGGATCATATTTGTACCGGTTATAGGCTGTGACCGACGGCACAAGATGCACTTTCCCTTTTCTATCAAGGCCGATCCATGTTTTAAGGAAAAATCCGGGATTGCTGGTTTCGCCCCCGTTAAACTCAAACGGATTGGCAAATGAGAGCCCTGCCCCTATCCGGTCGGGTTGTGCGGGTGCAAAAACGGAACATAAAAATCCCAGAAATATTGAAACAGCCAGAACCTTCATGACATTTCCCGTTTACGTAAATGTAAGAAAAAAGTTATTGGACGCGCAGGGATGGTTTATTTTTATTCATTTAACGAACAGTTCCGGCCTTTCAATATAAAAAATGCTAAATTTGTTTATCTATTCAAACATTTTAAAGCAATTTCAATGGCGGCGAATATTGGAAAAATCATTCAAGTAATCGGGCCGGTTGTGGATGTCAGTTTTGAAGAATCGGGTTCGAAATTACCCAATATATATGATGCTCTTGAAATATTACGGGAAGATGGGTCGAAGCTTATTGTCGAATGCCAGCAGCACATCGGGGAACATACGGTACGAACCATTGCCATGGATTCCACGGACGGTTTGCAGAGAGGCACAAAAGTAATCTCCACGGGCTCTTCGATCAGGATGCCAAAAGGGGATCAGATCAGGGGTCGTCTGTTGAATGTGGTCGGCGAGCCGATTGACGGGATTGGGCCGGTTGATAAAAAAGGCGGATATGAAGTGCATAACAAACCTCCCGTTTTTAAGGATCTCTCCACCGAATCCGAGGTGTTGTTTACCGGGATCAAGGTTATCGATCTGCTGGAACCTTATTCCAGGGGAGGGAAAATCGGCCTGTTTGGCGGGGCGGGCGTTGGAAAGACCGTATTGATCATGGAACTGATTGACAACATTGCCAAGAAATATTCAGGTATCTCTGTGTTCGCTGGTGTCGGGGAACGCACCAGGGAAGGGAACGACCTGCTGAGGGAGATGATCGAATCGGGAGTTATCAAATATGGGCCTGAATTTCTGAAAAGCATGGAAGAAGGTTCCTGGGATCTTTCCAGTCTGGACCTGAAGGAACTTGAAAAATCCAACGCAACGCTGGTTTTCGGACAGATGAACGAGCCTCCGGGTGCCCGTGCGACGGTTGCCCTTTCCGGACTTGCGGTAGCTGAATCTTTCAGGGATGGGGATGAAAAAAGTGGTGGCCGGGATATACTCTATTTTGTGGATAATATTTTCCGTTTCACACAGGCAGGTTCTGAAGTCTCGGCACTGTTGGGACGAATGCCTTCTGCCGTTGGTTATCAGCCAACCCTGGCCACGGAGATGGGCGTCATGCAGGAACGCATCACTTCCACTCACAAAGGTTCCATCACTTCCGTTCAGGCAATTTATGTGCCTGCCGACGATTTAACCGATCCGGCTCCGGCAACGACCTTCGCCCATCTGGATGCAACAACCGTGCTGAGCAGGAAAATTTCGTCACTCGGCATCTATCCTGCCGTTGACCCGCTCGACTCCACCTCCCGGATCCTCAGGGAGGAGATTGTCGGCAAGGAACATTATCAAACCGCCCAGAAGGTAAAGATGCTTTTGCAGCGCTACAACGAACTGCAGGATATCATTGCCATTCTGGGAATGGAGGAGCTGTCGGAGGAAGATAAACAGGTGGTGCACCGTGCAAGAAGAGTCGCCCGGTTCCTGTCACAGCCCTTCCACGTGGCTGAAGCGTTTACCAATATTCCGGGGGTATTTGTCAATATTGAGGATGCCATCAAGGGATTCAACATGATTATGAACGGGGAGGTTGATCAATACCCTGAAGCCGCCTTCAACCTTGTCGGCACGATCGAAGAGGCTATTGAGAAAGGCGAAAAAATGATTGCAGAGGCAAAAAAATAGGGATTATGCAACTTGAAATCATTTCACCTGATAAAAAACTCTACTCCGGGGAGATTGACCTGTTACGGGTCCCGGGTTCCAAAGGGCCTTTTACCATCCTGAAGAACCATGCTCCCATCATTTCAACCCTCGACAAAGGGATCATTAAGATCGTTGACACAAAAGGGGAGGAGATCCATTTTGAAATCGACGGGGGTGTGATTGAATCAAAAAGCAATAAAATAATTGTACTTGCAGAAAAGACTTTATAAATCGGGTCGCGGAACGGCAACGGCGCGAATCATAGCTGTAACAGCCATCCTGATTCTGTCACAGGGATTGAGTTCCTTTGATGTCATCCGCAAAAGGTCCGTTACTTTTAAAGCTTCCGACGGACTGGTCATCACTGCTGATATCTATATGAATTCCGCTGAGAATCCTTATATCATCCTCCTGCATGAACAGAATTCAAGCCGGGGCGAATTCGGTAATATTGCCCCCAGGTTATGTAAAATGGATTATAACTGTCTGGCCGTGGATTTGAGGAACGGGGGTTTTGCCAACAACATTTCCAACGAAACCGTCAAACGCTGCAGGGAACAAAAATGCGCCACCGATTTCAGCGATGTGGAAAAAGACATTCTTGCGTCAGTTCAGTATGCCCATGAATTGTCAGGGAAACCGGTAATTCTGCTTGGGAGCTGTGCCAATGCATCCCTTAGCCTTAAGCTGGCCAAATCCAGCGAGCTGGTCCGCGCCGTGGTTGCCTTCAGTCCCGGTGAATATTTTCAGCCGGTCCTGACGATCAGGGATACCATTTCCGGTCTCTCCAAACCGGTATTTATCGCTTCCAGTGAACCAGAATTCCCGTATATGGAGGAGCTTGCTTCCAATATTGACGAAGCCTACAAGACCCTTTTCAAACCGGAGCTCGGGCAGGGTCTCCGCGGCACAGCGGCCCTCGGCCCAAAAAACCAACACAATTCAGAATACTGGCTGGCTCTGCTGCTTTTCTTTAAGGACCTGATATAGATGATATCCTTTTTAATCATCCGTTTCAGTTCCATCGGTGATATTGTTCTGACCACTCCCATTGTCAGAATACTGAAAACCCAGGTCGGGGATTCCGTCATTCATTACCTTACCAAAGAGCAGTATGCTCCCATCCTGGAGTCAAATCCGTATATCGATCATCTCCACCTGTACTCGGGCAACCTTAACGAATTCATTCGCCAGCTGAAAGCAGAACCTGTAGATTATATTATTGATCTTCATCATAACATCCGTTCCGCAATCGTTAAGAACAGGCTCGGCACCGTCAGTTTTGTCGTCAATAAGATCAATTTCAGGAAATGGCTTCTGGTTCATCTGAAGATCGACCGGATGCCCGGCACACATATCGTGGACCGTTACCTGAAAACCATTGAACTTTTTGATGTTAAGGATGACGGAAGGGGATTGGATTATTTTATTCCGCCTGCCGAAGAGGTGGACATTGCAGCCCTGGGCGATGTTTTTAACCAGGGTTACATCGCACTTGCCATTGGTGCCCGTCATAACACCAAGAAATTACCCCGGGAGAAACTGGTTGAGCTGGCGGGATTGATCGAACACCCGATTATCATTGTGGGAGGGCCTGAAGACCGGGAGGTGGGAGAATTTATCTGCAGTGCATCTCCTTCAAAGGCCATCTTCAATGCTTCCGGTGGTTTCTCTGTCAACCAGTCGGCCTCCATCATACGGCAGTCCCGCCTGGTTATTACGCACGATACAGGGATGATGCACATTGCAGCGGCCTTTAAAAAGAAAATCCTGTCGGTATGGGGAAATACCGTTCCGGCTTTTGGTATGGCTCCCTATCGTGCAGACAGGGATTCGGTCATTTTCGAAGTGAAGGGATTACGGTGCCGGCCCTGTTCAAAAATCGGATACCGCACATGCCCCCGAAAACATTTCAGGTGCATGAATGAGCAGGACATCCCCGGAATCGCCGATAAAGCCAATCATCTCTTTACTGGGCAATAAAGCTATAGGTGATCTCGACCCTTTGCTTTTCCGGGGCGCGCGGTTCCACCCGGAACCGCGATGCCAGCGCGGCTTCCAGGGCGGCCCTTGCAAAACATTGTGCATCCTCTCCCTCGGGAAAGCCTTTCACATCAGCTTCCAGTACGGAACCATCCCGCGCCACCACAGCCTCAACCCTCACCAGGCCGGCCCCCTGGCATTTATAGACCGGAACCATAAGATAAGTTTTCTCCCGCTTCAGTGGTGCATCCAAAAATCTGAATGTGATGGTGGTGGGACCGGTATAGGGTGGTTCTTCTTCATCCGGTTCCGGGGAAGGTTCCAGATAACCTCCCGATTCCAGGATCTCCTTCCATCGCTCCCTGTCTTGAATAATCTCTTCATCCCTTCCTTCCTCCAGTTCCTGCAAAAGCTGATTTAAATATTCGTCGGTTGATATTTCCCGGTTGAACGGATCATCCACCCCGATATTGACGGCCCTGTTACTGGCCAGTTCCCTTCGCCGGTTGATCATTTCCAGGAATTCAGCCGGTACCTCAATTTGCTCTTCTTCAAGAATCTGCTCAATGGTTTTCTCTTCAAAACTGATCAGGACGCCCAGCTCCCGGATCTGCTTTAATTTCTCCACCTTCGCAAAAATGAGAATAATCAGTACCAGGAGATGAAAAATCAGGGTGTAAAGAACCGCCATCCGGTTCTCCTTAAACCACTCCACAATTCCCTTCCGACGATATGAAAACAGTTCGCTCATGTAATCACTGCAAAAATATAATCTTCTTTCCATATCACACCCTTTATTCCTTCCATTGCATCACTCTTCCATATAAATAAGATACATTTGGTTTACCTAATCTTAAATTTTATACATTTACAGAACGGCTTAAACTCCGGTTAAGTTATTTATATTTAATTTTCTGGCTGATAATCCCATGAAAAAAATTGCATCACTGTTATTCCTGTCGCTGTCCCTTTCGGGATGTGCTATCCTGTCGGAACTTACAGCCCTTACGAAATGTGAGTTCCGTTTTCACTCAGCTCAAAACCCGACCCTGTCGGGCATAGATGTAACCACAAAAAAAGCATTTTCCGATTTTTCCTTTATCGAAGGACAGGCCCTGGTGGCCAATATCCTGCGGGGGACCCTTCCATTTTCCATCACAGCCAATGTGGAGGTGAAAAATCCCGGACTGGCCACAGCGGCTGTTAACCAGATCGACTGGATTGCCTTCATCGACGACGTAAGGGTTTCCGACGGGGTAATCAATAACCGCATAGAGGTTGCCCCCAATGGCGGGACAACCATCGTTCCCATCCAGATTCAAACCGATCTGTTTGAATTTCTGGAGGGCGACAACCCAAGGACCATGCTGAATTTCGGCCTGAATCTCATGGAAGCCGGAGGAGAACCCACACGGCTGAGCATGCAGATAAAACCCTATATTTCAATTGGCGGACAAAACATTTCCTATCCCGGGTACTTCACCATCAACCATGAATTTTCTTCAGGCAACTAATTGATGTCTACGGAGTATATCCATTCGAAGGTAAAATCATTCTTATCCGGAAGATAGCATATCCGGCTGCCCACGGTAAGCGGAAAAGCCAGCCGGAACAGGTGAAAATCCGTTACCAGTTCAATGCCGTAAGTTTTGTATGTTAAATCCTCATAATGCGGATTGGGCTCCAGAACGATGACATCTGTTCCTGTCATCCTGTCGGCCCAGAGGGCTCCCCTTATTCTGGTCAGATAAAACCATCCCTCAATATTAAGATCGGGATAGAGGATGGGAAAAACATAATCGAGCGTCCACTTTCTGAGATTGATCCCGTAAACGACATCCATTCCTCTTGGCGGAGCAATGATGTAGCGAAAATTAGGCTTTGAACGATTCACCGGATTCTGGGCATAATAACTCAGGTTAATCTTAATGGCATGGTGCCTCAGTATTCCGGGCAGGTAGGCTGACAGGCTTCCCAGAACTTCCGACCCGTAAACCTGGTGGTTAAAAGGAGAATGGGAGTAGCTGGCAGAAGCATTAAACCCTGCCCGGGGAAGAATATCCAGTCGGCCCATCCTCAGGTAGGAGGAGGCGAAAAGGTTATACCGCATATAGTGTGCCCCCGGGAGATAGATCCCTTCATTGTCGTAATACTGGTAATCGGTGCGGTATGTGTAATCGATGAGCGGCTGAAGAAAGGTTATGAATTTGCCGGTATTCAACCGCCAGGGGATATACACCTCTGCATTGAACTCAAGGTTGTCTGGCTTCAGGATCAACGAGTCATTCTGCACAGGATTCAGTATTCTGGGCAATCCGCCGTAGTGGGCCGAAAGATTCATTGCAGGGTAGCGTCCCTTCATCTGTAATCCTGAATGCAGATAATGATATCCTTCCCGGTATTCGTATCCGAACTGACTCACCACCGTTGTAAGATGGTTCTGGGAGAGCAGGGAAAAACCGGGACTGGCCGGAAGATCCTCCGGGGAAAAAGCGAGCCCCGGATTCAGATAGTCAAAATAGAGGGGCAGCCAGGAATGGAATTTAAAAGGATGAAGAACCTTCCGGTAAGGTTTGATATCATACCTGTTATGATCAGGAAGGATTGCCCCTTCCACAATATTCTTCTCCTTTTCGGTTGGCTCATAATTGATCTGCTCTGTATGATCCCTGACCTCTTCAAGGGGTTTCCAGAGACCATATTCCAGGTCAAGGCTTTTAACATTATAACCCCATGCACTGTAGTCAGCCAGAATAATGGATGTTCCATCCGGGGAAATCTGGGGCTGGAATCCACCGAATCTGGAGGAGGTTACCTGGTACACCCGGTTATCCCGGAGGTCCAGGCAAAAAATGTTATCAATCCCTGTAAAGGTACCGTTGAAGAATATTCTCTCCCTGCTTACAACCGGGTAGGAGATATTGTCGAATCCGCTGTGAAACAGCTGAACCCACCGTTTGCCGGAAAAAGAATAAGCGACCAGGAATTTTCCTTCACTGTTGGTCATGGTTACTACGATGGCCGAATCCCGCTCCATCCAAGCAGGATGTTGAATGAAACAATTTTCCGGGGAAGGGATTTGATGACGGACCCGTCCTTCGAGGTCAAGAACCACGAGGCTGAACCTGTACCGTTCATCCTGCTCAACCGCCGCAATCCTTTTGCCGTCTTTTGAGAATGAGGGTGCATAATAGCGGGTTTTTCTGCCCAGGTTTCTAACCTGTCCCGTTCCGATATTCAAGGTTTTGATCACGGAATAGTTCCGGTTGCTCCACCGTTCGTCGGGGACGAATTCATCCCACGCAACCATATCTCCAAAAGAGGAGATTCTGCCCGAGTTCAGAATCCCCGGACGATAGACGCGCTTTTCCTCTCCGTTTTTCCCCAGTAAAACAAATTCCGGAATCTGATTTATTCCGGTCTTGCAGGTTATCACCAGCGAATTGGATATATAACCCGGGAAATTATAACTTGTATAAAATCTTCCGGGATCCCTGTTCCACTGGTGAAAATCGTTGGTCAGCCTCCAGGTTCCCTGTTTAATCCAGTGCTGACGGTAATATTCGAGAGCGTTCCGGTATAAACTGGTTTTGGAACCGGCCTGATTCTGCTTCATTGCCAGGTATGTCGGAACCAGCAGGTACGGCCTTGTGGCCACTTTCTGCTGAAAATCGTTCCATAGCTTATTCCCGTGCATGATCCTGCCATACCTGACCATCAGGTATCCCATCTGATAATGGTTTGGAACATGGTCTTTATAGGAGCCGAGGGTTGCCTTGGAATAGGAATAGACTTTTTTTTCTTCCAGCAACTGGGCCTTGATTTCCATTTCAAATTCCGGCTGACGGCCTCTTCCCGATTCCGAAAAACGTGTTTCGGCATCCACTGCATCTCCTTCAAGATACCAGTAGGGAAGAAAACCTGCCATAGCCCCCACAACCTGTTCACCGCCGAGAACGGAAAGCACCCTTGCAAAGCCCCGGTCAAGCTTATCAATTTGAAAGGCATGCCGCCCCTCATGCAGGGCCAGCTGGTTGAGCCAGTCCTCTGCATAGCCGTTCGGATCGGGATTGGTGAAAATCTCCAGCCTTTTGGGGGCCCATACAAAAACGCCATTCGAAAAACTGGCTTCATTGTGAATGATCACCGGAATCGGCCGGTGATAATGGTTCATAACTTCTCCCTGATAAGGGTAGAAATATTCCAGTTTTGCAGCAAATGCCACGGCCACACTATCGATCCCCCGGGGATAAATAATCCTGCAATGGGATGTTCTGAAATGATTCCACCTCAGCGATCCGGCATCCTGACCGTATTCATAAAACTGACACAATCCTGCCTGTACAAAACTGATCAGAAAGACAAAAGACACGAGGGCCCGTTTTAATATATCCATGCCGTATTTCATTTTGTCTCTCACCAGGGAATGTCCGGTTAACATATCCTGACAAATATAACTTCATTTCTATATCCGCCCTCTATTCTGATTTATCTCTTTTTTAACGATTCTCAGGAAAAAAGCGTTATTTTCGTTACCGATAATATGGTTTCGGACATACTGCTTTCCCATGGACGCTTACAGGAAACTGAATTTAATAACAGGTTGGCTGAGTTTTGCCATTGCCCTGACCGTTTATTTTCTCACCCTTGAACCCACGGTATCCTTATGGGACTGCGGTGAGTTCATAGCCAGTTCATACAAGTTGCAGGTTGGGCACCCGCCGGGAGCACCTCTGTTTATGCTAATCGGAAGGGTCTTTTCCCTGTTTGCCTCCGACACCGGCCAGGTTGCAAAAATGATCAATGCCGTATCGGCCCTGGCCAGTGCCTTTACCATCCTGTTCCTGTTCTGGACCATTACCCACCTTCTCAGAAAGATCTATATCAAATCGGATACGGACCTGAAAACTGAAAACCTGCTGATAATTTTCGGCAGTGGGTTTGTGGGAGCCATGGCCCTGACATTTTCCGATACCTTCTGGTTTTCCGCTGTTGAAGGAGAGGTCTATGCCACCTCTTCTCTTTTCACGGCCCTGGTATTCTGGGCCATCCTTAAATGGGAAAATGTAGCGGATGAGCCTCATGCCAACCGGTGGCTGATCCTGATCGCCTACCTCATCGGGCTCTCCATCGGAGTACATCTTCTTAACCTCCTTGCCATTCCGGCTATTGTTTTGGTTTACTATTTCCGCAAATATGAAGTGACCGGCAAAGGAGTGGTTTATGCCATTGTCATCTCTGCCGTCATTCTTCTTTTAATCATGTACGGCGTCATTCCCGGACTGATCAGGGTGGCAACCTGGTTTGAAAATTTCTTTACAAACAGGGTCGGACTGCATTTCAATACCGGGTTGGTTATTTACGTGACCCTGCTTACGGGAGCAGTTATATTTGGAATATACTTCACCCAGTTCAGGAAGGAAAACAGTCTCTGGAACACCGTCCTGGTAAGTCTCATGGTCATCATGATCGGATATTCCTCCTATGCGGTGATTGTGATCAGGTCGCTTGCCTCACCGCCCATGAACGAGAACCGCCCTGAAAACGTTTACGCCCTGCTCTCCTACCTCAACCGGGAGCAGTATGGTGATCGTCCGCTGATGAGGGGACATTTATATAATGCCACAATAAAAAATGTGGAATATAAGAAACCGGTTTACACCCTGGATAAGGAGAATAACCGGTACGAAATTGCTTACCGGAAGCCGGAACTCGTTTTTGAAGGGAACAAGGTTCTCCTGCCAAGGATGTATAGCAGGGAATCTTCCCACAAGCAGGCTTATTCCGAATTCGGAACCATAAAAGACATCGATCATCCAACCTATGCCGATAATCTTGAATTTTTGTTCCGTTACCAGATCGGACACATGTACCTGAGGTATTTTATGTGGAACTTTGTCGGGAGGCAGAATGATACCCAGGGACACGGAAATATCCTGGAAGGAAACTGGCTCAGCGGCATTAATTTCATTGATGAAGCCAGGCTGGGTAACCAGAGAAACCTTCCGGAACGCATGAGAAACCATCCCTCACGAAACACTTACTATTTCCTGCCCCTGATTATCGGACTGATCGGTCTTTTCTTTCACCTCGACAGGAGTGTAAAAGATTTCTGGGTGATTATGTCGCTCTTTATCCTTACCGGTATAGCCATTGTGATTTACCTCAACCAGACACCCTACCAGCCCCGGGAGCGGGATTATGCCTATGCGGGTTCCTTTTATGCTTTCGCCGTCTGGATAGGATTCGGAGTGGCCGGTATTTACAATCTGATCAAATCGTTTATCCCCCCCAGGGTAGCTGCCTCACTCGCTTTCCTGGTCGCATTATTCGGGGCGCCCGTATTGATGGGTGCACAGAACTGGGATGATCACGATCGCTCGGGACGTTATACAGCCAGGGATTTTGCCAGGAATTACCTGAATTCCTGTAAAGAAGATGCCATCCTGTATACCGTGGGCGATAATGATACCTTTCCGCTCTGGTATGTGCAGGATGTGGAAGGGGTCAGACCCGACGTGCGGATTGTGAACATGATGCTTTTCAATACCGACTGGTATATCGAGCAGATGAAGTGGAAAAATTATGAATCGGAACCTCTGCCCATCTCTTTACCCTTCAGCAAATACAGAGACGGTATCAATAACTCCATATATGTCCGTGAAAATGAAAGGTGGGCAACCGTCAATTACATCATTTCCTGGATCAAAAGTGAGGATCCGCGAACGAAGCTCTCCCTCAGAACCGGTGAACGGGTGGATTATATCCCGACCCATAAAATAATCATCCCTGTTGATACATTGAAAGTGGTTGAGAATGGAACGGTTTCTCCCCGTTTTGCCGACAGGGTGGTTAATGAAATCCGCCTTGTGCTGACCCCGAACGATCAGATCATGAAAGGGAACATCGCCCAGCTCGACATATTTGCAAACAACTACTGGGAGCGGCCCATCTATTTTACATCCGGCGGATTTGACGGCTCACTCGGGCTGGAGAATTATTATCAGCTGGAAGGGCTGGCCTACAGGGTGGTCCCCATCCGGTCGGAATACAACAGGTACATCGATATCAGTCCGATCGATACAGATATCCTTTATGATAACCTGATGAATAAATTCCAGTGGGGAAGGATGAACGAGCCTGATGTTCTGCTCGATTATTATACCATCCGGACGTTTTCCGTCATCCGGTTCAGGAGCATTTATACACGGCTCGCCCTGGCTCTTCTCGAGGAGGGTGAAAAGGAAAAAGCCATTGAGGTACTCGACAGGTGCATGGAACTCGCACCGGACCATGTCCTGCCCTATGACCGTTACATTTCGGGCATCACCATTCCGCTTAACCAGCAGGAGTCGATTCATCTTGACGGTGTGATTGAAGCCTATTACAAATGCGGTGAGATGGAAAAGGCAAACGCAGTTCTCAGGGAGTATTACCAGATCCTTGTGGAAGAGGCAAATTACTACAATACCCTCAAACCACGGCTCCGGGAGAATGTCCAGAGGGAACTTTACGAAGCGATAGCCCAGATTGAGGATATGGGCGTGCTGCTCCAGCAATACGGACAGCGTGACCTGATGCTGGAGCTGGGGATAGAGTGAGCATCGTGAGACCGCCGACTGCTGATTGCCAACTGCCGACTGGTTTCCCGGTTACTTCTGGCGGTTCATCAGAAACTCTGCGAAGTTAAAGAGTTCCTTCTTTCGTTCCTCCTGCCTGTTGAGGCTTTTAAGATCCTCCAGGGCGATTCTGTAAAACGCCCGAATCTTCTCTTTTGCGTGCTGTTCTATTTTCAGGGCGTCAAAGATGCTCTTCACAGCCTTTATTTTCTCTTCCGGATCAAATTCCTTCTTCCTGAGCCACCTGTGGAGCTCCTCCTTCTGTTCCGGACCGGCAATATCGAGTGCCCTGACCATCAGGAAGGTTTTCTTGTTATCCACGATATCGGTACCGGTTTTTTTACCGACCAGTCCGGCATCCCCATAAGTATCCAGCAGATCATCCTGTAACTGGAATGCAATCCCCAGGTTGCGCCCGAAATTATAGAGATCTTCCGCATCCTTGCTGGAAGCCCCTCCGAGTATCGCTCCCATCTTCAGGCTGGCAGCCATCAGGACGGCCGTTTTGAGCTCAATCATCCTCAGGTACTCCTCCTCGGTCACGGTGAGCTTCTCCTCAAAGTTCATATCCATCTGCTGTCCTTCACAAACCTCCATGGCGGTCCTTGTAAATATCTCGTGAACGGTATGCAGCACCACCCCGGGGGATTGATTGATGAGCCTGCTGGCAAGGATTGACATGACATCGCCTGACAGTATGGCCACGTTCTCATTGTACTTAATATGAACCGTCGGATACCCCCTTCGCAGTTCCGACCGGTCCATGATATCATCATGCATCAGGGTGAAATTGTGGAATATTTCGATCGCCACCGCGGGATTCAATGCCGACTCCAGTGCCCCGGAAAACAGGTCACAACTCATCAGAACCAGAGCAGGCCGGATGCGTTTGCCCCCGATAGACAGGATATATTTTACCGGCTCATACAACTCCGCCGGAGCATCGGGCAGTTTGAGGGTCTTAAGATGTCTCTCCACCAGATTTTGCGCTTCAAGTAAGGTATACATTGCAGTGGTATTAAGAATCAAATTGATGTCTCCAAGTTAGTGTATTTTCATCAAGAAATGAAGTTTCCAGACTATTTAACCTTTCAGGATGACAGATTTTATAGACGTTTCATTAAATTTGTGCGGTTTCGAAAACAGGAAGGATTCATGGTTATGATGAAGCGGATAATGGTGGTTTTTATAATGATGGCTTTTCTTCTCCCGGTAAAGGGACAGGGATATCGAATCGGAGTATCCTTTAAGGGCCTGTCGGGAGATACACTGATCCTCGGAGAATATTTCACTACCAGGATGATCCCTAAAGACACGGTGGTTCTGGATAGCAGGGGCTCAGGCGTTTTTGAAGGCCCGGAAAGGTTCAGGGGCGGGCTGTACCTGATTTATCTCAATCCCAATTATTATTTTGATTTTCTGATCGACTCTTTGCAGGTTTTCTCCATAGCGACTGACACCTCGGATTTTGTTGCAAAAACGGTATTCCAAGGTTCCCCGGACAATGATCTGTTCCTTGAATACAAGCAACTGCTGCGGCAAAGCAGGACCGATGCGGAACGATACAGGGAAGAGATGGAAAACGCGAAAAACAAAAAAGACTCTTTGAATGCCAGGGAAGAACTTAAAAAGCTCGACCATAAGGTGGAGCAATTTTATACAGGGTTAAATGCGCAGCATCCCGGCCTGTTCGTTACGGATTTTATTTTCGCCACCCGTGAGCCGGCCGTCCCGGACTCCATCCTGTCAGGAACCCCGGCGGAGAATGACAGCCTCCGGTACTTCTATATTAAAAATCACTATTTCGACAATTTCGATTTTACCGATGTCCGGTTGCTCCATACCCCGCTTTACGAAAATAAGATTAAAACCTATATTTCCAGGGTGGTTCCCCAGCATCCCGATTCGCTGAAAACCGCCGTTGATTTTCTGATCGAAGGTTCCCGTTCCAACGGGGAGATATTCAGGTACATGCTAATTACGTTGTTCAACCACTTCGCGGAAAGCAAATTCATGGGGATGGATGCCGTCTATTTTCACATCGCGGAAAAATATTACATCCCCGAGGCAACCTGGAGCAATCCCGATTTTATCAGACAGCTCAGTCAAACCCTGGCAGAAAACAAGCCCACCCTTGTCGGGCAAACGGCCCCCAATCTCGTTATGCGGCGTATCCCCCCCGAGCACTTTCAGATGGCAGTGCTCGACACGGCCATAAAAAATGATCCCCACATCGGGGAGGACTTCCTGATCCACGATATCCGCACAAGGTTTACGATACTCTACTTCTGGGAGGTCGACTGCGGCCACTGCAAAAGGTATACCCCTGCTCTTCATGAGGCTTACCAGAGGCTGAAAGATAAAAGCGTGGAGGTTCTGTCGGTGCACGTCATAAACAGCATAGAGGGAAAGCAGAAATGGGTCGATTATATCAACGAAAACCAGATGTTCGACTGGATCAATTGCTGGAGCCCCTACTCCAATGAGTACAGAAAGATTTACAACCTTAAGAGTTTTCCCCAGCTGTTTATTTTCGATAAAAACAAGAAAATTATCGCCAAGAAGATCACCCCCGAACAGGCTGAGGAGATCATCAATACCTTTGACAGGCTTGATCTGAATTAATCATGCTCCCATGAGGAACCCGTTACCCATAACCCTTTTGCTTGAAGACGGAAGCACCTTCACCGGAAGATCGTTCGGGCATGAAGGCAGTATTGCCGGGGAGGTCGTGTTTAACACCGCCATGACCGGCTACCCGGAAAGCCTTACCGATCCTTCCTACAGGGGACAGATACTGGTTCTGACCTATCCCATTGTCGGCAACTACGGCGTACCGAACGAAGAGACCGAGAATAACCTTCTTCGGTTCTTTGAATCCGACACACTGCATATCTCCGCCCTGGTCATATCCGATTATTCCTATGAATACTCGCACTGGAGCGCGCAAAAAAGCCTTGGGGAGTGGCTGAAGCAACACAGGATTCCCGGGATCTATGGAGTGGATACCCGTCATATTACCAAACTTCTGAGGGAAAAAGGCTCCATGCTCGGAAAGGTCGTTTTCAATAACCGGGAACCCGATTTTTATGATCCCAACAGGGAGAACCTTGTTGAAAAGGTGAGCATCAGGCAAAAGGAGGTATATGGCAACGGGCGTTACAAAATCCTGCTGATCGACTGCGGTGTCAAGTACAACATCATACGCTATCTCCTGGAACGCGACACCACCATAATCAGGGTACCATGGGATTATGACATCAGCCGGGAAGAATACGACGGACTTTTTATATCCAACGGTCCGGGGGACCCGAAGCAGTGCACTGCAACCATTCAAACGCTTGCCCGGGCATTTGAATCCGACAAACCGATCTTCGGCATCTGCCTGGGGAACCAGCTGATGGCCCTGGCGGCCGGTGCCGATACCTACAAGCTGAAATACGGGCACCGAAGTCACAATCAGCCTGTTCTTGAAGTTGGCACCGATAAGGCCTACATTACCTCCCAGAATCACGGATTTGCCATTGACAACCGCACCCTGCCCGAATCATGGGAGCCGCTCTTCATCAACCTTAATGATCAGACGAATGAAGGGATGAAGCATGTGAGCAAACCCTTCTTTTCGACCCAGTTTCACCCTGAAGCTTCAGGGGGTCCGACGGACACTGCCTTCCTGTTTGACCTGTTCATCGAAAACATTAAGGCCTGCCGGCGGGATGGATGAACTCATTCCCGTACCTGCCCGTTCCCATAAATGATGTACTTGCTGGTGGTCAGTTCCTTCAGTCCCATCGGTCCGCGCGCGTGCAGTTTTTGCGTGCTGATGCCTATCTCCGCTCCATACCCGAATTCGTAACCGTCGGTAAAACGGGTTGAGGCATTTACATAGACCGCTGCCGCATCAATTTTTTCCAGGAATTCCTGTGCGTTGGAGTAGTTTTCGGTAATGATGCATTCCGAATGTTTCGAACCGTAATGATTGATATGGTCGATGGCCTCAGGGAGCGAATCCACCGTCCGGATGCTCAGGATCAGATCCAGGTATTCCGTGCTCCAGTCCGCCTCAGTTGCCTCCCCGGCCTGAGGGATATAAGTTCTTACCGCGGCATCCCCCCTGATCTCCACACCCTTCTCTACCAGCTGTCTTCCCAGTTCGGGCAGAACCTCCCCCGCTATTTTCCGGTGCACAAGCAGGCTCTCCAGTGCATTGCACACACCCGGCCGCTGGGTCTTGGCATTCAATACAATTTTAACGGCCTTCATCAGATCGGCGCTCTCATCAATAAACACATGGCAGTTACCCACCCCGGTCTCAATAATGGGAACGGTGCTGTTTTCAACCACGCTCTTTATCAAGCCGGCGCCTCCGCGGGGGATCAGGATATCCAGGAAGGCATTGAGCTTCATCATCGCGATCGCACTCTCCCTGGAAGTGTCCTGAACCAGCTGCACCACATTCCGGTCGATCCCCTGCTCCGCAAGAACATCCCTGAGTATCCGTACGATTGCATTGTTGCTGTTAAAAGCTTCCTTACCCCCCCTTAGGATACACACATTACCGGTCTTGATGCACAGTCCGGACACATCAGCCGTGACATTTGGCCTCGACTCATAGATAACCCCCACAACCCCCAGGGGAACCCTTTTTTTGCCGATCAGCAATCCGTTGGGCCGCTTTTTCATCTCAATAATCTCCCCGATAGGATCCTCAAGCTGTGCAATATCCTTCAATCCTCCGGCCATGGAAGCGAACCGATCATCCGACAGCATCAGCCGGTCCATAATCGCCCCCGACAATCCCATCTCCTGCCCTTCCTTCATATCTTTGTTGTTTGCTTCCAGGATAGTGGTTGTATTTTTAAGAAGGGCATCCGCAAACGAGAGCAGAATATCATTTTTCCGTTTCGTATTCAGATGGGCAAACTGCATGGCAGCCATTTTTGCCCTTTCCCCTGTTTCAGCTAATGCGTTCATATGACCTTAACGATAATAAATTTAAAAACTCAACGCTCCTGAAGAACGAACGAAGGATGTTTCCTACCTGGTTTTCGGGGCATCCGTTGTCTCACTGACAAAATAGGTGCCCCGCTCCTTTCCTTCCAGGATATCCCGGATGGTCAACGGATCGGACCCGTCGGCAATAATCACATCCAGATTATGCTCCCTGCACATTTCTGCAGCTGCAACCTTCGATGCCATTCCTCCCGATCCCAGTCTCGATTTTCCGTTCAGATCAATATCCTTCAGGTCCGAACAGGCATCATCCACCCTCGACACCTTCCTGGCGGACTCATCGGTATGCGGATCCGCAGTGTAAACGCCATCTGTATTGGTGAGAATAATCAGCAGATCGGCATATACCAGGATGGCCACCGCAGCGGAGAGGGTATCATTATCACCAAACTCGATTTCCTCGGTCGAAACCGTGTCGTTTTCATTGACAATGGGCATAATCCCCATCTCCAGGAGGGCATTGAACGTGTTCCTTGCATTAATCCTTCTTTTCCCGGACTCCAGTCCGTCCCTGGTGAGCAGGATCTGCGCCACATGAATATGGTGCGCCTCAAAGAATTTCTGATACAACCGGATCAATCCGGCCTGGCCTACTGCCGCCATGGCCTGCTTCCTGGTCAGGTCCTCCGGCTTCCTGTCCAGTCCGAGTATTTCCATTCCCACTCCAACTGCACCCGATGAAACCAGGATAATATCCTTCCCTTTCTTTTTCAGATCTGCAAGAATCCTGACCAGCTTTTCAATGCGGGTCATATTCAATCCGCCGTCTTCATGGGTAAGCAGATTGGTGCCTATTTTTACGACGATCTTCTGCTTATCCTTCAACCTGTTCCTGTAATTCATTCCTTACCTGTAATACCCTGTTAATGTTTTAAAAATCTCATTCGTCTCTGTAAAATGAAACCCGGATAGGGCCTCTTCGAGTTTGGACTGTATCTCCCGGGTCCCCTGATTCCCGATACTTCCGATATGGGTATAACCGGGCACCCTTCCCGGCGAAAATTGTCCGTCCGCAATCTCCCGGGCTACTGCGCGGTAGGCATCCCGGAAAGGCACCCCTTCCATCACTTTTTTATTAACTGCTTCCACACTGAACAGGTAAGCATATTTCGGATCATCCAGGATATTTTTGTTGACGGTTACCGACTGCATTACCTGGTCGGCTATTCTGATGCAGGTTTTAATCTCCTCAATGGCAGGGAACACCAATTCCTTCAGGATCTGAAAATCGCGATGATATCCCGACGGCAGGTTGGTGGTCACTGAAATTACCGTGGAGGGAAGTTGTTGTAGCCGGTTGCATTTGGCCCGGATCAGTTCAAGCACATCGGGATTTTTCTTGTGGGGCATAATGCTTGACCCTGTTGTCAACGCATCGGGAAGGGAGAAAAACCCGTAATTCTGCCCGAGGTAAAGGACGCTGTCCATAGCCATCTTTCCGAGGGTTCCGGCCACCGCGGCAATCCCTGTGGTCATGTACCATTCTGTCTTCCCCCGGCTGAGCTGGGCGTTGATCGCATTAACGTGCAGGTTCCCGAATTTAAGGAGCCTGGTTGTCAGATTCCTGTCGATCGGGAAAGAAGTACCATAACCGGCTGCTGAACCAAGCGGATTCTGGTTTATCACCGAATAGACCCCATTGAGAAACTTCAGGTCATCGGCCAGTGCTTCTGCATAGGCCCCGAACCATAATCCGAACGAGGAGGGCATGGCTACCTGGAAATGGGTATAACCGGGCATCAACAGCATCCTGTGCTCCTCGCTTTTCGATAAAAGGGTCTTTACGAAACCTTTCAGCAAAAAGACAATGGCCCTGAGTTCATCCCGCAGGTACAGCTTGATGTCGACCAGCACCTGGTCATTGCGTGAACGGCCGGTATGAATCTTCTTTCCAAGGTCTCCCAGTTTTTCCGTCAGGATTTTCTCCACCTGGGTATGGATGTCCTCAATACCCTCCTCCAGCTCCATCCCCTGCCTATCCGCCTGCTGATACATGCTTTTCAATTCAGCGACCAGTGCTTTCCCCTCCTCCCCTGTAATCAGTCCGGTCTCCGAGAGCATGATTGCATGTGCCATCGATCCCAGCAGATCATATTTCGCAAGGCAGCGATCGAACAGCGGATCCTGCCCGGTGGTAAACTGAAGGATTTCATGTTCAATCGGAATGTTCTTATCCCATAGTTTCATTGGTTTTATGCTTTAAGATCGTATATACTGAATTGATAAAACGGGTATAGACCATCACCCCTTTTTCTATCTCCCCGATATAGATATACTCATCTGCCGTATGGGACCGGGAAGAGTGACCGGGGCCCATTTTGACGGCCGGGAAGGGCAGGAGGGCCATATCGGACAGGGTCAGGGACCCGAATGGCTCCAGCCCGGAAAGCCTGATAGCCTGGTGAAAGCAATGATTAACCGGCAGGATCGAGGCCCCCAGATGGAGGGACCTTGGATGCAAAGTTGCCCCGCAGGTTTCCCTGAGCAGTTCCAACAGCTGCTGATTGCTGTAACAGTCGTTACTCCTCACATCAATCACGTATTTGCATAAATCCGGAACGATGTTATGTTTCATTCCCGATTCGATCATGGTCACCTGGATGGATGGATCGGGCAGCCATTCCGATTTCCCGGGAAACTGAATCTGCCGGATGGCCATAATATCCTTCAGTGCCTTGTATATGGCGTTATCCCCCTCATTGCGTGCTGTATGCCCCGGGCGACCATGCACCTCGGCATCGATCACCATCAATCCCCTTTCGGCCACCGCCGGCTGCATGGAGGTGGGTTCCCCGATAATGGCACCGTCCACTCCCTTAAGCTGACCAACCAATGAGGCGATCCCGTTGCTTCCCGAAACCTCCTCCTCGGCGCTCAGCACCAGCAGAAGCCTCAGGCGGTCCTGCACCTTTTCCCTGAGGTCCTCGAAAGTCCAGATAAGGGCTACGACCGAGGCTCCGGCATCATTACTCCCCAGTGCGGTAATTTTATTCCCTTCGATAACCGGTTTAAATGGATCAGTGGTCCAGTCGCCGGTGGGTGGCACCGTATCAATGTGACTGTTCAGCAGAATGGTCCTGCGCGATCCATCTTCATCCGGCTCCCCTGCAATAAGGTTGTTATGGATTCTGCGGACGGGTATTCCGGCATTTCTGAAATAATTTTCCAGAAAATCGGCACGCTGATGCTCCTCCCTGCTCAGGGCGGGCACCGACAGCATCTGCAACAGAAGCTCCGTATATCGTTCCTGCCGATTCATTTCAGTTCACTGATCCCTTCGAATGACCTTATAATTCCTTTGATCATGGCGGAGCTCAGTCCGTAGTGTTCCATTTCATTCAATCCCGAGATGGTACATCCCATGGGGGTGGTGACCCGGTCGATTTCCGTCTCAGGGTGGTTTTTGGTATGCATCAGGAGCCGGGCGGCGCCCAGAGCTGTTTGTGCCGCAATAAACCCGGCCTCATCAGCATGAAATCCAATCTGGATCCCTCCCTGGGAGACGGCACGGATAAACCGCAGGAAAAACGCGATGCCGCAGGCAGCCAGTATCGTTGCCGCCGGCATCAGCTGTTCGGGAATGATCATGGTTTTTCCCAGGCTGTCGAACAGCTTCCTGATTGCCTCATTCGCCTGTTCGTCCTCTCCGGCAATACAGGTCATTGAAGCCCCGTACTCAACCGCCGTATTGGCCATGAACCTCACCACCGGCGTATTGTTGCCGATCCAGCCTCTGATCTCCCGGATACTCACGGCTGAAACGATACTTGCCAGGATGTGCCTTTCTGCATCCAGCGATCCGGCCAGCGATCTGATCACCGCTTCTGCCTGGCCCGGCAGGACCGACAGGATGATAATGTCGCACTGCCCGACGATGGTCTCATTATCGGCTATTCTGAAACCCTGCCCTTCAAAATCGCTGAGCAGTTCTTCCCTTTTCCTGGAAAGGAGAATCTGTCCGGCAGGAACATCCCCATGACGCACCAGTCCCCGGGCAATGGCTCCCCCGATATTACCGGCACCGATGATACCTATTTGTCTATTCATTACCATCCCTGTTATATTCGATTCATTTTTACTTTAATCCGCTCCTTTTTCATTCACCCTGTACCAGATTTTCTGCTGGTTGCCCAGGATTTTCGTGAACCCGTTGACATCCCCGGCGCTCCACAGCCGGTTCATTTCCCCATACGATGCAAATTCGGGACGCATCAGGTCGTAGCGGCTGTTCACGCCAATGATGGAATGGCTGTATGGCCGCAGTCGTATGGTAACCTCCCCTGTGACATTCTTCTGGGAAGAGACCAGGAACTCTTCCAGGTCGCGCATGACCGGTTCAAGGTACTGGGCCTCGTGAACGAACATACCATACCAGTTCCCGACCTGCTCTTTCCAGTGCAGCTGCCACCGGGTAAGCACGTGCTTTTCAAGAGCCAGGTGTGCATCGATGATCACCCTTGCAGCTGCTGCTTCAAATCCAACCCGTCCCTTTATGCCGATAATGGTATCCCCCACATGCACATCCCTGCCTGTACCCCAGGGAGCGGCTATCTCCTCAAGCTTCCGGATCACCTCCACCGGGTCTCCACTTTTCCCATTGATGCTCACGGGCTCTCCCTGTTCAAATCCCAGGGTCAGTTTGACGCTCCCCTTTTTGGTAACCCTGACGGGATAGGCCTCCCCGGGCAATTCAAGGCCGGAGGTGAGGGTCTCCTTTCCTCCCACACTGGTTCCCCAGAGACCCTTGTTGATCGAATATTTCGCCTTTTCAGCGCTCATGATGATCCCCTGCTTCTGCAGGTAGGCGATCTCCTCCTCACGCGATATCTGAAGCTCCCTCACGGGCGTGATGATTTCCATTTCCGGCGCAAGGACCCCGATGACGAGGTCAAACCGCACCTGGTCGTTTCCTGCTGCCGTTGATCCGTGTGCCAGTTTCCCGAATCCCTTTTCCCGCGCATACTTTACCAGTGCTATGGCCTGGAATGTCCGCTCCGAACTGACGGAAAGGGGGTAACTGCGGTTCCGGAGCACATTCCCGAAAATCATGAAGCGGAGGCACTGACGGTAATATTCCCCTGTGATATCGAGTGTCTCATGGGAAGCTGTCCCCAGCCTTGCCGCCTGCTGAGCAATGGCTGACAGCTCCTCCTCACCGAATCCGCCCGTGTTCACCACCGCGGAATGCACCTCCATCTGACGCTCCCTGGCCAGATAGACGGCGCAGAAAGAGGTATCCAGACCCCCGCTCAGGGCTAATAATACTTTTTCCCCGTTCATCTTTAAGGATTTTAGATTGTTTTCAGAGCCGCCGGCGTTGCATGAACCTGTTTTTGACCGTTTCTTTTATCCGGTCTGTCCGGATCCATCAGCATCGCCGTGCACAGACAATGCGTCCGTCCGGTTCGCACCAGTATATCATAATAGGGACAGGTCCGGCATCCCTCCCAGAACGCTTCATCGTCGGTGAGCTCTGAGAAGGTAACCGGCTTATAACCCAGCTCGCTGTTTATTTTCATCACAGCCAGGCTGGTGGTAAGTCCGAAAAGTTTTGCCCCTGGGAACAATTGGCCCGAGAGCTCGAAGGCCTTCCGCTTAATCTCCCCGGCAAGACCCAGTCCCCGGAACTCCGGGGATACAATCAGTCCGCTGTTGGCCACAAACTTCTTGTGGCCCCACGATTCTATGTAGCAAAATCCCGCCCAGCGGCCATCCTGGTGAAAGGCAATGACCGACTTCCCTTCCAGGATCTTCTCCCGCAGATAAGCCTGGCTTCTGACCGCTATGCCATTCCCTTTGCCCGAAGCAGCCTCTTTCAGGGCCGCTTCAATATCCACCAGGTATTTCAAATGAAACCGGGTTGCAATGGTTACTGTTATTTCGTTCATCTCTTTACTTCTTTAATTAATCCTGATAAGGTTCTGATCAATGCGACAGGGCGATGCTGATTCCGGGAATCCTTCTCTTCAGCAGGGCAACCAGCTCCCCGCCGGTGACCCCGTCCCTGGGAACAATCAGGATGGTATCGTCCCCGGCAATCGTCCCTGCGATTTCATAGGCATTCCAGTTATCCAGCGCATAGGCAATGCTGCTCGCATGGCCCGGGAGTGTTTTCATTATGGCCATTCCCTGCGCAAACAGGAGGGATACAAACCCGCTGAAGGGAAGGTCCGGACTATCATTTCCCTCCTCCCGGCCCTCCTTTCCGGGAAGTGTATAAACCGTCCCGCCGCCGGTATGGGGCATCTTTCCCACCCTGAGATACTTTAAATCCCTGGAAAGCGTCGCCTGTGTCATACTGAATCCCCTCTCCTCAAGCAACTTTACAAGCTCCTCCTGGGTGGAAATATCCCGGTCGGATATCAGCTTACGGATGGTCATCAACCGGTCACTCCTGTTCTTCATTATTGTATATTTATACATTAATAATGCAAACTTATGCATTTTTATTCAATATTGCATTCATGTTCCCCGATTTTTTTATTTTTACATGCCTGATCAGGTCGGCCGGATAGCTTTGCATGGCTCCTGCAGGTTACAATTTACATGGATTTATAAGCATTACAGAAGATGCAGGAAAAAATCAGGAAAGTAGTTATTCTCGGTTCCGGGGCATTGAAAATCGGTGAAGCGGGGGAATTTGATTACTCCGGCTCGCAGGCTCTGAAAGCCCTCCGGGAGGAGAAAATCTTTACGGTCCTGATTAATCCGAACATTGCCACGGTTCAGACCTCGGAGGATGTGGCCGACCGGATCTACTTTTTGCCTGTCACCCCCTATTTTGTCGGGAAAGTGATTGAAAAGGAGCGGCCGGACGGTATTTTGCTGGCTTTCGGCGGGCAGACTGCCCTCAATTGCGGGGTGGAGCTTCATAAATCCGGACTCCTGGAGAGGTATCATGTGAAGGTTCTGGGGACTCCTGTTCAGGCCATCATCGATACGGAGGACCGGGAGTTGTTTGTCGGGAAGCTGAATGAGATTAATGTTAAAACACCCAGGAGCCTTGCCGTGACAACTGTTCAGGGGGCACAAAAGGCAGCCGGCGAGCTCGGGTTCCCCATCATCATACGGGCCGCATATACACTCGGCGGGCAGGGATCAGGGTTCTGTTACGATATGGATGAACTGGAACGCATGGCCGCGAAAGCATTCTCCTATTCCCCGCAGATCCTCATTGAAGAGTCTCTCAAAGGATGGAAGGAGGTAGAGTACGAGGTGGTAAGGGATCGCTTCGACAACTGCATCACGGTTTGTAATATGGAGAATTTTGATCCCCTGGGCATTCATACCGGTGAGAGTATTGTGGTTGCCCCCTCTCAAACCCTTACGAACAGTGAATATCATAAACTCAGGAAACTCTCCATTGAGATCATTCGCCACATCGGGATTGTCGGGGAGTGCAATGTTCAGTATGCTCTTGATCCCGCATCGGAAGATTACCGCGTGATCGAGGTCAATGCCAGGTTATCCCGTTCTTCGGCACTTGCCAGTAAGGCCACCGGATATCCGCTCGCCTTTGTGGCTGCCAAGCTGGGGCTCGGCTATGGCTTGCATCAGCTCCGGAACTCCATCACCAGGACCACTTCCGCCTTTTTTGAACCGGCACTGGATTATATCGTCTGTAAGATCCCCCGCTGGGATCTCAACAAATTCACCGGGGTATCCAAGCTGATCGATTCGAGCATGAAATCGGTCGGAGAGGTAATGGCGATTGGCCGCACCTTTGAAGAGGCCATTCAGAAGGGTCTCCGCATGATCGGCCAGGGAATGCACGGTTTCGTCGGAAATAACGACCTGGAGATATCGGATATCGACACCGGGCTGGCGGAGCCGACCGATATGCGCATCTTTGTCATCGAAAAGGCCCTGGAGCAGGATTATCCGATTGAGCGGATCCACGAACTTACGCGGATCGATAAATGGTTCCTGGTCAAGCTGAAGAATATCTTTAATCTTAAAAACGAGCTTGAAAAGTTTCATTCCCTTGAATCCTTGCCGGATGACCTGCTCAGGGATGCCAAAAGAGCCGGCTTCAGTGATTTTCAGATCGCCCGGGTGGTCATGGAGGGGGATGTCTCTGAAAATCTGCTGAAGGTCAGGGCGCACCGGAAAAAGAGGAATATCCTCCCGGTCGTCAAGCAGATCGACACCCTTGCGGCCGAATACCCCGCACAGACCAATTACCTTTATCTTACCTACAGCGGCAGTCAGCACGACATCACCTTTTATGACGACCGGCGTTCGGTGATCGTGCTGGGTTCCGGGGCATACCGGATCGGTTCCAGCGTTGAATTTGACTGGTGCGGGGTGAATGCCTTAAAAACAATCAATGAAGCAGGTTACCGGTCGGTCATGATCAACTATAATCCCGAAACCGTTTCGACGGATTATGATGTATGCGACCGACTTTACTTTGATGAGCTCTCATTTGAACGGGTGATGGATATCCATGACCTGGAAGCACCCAGGGGGATGATTATTTCCACCGGCGGCCAGATTCCCAATAACCTGGCCATGAGGCTTCACCAGCAAAAGGTGACCATTCTCGGAACTTCTCCCGAATCGATTGACAATGCGGAGAACCGGCATAAATTTTCGATGCTCCTCGACAGGCTGGGGGTGGATCAGCCCCGCTGGAAAGAGCTCAGTTCTCTTTCCGAAATATACGATTTTGTGGATGAAGTAGGGTTCCCGGTGCTTGTCAGACCATCCTACGTACTTTCCGGAGCCGCCATGAATGTCGTTTCGAACAGGGAGGAGCTGGAGCACTTCCTGACTTTGGCCGCGAAGGTCTCCAAACAGTATCCCGTGGTCGTTTCCGAATTTATCGAGCAGGCCAAGGAGATCGAGATCGATGCCGTGGCCATGGACGGAGAGCTGTTCTCCTATGCCATTTCGGAGCATGTCGAATTTGCCGGGGTCCACTCCGGAGATGCCACCATGGTGTTCCCCCCGCAGAAGATCTATTTTGAGACCGTGCGAAGAATAAAGAAAATCGCCCGTCAGATCGCCTTCGCACTGAACATCTCCGGACCGTTTAATATGCAGTTCCTGGCAAAGGACAACGATATCAAGGTCATTGAGTGCAACCTGAGGGCCTCCCGCAGTATGCCCTTTGTTTCGAAGGTCCTCAAATCCAACTTTATCGATCAGGCCACCCGTATCATGCTGAAGGTTCCCGTGGAAAAGCCGCACAAGTCTATTTTCGACCTGGATTATATCGGGTGCAAGGCGCCCCAGTTCTCCTTCAGCCGGCTGAAGAAAGCTGACCCCGTCCTGGGCGTGGATATGTCTTCAACCGGGGAGGTGGGCTGTATCGGTGACACCTATTACGAGGCCATTCTCAAATCGATGCTTTCCGTCGGGTATACCATCCCGCGCAAAAGCATCCTGCTCTCCACGGGCGGGATGCGCTCGAAGGTTGAACTGGTCAACTCCTGCCGTATGCTCCTGGAGAAGGGCTACCAGCTCTATGCCACCCACGGCACGCATGAGTTCCTGAAGCTCAATGGCATCGAATCCGTCGACCTGGCCTGGCCCGATGAGGATAAAAAGCCCAATGTAATGGATTACCTCCGGGAAAAAATGATCGACCTGGTCATCAATATCCCCAAGGATCTCTCCTCGCACGAATTGTCGAATGATTATTCCATCCGAAGGAGCGCAGTCGATTTCAATATCCCGCTGATCACCAATTCCCGCCTGGCCAGTGCATTTATTTACGCTTTCTGCAAAATGGATCTTGAGGATATCCCCATTAAGAGTTGGGAGGAGTATTAGGCAGGCGATAAGCAGTATGCAGTAAGCAGTAGGCTGTAGCCACGCCATGCCTGGCGTGGAATATTAACGATTTTAGAAGATTATTCGTCTATATGAAGAATCAGGGCCCTGCACCATGGATTCTGAAACAGGAACCGAAATCAGAACCCAACATCCAACGCTCAAGGATCAACAAAGTGACATTGTGTCACTCCTGATCCATATTTGATGACCTGCACCTGTCATCGGATCACCTTAATTCCATTTTTGAGGACCTTCAACTGTCATCGGATCACCACAAGATCGTTTTTGATGACCTGCACCTGTCATCGGATCACCTTAATTCCATTTTTGAGGACCTTCAACTGTCATCGGATCACCTCAAGATCGTTTTTGATGACCTTCACCCGGCATCGGATCACCTCAAGATCGTTTTTGATGACCTGCACCTGTCATCGGATCACCTTAATTCCATTTTTGAGGACCTTCACCTGTCATCGGATCACCTCAAGATCGTTTTTGATGACCTTCACCCGTCATCGGATCACCTTAATTCCATTTTTGAGGACCTTCACCTGTCATCGGATCAACTCAAGATCGTTTTTGATGACCTTCACCCGGCATCGGATCACCTCAAGATCGTTTTTGATGACCTGCACCCGGCATC
>JAFGWU010000014.1 GCA_016936975.1 Bacteroidales bacterium | reverse complement strand
AGGACCCCACTGGGCAACTGGCTCAGATACTCCTTTACCATGTGGTAGGCGCAAAGGCCATGTCAACAGACCTCTCAAACGGACAGACAATTACAACACTCCAGGGATCCGATATAACAGTAACGATCCAGGATAGTAAGGTCTACATAAATGATGTCGAAGTGCTTGTGGCTGATCTGGAGGCCGATAACGGTGTCGTGCATGTTATCGATGCTGTTCTTTTGCCACCCACCAGCACAGGATCATTGAACAAGATAACCAACTCTGTTGGAAGCGTAACAATATATCCGAATCCTGCGAGGGAGAGATTCAATATACAGTTTGACATGGCTGAAAAATCACTGGTTACTCTGGAAATGTATGATATGCTCGGACAGAGGATTAAAACACTGGACCAGGGATATTTATATGATGGTTCATATTCTGTTGAAGTTCCGGTCGGTGATCTGGAAACAGGAATGTATATAATGATCGTGAATACCGGCAATACCAAAATTGCGAATAAAGTCAGGGTTGTAAAATAGTTGTAAGTTGCCGTATTCATTTATTAAAGGGTGCCTCAAACGGGTACCCTTTTTTATATCTTTACGCCATGAAGCATTGGATTATTTCTGTTTTATTGGCAATTACTTTAATAAACTCTCCCGCACAGGTAAGTCTTCTTGATAATCCCACTATCCTGGAAAAGGTTAAACAATGCCTTCATGCAACCTATAATTTTTCTTTTATTGAGGCGAGGGAATTACAATGTCAGCTGGCAAAATTGCATCCGGATCATCCCGCTCCATATTTCCTTAAAGGATTGATCATTTACTGGCAGAACTTTCCTCTGATCCCTGAAAAGAAAGCTTCCGGCGATTTCATTGAACAGATGGATCTGTCCATATCGAAAGCGTCCAGGATGGTCCCTGATTCAGCCTTATACCTGGAAGGCATATTCTTTAATCTGTTCGGGCGTGCCTTCAAGGCCATGTACTGGGCCGATAACGGGAGAGCCCTGAAAGTCCTGCCTGACCTCCGGGTCATGTATTCAAATACAATGACAGGCTTTGACCTGAAGGATGAATTTGTTGAATTTTATTTCAGCTGTGGACTATATAACTATTATATCGAGGCCTTCCCCGAAGCAAATCCAATCTACAAACCTCTGGTTGCATTCATGAGAGACGGTGACAAAGAACTGGGTCTGCAACAACTTGAATACGCGATGGAACATAGTATCTATTTAAAGGCAGAGTCACTGCTCTTCATGTCGCTGATTCATTGTAATTATGAAGCCAATCTGGCTGCTGCATCGAAATATGCCCTGAGGTTATATCATAGCTACCCCCGGAACAGCTATTACTGGGGTCATGCCATCATCACTCTTCTTCATCAGGGAGCTTTCAGCCTGGCTGGCGAACTTCTGAAAGCAACAACCATCCGGCAGGATCTTTTCTACTCAATGATTGAAACCCTTGCTGAAGCATTTATTGAAGAGTTTGGCTCAGGCAAAATGGACAGGGCATCGATGCTTTACAGAAACAGTCTGGATATTGCCTCTAAATACGGGGATTTTGGAAACCTCTATAAGGCTATTGCTTATATGGGTCTGTCCCGCATCGCGGCAACTGAAAAAGATGAAACGCTTAAATTGAAGTACCTTCGACTTGCCGAAAGCCATACCGGTTACGATTATATTATCAACGGTCCGGAGAACCTCCCTCTGTAATTGATTTCCCGAATATTGTGAATACATTTGCCATATGCCTGGGGACATAAATGATATTAAAGATAATGAAGACTACAAGCTCCGGGAGATCCTGGATTTTGAACATGTAATACCCTTTATAATACGGAATATAAAAAGGAAGGGGATTTTATCCCTTTTTTACTTCACGTTAAATATTGTTTCTCTGCTTTTGCTGGTTATTATTTCGGTCACTTTTGTGATCCATGACAATGTTGGGATTGGTCAGCTGATTCAGTATATTTTTTTTGGCATCTTTGCAGGATCCATTTTGATTGTGCCGGTTCACGAAATGTTTCATTTCCTGGCCTATTTTTTTATGGGGGCACGGAGCGTAAAGTTTGGGGCAGATCCCCGTCAGCTTATTTTTTATGTTGTTGCCGATAAATTTCCCATCGGCCGGATCCGTCTTGCAATTCTGGCCATGGCTCCCTTTGTGATAATAAATTTACTTACTGCCATATTTATTCTCCCCCTGATTCCTGCAGGAACCATAATAGGCGGATTTCTCCTGGTGACTCACAATATTATGTGCATCGGTGACTTTGCGGTCTTGAATTTTGCCCTGCAGAAAGAAAACAAAGGGTTGGTTACATTTGATGATGTGAAAAAGAAGGAAAGCTATTTCTATGTGAAAACAGTATGAATCCGAAAAATCAAACGGGGGTACCGTTCTGCATTAATTTCCTGGCCTTCTCAGCTTTCTTCAGGCTGATGGTAAAAGTTGAATCGATTTCATAAGCTTTCATATAATTCTCATATGCCTCACGATAACGGTTCAGATTCATGAGATAGTCCCCTTTGGAGTCGTAGGGATTGGCTATGTCCGGTTCCAGTTTCATATATTTATCAAATGCTTTGCCTGCATTCTCATAATCGCCCAGATCCATTAAGGCATATCCCAGCATATTGTATGAGATGGCATGGTCGGGCTGGACCTTGATAGCCGCTTCCAGTGTTTCCCTGGCACTTTCCATATCCTGCCAGAACTGAAATTGCAGGAGATAAAGGATCTTATAAGCTTCCACATCCTCAGGATAGAGTTCTATGAGTTTCTCAACCTGCTCAATAGCACGCTCTTTCTGTCCATCAACCAGGTATTTAAAGGCTGTTTTGATTATGCTTTCGGCATCACTCAATTCTCTCTCAATCCTGAAAGCCCTTTCAGCAACTTTTTTTGCATATTCTCCCGACAGGGGATATAACCAGTAGTAAGCCATGAAAAATTCGGGATCTTCCTCAATCGCCTTCTTGAAATAATCAATCGCCTCGGAGTATTTTATTCGATCAAACGCGGTCACGGCCATCTGATAATATTCCATGGCCTGTTCTGAATCTGTAGTCACGGGCATTTTCCCGTTATTCCCGCCATTCTTACAGGAACCAACCACCACAACCAGGCAGATTGCCGGTATAATACTTAATATGGACTGTCGCATAGTTCTCCTCTTCATATTGCGCTCTCTTTCAATCCAAAAATAGCACTTTTCCTCACGATTATCAAATAATCGGGACGAATGCTGTATAAGTGCCGGCAAAATCCTTGATGCACCCTACATTGACCTTTCACTCTGATTTTTATCCTATCTTAGAGGCTTAAAATTCTTATTAATGGGCAATAAGAGAATCTTTACACAATTTCCGGGTGTATTCTGGACAGCCAATACACTCGAACTGTTTGAGCGCTGGGCCTATTATGGAATCTTTAATCTGCTTGCACTGTATCTCACAAACTCAACAGAATCAGGGGCGCTCGGATTTACGCAGGTTCAGAAGGGTCTTATCATGGGAATTGTCAATGCCATACTCTATTTCCTGCCGGTTGTGACCGGCTCCATCGCCGACAGGTTTGGTTATAAAAGGGTCCTGATCATTGCATTTGTGATTCTCTCCTCCGGCTATTACCTGATGGGACAGGTCAGTTCCTTTACCTTCGTTTTTATAACCTTCTTTTATGTTGCTATCGGGGCGGCTCTGTTCAAACCCATTATATCTGCAACCATTGCGAAAACAACCAATAACAGGACAAGCTCCCTTGGATTCGGGATTTTTTACATGATGGTAAATATCGGGGGACTCGTTGGTCCGTATGTCGGATCGGAGCTGAGGGAAAGAAGCTGGAACTATGTATTTATTATGTCGGCAGCAGCCATTCTGTTCAATCTGGTATTGGTCATACTACTCTATAAGGAACCGGACAGGAACAATAAACTTTTGGAACCTCTCGGCAAAGCGCTGAAAGGTTCATTGCTGAATATCTGGTATGCGGTGAAGGATTTTAAATTCCTGTTGTTTTTATTGATAATTGGCGGAATATGGACCATTTTCTGGCAACTGTTCTACAGCCTGCCGGTCTTTATCGAACAATGGAGCAACACCCATCATCTTTATAACTTTCTGCATCAGCATCTGCCTTTTCTGGCCAGGGTGCTGGGCACCTCTGATGGTATTATTCTGCCTGAAAAACTTATTATGCTGGATGCCTTTTTCATCGTGCTTTTCCAGGTTATCGTTAGTTCGCTCGTGAGAAAGTTTAAACCTCTGCTATCCATGATTGCAGGAATTATCATCAACACTGCAGGGATTGCATTCGCCTTCATCACCATGAATCCCTTCCTGCTGGTTCTTTCAATATTTATTTTTGGCATCGGGGAGATGATTTTCTCCCCAAAAATTCTCGAGTATATTGCCAGAATAGCACCCCGCGACAAATCGGCTTTATATATGGGAGCTCAGTTTGTATCCATTGCGCTGGGAAATTTCCTTGGCGGATTCCTGTCCGGCGGACTATATGACCGTTTGGCCAACAGGGACAGATTCCTTGAGTCCTATACCGGAGAATTTGGCATCGCTTCGCTTGAAGGATTATCCCGGGAAGAAATAAATTCGACTCTGTGGCAGCATTACCATCCGGAAAAATTCGGGTTCACTCTTCTGGCAATCGGATTGGCAACCGCTTTCCTCCTTATCCTCTATAATTATTTTCTGAGCAGTGACCAGACCGGAGGGGAAAAAACCGATCAATATTATAACACATAATCAAATGCATTAATTATGAAAATAGCCGTATTTTCATCAAAGTCCTATGATGAAGAGTATTTCATTAATGCCAATACCTCAAAAGGATTTGTCTTTGATTTCATTGAAGCCCCGCTTGATCCCAGGAGCGCAAAATGGACAAAGGATTATGATGCAGTCTGTGCCTTTGTTAATGATGACCTGGGAAGAGATACCCTGACCGAACTCAGAAGCTGCGGTATCAGGCTTGTGGCACTGCGGTGTGCGGGATTTAACCATGTTGATCTCCATGCCGCCCGTGAACTCGGTATAAAAATCATGCGGGTGCCGGCATACTCGCCCAATGCAGTGGCCGAACATGCAGTTGCATTGATCCTGACGCTTGCAAGAAAAACTCACAAATCCTATAACCGGGTAAGGGATGCTAATTTTTCCCTCGAACGATTGGTGGGGTTTAATATATCCGGAAAGAGGGTTGGTGTGATCGGAACGGGGAAAATCGGACAGGTATTTGCCGGAATCATGCAGGGATTCGGCTGCATAGTAATAGCCTATGATCCTTACCCCTCCGAACAAATGGAGAAGCAGGGTATAACCTACACCACCCTTAAGAAGTTGTTTCAGCTATCGGATATAATTTCCCTTCACTGTCCCCTGGTACCGGAAACTCATCGTATAATTAATGAGGAATCCCTGTCCTGGATGAAAAAGGGAGCAATGTTAATCAATACCAGCAGGGGAAAACTGATTCATACGCCCGACGTGATTCATTCCCTGCGTGAAAAACACCTGGGATATCTTGGTATTGACGTTTACTCGGAGGAAGAAAAACTGTTCTTCAGGGATCTATCGGAAAGAATTATTGATGATGAAGCCATTATGCAATTAATCTCCTTCCCGAATGTTTTGATTACGTCACACCAGGGTTTCCTGACCCATGAAGCCTTAATAGAAATTGCTGAGACCACTTTAAAAAACATTTCCGACTTCAGGGATCAAAAAAGCAGTGAAAATGAAGTTACTCCGCTATTGATAAATTGATTGTTTGAATGAATCTTAAATGAATGGCTTATCAGCTATCATTTTCACTTGTCTGAAAAGACGTACGAAATAAACCAGTCAGCACCCCGGTAGGAGTTTATAGGGATGAACCGGTAAGACTATTCCCATCACCTCAGAAGGTCCTCATCCCTTATCAGCATGAGGATGGCAGAGTGGGGAATGATGACGTACCGTTCTTTATTGAATTCAATTTCATACCCGCTTTTCTGAAGATAAATGGCCAGGTCGCCCTCATGGGGCTGAAGCGGCACATACTTCACATCATCTCCCCTGTTCTTCCATGGTTCCTCACTATCGGATATAGCCGGTATCGGATAGCCGGGTCCAACTTTCAGCACATAACCGCTGTGTATCTTTTCCTTTTCCTGAACGCCCGGCGGAAGATAAAGGCCCGATTTGGTTCTGTCCTGCTGGCTCTTGGGTTTTATCAACACGCGATCACCCACAACGATAAATTTATTGATATCTTTTTCGTCAATTTCCAAAGCCATATCCAATTAGTTTGCCTAAATATAGAAACAAATTTGCCAATTCGGGAATCAGAAGTCCAAACGCTCCTTCAGTATCTGCATTCCGTTCCTGCTTACCGATATCTTTTGTCCTGCCTTGAGTATCAAGATGAAATTGGTTTTCTCATAGGGTTCAATCCTTTCAATAGCCTGCACATTAACAATGTATGACCGATGGACCCGAATGAACCGGGCGGGATCAAGATGCTTCTCAAAATACCTCATGGTCTGCTGTTTCAGAAACCTCCCTTCCTTAGCGTAAATCATAACATAATCGTCCTGGGCTTCAAAGTAGTCAATATCGGAGATGGGGATCAGATGAATTTTTCCCGACTTTTTTATAACCACCCGCTCAATGGTTTCATTAGTTTCTTCAAAATGTTTCCTGATTTTATCCAGGGAGTCTCTTCTCCCATCCTGAAGCTCCAGTCGGTTTTTCAATTTCATGACCGCCGCGGCAAACCGTTCACGGGAAAAAGGCTTCAGCAGGTAGTCGACTGCATTTTGTTCAAATGCCCGAATGGCATACTGATCAAAGGCTGTCGTAAAAATAATTTCCGGTTGATGATCGAGAACTTCCAGTATTTCAAAACCGGTAAGCTTGGGCATCTGAACGTCGAGGAAAACCACATCGGGCTTCATCTCATTGATGGCCTTCAGTCCGTCAAATCCGTTATCAAACTCTCCGATCAGGTCGATGAAATCGAAATCGGTCAGATATTTTTTAAGCAGGTCCCTGGCAGGTATCTCATCTTCAATAATAATAGCGTTAATCTTTTTCATGATGGTCTGTTATAAAGCCTGGAACATACAAAGTAACTGAAAAAAGGGCATTTTCACTTTTCCATCTGACGGTTCCCCTGCCCTCATATGAGAGTTCCATTCGTTGTTTCACATTTTGCAGACCGACACCGGTTCCCTTCCTGGGCGGTATTTCAGGATCGTAATTATTCTGCAGGGTTATTTTCATCATTTCTCCTTCCGGGATACACTGGAAATCAATATCAACAGGTTCAATACTTTCATACACGCCATGCCTTATGGCATTCTCAAATAGTGGCTGTAAGATCATGGTTGGTACCTTCACATTCCTGCACTCTTTATCCATCCTGAACCGGTATCTGAGCTTCTCCCCAAATCTGGTTTTCTCGATGGCAAGATAATCTTTCATCCGCTCCACCTCCTCTTCCAATGATACATACTCGTGCTCCCTGTGTTTTAATGAATACCTGAGAAACTCTGACAGCTTAATAATCATTTCCCTTGCCTCATCAGGATTTGACATTGTTAAAGAGGCAATGGAATTCAGGGAATTGAACAGGAAATGAGGATTAATCTGCGCCTTGAGGATATTCAGCTCCGAATCCCTGATCAGAAGGCGTAACCGTTCTTCCTGTTGTGCCCGCTCCCGGAGTGACTCTGCATAGGTTATGAGGTAATAAACCAGGACCAGGACGAGGTAAAGCATAATTCCGGTAACAGTTCTCCATAGTATTGAACCGGATAGAAATTCCTGGTATTCCGTAAATTTTGCAAAAATCAGGGTCATCAATCCAACACTGGTCAGGAGCCACAGAAAGATTACCACCATTCCTGCCACAACATGTGCTGTAAGAGAATAAACAGGATTCTGAGGCTGAAACGGGATATAGCGGGTCGGATACCAGGCCAATAATCCAAGGGAAGCGAATATAAGGTTGGAAACAACGGATTCAGTGATGATGATGCTCAGAGGAAAATCCTGAAAATAATGAAGCAGCAATACCTGGAGTGCGGCAATTACTATCCAGACCAGTGCATAAAACAGCAGAACCCGTGGTTTCTTTGTGAATGGATGACTCATCGGTGGAATTAATTGACAACGTCTCCTCCTCCGAACAGTGTGATTCCGCGAATAACCAGTAACCTGTCGCTCTCTTTGACAACGATGGACCGCAGACGTTTATCCGAAAACCCTCCGAAAATGGAGGTCACTTCAAATTTAATATCCCAGTTTTCAGGAACGATGAATTTTGAACCTCCAAAGATCATGGTTACATCCAGATAGTTGGTCCCTTCGGCAAGTACAGCATTGGTAAGATTATATTTCGAACCCCCAAATACATTGGTAATCTTGCCGCCACGGAACTGTTTGGAACTGATAACCCGGTCACCCCCTCCAAAAACAGCCACATCGTCGAGATAATCCTCGGAAGAGGCTGTCCTTTGATGTCCGAACATCTGGTTGTGCCTTCCCCTGCCGAAAATGATGATCAGTCCCAGTACGATAAGAATAACCGGCCAGAAAAATGATCGCCAGTAATCCGGCAGATCAAAAAACCTGGGAAGGAGGAAAAACGTACCAATCGCTATCAGGATAAAACCTGTTGGCTTGCTTTCACGCCCGGAAATAAATATTACCCCCAGCAGGATCAGAAGCGCCTGCCATGTAAACAGAAAATCGCGAAGTCTCCAGGGAAACATATCGGTCATATCGGCGATAATGAACAGTCCCACCACCATCAGGATGATTCCCAGCAGGAGATGTGCCCTTCCGGTTTTTCTGAAAGTTCTATCTTCTCTTTCCATAACGATTCAAATAATGATTTGTACAAAAGTAAAATCCGGGCGGATCCAAAGGAACAGAAAATCGGCAAATCAGCGCAATTTGTCGGTAAGCTGATCTAAAACCTGTTCAGCCAGCGATAGCGCCTGGCATTATCCCCGAACTTTGCAGCAAACATAAACTCATGGGAGCCAAAACTGTGGCGCATGATACTGTTCAGACCGATATCAAATGCATACCCGAACACCAGCTTGTCGATGCTCAGCCCGGCCATTACGATTATTGAATGCCCTGTTCGGTAAGTCAATCCTGCCCAGTAGGATTGCTGGTAATAGAATTTCATATTGATGTCAGCCTGTAATTTCATATTCTCCGCCATTTTTATCAGGGTAGAGGGAGCCAGGACCCAGTCCCTTTTAATTTCGAAATCGTATCCCCCCATCAGGTAATAATTGCGCTCCATCCTGAATTGATCATATCCCGAATATCCTATTTTCAGAACCGACTCAAACATCTGGTCCACAGAAAAACCGGCCCAGTAGTTCCGGCCCATATAATATACGCCGGCATCTGCATCAGGAATCAGAACAGCCTTATCCGCTCCGGTCCAGAGATTATCATCCGGGTACTCCAGGCGGATCTTTTCCTCGTCGAGCCTGAACTGGTAGCCGACCAGGGAGAGTCCGAAAGAGAGCTGGGACTGCCTCAGCTTAATGTGGTATGCGTATGTTGCCTTGAAACCGGTTCGCTCCACAGCACCGTTGCGATCATTAAAGATATATCCACCAAGCCCCACGTTACTGCCCCTGGATGTGGCCCGGCTTCTTTTTCTGACCGATGAACTTCTCGATATATAACTTTTCTTGAGCAGACGCGTCTGGAAGCTCAGGGCATAGGTTGCGGGGCCATCCTGAAAATTCAACCATTGTTCGCGGGCGGTCAGGTTTATAGCGGTATACCCTTCCGAACCAGCAACGGCCGGATTCAGTAAAAATCCGTTCAGCATGTACTGACTGTACAGGGGCACCTGCTGGGCAAGCACTATTCCGGCAGGAATACTGAGCAGCAAGCAAATCGTAAGTATTTTATTTCTCATATCGTTTCGGTTCTGCCTGTTGGTGGCAATCCATTCCGCCATTAACGCTCATATTATCTTATAACCGTTATAATTCCGACAATCTGGTCCTTTGTGCTGTTATTAAACTGGATCACGAAATGGTACGAATCCATCGGCACCAGGTTCCCTCTTAGATCCTCTCCGCTCCAGGGATTTGAATAACCGGATTCTGACTTCCATACCAGCATCCCCCACCGGTCGAAAATCTCAACAACCGCCCCGGGATAATCCATCAATTTATAAAGATTCCAGGCATCATTTGTTCCGTCCCCATTGGGGGTAATAGCAGTGGGAATATCACTGAAATACTTTGCAAAATCACACTCCTGTATCGTTATCTCATCCCTGGCCGAGCATCCGAATTCGTTCTCCACCTCGACCCATATTTTCTGGTAACCCGCGTATACCAAAATAGTGGGCGATTGATCCCCTGTCGACCAGTTATATAGGATTCCATCATTCCCCGCATTCAGTTCGATACTCTGGTCACCGCACAAAGAGGTATCCCTGCCCAGGTCCACCACGGGCAGCGGATTAACCGTCAGATAGATACTGTCGCGGGCCCGGCAGCCATGGGTATCCGCCACCTCAAGAATAATCCATCCCTCCTCCCCTGAGCTCCATTCGGTTCCGGTCGATCCATCGTGCCACAGGTAGGAATCATAGGATCCCTCCGGTTCCATGGTAAAGATTTCTCCTGAGCAAATGCTCCTGTTATCCCCCAGCTCCAGTTCAGGACCAGCCACGAGGACTGTCGCCCGTTTCAGTTCACCGGCACATCCGTGTTCTGAAATCTCCAGGACGCTGATTTCATATTCTCCGGGTGTACTGGTCCAGTTTACAATGATTGAATCCCCATAATTCCTTGAAATGGTTCCGCCTTCAACGCTCCATTCAAACGTGGAGTGCTCCCAACCTTCCACCATGAATGAAACACCCGTATCACCGGTACATACCACTGCTACATAGTCCTGCGCCCTGGCCAGGGAGCTGAACAATGCCAGCAGTGCACCAACAATCAGTATGTACCTTCTAAACTTCATACTAAAGGTTCATGGTTTAATGTAGCCACACCATACATGATGCGGAAGGTTCAAGGTTAATATTCATTCAAACAATGTTTATTTAAACATATATTTAATGTTTCTATATCAATAAATTACACTTCAACCAAAAAGTATTCAAACCCATGTTGCGTTCATTGCATTCTAAACTATGGCGGTTGCCCGACCCTCAGTAACCGACGTATATGCAGTCCTTTCCTGCTCCGGAATAACACCATAATTCCGGTCAGCCATCCGGTATCATCCGAACGGCACAGATATTTAAATCGCCATCTCAAACTGCAACTCCATGCTTAATTTTTACAGCTTTACTGCCATTTAAATGGTCTTGCAAAGCCCGGATTACAGCATTTTCATGAATTGGTCCTTCCGACCAACCCATGCCTAATCAATCCCGAGGGTTCCTATCGCACATACCTCTCCTGTTGCGGTGCAGTCCCCCCAATGCCGGACACCTGTATAAAGGTGCATTCCCGTATCCTTCATCCCCTGTCAAACTATAGGTTTTCAACGTTTCGATTAATCCTCAGGATCATATCATAAGGGCAACAAACAGGTCCTTCAAAAGAAGGATGGTTTTCCCTTACTTAAGAGATTAAGTGTTTTTAATGCAAAGAACGTCCTCTGTCAGGGCAGACAGAAAATTTTCAATTCAATTGACCAAAGAGCCTCCTACCTGCGGGTCAGGCTTCCGGTGCTCGTAATCTCGCCAGTATCAGGTGTAGCGTAAACCGTGATTACATAGGTATCATCAAGCAGGGTGCCGTCGCCGGTAAAATCGTCATTCATCCTGGTAAGCGTAATCGTAAAGGTGGCATCGGTGGTTGTCAGATTCGTCAGCAGGTCCGGCAGAGGAATGGTTACGGTTGTCCCGTTTGAATTTACGGTTCCGGTATTTCCATCCCATGAGGTTCCTGAACCATCCTCGAGATTGGGAGCCGTAATTTCATAATCCACTGCAAATCCATCAGCCGTTCCATCGGGGGCACCTGTCAGGTTAATGGTAATCGACCCGCCGATTGGGGCACTGGAACAGTAACCGGCATCCGCATTCGAGATGGATGCTGTGGCAGCACTCCAGAAATCGATATCCCACGATTGAATCGGGCTGGGGCATGAACCAGCAGCAGCGGGTAAACGCTTCTGAACGGACACGTTACCGTTTGTATTGTCAATGCCCGGCGATGCGTCGGCTGCCCAGGTAACATCAATGGAGGAGAGATCGGCTGTCCAGTTAACAAGATATGGATCCGCGCTTGTCCCCGAACCGCCGTCGATGATGTCGACACCGCCCGATGTGATGGACACGGGAGGTGTATCTGCCCATACCGCCCAGGTAAACTCATCGCCGACATCATGGGTTCCGGAAGCGGTGTAGGTGCTGGTGCCTCCTTCCCGTTCTTCATTTATCGGAGTCTGACTGGTTGTTCCGGCCGAAAGATCAAACTGGGCCAGAACGGCATTAGAGAATAGCATCGTAACAAACAGAATTGCCACGGTTTTCACGACATTTGAATACCTCTTGGTTTTCATAACTTTTTGGTTTTTGGTGTTAATAATTGTGTTGTTTGTGTTTGATTTAATTTCTTTGGATGTTAGTGTTTTCATGATCTTATTTTTTATGGTTATTGTTCATTATCGTCTGGTTAATGAGCCGCTCGATACAAGGTTACCGGTATCCGGTGCAGCAACTTTATTAATCTGCAGGTTATCCGAAGCAGAACACCCTTCTGCCGTTATTTCCGTTACTTCGACTGAACCGGTTCCTGCTTCTGACCAGTCTGCCGTGATGGATGTGCCCTGCGAAGATCCGTTGATCACCCCCCCCGAAACCGTCCAGAAAAATGAGGAACCGGCATCACCGGAAACGGTGTACACTTCCTGTCCGGGCACGCACACCTCTTCCTCCCCCGAAATGGCCGGAGTGGGTGTCGTTCCTGTATTTACGGTTACACTTACCGCACCGGTGGTATCACACTGCCCTTCAAACCTCACATAATAGGTTGTAGCCACAGATGGGGCCGAAAGAGTCAGATCATTACCCGATCCTATATTATTGTTGAAACCGGCATCGTCATACCACATGGCAGTGGCCCCGATGCCCAGGGTCCCTCCGGCGTACGACAGGGTAATCGTGGCCGGCGAACCGGAACAAATCACGCTGTCACTGCTGTAGGCCGAATCGGGAATGGTGGAGAGGGTGTAAACGGTAACAGTAACTGCAGCGAGATTGAAAGTATCTTCGTCCACAATCACCTGTGCCGTATAGTCACCCCCCAGTTTGGCGTAATATTCATAACCGGTGGCACCGGTAATGGCAGTGCCGTCAAGAAACCACTCATAGGAGTCTGCATTATCTTTAATATAAAGCCGGACCGAGTCTCCCTCACAGAAATCGAGCGGTTTATCATGTTTTATCTTGTATCCGCCGGCCGCCACCAGTTCATAAATGGGGTCGTTCTCAAGATCCTCCTGGTTGCCGTAAGCGCAGTTATCCGGGTAATCTTCCGGATCGTCACAGGCAAGATCTGCATAATCCCCTTCATCAAATACTTTTACAGGATTGACAATATAAATTGTTCCGTCATTATCGAAGGATCCCTGGTTGTCTGATCCCTGCATGTAAAAATCCCCCAGCACAACAAACGTTCCCCCTGTCGAAACCGAAACCTTATTTGCAGAAGTATAATCCCCGTGAACAATAAAGATGCCACCGGTTTCGATTATCAAATCAGCATTGTTGCCAAAAGTTATATTTCCATATATGATCAGGGTATCGTAAACGTGAAGGGTATCGGAATTGTAAACAAGGTCACCCTGCCTGGTAACGGTCCCGTAAATGTTGATATCAGCCTGAATGTTGTTTACAGGCGGAGCCACGCCCCCCACCCATGTGGAATTCCCGGTCCAGAGCCCGTCGTAGTTATCCAGGGAGGTGTACTGGGAAAGCAGTGAATTAAAGGAGAAAAGAAGGGTGAGAAATAACAATCCGGTCCGGCAACATGGAAGAAACAATCCCAGACAGGATAGGAAAGAAAAAGGTGTTTTGTCTGCCCTGTTATTCAATTAAAAAAACACTTGCAATAAAAATAGCAACAATACCGGCTGTTTTACGAAAAACTTATCAATAGGATATTCTCATTTTCATTCAGAATAATTTGTTTTATAGTTGGTTGCATCCTGTAACAGCTTAATACAGTTTGACAAACGAAAGATGTTAGTGTGTGAATCCTTTTTTTTTCTTGATAAAAATTCGGATAGTAAGCTCCCTAATTCCATCTTAACCGATTAGCAAACCTTAAAAACAGGATATTAACATGGCCCATTCTGCTTATATAATAATTCCGGTACCGGGTTGTGTGCTATAAAATAATCCCATGAATAAGGATTGCAGAAGACGTTTCGGATACTCCAACACAAATTTCATCAATCGAATGCTCCGGTGGAGAAGGCTGATCCCCCGAATAGAGTTAAGAATACCAGATTTTACATATAAAAAAGGCGCTTTCAGAAGCGCCTCTCTTTGTCCGGACCGGATAATGCAATTACAGATTTTTTATTTCCGTTACCAGTTTCTGGAGGGAATCTTTGGCATTGCCAAACAACATCCTTGTTTTATCATCGAAGAACAGATAGTTTTCTATTGCCGCATACCCCTTACCCATTCCCCGTTTCATTACAATAATATTTTTAGCGGTGTGGGTCCTGATAATGGGCATACCATAAATGGGGCTGGAGGGATCATCCTCCGCCGCCGGATTGACGACATCATTGGCCCCGATAACCAACACCACATCCGTATCGGGCAGCTGAGGATTGATTTCGTCCATCTCGACCAGTTTATCATAAGAGACATCGGCCTCAGCAAGAAGCACATTCATGTGCCCCGGCATACGTCCCGCCACGGGATGGATTGCAAACTTAACCTCCACACCGTTTGCTTCAAGCAGTTTGACCATCTCATTGCACACATGCTGTGCCTGGGCGACAGCCAATCCGTAACCCGGAACGATGACCACCTTCGACGAATAATAGAGCATCACGGCGGCATCATTCACCGAAACCTCTTTTACGGTTCCCTTCTCCTTATCGACTCCGGCAGCACCGCCTCCGAATGCACCCACGATCACATTTATCAGCGAACGGTTCATGGCCTTGCACATCAGCAGGGTCAGGATCATCCCGGCGGCCCCCACAAAGATCCCCCCCAGGATCATGGCCTGGTTCTGGTAAATAAATCCGGCCATGGCAGCCGCTATCCCCGTTAAACTGTTAAGCAGGGAGATAACCACCGGCATGTCTGCACCGCCGATCGGCATCACAAAACTCACGCCGTAAACCAGGGATACGGCAAGCAGGAGATATACAAGGATCTGTTTCGTTTCTGGGGGCATCTGCCCGAACAGGACGTAAAAAAGCAGGAAAAGGATCCCGGCGAGAATCAGCAGGTTGACATAGGTCATCCATCGGGCAAAAATATCCTTAACCTTTCCATCCAGCTTTCCATAGGCAATCATGCTCCCGCTGAAGGCAATGCTGCCGATCACCAGGCCCAGTAAGGTTACGAGGGCCGACTGGTTATCGGGGTTTGAGAATTCTATCAGGGCTACCAGGGCAGATGCCGCACCGCCGGTGGCGTTGAAAAAAGAGACCAGCTGGGGCATGGCGGTCATTTTGATCCGCCGGGCAATAATGGCCCCGACGACACCGCCGAGTGCAATCGCGGCAAGAATGATCGCCAGGTTCCCGGTCTGGATCTTACTGCCGCCTCCATCCCGGTGCAAAACCATGGTGGTAACCATGGCAAGCAGCATGCCGCCTGCGGCCCACAGATTTCCCCTTCGGGCTGTTTCCGGATGACTCAGGAGTTTCAAGCCTACCACAAAAAATATGGCGGAAAGGAGATAGGAAAACTCGAGTATGATATCTCCGTTTGTAATGTTTTCAAACAATGGTTCCATAGTTTTCCCGGATTATTTTTTTTTCTTTTTAAACATCTCCAGCATCCTGTCGGTGACCACAAAGCCCCCGATCACATTCAGGGTTCCAAACAGAAGGGCAAAGATTCCCAGGATAAGATTCGCAAGATGACCTCCATCTGAGAGGTTGGAGAGGTCGGCATGACCAACCAGGATGATCCCGCCAATGATGATAACCCCGCTGATGGCATTGGCTCCGGACATGAGCGGTGTGTGCAGCACGGAAGGAACATTGGAGATGACCTCCAATCCGAGAAAAATGGTCAGGGCAATAATAAAAATTGCCTCCTTGTTCGTGTAAAAAAAATGTAGAATTGATTCCATTATGATTATTTTTTGCTATTCATAAACTCCCTGACACGTTCGTGCATAATCTCTTTTGCATGGGTTACACAGGTTCCCTTAACCAGTTCGTCCCCGAAATCAAGGTTGATATTCCCGGAATCATCAATCAGGAGCTTCAGGAAATTGATCATATTCTTCCCGAACATCTGGCTGGCATCTGTAGGCATGGCGGATGGATAATTCGATTCTCCGACAACGGAAACTCCATTAACCACCACAACCTCATCATTTCTGGTCAAGGCACAGTTGCCTCCCGTGGAAGCGGCGAGGTCGATGATCACCGATCCGGGCTTCATCGCTTCAACCGTCTCCTTCCTGACCAACAGGGGCGCTTTTCTGCCCGGAATCTGTGCCGTGCAGATGACAATATCCGCCTTTAAACAGTGCTCCTGGATCATCTGCTGCTGACGTTGCTTGAACGCTTCGGTCTGCTCGACTGCATAGCCGCCGGCAGACGTATCATCAATGGCTCCTTCAACCTCCACAAATTTTGCACCCAGGCTCTGAACCTCTTCCTTAACCGCCGACCGTACATCAAATGCCTCCACCACTGCCCCCAGCTTCCGGGCTGTGGCAATGGCCTGCAGTCCGGCTACCCCCGCCCCGAGTACCAAAACCCTGCTTGGTTTTATGGTACCAGCGGCTGACATAAACATCGGAAGGAAACCGTTGAGCCTGCACGCCGCATCCAGAACAGCCTTGTATCCGGCTACCGTAGCCTGTGAAGAAAGAATATCCATGGCCTGCGCCCGGGTGGTCCTGGGGAGGACATCCAGGCTGAAAAGGGTCACGCCGGATTCTGCAAAACGTGTCACCACATCGTGGTTCACGAGGGGATTCACTGCTGCCACAACGACCTGTCCCTCTTTCATCCTTTTTATCGTATCCCTGTCCGGGGCATTGATCATCAGGATAATATTCGATCCCTTCAGGACAGCATCCCTGGTATCCACTGCAGCACCGCTTTCCCTGTACGCATTGTCATCGGCAAAGGATCCCGCACCGGCATCCTTTTCCACAATCACCGAAACTTTGAGCTTTACCAGGTCTGCAACCCCGTCGGGAAGCATTGCCACCCTTTTTTCGGGTTCTTTTTCCTTTAAAATACCAATTTTCATATGATTGATAATTATTTTGTTATGTTAATGCGAATCCTGTTGGATCATCCCGGCAAATCATTCGAAGGTGGTAAAATAATTATTATTATCAAAACACGGTTTCATCAATATTGTTCTGATTGAGAAAAAATATCCTATTTTACAGTTTGTATAACATTTTTAGTAAGTCAAAAAATTTGCTTTTTTTGCCATTGTATTTCTGCAAGCATCTGTTATGAATAAAATTGTATCCCGAAAGAATCTGTCTGAGCATGTTGTAAAGATTGATATAGAAGCTCCGCTGATCGCGAAAAAAAGAAAAGCCGGACACTTTGTCATTGTCAGGATTGGGGAAAAAGGGGAACGAATCCCGCTTACCATTTCGTCGGCTGATCCTGAAAGAGGGATCATTACCCTTATCGTTCAGAAGGTCGGGGTGACTTCCCATAAATTATCCGCCCTTAAGGAAGGAGATTTCATTACGGATGTGGTCGGCCCGCTGGGAAAAGCCACCCATATTGAAAAGGTCGGAACGGTCCTGTGCGCGGGTGGAGGGGTTGGCATCGCTCCTCTTCTGCCCATCGTGGAAGAGATGCATAAAGCAGGGAACAGGATCATTACCGTTCTGGCCGCCAGAAGCAGGGAATTAATCATCCTCGAAGATGAGATGAGAGCTCATTCTGACGAGGTAATCATCATGACTGATGACGGGAGCTACGGAAAAAAGGGTCTGGTTACCAACGGAATGGAAGAGGTCATCCGAAAGGAGAAAATAGACATGGCCATTACCATTGGACCCGCCATCATGATGAAGTATTGTGCCCTACTGACAAAAAAATACAATATCCCCACGGTGGCAAGTCTAAATACCATCATGGTCGACGGAACAGGCATGTGCGGCGCCTGCAGGGTCAGCATCAACGGAGAAACAAAGTTCGTTTGCGTCGACGGCCCTGAATTTGATGCGCATGCCGTCAATTTTGATGAAATGCTGTTGAGGCTTGGAGGCTACCGTGAGGAGGAACGTATCGCTTACGAAAGTTATTTAAAGACGCTTTAAAGTAAACTCATTTATGAACAATCATCCGGACTATTTAAAAGAGTGCCGCGAACAGGAGTGGAGGGTAGAACTCCGGAAATCGATGAAGGCAAAGGAGCGAACCGCCCTGGAGCGGGTAAAAATGCCGGAGCATGAGCCGGAAGTTCGCAGCAGGGATCACCGGGAGGTCAATATCGGACTTTCGGAAGAACAGGCTGTCGTGGAGGCCAAACGTTGTCTTGACTGTGCGGATCCGACCTGCATTTCAGGATGCCCGGTTGGGATAAATATTCCGGCCTTCATAAAAAATATTGAGCGGGGCGCGTTTCTGGAATCCGCAAGGGTGCTGAAGGAAACGAACACTCTTCCGGCTGTTTGCGGAAGGGTTTGCCCGCAGGAGGTCCAGTGCGAGGAAGCCTGTTTTTATGCCCGTAAACTTCATTTACTGCCGGTTGCCATCGGTAACCTTGAACGATTTGCGGCAGATTATGAAAGAAACAGCGGAAAAATATCCATTCCGGAGACAGAGAAAAGCAACGGTATCAAGGTCGCCATCATCGGATCGGGGCCCGCAGGACTTGCCGCGGCGGCCGATATGGCCAGGCTGGGATACAGTGTAACGGTATTCGAGGCCCTTCATGAACTCGGCGGGGTTCTCAAATACGGCATCCCGGAATTTCGTCTCCCCAATGAAATTGTGGATGTTGAAATTGACAACCTGAAAAAAATGGGGGTCAGCTTCCATACCAATTTTGTGGTTGGAAAAACAGCGGATCTGGATGATCTGAGAAAGGAAGGCTACAGGGCATTCTTCATCGGAAGCGGCGCCGGCCTGCCAAGGTTCATGAATATTCCGGGGGAGAATTACATAGGGATATTCTCATCAAATGAATACCTGACAAGGGTTAACCTGATGAATGCCGCAAAGGAAGAATACGACACCCCCGTGCTTTTCGGCAGGAAAGTCGCTGTCATCGGCGGCGGCAATACGGCCATGGACTCTGTAAGAACAGCCCGAAGACTTGGTGCGGAAAAAGCCATGATTATCTACCGGCGGACGGAAGAAGAGATGCCGGCCAGGAAGGAAGAGATCAAGCACGCCAGGGAAGAGGGTATAGAATTTCATATGCTCAGCAACCCCGTTGAATATTTTGCCGACCAGAACGGCCGGGTTAACAGAATGCGGATTCAGAAAATGAAACTTGGCGAACCCGATAGTTCCGGCCGCAGGAGACCCATCCCCATTGAAGGTTCGGAGTATGACACCGAGGTGGACCTCGTGGTGGTAAGTGTAGGGGTCTCCCCGAATCCGCTGATCCCCTCTTCCGTAAAAGAACTGGAGGTAACCCGGTGGGGAACCCTGGTGGTGGATAAGGAATCCATGCAGACGAATATTCCTGAACTCTTTGCCGGCGGTGACATTGTACGGGGAGGTGCCACCGTCATCCTGGCCATGGGAGATGGCAGAAAAGCGGCTGCCGGCATGCACAAAACCATTACCGATAATGTCTTAAATAAAAAATAACCTTTAATCCGGAAAAGCACCATGAAAGATCTCTCGACAAAATACCTCGGACTGACCCTCAGAAATCCGATTATTGCAGCCAGCAGTGGGCTTACGGCCTCGGTAAAAAGCATCAAAACACTTGAGAAAAACGGGGCTTCAGCAGTGGTCCTGAAATCCCTCTTTGAAGAGGAGATATTATCAGAAACCCATTATGAAATCAAAAGAGCCGAGGAAGACAGCATGATATACTCGGAGCTGAGCGAGACACTGGATTATATCGACCTGCATATTAAGGAGGACAGGTTGAATGAATACCTGAACCTGATCAGGGAAGCAAAAAAAGAGGTGCTGATCCCGGTGATCGCAAGCATTAATTGTATTTCCTATGAAGACTGGACCCATTTCACATCCCGGATTGAAGAAGCCGGAGCTGATGCCCTTGAACTGAATATTTTCCTGAACCCTGCTGATTTTGATAATAAGGAGTTTGAAAAAGTCTACTTCACTATTATTGAAAAGGTTACTCAGATTGTGCAGATCCCGGTTTCCATTAAAATCAGCAAGTATTTTACAAGACTGGGGTTAACGGCCAGGGCCCTTTCCGAAACCGGCATTAAAGGGATGGTCCTGTTCAACAGGTTTTATACACCCGACATCGATATCGAAAAGATGGAAATGGGACAGGGAAAGCTTTACTCCAATCCGGAGGAGTCCCTGGACACCCTTCGATGGATTGCAATTCTTTCCAGCAAGGTTCAATGCGACCTGTCAGCTTCCACTGGCATACACACCGGTAACGATGTAATAAAAATGTTGCTTGCAGGGGCCAGGACGGTGCAGATCGCCTCAACCCTTTACAGGAACGGGCCCGACCATATTGTCAGAATGCTCGGCCAGATTGAGGATTGGATGGAAAAGAAAGGATTTAACTCCGTCAATCAGTTTATCGGCAAGGTCAATGCAGAGTATAAAGATAATCCTGCCGCATTTGAACGGATGCAGTTCATGAAAAATTTCAGCCGGATAGGCTAACGGCTGGTTTATTGCCGGATTTGGGAAACAGAATGCATTTTATCCAACAAAATGCAGGGATGGTTGTTTATTTAAAAACCTCGACATTTGCCGAATGGATGATTTATCATTTCTCCAGAATCTCGATACGGAAGCGCTGGAACAATTGTACAGGGATTACCGGAACGACCCCGATTCAATAGACAAAAGCTGGCACCATTTCTTTCAGGGATTTGACCTCGCAAGAAAAGATCTAAGTGTCCCCGACTCTGAATCGCTGACATTCGACAAGGAGTTCAAGGTACTGAACCTGATTAACGGGTACCGTAAACGTGGTCACCTGTTCACCAGAACCAATCCCGTCCGTACCCGGCGAAAATATTTCCCCACACTGGACCTGGAAAATTTCGACCTGTCGGAAGCGGACCTTGACATCATATTTCATGCCGGCGCAGAGATCGGAATCGGCAGGGCTTCCCTCAGGGATATCGTTCATTCTCTGAAAAAAACCTACTGCGGCCATATCGGGTCCGAGTATATGTTTATCAGGCACCCGGAAAAGATCAAATGGCTCCGGGAAAGGATTGAATCCAATCAGAATCAGGCCGAATTTTCTGCTGAACAGAAAAAAGAGATTTACCATCATTTGAAGGAAGCGGTGGGTTTCGAAAAATTTATCCACAAGAAATTTGTCGGACAGAAAAGATTTTCAATTGAAGGAACCGAAGTGCTGATCCCGGCACTGAATCACCTCATTGAGAACGGGGCGCTTCTCGGCATCAGGGAGGTAAATATCGGGATGGCCCACCGGGGAAGGCTGAACGTCCTGGCAAATGTACTGAAGAAGCCCAATGAGAATATTTTCAAAGAGTTTGAAGGCGAATCCTATGAGGAGCGGATTGCCCTGGGTGACGTAAAGTACCACCTGGGTTACGGGAATACCATCAGGACAAAACACGGGCACGAGGTGATTATCAACATTGTGCCCAATCCTTCTCACCTCGAATCCTCATACCCGATAATTGAGGGAGTGTCCAGGGCCCGGATAGAAAACCGCTACAACGGAGACCACGGGATGCTGCTGCCGGTAATCATCCACGGAGACGCTGCCATTGCGGGACAGGGTGTCGTTTATGAGGTCATCCAGATGTCGGAACTGGAAGGTTACAGGACGGGGGGAACCCTCCACTTTGTCATCAACAACCAGGTCGGATTCACCACCAACTACCTGGATGCCCGTTCAAGCACTTACTGCACGGATGTCGGCAAGGTCATCAAAGCACCCATATGGCATGTGAACGGGGACGATGCCGAAGGATTGCTCCATGTGGTCCGTATGGCCATTGCGTACCGGCAGACTTTTCATACCGACGTATTCATCGACATCCTCGCTTACAGGAGATACGGTCACAACGAAGGGGACGAACCGCGATTCACCCAGCCTCTATTATACAAAAGCATTGCCAGTCACCCGAACCTGATGGATATTTACGGTGAAAGGCTGGTTAAGGAGGGGATCATGACGGCCGAAGAGAAAGAGCGGGCAGAAACCGTTTTTGAACAACAGTTGGAGCAGCAGCTCGAACAGGCCAGAAAACTGCAAAAAGTCCATATCCAGCAATTTCTTGAATCCAGCTGGGCCAATTACCGGTATGCCGATCACGAGGATTTCAATGCATCCCTTCCAACCGGGGTTCCGGAAACAGAGTTGAGATCCATCGCCGGGGCGATTCACACCTTGCCCGGGGATAAAAACTTTTACCGGAAGACCATCAGGTTGATGGAAGAACGCATGAAGATGATTGGTGAAGATCGCCTGGATTGGGCGCTCGGGGAACTCCTGGCCTATGCCACCCTTCTTAAGGAGGGACACCCTGTGAGAATCAGCGGACAGGACAGCGTCCGGGGAACATTTTCCCACCGCCATGCAGGACTGGTTCTGGAGGATAGCGGGGAGACCTACATACCCCTTCAGCATCTCGACAGCCGGCAGGCCCCTTTTCAGATTTACAACTCCCCGCTGAATGAATACGGCGTGATGGGATTCGAGTACGGATATTCCCTGGCCTCTCCCGAAGCCCTGACAATCTGGGAAGCCCAGTTTGGCGACTTTGTCAATGTAGCGCAGGTGATCGTCGACCAGTATATCAGCAGTGCCGAGGAAAAATGGGGTGTCATGAGCGGATTGGTGCTGTTCCTGCCTCACGGATTCGAGGGACAGGGGCCTGAACATTCCAGCGCACGTATCGAACGATTTCTGGCGCTCGCCGCCCGGAACAACATTCACCTGGTCAATCCGACCACCCCGGCCAATATGTTCCATGTACTCCGGCAACACCTCAAAAGGAAAACCAGGGTCCCGCTGGTTATCTTCACTCCGAAAAGCCTGCTGAGACATCCCCGGTGTGTTTCAACCTTCGGGGAACTGGAAACCGGACGCTTCATGCAGGTTTATGATGATCCCGATACCGACCTGGAAGAGGTTCGCCGGGTGGTTTTCTGCAGTGGAAAAGTATATTATGATCTGCTTGCCCGTAAGCAAGCCTTAAAAGCCAGGGATATCGCCCTGATCCGGATTGAACAGATCTTCCCCTTCCCTCTCGGACGGGTCAGGGAGATCCTGAAGAAATACAGGAATAACATGCTGACCCTATGGGTTCAGGAGGAACCCGAAAACATGGGGGCCTGGTATTACGTACAGAACCTGATGAAGGGGATGGATATCATCCCGGTCACACGTATGGCATCGGGAAGTCCGGCAACAGGACTTCATAAACTGCATGAGATAAGTCAGGTTGAAATAATCGACAAGGTATTCCGGAAGTGCACCTGCGAACTTCAGAATGTTTATTGCGGACTGCAGTGCGTTATAGGGAGTTCCCGTAAGGAAATACTGAAACAGCACTATTATTTCGACACCTCTTCAGAACAATAATCCCAAATCTATTCAGCATGAACATTGAATTAAAGATACCAAGCCCCGGGGAGTCGATCACGGAAGTAGAGATGGCCTCCTGGCTCGTGGAGGATGGAGCCATGGTTGAGAAAGATCAGGAGGTCGGAGAGATTGAGTCCGACAAAGCAACGCTTCCCCTTATTGCAGAAAAGGCGGGACAGATAAAGATTCTGATCCAGGCAGGGACCACGGCAAAGGTCGGCGATACAGCCTGCATCATCGATACTTCTGTCACTCCTGCTGAAACAGACAAAAAGAGTGAAAGGAAAGAGCCGCCCGAAGGCCAAGGCCGGCCACAGCCATCATCTGTCGAAGCTGATAAGCCGGATGAACCGGAAGCTGAAGCCGGGAAAGAAAACGGGTTCCCTGAAGTAAAAATTACCCCTGTGGCCAGGGAGATGATGGAAAACGAGGGATTGTCGGTTGAAGATATTATTGCCGGTCTTAGAAAAATTACAAGCCGGGACGTTCAGGCCGTTATGGCAGGTTCATCTCACCAGGCAACGGGTCTGTTCCGGTCCGGGTCTGCATCGAGAAAAGAAGAGCGTGTCCCGATCAGCCAGCTCAGGAAGAAAATCAGTGAACGGCTGGTAAACGTTAAAAATGAGACTGCCATGCTCACCACCTTCAACGAGGTGGATATGAGTGCCGTCATGAATATCCGCAGGCTTTACCAGGAACAGTTTATGAAGAAACACGGCGTCAAACTTGGTTTCATGTCGTTCTTCACCAGGGCGGTAACCGGTTCCCTTGGGCTCTTTCCGAAAGTCAACTCCTTTATCGATGGGGGTGAAATCGTAACGCCGGAATACTGCGACATTGGCATTGCGGTCCAGACGGATAAGGGACTGATGGTTCCGGTTATACGGAATACGGAGTCGATGAGCATGGCTGAGATTGAGAAACAGATCGCAGAACTGGCCGGGAAAGCAAGGAAGGCACGGCTGGGAATTGAAGAGATGAGCGGAGGAACGTTCACAATAACCAATGGCGGCATATATGGATCCATGTTATCCACACCCCTCCTCAATCCGCCGCAGTCGGCCATCCTGGGAATGCACAACATCGTGGAACGGCCGGTTGTTGTGGAGGGAAAGATCGTCATCCGGCCCATAATGTACCTCGCACTCAGTTATGATCACAGGGTAGTCGACGGACGTGATTCGGTGGGCTTCCTGAAGAGCATAAAGAATTTCATTGAAGATCCGGGAAAAATGTTATTCGGGGGTGCCTCTCAGGAAACGGTCCTGCTCGGTCTTTGAGGTCCTTCAGATTCCCAGCTTTGAAAGCATCCTGTCCAGAACAGCAGATTCATTCTCCCAGCAGAGTTGCCGGGAGGCTCCTTCGAGAGCAGTTTCCCAGCGCCCCTCTTTCCGGCCGACAAGCATCCCCTCAATGATCTCTGCAAGCTTCTCCGGCTCCCTCACCGGAGTGGCAATCCCAATCTTATAATCCTCAACCACCGCTTTCATCTCCGGCAGATCGGAACAGAGGACGGGAATCCTTGCCTGGATATAATCGAATATCTTATTAGGCAGGGCAAACCGGTAATTGAGTCCGAGATCTTCCTCCATGGAGGTTCCCAGGTCGGCATTGCACGTGATCCGGAAGAGCTCCTCAGGCTGAAGGCGTCCCAGCAGAAAGACCCGGTCGCCCAGGTCGCGTTCCCGAATGAGGGCTCTTAGATCATTCACAATATCCCCATCCCCGGCAATCAGGAAAACGGTCTGTTCAAGAAAGATCATGGTTTCGATCAGTAATTCCAGGCCCCTCCCCAGGTTAACGGCACCCTGGTAAAGGATAATGTTTTTCCCTTCATAGAGCAGTCGAAAGGATGCATCCTTTACCGGACCCCTCTTCCGGGGAAGATTCCTGACCACCTCAAAGTCAACATGATATTTTTCCCGGTACAAATTGGCGATGGAAGGGCTGACCGTCATGGCCAGCTTCAGGCCGGGAACCAGCAAGCCTTCAATACGCTTCCACAGTTTCTGCACACGCGGACGGCCGATCAGTTCCGGCACCCCGGTAAAATACTCGTGACTGTCATAAAGAAGGTGCACCCTCCGTATCTTACTGACCAGGTAATTGGCGGGAAGCGTATCGAGGTCATTGCTGACCAGCAGCAACGGCCGCCTCCTGAACAGAAGATAGAAAAAGAGGCGAAGGTTATAACAGGCATAAAACAGGGGCCCCGAGGTGAACAGCATCCTGAACCGCTTCACCCTGAACGCAGTTTCTCCTGTATCCGGACTGTTTTTCAGTCTGCGGCCAATCCATGTCACCTCCATCCCCCGCTCCACCAGGAAATCGACATGTCTGCGGACCCGCTGATCGGTAACCAGATCATTTATAACTGATACATATACGCTTCTCACCGGTACAATCCTGTTTCCGAACGAAGATAGAAATAATCCCTCAGAGAAGAATTAATCATGCGATGTTATGTATATTTGAACACTTATATTTCAGGATGATTGCACTCGAAAAAAAGGTCTCCCTTAAAACATGGAATTCATTCGGGGTAGATGTTTTCACAGACTTCTTTGCTGTTTTTCGCTCCCCGGAGGAGCTGGATGAGATCCTGAATCTTTTTGACATTGCCCGGAATCCGTTCCTGGTAATCGGGGAAGGGAACAACCTGCTCTTCACAGGTGATTTTGCAGGGTTGGTCCTTCATCCCGGTGTAGAAGGCATCCGCATCCTTGAAGAGGAGGGCGACACAGTAATCGTATCGGCCGGGGCCGGAGAGAACTGGGATCACTTTGTGAAATATTGCGTGGAGAAAAACTGGTGCGGACTTGAAAACCTGTCGCTGATTCCCGGTTCGGTCGGTTCTGCGCCCATTCAGAATATCGGAGCCTATGGCGTGGAACTCAGAGATCGCATGGAATATCTCGAGGCCTACGACCTGGAGGAAAAAAGGAGGGTCGTCCTGCAAAACGCTGACTGCGGGTTTGGCTACCGGACCAGCATCTTCAAAGAACCATCTGCCGGCCGCTATATCATAACCCGGGTGGTGTTCCGGCTGACCAGGAAACCCGATTTCCGTTTAGATTACGGAGAGGTAAGGGCTCTTTTCGAAAAGAGGTCCCGCCACACGGCGGAAGATCTGCGGCAAACCATTATTGACATCCGCAGGTCCAAACTGCCCGAAACGGATCAATACGGAAATGCCGGCAGTTTTTTCAAGAACCCGGTTGTCGCAAATCCCGTTTTCAAATGTATTGAAGCCAACTACCGGGAGGTACCCCATTATCCTGCAGGAGAAAACATGGTTAAGATCCCGGCCGCATGGCTGATCGAGCAGGCAGGCTGGAAGGGTAAACGAATCGGAAATGTCGGGACCTGGCCATTCCAACCCCTGGTCATTGTCAACTACGGAGGTGCTGCCGGCAAGGAGATTTACGAATTCTCGGAACGGATCCGGGAAGATGTGGAGACAAAATTCGGGATCGCCCTCGAACGGGAGGTGCAGGTCCTCTGAAGGGTTCAGGGTTCCCGGTTCAGGGTTTTTATCGGTAGATACTGGCTTTGTTGAGGGCGCTTTGGTAGGCGCGGGCATTCCGGTTATGCTGGGCGAGTGTCCTGGCAAACGCATGGTAACCGCTGAAATCATCCTTTGCACAGAAGAACAGGTAATTGTGCTTCTCATAATTGAGCACCCCGTCAATAGCCGATATGGAGGGAATGGAGATCGGCCCTGGCGGAAGCCCTTTAAATTTATAGGTATTGTAAGGGGAATCGAGGTTCTTGTCCTGATTAAGGATCCGTTTCCTGGTAAAGTCCCCGAGGGCAAACCTCAGTGTTGGATCGGCCTGAAGGGGGATTCCCTGTTCCAGGCGGTTCAGGTAGACCCCTGCAATACGGGCATTCTCTTCATCGTGAAGGGTCTCCTCATCCACAATGGAAGCAAGGGTGATGACTTCCGTGCGCGTCATCTCCAGGGCCCCGGCCTTTCTGTCCCGTTCTCCCTCCCAGAACCGCTCGTACTCCGATTTCATCCGGTCGGTAAAATCCTCCGGGTCCGCGGTCCAGTAAAATTCATAGGTATTGGGGATAAACATCGAACTGAAATTCTTTTCGGTGAATCCATAGCGTTCCGCCACAGCCGGATCGGCGAGGAAAGCGGCAATCTCAGCTGAATCGGGCAGAATATATCCTGAAACCTTTCCCGCCAGTTCCTCAAGGGTTCTGACGTTATTAAACACCACCATCACCGGATCCTGCTTCCCCGAGCGCAGCATATTCACCAGTTCATTATTGGTCATCCCGTCGGTGATCCTGTACCGTCCCGGTTTGATATTGGAAGGGTACTCCTTTTTTTCCGCAATCCAGTCAAAAGCCCTTTGATTAATAAGGATGTCCTGATCAGCCAGGTTGCCCAGCACTGTTTCATAATCACTCCCGGGCCCGACATAAAATATTACATAGGCCTCATCGAGTGATACGTTTGGCTCAAAAATCCGTCCGTAAAACTTAAATATGACAATCACCAGGATGATGAGGCCCAGGAATACAAACAGAACCGATCCCCTGATGATATTGGTAGAAGTCCTTCTCCTCCTTCTTTCGTAAAGTGCCATAATCGTACAGCTGATCTATTACAAATTTAAAAGAATTCACCAATAACCATTGTTGAATTAATCTTTTGAGCCTAATTTTAACAAAAAAACCGAGATGGACCGAATCAAAAACATTGCCCTTGTAGCACATGATAACCGGAAACAGGATCTGACCGAATGGGTTGAATACAATGCAGACAAATTATCCAACCATCATCTGATCTGCACGGGCACCACGGGCAGGATGGTCGAGGAGACCCTGGACAGGTGTGACAGGAAGCCGCTTTCCATGAGAAAATTAAAATCAGGCCCTCTGGGCGGGGATCAGCAACTGGGTGCCCTGACCTCCGAGGGGGAGATTGACATTCTGATTTTTTTCTGGGATCCCATGCAGCCCCAGCCGCATGATGTGGATGTGAAGGCCCTGTTGCGTATCACCGTATTGTACAATGTTCCCACGGCCTGTAATCGGTCGACCGCCGATTTCCTGATCGATTCCCCCCATTTCTCCCAATCCTATAACAAATCATTCAAAGACTACAGCTACTATATCAACCGGTCCCTCGACTGAATCGGGTCGCTTATTTTAAGCCGGCCAGCGCATCCTTGAGCCGCTGCATTGCTTTGTTCAGATTATCATCCGAGTTGGCATAGGATATGCGGACACATCCTTCAGCACCGAATGCCGATCCCGGGACCGTTGCGATATGAGCATCCTCGAGGAGATACAGGCAGAGATCCATGTCGTTCTCAATCTTCTTCCCATTGACCGACCTGCCGATATAATGGCTGAAGTCGGGGAAGACGTAAAAGGCCCCTCCCGGCACATTGTACCGGATCCCTTCAATCTCTTTCAGATGATCCAGGATCAGGTTCCGTCTTCTCAGAAAGGCATCGGCCATCTCCTTCACACAGGACTGATCCTCCGTAAGGGCGGCCAGTGCGGCCCGCTGGGCAATAGAGGTGGCCCCGGAGGTCATCTGCCCCTGAAGTTTGGAGCAGGCCTTTGCCAGCCATTCCGGACCGGCCAGATAACCAATTCTCCAGCCGGTCATCGCGTACGCCTTTGAAACGCCGTTAATGACCACCACCCTGTCGTGAATGGATTCAAACCGGGCGATTGACTGGTGCCCTCCGGAAAAATTTATATGTTCATAGATCTCATCCGCTATTACAAAAACCCGTTCGTTTTCGGCGATGACTTCAGCGAGCGCCCTCAGCTCCTCACCGGTGTAAACACTTCCCGTAGGATTGGAGGGGGAGCATAGCAGCAGTACCTTGGTCCTGGGCGTAATGGCAGCCCTAAGCTGTTCGGGCTTCAATTTATAATCATCTTCCACCGAAGTTTCCAGGATCACATTCTCTCCACCTGCAATCTTTACCTGTTCCACATAACTGACCCAGTAAGGTGCGGGGATTATCACCTCGTCTCCGTTGTCAACAAGGCAGATCATTGCATTGGCAAGGGCATGCTTCGCCCCGGTGCTGACCACAATCTGGGAAGGTTTATAATCGAGGTTGTTTTCCCGCCTGAACTTCATGGCAATCGCCTCCCTCAGGTCAGGGTACCCGGGCACCGGTGCATAGTGCGAAAAGTTGCCGTCAATCGCTTTTTTTGCAGCTTCCCTGATATGAACCGGTGTGGGAAAGTCGGGCTCCCCGACACTCAGGTTAATCACATCCACACCCTTTGCCTTGAGCTCCTGGCTCTTCTGATTCATGGCAATGGTGGCCGAGGGGGCCAGCGCTTTGATCCTTGTTGATAATTGCTCCATAGTACGATGGTTTTAGATTGAGGAAACTGCTTTTCGAAGCGTAAAAATACTGTTTTAATTATATTTATACTTAATATTGCGTTCCACAAGTTTCAAAAAATAATCAACATGGATTCATTGCTTGAGATCCTTAAGTACACCATTCCCGCACTCGTGGTTTTTCTGACCACATGGTTTCTTACCAGGACATGGGCCCGGAATGAAGACAAACGAAGAAAGCATGAATTGAACCTGCATGTAAAGGATGAAATCCTGCCGGTGCGTCTGCAGGCCTATGAGCGGATTGTGCTTTTCCTGGAACGGATTTCCCCCGAATCACTGGTCATCCGTGTCAGCAAACCGGGTTACACATCCCGGCAATTTCAATCGGAATTACTGAATACCATCCGCTCGGAGTATGAGCATAACCTCTCCCAGCAAACCTATATCAGCAAGGAAGCATGGGAAAAGGTCAAGGCGGCCCGCAACCAGACCATTAATCTGATCAATGATTCAGCTGCGGATCTCAAACCCGACTCCAGCGGGTCCACCCTGGGCAAGGTGATCCTGGAGCAGGTAATGGAATTAAAAAACCCCCCGTCCCAGGTTGCCATTGATTACCTGAAACAGGAGGTTAATAGTCTGTTCCTCTGACCGGAACTTTATTTGATCAGTTCGACGCTCCGTTTAACAAATTTTGCCAGGTCCGCACCTTTCAGCATGTTATTGGCCAGCAAAGCCAGGTCGATCAACTGCTTCACCAGCTTCTGGCTTTTTCCGAAATTCTTCAGAAGGTCTATTCTTTCGTTTTCCAGTGCCTCGGTCCGCTTCCTCAGATCCTCCCTTGCATCCTTATCTGCCTGGCTGATCTCCTCCTCCTTCTTCCCTTTGTTTGCCTCGTCAATCAGCGACTGCTCCTCGCCCAGTTTCTTCTTTTGCTCCCTGAGGCTCTTTATCTTTTCTCCCAGTTTTTTGTCGGCACGTTCAAGGATCCGTTCAATGAGGGGATGATTTTCATTCACAACCAGGTTATAGGAGTCGGGCAGGGTTCCATAGATTCCGGAATTGCCGCTGAGTTCCGACATATCCTTCATACGCCTCATAAATTCACTCTGCGTGATCATCACGGGATGGCCGTTCTCTCCCAGGGATTCGTAGCTCACCAGGAAGTGATCCCCGTCAGGAAGCTGTGACTGGAACACCGGGGTCAGATCGGCTTTCTGCTCGGCAGTGAGTTTCGAAGATTTTTCATCTTCCTTCGGGATCAGCTTTTCAACCACCTCCGAATCAACCCTGGCAAACCGTACATTGTCGAGCTTCGATTCCAGGTGGTTCAGAAAGTGTGTATCCAGCTGGCCGTCCATGAGCAAAACATCGTATCCCTTCTCCCTGGCCGTTTCAATAAAGCTGTACTGTCCGTCCCTGTTGGTGGAATAGAGGTAAACCAGGGTCTTATGCTTATCGGTTTGTGAAGGCTTGATCAGTTTTTCATACTCTTCCAGTGTGAAATATTTTCCTTCGGTGTTCTTCAGGAGTGCAAACTTGACAGCCCGCTCGTAAAACTTGTCTTCGGACATCATCCCGTATTCGATGAACAGTTTCAGGTCGTCCCACTTCTTCTCAAACTGTTCCCGGTCGTTCTTGAAAATCTCCTCCAGCCTGTCGGCCACCTTCTTGGTTATGTGGGCTGATATTTTCCTGACATTCGAGTCACTCTGCAGATAGCTTCGCGACACATTCAGGGGGATATCCGGTGAGTCGAGTACCCCGTGGAGCAGGGTCAGGAATTCCGGGACAATTCCCTCCACCGAGTCGGTTACAAAAACCTGGTTCGAGTAAAGCTGTATTTTATTCTTCTGGATCTCGATATTGTTTTTTATCCGCGGAAAATAAAGGATCCCCGTCAGGTTAAAAGGATAATCCACATTCAGATGGATGTTGAACAGGGGGTCATCGCCCATGGGATAGAGTTTCCTGTAAAACTTTTTATAATCCTCTTCAGCGGCCTCCGAGGGTGGAATGGTCCACAGCGGACGGGTATCGTTGATGATGTTGTCCTTATCCGTTTCAACCTCTTTTCCCTCCTTCCACTCCTTCTCTTTCCCGAAAGCAATCTCCACGGGCAGGAACTGACAATACTTCTGAAGGATATCGCTGATGCGGTGCTCTTCCAGAAATTCCTTCGACTCTTTATCGATGTGGAGGATCACATCCGTTCCGCGCCTGTCGCGCTCGATTTCTTCGATTGAGTACTCCGGACTGCCGTCACAGCTCCATTTGACAGCCTTACTGCCCTCGGTCCAGGAACGGGTAACGATTTCCACCCTGCTCGACACCATAAAGGAAGAGTAAAAACCAAGACCGAAATGACCGATGATGGCATTACTGTCTTTCTTGTACTTTTCAAGGAACTCCTCGGCACTCGAAAAAGCGATCTGATTGATGTACTTTTCAATCTCTTCGGCGGTCATCCCCACACCCGCATCCGAAACTGTAAGGGTTTTCTTCTTTGGGTCCAGGGAAACACGGATGGTCAGATCACCCAGTTCCCCCTTGAAGTCGCCCACGGAAGCGAGGGTCTTCAGCTTCTGGGTCGCATCCACAGCATTGGATATCAGTTCCCTTAAAAAGATTTCGTGATCTGAATAAAGAAACTTCTTAATGATTGGAAAAATGTTCTCACTGGTAACATCTATTTTACCTTTCTGCATCGCTCAAAATTTTTAATTTAACATAATCACCCGGGGGGTGTCAAACAATATGCCATTGTCTGAAAACTGACATTAAGTCAGTAAGGATTCCGGGCATCGACATCTTCGCGCAGTATCCAGGTGCCGTTCACAAATTCCAGACCGTCGAAGGAGCCATCGGGTCCGTAGAATTCATAATTTCCCGTATAGACGGGATGCAGTGGCGTCAGGTGATCAAACACGATCAGCCCGAGCTGCTCGTTGTATCTCATCGAGATAGCCACCTGTGAAGAGTATTCCAGGACCATTCGGTTCTTGCGATCAGGTCCATCAAGGAACATATTTTTCAGGAAAACAGGTTTGTTACGCCGGATAGCCAGCGCCTCTACCGTTTTTATCGTTGAGAGGGGGTTGTTGAAGTCCATGCCGAGCAGGGTATAGCAGGTTTCCTTTTCATAGTGCTTTTCCACGATGCTGTAATAAAGCTTGCCATGCCATTTATCCACGCTCTGGTCTATTATTTCACTGTTTTGCCCCGCGGAGGGATCATCCTGCAGCCGGAAAAGCCTGATCCGGTCGCGTTTCAGCCTGATCTGGATAAAGCCGTAATAGTTCACCTCTTCCCTGCTCAATGGCAGATGCCAGGTAAATATCCTGATCTGCCTGTCATCGGAAGAGATTTTCCCGATTTTGTCCAGGCTGTTCCAAGGGTAATCGAAGGATGCCTCCTCAGAGAGCGCCTCCCCGAATTTTTCAACGATCCGTCTGGCCAGCTTTGTTTTAATGCTGTCGCCCCCCTCTGAGTAGAGCCGATCGAACAGGGCCTTCAATTCCGCTTCCCTTTCCGGAAGTGCCTCCGGGCCAATCTTCTGTGCCGGCATAACCTGGAGCCATCCCAACATGATCATCAGAAAAATACCGCGCATGGAATCCAATTTTTATTATTAACGGAAAAATCCTGTGTTTCTTACCCGTGTAAGCGGTCCAGGGCCTTCTCTATTTTATTGACTGACAGCAGGACCTCCGTGTCGTTAATGATCAGGGGGGGTGCGATTCTGAAAGCGTTATCGCAAAAGAGGAACCGATCGATGATCAGCCCTTCCTCCAGCGCATAATCCAGGAACCTGTCCACCGGCAAGCCCTGCTTCAGGACCACTGCAAGGAACAATCCCTTTCCGCGGATGGATTGAATGGCCGGATGCTTCAGATGTTTCCTGTAGAGGGCTCCCTGGTTTACCACATGGCGGACCAGGTTGTTCTTTTTGATAAAAGTCTGGGCGGCCAGTCCGGCGGCACAGCTTACCGGGTGGCCTCCAAACGTGGTAATATGTCCGAGCGGCGGATCGTATGTGAGATGCTTCATGATCTCTCTTGAGCTGATGAACGCACCGAGCGGCATCCCTCCGCCCAGGCTTTTTGCCAGGCACAGGATATCCGGAACGAACCGATATTGTTCGAAGGCGAACATACTGCCGGTGCGGCCAAATGCCGTCTGGACCTCATCCAGGATCAGCAGGGCCCCGGTTTCATCGCACTTTTTCCGTAGCTTCTCCAGGAATCCCTCTTCCGGTTCAATGATCCCGGCCTCAGCCTGAATAGGTTCCACCACCACTCCGGCCGTTCTGCCGGATATCGTGTCGAGGTCTGAAACATTATTGAACCGGATATGCCGTATTCCCGGCAGGAGCGGCAGGAATCCCTGCCTGAAGGAGGGATCCCCGAAAATGCTCAGGGCTCCCTGTGTGCTTCCGTGGTAGGCATTCTGAAACGCAATGATTTCATGGCGGCCCGTTACCCGTTTGGCCAGCTTCATGGCCCCTTCCATCGCCTCGCTTCCCGAGTTGACAAAAAAGACGTTATCGAGTGCAGATGGCAGGTTTTCAGCCAGCCATTCCGAATAGCGGACCTGGGGCGACTGGATGATTTCACCGTAAACCATCAGGTGCATATGCTTACCGACCTGTTTCTGAACCGCCCGTATCACAGCGGGGTGGTTGTGACCAAGGTGCGAAACAGAGACTCCCGATACCAGGTCGATGTAAGGTTTGTTCCGGGTATCGTACAAAAATATGCCTCTGGCATTCCGGATTTCCAGCATCATCGGATTGCCGGAAGTCTGCGCCACATGATGCAAAAACAACTGCCGGTCTGTTACCATGCTGAAAGGATTGGATTCCCGGTCGATGACTTACTTGATGATCAGGTTGATGTCCTTCATCAACTTATCCTTGTAGGATTTTCCTATGGGAATGGATTTGGAGCCTTCCTGCGTTTTTATAAGCACATTATTATCTTCAATGACATTGATACAGCTCGTATTCACGATAAAGGACCGGTGCACCCGTGTGAATTTACGGGTGGGAAGGCGCTGTTCAATGGCCTTCATGGTGAAGTGAATGGTGAACTTGTCCTTGAAGGTGTTAAAGATGACGTAATTTTCGAGTGCCTCAATCCAGAGAATATCATCATATTTCAGCCGGACCAGGGTATTATTTTTCTTTATAAAAATCTCGTTGCTTCCGAGCTGTGCATCATGCAGCTGCTCGGCGCGCTTGTAAACTTTTTCAACGGCACGGTAAAACCTTCCGAATTCGACGGGTTTGAGGAGGTAATCCGTGACCTCATACTCGTAGGAATCCACGGCATACTGGCCTTTTGAAGAGACAATGATCACCTGGGGCGGGTTCTTGAGGGTTTTCAGGAAATCGATTCCGCTCATTTCCGGCATTTCGATATCGAGGAAGATGAGATCGATGTCATCCGACTTCTTGAGCCTGTTAATTCCTTCAATCGGATCCGAGCAGGAATAGGCAAGGTCCAGTCCGTCGGTTTTTTTAACGTACTCTTCAATTATACGTCTGGAGAGGGTATCATCATCTAAAATCATGCAGTTCATGAGGGTAGCTGATTAATCAATTAAAACAGACTGCTGGCATACAGAAACAATCGGTTAATCAAAGATACTTATTTCTGTTTAATTGCAAACAGGATTTTGTTAAAAAAGGAATGGGATGTTGTGGTGACGGGCCGCCTTCCTCCTTCTCCGCTTTCATCGGATACGGAGGACACAGGCGGCGGCGTGACGAATATCTGCGGACAGGATCCTGTGGTTTGGAAAGGTTTTATTTTTTGATTTACGGGGTTTACAAAAAAAGGGAGCAAGTGCTCCCTTTTTTTCCGCGGTCAGATATTTTTACTTAACAGCGTCGCCGAGTTCACTTCCAGCTTTGAATTTTACCACTTTCTTAGCAGCAATTCTAATTTCAGCACCTGTTTGCGGGTTTCTGCCGGTCCGGGCACCGCGTTTTGAAACTGAGAAAGAACCAAATCCTACCAATGCAACGCGATCTCCTTTCTTTAAAGCTTTTGTAGTAGTTGAAACGAAAGCATCCAGTGCTCTCTTGGCATCTGCTTTAGTCAGTTTGGCTTCTGCAGCAATAGCATCAATTAATTGTGCTTTGTTCATAATAATGAATTTTTAGGGTTAGTAAATAATTGTTTTATTTTAGCCAAATTCTATACAAATATAGATTTTTTCTATAGTCAGGCAAGTTTCCTAAAAAAAAAATGCCTGAAATGTTGATAAATCCTCATGTTTTGTAAATAAACCTATCCAAACAGGCCTTTAAAACGCAAAACGGGTCATCCTCTGAATCACTTATTACCATTAGATTCCTTTAATTTGGCAACGGCATCCATCCGATCTTCAAAATTTTGCTATTTTTGCGCCCGGAGGAATGGCAGAGTGGTCGAATGCGGCGGTCTTGAAAACCGTTGTCCGCCAACCGGTGGACCGGGGGTTCGAATCCCTCTTCCTCCGCAAAGCATATTTAAGAGGGCATCCGTCGGACGGATGCCCTCTTTTATTTGGAGCATAACCGTTGAAAGCCTGCTTTCATAAGGGAATGCGACAAATAAAAGAATAAGTGAGCGCAGCGAACTGATTCTTAAATATGCTTTGCTGATGCCCCCCCAATGGGATCATAAGCGAGCACTGCGAGCTTATAATCCAGTAGGCAGTAAGCAGCAGTAGGATGGTCCGTTCCGCCGAAGAAGGTGAATGTAGAACCAAAGGAGGATTCATCATGTGTAATGATGGTCAGATTTTTAAACGTGAGGCAGTCGGCATATTCCAGCTTGATATGGCCGCGGTTCAGAGAAAAAACGTCTGAAGCAATGGAATCTGTAAGGATCACATCCTCCGGGTTGCCGGTCGATGAAGTGAAGGTCACGCGGTTCTGCCCCGACGTTCCCGGTATCTCCGGGATCGTAATCATCCCTGAATAGGTCCCCGGTGCAAGGGCCACCTCTGTGGGGCCTGACACGCCCTGTGAGACCAGGTCATCCACAGCAGACTGAATGGAAGGGTAATCTCCCGAACCGTCGGGATTGACTGTAATGGTCCCGCTGATCTGACCGTTTGTATGACAAGCAATAATTGCAGGAAGTAAAAATGTAAAGAAGCGCAGGGGTTGGTTCATGATTGAAATGGGTGTAAAGGGTCAGCATGAATAAAAGAGTGAAATATCTTTTATTCAACAACCACGAATCGGATTGGTTTTAAAGGTGCGCGGAGAACGATGTTAAATTACTGTTAAAGTCCGGGTTTGCAGGAAATGATATGTCATCAAAATCGTATGCGTACCCAGTTAATCGAGAAGATCTAAGAACTTTTTTCAATTGCCTCAGTGAAACAGCAATTCCCACTCATATATTTTATCCTGTGCTGCCCTCGCGTTCGGAGCGTCAGGATAAAGGATAAGGTATTTCTTCATGTTGAAGATCGCCAGATTATAATTCCTGATGTCAGCATAAATGAAGGCTATACTGTAATAGCAAAAAGGGCAGTTTAACGGATCCGACTCAATAATTTCATGATATTTGTCCAGGGCAGCTAAATATTCCTGATTTTTGTGCAATAAATTCCCCTGCACCATAAGCTTGCGTTGATTTTCACTTATTTGCACGGCAGAAGTGTCATAAGGGGATGTTTTTGCCATGGACCCGAATAGAGCCAGGGAATCCTCCAGGTTTTCTGACAAGCGTAAATGGTGGCGGGAAGCTATTCCCAGGTTGGTCATAAAGTCTTCAAGGTCATTCTGTTTTTTGGATTTTTTCCTGCCCCCTTCAGCAGCCTGATCCTTTATTAATCCAAATTTAAGAGCATAGCCGATTGCTAAAATCTGAATTTAATTAAGCCTTTACATTTTCTTAATTAATAGTTATAATTTTATATTAAAGCGTCATAAGTTTTATTCCAATATAAACTGTTCTCGGTTCTGAAGGCCCGTAAATATAGTTACTGTCCCGATTACGATAATTATCAAAATCATTTTGATAGGTGTTTGTCAGATTTTTAATTCCTCCATAAATCTCTATTCCCGAATCGATAGTATTCAAAGGAAAGGTATAACCTAATTTAATGTTAATTTCATTAAACGATTTTGATGTACGATATTCATTTGGGTAAACTGATTCATCAGGCGAAAATTTAGCTTGTATCATTGAACCTGTATAAAGGTTGCTAATGGATGCATTAAAGCGCTCTATGGGATTTAAGGTTAGGATTACATAGCCATAATTATCAGGTGTTCTTAAAAATTCTTTTTTGGCTTCAAGACCTTCGATATTTTCTACGGCTTCGTCATGCAAACTCGACTGTAAAGTGATTCCTGCTTCAAATTGAGCTTTTTTATTGTAATTTGCTCTTAATTCCAGAGTGATTCCCTTAACTGTTGCTCCCGGGCCATTCCGCTTTTCAAATTGTTCACCAAGTTCATCTTCTCCAATTGGCTGTAAATAAAAAGCATCGTTTAGCTTCGTATAAAATCCTTCGAGGGTAAATCCAAGAATGTATTTTGATTTTTGATAATCAAAATTAACTGAACTGCTAAAACTATTTGAATGTTCTTCCTTTAAGTTATCGTCTAAAGATATGCGGGACACTCCACCACCAGCAAAAGCGATGTGCATATCGGCATCGAATGCTTGTGGTGCCCTGAATCCGGTTCCCCATGTGAGGCGGAATTGGGTATAATCCTTTAATCTGTATAATAAAGACAATCTCGGGCTAAAAATAACGTGGTCAACTAAATTGTGTTTATCTGCTCTAAGCCCGAAAAGAAACGTAAAAGCTTGTGTGAGTTTCCAATCACTTTGCAAAAATGCAGCAAAATTTTGAGTTTCCTGATTTGTTCCATAATGATATTCAGGAATAGAATCAATAATATCATCTACAATATATTCCAGGCCACCTGTAAGCACGTTACTTCCAATTAAGAAATTACGAATTCTGTGGTTAAATTGTGCGCCACCATGTAAGGTTTTATTATCAGTAGTTCCATAAGGAGGATTTTTTAAATGCATATTTTCGGCAACTGTAAAAGCTGAATCCGAGTCGTATTCTTCTCTGGCTGGATATAAACCTGTATAATGTTCCCTGTCGGTATGTTGACCTGCTAAATATATTACAAGGGAGCTATTATCGTTGTTAAAATTTAATTGATAGTCAATCCCGCCCATAAAGATATTATGTACCCTTTCCTCTGATTGTTGTGCCAAGTGCGCTTCTTTATCAATTATCTCTCCGCCATAACGGTATTCATAAAAACTGGCAAAATTCACTCCAAGTTTTTGATTAGGTCTTGGGTGGAAAAACATATTCCCGCCAAAAGAGTTATTTCTCAACTCCGGAAGTTCAGAATAATTATCTTTTTCAATTTTATTTGTTCCATCGGAATTAAGGGTAATTCCTTTATGGTCATAGGCTTCACGATATCTGCGATTTGCAAAAAGAACGACACCGGCGTTTCGTTTCTTTGAAACCATTGTAACATTTGCGTTTAACACATTGTCTGTCGATTCTTTGTTTATCAGATGGGAAGTGTAACTTACATTATAATCGGTTTCATTTGGTATATGTGTTATAACATTAACTGTTCCCCCAATTGCACTGGAGCCATACAGGGCAGAGCCACCACCCCGTACAACCTCAATACGGTCAACCATGTTAGCTGGTATTTGTTCCATACCATAAAGTCCAATTAATGGGCTAAAAATAGGCCTGCCATTTATTAAAATCTGTGAATAACCTCCCCCTAATCCGTTCATTCGTAATTGGGTATAATTACAAGTTTGGCAATTAGTTTCAACCCTTAATCCAGGTTGAAATTTTAAACCTTCAGAAATATTACAAGCCTGAACTGCCTCAATATTCTTACTAACTAATACATTAACAATTACAGGTGATTCTGTACTTCTTTTAAAGGTCTTTGTCCCAGTAACAACAACTTCATCAAGGTTTATTATTTCCGGTTCCAGCACAAAATTGATTTCAAGTGTTTTATTCGCCTCGATAACAAACTCTTGCTTTGACGATTTATAACCCAATGAAGTAGCCACGATGACATGCTTTCCTTCGGGTAAATCTATTAACATATAATGGCCGGTTTTATCCGTTGTAGTTCCAATTGTTGTTCCTTCAATATAAATATTTGCAAAAGGTATGTGTTCATTACCCGATTTAACATCCCCAAAAATATTGGCATCGGTATGTTGAGCATTTATATTTGTTATCAACAATATTGCTATGAACAATAATATACTTCGTTTCATATTTATTTCATTTGATTTGTTTTACATAAATTATATTAGAAAAGTCTTCATTAAGAAGAATCTTATTAAGATTGATTTTTACTTCTGTCATTCTATTAGAAACGTATTGCTTTTCAACCCAAATGTTTGAACCTATAATAATATGATTGGAAGTACAAAAATAAAAGAAATCTTTTTCAGAGCTGAACAACCTGGAAATTTGATACATATAATCCGCTTCTGCATTAGAAAGCAGAATTTGGGATTTATCCGTATCGATTTTTCCATTCAAATCTGGAATTGGGTCTCCATGAGGGTCAGTAGCAGGATAATTGAAGTACTACCCATTCTTAGGACCACTCCTGGTCTTTTCTTAATTGATTTATTTTATTGTTATGATGATGGAAATCCGTGTTATATAACACTGGTTTACATCATCAGAATAGGAAGAAAACTTATATTTGTTAACCTGTGGCCTGAAATAAGGGAGTAGCTCTCCGCCATTAATAATATACCGTGTTGGCGTTTCGTTGGTTTTGAACTGACTATTTATCAGTGCTATCAAAATCAGGTTTAATTGTAATATTACTTGATTTTAAATTTAATGTTTTATTGATTTCTGCACTTTTTGTCTGGTTAACACTCCTTCTAATATTATATCCATACCAAGTTCCAGTTGAATAATTACCATCAACTGCAACAAATAAAAAGCCTTCAAAACAAGACAAACTAAAACCATAATTACCATAATCAAGCGTCATTGTTCGTTGTAATGTTCCTGAATGATTATAAACATATACAGTTCTTGTGCTTGCATCCCAGGTATATATATAATAAGGGTCAACAGCAACAGCAACATTATCCCCAGAGCTTCCTGAACCACATGAAAGACCTGTAATTGTTTCTAATAAATTACCATTTGAAAAATTATATACTTTTAAAGTACCAGCATAAAAATCATAAAATTTAGTTCCATCATCGGATATTGCAAAAGATGCCTGGACACTTTGCATTTTATCCGAATAGATAGTTTCAAATGTGCCATTAGCTAAGTCTGTTATTTTTACTATGTCACCTAAATACAATGAAGCATACAAATAACCATCTGCCTTATTATATGATAAACCTCTACCATCAATTAAGATTGGATAGGAATTTAATAAATTTCCATTTTTATCAAATTGATTAACATTTCCATAAGCAGAAGAACCTCCGTTTATAGTATAATAGTAATTCCCATCAGAAGTTATATGTATATTATGAGTGATTGGATTTTCCTCAAATTGCACTTCTAATACAGGGTCGTGTAAAGTTGCTGCACTAATACCAGGAACAATAATCCAATTAGCTTTACTTAGATATAAAGTATCACCCGTTCCTGAAACTGATAAAGATTGAATCTCGTTGTAAATATCTCCATCAGTTTCACTTGTTAAAAATCCGCTTAAATCCTGGTCGCCGGTGTTTATTCCTGACAAATTAGCCAAATTGGTAATATCGGTTTCTGTGATGTTAGCTGCCTGACTGCCTGAGTAAACAGGATCAGTTTCACTTGTTAAAAATTCGCTTAAATCCTGGTCGCCGGTGTTTATTCCTGACAAATTAGCCAAATTGGTAATATCGATTTCTGTGATGTTAGCTGCCTGACTGCCTGAGTAAACAGGATCAGTTTCACCTGTTGAACCTGTAATAATTTCGGCCGTTTTCGCATGTAGTGCATAAGGTACGGATAACAATTGGTTTGTGTCTGTAATTGTATAGTTTGCACTACCGTTTATGTCTGTTTCTGTTTTAATAAAATAAATATCATTTGCCCAGTCAATTGCTGTAAAATCTCCCAAGATAATAGTTCCAGTTCCTATTTCTATACTTACAAGTCCGTTTCTATTTGTTTCTGGGAAATGTCGTTCAGTGTAAATCGCTGTTGCGCTTTCAGAACCCTGCAAAATACTTATCTGCATTGCCTACAGTGGTGTTGGTTACAAGATTATTATTTGCATCGCGCACTACTGCCTGATAGCTTATTTTTTGGGGTGATTGAGAAAAAGCACCTGCAGTTATTATTACTTCTAACAGAATTGTAAGTAGTTTTTTCATATTGATTAGTTTTTAATGATTTTAAATATTTTTACTTCTTTTTTTTCTTTGATAACTTTCAGAAAATAGGATGCCGGTAACATGTTGCTCATAACAATGCTTGTTTGGTTGCCTGTGATTTTTTTGTTTTGTAAAAGTTTTCCCTGCATGTCGTACAGTTGAAAGGTAAAGTTTGAAAGTTCAAAGTCCTTTACTTCCAGCGTAAGATAATCAGTAGCAGGGTTGGGATAAGCTGAAATTGTAAGGTTAATGCCTTTGGCTTCTTCAATGGCTGTTACTACCGAAATTTCATAAGGTTGCTGCACTCCCTCCGCTACCGAGCCGTTTGTGCCGGTATGGGTTTGGTACGTAACCTGTCCGACGGAATAGCTCACCGAGCCTCCGCTTCCTGTAGCATTACCGCCTGTGGTGTTAACGGTTTCCTGTGCCTGTAGCCCTGTCAGTCCGAGTCCCGACAAGAGTATGGCAATTAGTTTTAATCGTCTGTATCGCATTTTTAACCTCCTTTTTTATTGGTTAAAAAATATTTCTTGTCCTTTTCATTTAAATTTCTTTTTTTCCTTTTTGGTCCTTCTTCCAGTGAGCACTAATGTTTGCCGGCTTATGCCGTTAACCGCCTTCCGGATTTGATTTACATGATTACAATTATGGAATTCTGATACCCAAGTCATCCGGGATTGATTGGGCGGCGGTGCTGACCCGGAAATAATATTCCCGGAAGCGTCTCCCCGCTGCAGTCCCGGATTTAAAATTCCGGCCGAAGGGAAGGGGATGTAACCGTTAGGACGGGGCGGTGAAAGGACCGTTCGGTGACCGCAGGCTGAAGCTTCAGGCCTGGAAGAGAAAAATAGTTCAGGATCATAAAAAGATTTCCTGATTTTTTAATATGCCGTGTCCACTTTTGGCGTAACTTGTGTAACTGTTAAGAAAACAGGGAATTCGGGAAGATTTCTTCCTGCAGTTATAAACAATTTAAACCTCCCATTATGAAAAAGTTCTTTTTTCTCAGCATGCTTTTTACGCTTCTCAGCGCGATGATCTATGGCCAGCATCTTATCCGGGTAAACAATGAACCTGCAGCAGATGCCGATTACACTACAATACAGGCAGCAAACGACAATGCCAGTCCCGGAGATACCATTTACATCGAAGGGTCACCTTCTCATTATGAAGGTGCCACAATCGATAAAAAGCTTACACTTATTGGTCCCGGTTATTTCCTTGCGGATAACGACAGCACACAGGCCAATGCTTTCGAGGCCAGGATGGAGGGTGTCCTCGATTTTGCTGCCGGATCAATGGGCAGTCAGGTTATGGGAATGATTTTAAACCATGTTTACATTAGGGATAATGAAATTGTAATATCCAGATGTAATCTTCATATTGTTTATACATATGATGACAGCAATAATATTCTGATAACCCAAAATTATATTGATAATAATATTCAAACTATATTAGGAAAATTGACCAATTCAATTATTTCCAATAATATAATAAAAAGTCAAATATATACCAACTCATCAAGCTATCCCTTACAGATTACTAATAATATTGTAATGGGATCCGGCAACAATGCTCCTGTGAGCAGTTACTATTCAACCATCTCCAATAATATATTTACATCATCAGTTGACCTGGTGAAAAATACAGGGAACTCCATAATCAATAACCTGTATGCCTGTGACGGAACCGATGCGAATGGAAATAAATATAATATTGCCATGACATCTGTTTTTGTGGATTACAACGGCAATCTTGGTTACAGCCAGGACGAAAAGTTCAAGCTCAGAAACGAATCACCGGCCATCGGGGCAGGTGTCAGCGGGGTTGACTGTGGTGCCTTTGGCGGCGTTTCGCCTTATGTTTTATCGGGTTTGCCCCCTTTACCGCATATCTATGAAGCCACCATACCGGGAACTGCTTACTCCGATGAAGGTCTGTCATGCACGATAAAGATCAAATCGGGTAAATAGGATGAAAATAAGGGTAATATGAAAAAACTACCTTTAATTGTGGTATTTATTTTATCTGCCCTCGTTTGTACAGGGCAGAAAATAAATAAAGCGGAGTACTTCATCGACAGCGATCCGGGATACGGACTCGCGATTCCCGTTCCGGTAACCACACCGGCGAACGACGTGTCCCTGAGTTTCAAGGTTAACGCATCCGGGCTTATCCAGGGATTCCATATGATGGTCGCAAGAGCCTGCGACGACCAGGGTTTGTGGGGCACAACCCTCCAGCAGGTCTTTTATGTATACAAATTTGAGAATGTCACTGAGCTGGAAATCACCGGGGCGGAATATTTCATCGATACCGATCCGGGGTTCGGAATGGCGGTTCCTGTTACGGTGGAGACGCCTGCCACAAGGATCTCACTGAGCTACGCTGTTGATATTACAGGCCTCTCCCAGGGATTCCATATGATGGTCGTAAGGGCCCGGGATGAAACGGGCCGCTGGAGTAATGCACACCAGCAGGGATTTTATGTCTATAAACCTGTGAGTGCAACCTCCTCGAAGATTGATAAAGCGGAATATTTTATCGATACCGACCCGGGGTTCGAGAATGCGGTGCAGATACCGGTATCTGCACCCGCAAAACTTCTTGAGCTGAACTTTACCGTCGACCTCAGCGAACTTGACCGGGGATTTCACATGCTGGTGGCCAGGGCACGTAATGAAAAAAAGAACTGGAGCAACACCATACATCAGGTATTTTACCTGTATAAGGAGGCACCACCGTTCTCCTCCAACACAACCGGAGTCGAATATTTTATCGATTCCGATCCCGGCTTTGGCAATGGAACACAGGTAGCCATTTCCGTTCCGTCCAGCGCAGTCACCTCTGAGTTCACGATCCCGCTGACCGGTTTAACCGCAGGGGACCATATCCTGTTCATCAGGGCCAGGGATGCCATTGGCCGCTGGAGCACGCTCCATGCGCAGGCATTCTCACTGATCATATCGGGTACCGGAGAGGAGAAAGTCGTACCGTGGTTCAGAATGGTTCCTAATCCTAATGCAGGAACCTTTACGCTGGATTTCAGTGATCTCCGAAGCAGTCCGGTTAAGATTACCATCAGCGACCTGAACGGCCGGATCATTTACTCGGACAACCTTAATGGCGAAATGAATTCCGTTTCGGTGAATATCCCGGATGGTGTTTATTTGCTGAAAGCAGAATCGGGGCAGCAAAAATTTACCCAACACTTAATAATAAAAAGGTAAGCAGGGATTTTGTTACTCATCGATCGGTTGGGGATTCGCTTTTTTAAAAGCTGTATTTCAATCCCAATTCAACGGTTCGGTATTTTGCTTTCCCAATATTTGCAGATGGATAATTGCTTTCCGGCCGGATAACCCGCTGACATTTTATTCTTTTTTCAAATAAGGATTAAATGCTATTTCCCAAAGATTTTCATCGGGGTCAGCAACATAACTGCTATATCCGCCCCAAAAGACTTTCTGTGGTTCTTTTATGATTTAAACTCCTTTGTCTTTTAATATTTTGATTAATTCGTCAACCTCTTTCTCACTCCAAACATTACAGGCACAAGGATAATATGAATTGTTACTGATATATACTTGTTGCCAGATCCCGAAAATAAATAAAAACCGTCATTAAGCAGATAGCTTAGAGCCTGTTGCCCGGCGCGTGCAGTTCAACACGGACTCATTACCTGGCTTTGCAGGCCGCTTAGAGTCCTATTCATTTTATTACCTGCCGGGCTTTCTGAAAATAATAAAGATATACCTTCTTTTAATTTAAATCCCAGATTTTGTTTTCCCTTTTGGTTTCAATTATTATATAACCTTTACCTGAAACGTATTCTAAGTTTAGAGAGTATTCTATATGAGTTATATTTATCACTAATGGATTTACCTTATCACTAAAGAACTCAATGTCGAAAGTAGAGTCTTCATAAGTCTTGTAGCCAGATGCTCCAGGTTCAGTATAGATTCGAACACCATCCTTTATAATTGTATTCTTTCCGCTTGTTAAAACCAAATAATCACTATCTCCAGAAATATCAATTAAGAATTTAATTTTTTTATTTGACTTGCTATAATAATGACCGCTAGTTAAAGCATTCTTTGACATCCTATTTAACATATCACCAGTTAAATCCATTTTAGAATTTGGAAATTCTTTCTTAAAAAGTGAATAAGTATTAAGTGTAGGATTATTTACTATTTTCTCCCATTCATTTCTCTCATTTAAAAGTAATGATAATTTATTTCCTGCAATCTTTGTATATTCTACTTCAGGATAATTATTAATAAATTGCTGAAAGGCTTCTATCGTATTTTGTTTTTCTGCATTCCTATATTCGAGTTCTGTTAAATTACTTTTTGCTTTTTCAGTTAGTTCATTATAGGGATACTTATTAATAAATTGCTGAAAGGCTTCTATCGTATTTTGTTTTTCTGCATTCCTATATTCGAGTTCTGTCAAATTACTTTTTGCTTTTTCAGTTAGTTCATTATAGGGATACTTATTAATAAATTGCTGAAAGGCTTCTACCGTATTTTGTTTTTCTGCATTCCTATATTCGAGTTCTATCAAATTACTTTTTGCTTTTTCAGTATAAGCGTTTTTCTCATACTCTTTTAAAAAATATTCATACCCAGAGATAGTATTAGTCCTTTCTGCTTTTACAAATTCTAACTCAATAATTTTTAATTTAGCATCATCTGAATATTCAGTATTAGGGTACACGTTCAAAAATGTTTGATAAGATTCTATTGTATTAATCTTCTGAGCTTTTTTCCATTTTCCTTTCTGCGGAAAACATGCTAATGATATTGTAATCATTATAAATAATAAGAATAGTTTTTTCATAATTTATTTCATTTGGTTAATAAAGATTTTATTTATGTCCCGTTTACCTTGCAGGTAACCTATTTATATGTTTATATTGACCATATCCAAAATATATCTTTCGATATCACAAGTTACTACAAATCTCTTATTTAAATTTAAAAATAACGCCTGAAGGACTTTTTATTTTTGCAAAAGACCGGTCGCTGACGATTCCTGGAAATTGCTTTTATGCTTACTTTATCATCCCTTCAAAACGCCATGGAAGAAAACCCGTTTTTGCTTCAGTTTTTTCCTCCGATCTCAGAAAAAATGACGTCCAAACACCTTTTCCATGGTCCATTTTGTGCATGTCTGTGTCAAATTGTGCAAATTTTGAGAGTGAAATTTAGAACCATTCCAGATAACAAAAACAGGATCCGGCAATGATCCGGTTCCGTGCCGCTTAACGGTACAAATCTTCTGTAGCCTTTGCCTGTATTGAATCACATGAGGAATTGCCCGGACGTTTACCGGATTTTTCTCTCAAAAAATTCCAGTTTTTTTTCTTCCGCGCTTACTATGTCGTTTTTTAAAATTTTGTGAGCCCTGAACGGCATATTTTAAAACATATGAAGATTTTTTACCAAATGCTTGGAATGGATAACCCGTTGATCCTAAATTTAAAGTAAGCGTTCTTTGAATTGATGAAACAGAAAAATTAAACCGCCTCCGAAGAAGTTTTCCGGGTAAAAAAACAGATGCAGTTAACCGGGGGTGATCCCCAAAGTTTTTTCCGGGAACTGAGATACCCTTTTCTGGGTCCCGACGAAAAGAAATTAAGAAGAAAAATATGACAGTGGGGTGCCGGTCGGTTTCTGCGGTTTGACAATCAGTTTCTGCGGTCGGAAAGTCGGTTTCTGCGGGGTGACAATCAGTTTCTGCGGCCGGAAAGTCGGTTTCTGCGGTGTGACAATCAGTTTCTGCGGCCGGAAAGTCGGTTTCTGCGGTGTGACAATCAGTTTCTGCGGTCGGAAAGTCAGTTTCAGTGGGGTGAAGGTCGGTTTTTGCGGTCGGAAAGTCAGTTTCTGCGGTGTGACAATCAGTTTCTGCGGTCGGAAAGTCAGTTTCAGTGGGGTGAAGGTCGGTTTTTGCGGTTGGAAAGTTGATTTCTGTGGGGTGACAGCCGGTTTCTGTGAGGTGACAGCCGGTTTCTGCGGGGTGTCAGTCGGTTTCTGCGGGGTGACAGCCGGTTTCTGTGAGGTGACAGCCGGTTTCTGCGGGGTGACAACCGGTTTCTGTGAGGTGACAGCCGGTTGCAGAGGAGTGTCGGACGGTTGCAGAGGAATGTCGGACGGTTGCAGGAAAATAGCAGGAGCGTGATGAAATTTGAAGTCTTTTTTGAAAACGTTGAATTCAACTAATAATGTTCATCACTTAAAATAAAAAGTTGATGAATTAATGTTTAATTTAAATCTATCTGAAATGAAGAAAAAGTACAAAAACAAGTTTACCGCTTATCAGAACATCATCGGTGTACTGAATAAGAACAGTGATGTGTATGGCGATCACCCGGTGGCGTTGTCGTCCGTGGAGGAATTCAGGGACCTGGTGGAACAGATCAAAGTCATCGGGGAAAAGATCGATTTTGATTACAGTAAGTTAACCGCCATGAAAAAGCAGGTTAAGCACGACCTTGCTGAAATCGTAAGTGCCATCGCAGCAGCCATAGCCATTTACGCAGAGGAGATCAAAAATCCTGACCTGCAGGCGGCTTCTTCGAAAACATACACGGATATAAGAAGGTCGGCCGATTTCGCGACCCTCGAACAGTCCCGCGCTTTACAGACCCTGGCCCTGAAGCACAGTGAGCAACTGGCCGGTTACATGGTGAGCGAGGCGGACCTGGCTGAGCTGAAACGGCTCATCGATGCGTTCGACGCCATCTATATGAAGAAGGAGGAGAGCTTTTCGGAAAGCGTGATGGACAATAAGAGGATGGAAGGGCTCTTCAAAAAGGTTGACACAGTCCTTCTCAAAAAGATTGACAGGGTCGTGAAGAAGCTTAAGCCGGTAAATAAGGATTTCCATGACTCCTATTTCCAGGCCCGCGTGATTGTTGACCTGTAAAACCCGCCAGGCCTGCTGGCCGAACCGGTGTTGTTCACGCATTTGCTTCCCCCGGGAAAAACAACAGTACCGGGGGAATTTTCCGCAAAAATTGTATCTTTAAAACAGCCATTAACCCTTAAATCTTTATGAGTCACCGCTCCGGTAAAGATATCGTAAACGCCCTCCGCAGCAGGGATCCTGTCCTGGCGAGGAGGCTCCTTCAGGACAATTTCAATTCAATGAAGTGGCTGATCTGGAACAGGGAGGTTACCGGCCTGAATACGTATGAACTGTTCAGCGACATCATGACCATCATTTACCGTAAAGCCGATCAACCCGGCTTCCGGCTGGAATGCAATATCAATACCTACTTCATGAAGATTGCCGATAAATATTTGCGTTTTTACAGGTCAAGGACGAATTCGGAAACAGTTCCCGAAATGACCGGTCTCTGGGAGGCGGAGGAGATCCCAGCACCGAGGCCCTATGAGGAGCTGTTCGACCTGAAACATGCACTCCAACTGGTCAGACGGGTCCTGCTGTCGATGCAGACGGCCTGCAAAAGGATTCTGAACCTCTTCTTCCAGGGGTACTCCAACGGTGCGATCGCCGAAAGGATGAAACGGTCGGAAACAGCGGTCAGAACCCTCAAAAAGAAGTGCAGGAAACAGTTTATCGACCGGATACAGAATGATCCGGATTACATGGAGTTACTCAGGATGGATGTTGTTTTAAATAAAACGGAAGAGCGATGAAACGCGATTACAGAGAGTGGATCGAACCCTATCTGGAAGGGACTCTTCCGGCGGAGGAGCGCCTGGAGTTCGAAGAAGCCATGGAGAGAGATCCGCGGCTCAGGGAGGCCTGCGCCCTCTGGACCATGATGGATGACTGTGAAACGGCAGCCGCCCGGTTCCGGGAAATGGAAGAATCTCCGGAATGGCACGCCCTCGATGAGAAAGCGGAGGAGGCGGTGAAGGAGTTTTACAGGGAGGTGCATCATGTGGACCTTGATACGGCGATCGGGAAGGGTGGAACGAAATCACAAATTCCAAATCACAAATTCAAAAAAGGTTCCGGATCCCCGTCAGATTCAGGAGCGGGGGCCGGCCGGGAATCCCGGACAGCGGGTCCTGAAAGATTTCTGCAGAGGAAAACGGTGAGATGGATATCCGGACTGGCGGCAGGGATACTGATACCGCTCGGGTTGTTTTTTATCCTGACTGCCCGGCCGACCGTCACGCCCGAACAGTATGCCGCGTACGTGGAAAAAGTGACAGACCTGGCCGTCACCGACCGGTCAGTGCCAACGGATATCTACAGGGATCTGTTATCCGGGATCGAACAGTTCGAGACCCGCGATTACGATAAAGCCCTGGAGACGTTCGGAAGGCTCTCCCCGCAGCAGGAGCGGGTTCCGGCGATATCGCTGTTCAGGGGACTGGTCCTCCTGGAGACGGGAAAGAGGCAACCGGCACTGGATGCGTTCAGGGATTGCGCGCGGCAGCCAGGACCCTACCGAAAATATGCCCGCTGGTTCGGGAAGGTGGCCTACCTCCGACTGCTCGACCCGGAAGCGGCCATCCTCTTCTTTATTGAAGGATCGCGGTTTTTCCGGGATCTCCCGGAGGGGATGCAGCACCTGATCAAAGCTGTCAACCTGATCAATACGGGTCAGTGGAAGGCCTACCGACAGATGGTCAACCCGGGGGCGGAGGGCCCGCTGGTCCTGAAGCGGGACGACATCATTGCCATAGCCGTCATCCTGTTCCTGTTCCTGCTTACCATCCTGTCGCTGATCGATATCGCCCGCATGCACCTCCCCCGCAGAGACTGGATGCTCTTCGTCATGATACTTCTCTTTATGCCGGGCTTCGGAGCGATTGCCTATCTCCTGGTCTTCAGAAGGTATGCGAAGAATCTCAAACAGGACAAAACCTGAAAACACAATATGATGAAAACCGGTGCACAACCCGTTGATCTTCATCCCGGTCAGTCCGGAAGATTGAGATGATATATCTTGCTGGTCACCTGGCTGGGCGGTTATTTATTCGTGATGTCCCACCGACCCGACAACGCCGGGAAGCAAAGGCAGAGGGTGGGAGGCCGGCAGCATCAGGCAGTGTTGTATTCTTATCTATCAATTAGTCAAATGATTCTGCAGTTTTAATTACTTCATTCCATACTCTGAGAAAATTGCCAGATAATATTTTTTTAATATCATCTTCTTTATAACCTCTTTTAAGTAACTCAAAAACTAACGTAGGATAGGATGATACATCAGGAAGATCAGTTGGCTGTGATGGCCCCATCCCATCATAATCAGAACCTATGCCCACATAATCAATACCTGCTAATTTGATTATATGTTCAATATGATCAACTACTTGTTCTGAATTAGACTTTATTTGGTGTGTTTCCGCATATTTACGTGCAAAATCTATTCCCTCATCCGAATCCATATCCACTCCATTCGTTTGATACCAGTTCAGCAAATAACTACAGTTTTCCATACATGTTGAATCAAGGAACATAGAACACAAATTGACCATAACAACGCCGTTTTTCTTTGCAATAGCTTTTATTAAAGTATCTGATAAATTTCTTTCTAATCCGGGGGTAAAATGCCGGCATGATGAATGTGAAGCGATTATTGGAGCTACTGAGTAGCGTAATGCTTGAAAGACAGTGCTGTCTGTTGAATGTGAAATATCTATCATGATGCCAAGACGATTCATCTCCCTGATGACTTCCAGCCCAAAAGGACTTAGCCCATTCCACTTTCGGTTGTCATCAAAGTTAGAGTCACTGATTTGATTTACTTTATTGTGATTAAGAGTAATATATACAATACCTCTGTCCTTTAAGTGTTTTAAATAACTTAAATCGTTACCAATCGGCATTCCGTTTTCAAGACACAATGGCAACGAGAGGAGGTTATTTTTGAAATTTTCATTAATATCATGTGGATTCTTGGCTTGAGCAAATTTGTCTGGATAATTATACACATAACCAGAAATCAGTTTTATTACCGAATCAACTATGATTCGCCCTTCATCAACTCCGTAAATTGAATTTATATATGCTACTGATAGAACAGCATTTAATCCTCCATCCTCAGACCTGACAAAATCAAAATCTCCCTTTGTGGTTTTTTTTGAAATGTCCTCAGGGAACGAGAGATGTTTGTCTGGCCAATCAATATGGGAATCCAGAATTATATTGCTCTCACAGATTTCATGTGCGATTTTCCATAGCTCATCGAGAGTTTGTTCTTTTGTTTTGCTTTTACAGGAGGAGAGAATAACAATTATAGTGATTGCGGCAATTATTATAGGATTTATTATTCCTATATATTTCCATTTACCATATTTACCAAGAATTTCCATAGTAGACCATTTTAAATATTGATGGTTAAGATATAAAACAAATATGGTTGTTGTCTCGTCTGCGAACAATACTGCCTAACGGTTCGGGTATGAAATGTAGCGGGGTGGGGAGATGCTCCACTATCCACCGTTACAAAAGCTATTGCGGGATGAAACCCTCGCAAACCCCTGAAACCGCTATGTTTTATATTCGGTATTGGGCGTTCGTGCTAAAATAATTTTATCAATTTATTCTGATATGAGCTAATGACATTATTTTTAATATGTCGGCCATAGTCATACCCATTCTCTCAAATTTAGAATAACTTTTCCTGTACTCCTTATACATTAACATATTGTCAATTACTTTTATATTGCTATCCCATTTTTCAATTTTCAGAATATTATCAATACCCCATTTTAAAAATGCAGATTTATCCATCCCTCCTTTTTCAAGAACAATTTTATTCGAAACTTTTATTCCTAATTTGGAGGCATAGTCAAAAATAATCTCTACTCCTGGAAGAAAAATATGGAAATCATTAAATAATTTTTTTATATCAGATTCATCAAAATAGTAAAGCACTCCAGCAATAAGAAGCATAACATGATCTTTCTTTTCTATTATATCATACCAACTTGCATCAAATACTGATTTAGAAATAAACTTGTTTCTGTTTGTTTCTGATATAAACTTTCTTCTTAATTCAATTGTATCCGGTAAATCTAAATCAATCCAATGAATTGTTCCATTATCAACCCGGTCAAATGTTGTATCAAGTCCACAACCAATATTTATAATTGTTGCTTCTGGAAAAATTTTTATAAATGACTTTATTTTTTTATCAAAGTATATGCTTCTGGCAATCCAGGAATGCCTTGTTAGATTATTAATATTTTTTGAAATTGCAGTAAAATCGTAAGAAATACCATCCATTATGGAAACCGCTTTAGAATCCATTAAAAGAGGTTTTCTTTTATGTGATTCAATTGCTCTTCCCCATAATGGAAGTAACAATGTTTCTTGGACACTTCCAAGTTTTATTTCGTTCGAATTTCTTATCATTTATTGTTTGTTTTCCTGGTGATTAAAGCATGATGCCCAACGTATGTGTATGTCTATATTGAATATATCCAAAATATGTCTTCCGGTCTGACAAGTTACTAAAATCCCATATTTAGAATTTAAAATAACGCCTGAAGGACCTTTTATTTTTGCAGTAGACCGGGAACCAGTAAGCGGTAAGCGGTAAGCAGTAAGCAGTCTGATTTCCGATTTTTAGCAGTTTACCCAGCTAAATGAAGAATCAAAACCGGGAACCGGGAACCGTCCTCTTTTACCGTCGTACCCGCACATAGTTATGAAACTCACCAAGCCTCAGCCCGAAGAGGAGGTACTTTTCTATCCAGCTCAGGATGCGGTATTTGAGCCGGTCGTGCTTGTTCTTCACCGGGTTCCTGGTGGCCGCCGGGCCGCTGTACCGCAATTCATCCCTCCAGTCGAACTGTGCGATCCAGGGTTCCATGACCTTAGGATGGGTCCCGGTGAAGCGGGTGAGCTTGCTGAGGTTCCCGTAATCGAACCGGACCCTGAACAGCCCCTGCCGGTCCTGCGTCTCCACCAGGGTCCTGCCCCGGTGGTTCATGCTGAAGGCTTTGATCTTGCGGGTCATCACCTCGGGCGGGCGGACCCATCCGTAGTGAAACACCTCCGCGCCCGAATCGGCCACCTTCAGCTTGAAGGTCTGCTCGATCCGCCGGTAGCTGAGCCCGTCGAAGTCGGGGATTCTTCTGAACGACTGGGCCGACTGCCAGGAGTGGATATCGGGGTCGTTGCGGATGATGCGGATCTCGTTCCTGTACCAGCAGTGGGTATCCTGCACGTGGTTGTAATCCCCCCAGAAATGCCGGTACCGGAACAGGAGGCCCTCGATCTCCCTGTCCCCATAAAGCGCTTCACACCGTTCCCTGATCAGCGGCAGATGCTTTTCGTGGATCACCTCATCCGACTGCAGGTAGAAGAGCCAGTCGCCCGTGCAGGCCGCTTTGGCGATATCGGTCTGATGGGCATGTTCCATCCCGCGGGGATATTTTTCAATGTCCCACACCGTGTCGATGATCCGGATCTTATCGCTTCCGATACCGAGGATCTCCTTCCGGGTGGTATCATCCTGATCGCTGTCGCCCAGCACCACCACAAATTCATCCACGACCGGGAGGATCGACTCGATGGAGTGCCGCATCGGGTAGTAGAGCTTATGGGCGTTCCTGCCCATTGTAAAACCGCTTATCTTCATGGGTCTAAAACATCTGCATCCTGTGCAATTTGCGATACACGCCGTTTTTAATGTTTATGAGTTCCTCGTGTTTCCCGCTCTCAATCATCTCTCCCTCATCCAGCACGACGATCAGATCGGCATGCTTGATGGTCGACAGCCGGTGGGCAATGACGATGGAGGTGCGGTTCTGCATCAGCCTGATGATGGCATCCTGCACCAATTTTTCAGACTCTGTATCGAGGGAAGAGGTTGCTTCATCGAGGATCAGGATCGGCGGGTTGGCCAGCACCGCCCGGGCAATGCTGATGCGTTGCTGCTGTCCCCCCGACAGCCGGCTCCCCCCCTCCCCGACGCCGGCTTCATACTGTCCGGGCACGCCGGCAATAAATTCATGGGCATTGGCCACCCTGGCCGCATACTCCACCTCCTCGAAGGTGGTCTCCTCCGTCCCGAACGCGATATTGTTGTAAAAGCTATCATTGAAAAGGATGGATTGCTGGCTCACAATCCCCATCATGCTCCTGAGATCCTTCAGCCTGTAATCCTGAACCGGGATCCCGTCTATAAGGATCTCCCCTTCACTGACATCCATGAAGCGCGGCAGGAGGTCCACCAGGGTGGTCTTCCCGGCACCCGACCTGCCAACGAGCGCAACCGTCTGCCCCTTTTTGATGGTCAGGTTGATGTTCTTCAGGACATATTCATCATCATACCTGAAGGAGACGTTCCGGTACACGATCGAATCCCTGAAGGCGCGGATGGGAACCGCATTTTTCTTTTCCGTGATCTTCACGTCGGCCTCCAGCAGGTAATCGACCCGGTCGACCGATGCCAGTCCCTTCTGGATATTGAAATAGGCGTTGGCAAAACTTTTGGCGGGGGTGATCACCTGGGAGAAGATCACCAGGAACAGGATCAGGCTTTCGGAGGTCATGGGCGTGCCGCCCCTGATCACCAGGGATCCCCCGTAGGCCATAATAACCATCAGCACGATGGTTCCCAGGAACTCACTGACGGGATTGGCCATGTACCGCCTTCGCATCACCTTATTGAAGAGCCTGGTGAACCGCCGGTTCGCCCCGTAGAACTTCTCCTCCATTTTCCGCTCCCCGTTAAACGCCTTGATGATCCTCAGTCCGAGCAGGGTCTCCTCAATCAGGGCGAGCAGTTCCCCCAGCCGCTCCTGTCCCCTGAAGGAGGTCCTTCTGAGAGAACGGGCTATCCGCCCGATCACAAATGCGGTAACGGGTAAAAGGATCAGAACGAACAGGGTCAGCTTGAAGCTGATGGTAAAGAGCACCGCCATGAAAATGATGATGGTGATCGGATCGCGGAAAAACATGGAGAGCATGCTCAGGATCGAAGCTTCTATCTCCTGCACATCACTGGATATACGGGCAATCACATCCCCCTTCCGCGCCTCGGTAAAATAGGAGAGCGGCAGCTGCAGCACCTTCCGGTAAATCTCATTCCGGATATCCCGCACCACCCTGGCTCGTATCGGGGCCAGCACGTAATTGGAGAGAAAGTGGAACCCGTTTTTCAGGAAGCTGAATAGAATCACCATGACACTCACAAGGATCAGGGCACTGAACTTCCCGTAGGTTTCCATGAGGAGGGTCATCCGGTAATTGAATGTGTGCACCAGGTAATCGGTGCTGAACTCGAACGCCATCGGTTCGGTGACCATCGGCTGGTTCCCGAACAGGACCTGCAGGAACGGGATGACCATCGCAAATGAAAAAAGGGCAAAGAAAGCCCCCAGGATGTTATAAACGATATTCTGAACGACATACCATTTATAGGGAATCAGGTATGCAAGCAGTCGGAAAAATCTTTTCATAGCCTATTCTATACTAACGAAAGAATTTACAAACCCGTATAATTGAACGGGGAAATTTGCAGTAATTCTTTCTTCACCTCATCACGAATCTCCAGCTTATCTATGAAATCGATAATCGTCTGCCTGTCGATGGGCCGGTTGGTGCGGGTAAGCTCGAGCAGGGTTTCATAAGGCTCGGGGTATCCTTCCCGCCTGAGAACCGACTGGATGGCTTCCGCCACCACCGCCCAGTTCCTTTCGAGATCCTTCTCTATTGCCTCTTTATTGACGATCAGTTTTTTCAATCCTTTCAGGAGGGATTGGAAGGCAATCAGCGAATGGGCGATGGGCACCCCGATGTTGCGCAGGACCGTGGAATCGGTCAGGTCCCTCTGGAGTCGGGATACCGGAAGCTTCGACGCCATATGATCCAGCAGGGCATTGGCCATTCCCAGGTTCCCCTCTGCATTTTCAAAATCGATGGGGTTCACCTTATGCGGCATGGCAGAGGAGCCGATCTCCCCCTTTTTGATCTCCTGCTTGAAGTAATCCATGGATATGTAGGTCCAGGCATCCCTTGCCAGGTCAGTCAGGATGGTATTGATCCGGGCCATTGCGTGGAAGATGGCCGCCAGGTTATCGTAATGCTCTATCTGCGTGGTCGGCCAGGAGCGCTCCAGCCCCAGGGTCCCGTTGACGAACCGCTCCCCGAACAGGAACCAGTCGATCTCCGGGAATGCGACCTTGTGGGCATTCATGTTCCCGGTTGCCCCTCCGAATTTTGCAGGGACCGGGATCTCCTCCAGCTGTTCAACCTGGATATCGAGCCGCTCGATAAATACCCTGATCTCCTTCCCGAGCCTTGTAGGCGAAGCGGGCTGTCCGTGAGTCCGCGCCAGCATGGGGATGTCGTCCCATTCGGAAGCGAGGGCTTCCAGCTGCCAGGTCAGCTCATCGAGGAGCGGGAAATAGGCCTCTTCCAGCGCCTCCTTCAGCGACAGGGGGACGGCCGTATTATTGATATCCTGGGAGGTGAGGCCGAAATGAATGAACTCTTTGTAACCGGAAAGGTTCAGCTCCGCAAACCGTTCTTTCAGGAAATACTCGACCGCCTTGACATCGTGGTTGGTTCTCTTTTCAATCTCCTTGATCCGCCCTGCTTCTTCCAGGGTGAATTTCCTGTAAATATCGCGCAGGGGTTCCCGCAGGGCCTCCGGGAAGTCCTTCAATTGCGGGATGCCGGAATCGCAGAGTGCCAGGAAGTATTCCGTCTCCACCCGCAGCCGGTATTTCATCAGGGCATACTCCGAAAAGTAGGCGGCCAGCACTTCCGCCTTCGTCCTGTAACGCCCGTCAACAGGAGATATAGCGGTCAGTTTGTTTAAATCCATAATAATAGCTTGATTTACTTTACAAATTTAACAGAATTTTCATAGCAATATGGAGCGTTCCTCTCTTTACGGCCCTCCCGAATAGAGCATATGAATGAAATATTTGCTAATTTTGAACCACACAGCCAGAATATGAGACCAACCGTAAAAACCATCCCGGGCATACTGCTCTGTACATTGCTGAGCCTTCAGTCAATGGCAGCGGATACCACGCAGATTGATTCGCCCATACTGAAAAGAATGTTTTCCCCTGCTCCTTCCGCCGCGGAAAAGCCGGTCATCTACACTTTCGACATGAAGGAGAATATCGCCGCTCCTATCTGGCGGACCACGAAGGAGGCGTTCAGTGAGGCCGATACCCTGGGTGCCGCGCTGGTGATTATCCAGATGAACACTTACGGGGGGGAGGTTGTTTCGGCCGACTCCATCCGGACCCTCATTTTAAACTCCCGCATTCCCGTCAGCATCTTCATTGACGACAATGCCGCTTCGGCCGGGGCCCTTATCGCCATTGCCTGTGACAGCATTTACATGAAGCCTGGCGCCAAGATCGGGGCGGCCACCGTGGTGAACCAGACCGGGGAACAGGTGCCCGACAAGTACCAGTCCTATATGCGGGCCACCATGCGGGCCACCGCGGAGGCCCACGGCAAAGATACGATCATCCGGGGCGGGGACACGATCCTGGTCTGGAAACGGGATCCCCGGATTGCCGAGGCGATGGTAGACCCGAGGCTCTATATTGAAGGCATCATCGATACGGGGCAGGTGCTCACTTTTACCACCTCCGAGGCAATCGAACACGGGTATTGTGAAGGAGCGGTTGACAACATCAGTGAGATCATTGAAAAACACGGTTTTCACGATTATGAGATCCGGAAATACAAACCGAGCGGCATCGATAAGATCATTGGCTTTTTGATCAATCCCATTGTAAGCGGACTCCTGATCATGCTCATCATCGGGGGGATCTATTTCGAACTGCAGTCGCCCGGTGTCGGGTTCCCGCTTGCCGCGGCCATTGTTGCCGCCCTCCTCTATTTTGCCCCGCTTTACATAGAGGGACTGGCGGAATACTGGGAACTGATCATCTTTATCGTGGGGGTCGTTCTCGTCATGGTGGAGGTATTTGCGATCCCGGGGTTCGGCATTACCGGCATTGCAGGCGCCATAGCGATTGTAACGGGGCTGACCCTGTCGCTGGTGGACAATGTGGTTTTCGACCGGGAATTCACGGGAGCCGGTCTCTCCGCACTGATGAAAGCCCTCAGCCTGGTCCTGGTATCCCTCTTCCTCGGACTGATTTTTTCGCTCTGGACCGCAAACAAACTGCTGACCTCCTCCTCGGGCGCCCTGTCGAACCTGTCGCTCAGGAGCGTGCAGGTTACCGACGAGGGATTCATCGGGGTGGAAACGAAACAAAAAGAGATGATCGGAATGACGGGCATTGCCCATACCGTCCTCCGCCCATCAGGGAAGGTTATAATAGACGATACCATCTACGACGCCAAGTCGGAATACGGCTTCATTGAAAAAGGGGAGCCCGTCAGGGTGATCCGGTATGAAACCGGACAGCTGTACGTCGAAAAAGACACCTGAAATGCTAATCAGGGATTACCGGAAAGGGGACTATCAGGAGATCGCCGCCCTCTGGAATGAAACAGGGGTCGGGAACCCCGCGAGGGGCGATACCGAAGCATCGGTTGAGAACTGCCTTTCCATCGGGGGCCGGCTCCTGGTGATGGAGGACCCTGCAGCCGGATGCATTATAGGAACCTCCTGGATGACCTTCGACGGAAGAAGGCTCTTCCTGCACCATTTTTGCATCAGACCGGCTTACCAGGGGAAAGGATACGGCAACCAGCTTACCGAAGCCTCCCTGGGATATATCAAATCCACCGGCTGCCAGGTCAAGCTGGAGGTGCACGCCGGCAACCGTATTGCCCGTAACCTGTATGAAAAATACGGGTTCTTTAACTTTGAAGATTACCTGATCTATATGATCAGGGAGGTTAAAAATATCCCCCTGTAACCGGGAGAATCTCCTTATGAACCAATCTCTTTAATATCCGGGACCCTTTTCTGACGGTACCAGGCAACGATCGACAGTCCGGCCAGGATCGCCAGGATGGCATAGGAGTACCATGGGAATGCAAAGGGCGAACCCGTGGCATAGGAGTGAATGCCTCCCAGGAAATAATTCACCCCGAAATAGGTCATCAGCACCGAACCGTACCCGAAAAACGAAGCCAGGTTATAAGCGTAGGCTCCCCGCAGTCCGGGGATATGGCGCATATGGGCCACAAAAGCGTAAACCAGCACGGTGATCAGGGCCCAGGTCTCCTTCGGGTCCCATCCCCAGTACCTGCCCCACGACTCATTGGCCCAGACCCCGCCGAGGAAGACCCCTGCCGTCATGAAATAGAGCCCGATGATCAGCGCCATCTGGTTAACCCGGGTCAGATGCTCCACTACCCCGGAGATTTTAACGTGGTTAGCTTCATTCAGCACGGCCAGAAAAACCAGGCCGGTGAGTCCCAGCAGTGAAGCAAGCCCCAGGAAGCCGTAACCCGCCATAACCACGGTGACATGGATGGTGAGCCAGACGGATTTTAAAACCGGCACCAGGTTGGTGATTTCCGGGTTCATCCAGCTCATATGCGCCACCACCAGGGAGAGGGAACCCAGAACGGCGGTCAGCCCCATGGCAAAGCCCGACCATCTGACGAAAAACAGTCCGGCCAGCAGGGTGACCCATGAGACAAAGATCATGGATTCATATCCGTTGCTCAGCGGGGCGTGTCCGCTGATATACCAGCGGGCGATAAATGCCAGCGTATGAAGTCCGAACGCCACGGCGAGGTGAATGACCCCTACCCGGAAGAGATAATCGACCAGTTTTGAAACCCTGAAGGTCCTGATAAACTGCAAAACCAGCAGGAGCAGTCCGAATATCCCATAGAACCGGCTGAGCCGGGGAAAGATATTGATCCGGTTGTACAGGATCTCCATTCTCTTTTTTCCTTCTGCCGGCAGCAGGCTGGCGTGCCGTGACTGGTAATCCTTCAACCGGTTCAGATGTTCCGTTGCGGCGCTGTAATCGCCCTCATGGATATGAAGGAGCAGGCTCATAAATGCATTGCCGGCGGAGTCGTGGGCTTCCGGTTCCGCCGCGAGGGCTTCCGGAACCGCATTCCACCGGTTATTCTCTGTCTCTGCGGCGGGGAAGATCCTCAGCAGTTCCCCTGTCTGAAGCAGGATCATGGCATTGATCCGGTCGTCGAGCTTAATGACCTCCTTATCCAGGTCATCCCTCGCTGCCACCGGTTTGGAGTAAGCCCGGTCGACGATATCCGAAAGCAGATAACCGGATCCCGACGGTTCGATAAAATCATAGAAACAGGCCCGTTTTCCCATATAACCGATCATATTCCGGATTTCAGGCTGATCGACTTTAAACAGCGGCTCTTCCCGCCACTCCTCCGGGTAGAGGAGCATCCCCAGAAGCACCTGGTCCGGAGTATAATCCCGGTATTTCGATTTTCCCGTAATTTTCCTGACCACTTCACCCGACAGGGTATTGACCGGTTTAAACCGTCCCTCTTTTCCCTGTACCCAGAGCGTACCGAATTGCGAGGCAATATCCTTCGGGGGCGCAATGGGTTGGGCTGTCAGCGCAGCCCCCGGAAGAGCGAGTAAAAGCAAAGAAGCAGCAGCCGTGCGCCGGAGGGCCCCGGAAGCGTTCCGTACAAGGCTCTGGAAGCGGGTCCCCCGGTTAAAGAGGGCCAGAACCATTCCGGCCATCAGCAGGAAGTAACCGGCATAGGTCACCCCGGTTCCCCACCGGTCTTTATTGACCGAAAGAATGGTCCCCATTTCGTCGGTATCGTAGGAGGACTGATAGAACCGGTATCCCCTGTGCTTTAGAACATTATTCATGTAGATTCTGCAATCTTCCTCTATTCCCATCTCCCCGTCCAGGAGGGTCACCTCACTGATGAAGGAGGAGGGGCTGTTCGAACCCGGATAGCGTTCAACCCGGAAATCCTGAAGGGCCAGTTTAAAGGGAAGGGGGATCTCCCTCGATCCGTAGGTAATAGTATATTCCAGATCGCCTATCCTGCCGGTAACAGGATTGCCCGTGGCTCCGGAACTCCCCGTAACGACCTGCCGGGCAACCATTCCCCGGTAAGCGATCTCCAGCTCCACAGCATCGGGGTACCCCATCCCCTGTCCGTCAGGAGCCCTGGTTAACCGGGGCTTTGCCGAAGGGTAAAAAGCCTGCAGGGCCAGGCGCAGATGGCCGAAAGCGTATAGCATGCCCTGCTCAAACGGGATGGTATCAAACGGTTCGTACGAAACGACAGCGGACTCCCCCATTTTCATGGCAGTGGCGCTGAAGGGAACCGTTCCGTAGAGGCGTTCCCCTTCCGAGAAGAGCCGGAGCATGGCCATCGGGTCCTGTGCATTCAGACTGACCTCCATCCCGAAGAGGTTCCTTGTCTCCCCCGAAGGGATCCCGACCGGGACCTGTCTTCCGGAAAGGGCAATCAACTGTACGAACGGCTCCCCGCCCGGCATCGGGACCATCTGCTCCACTGCATTCGGGATGAAACCGGTCGATCGTATGACGACCCGCTCCTTTCCGATCCTCATCCTGCTACGGTAACTCCTCCCCGTCAGCTCCGTAAGCCTTGTATTCCTGATGCCGGCGACAGCCTGATCCCCCGACCGGAGATCGACCTTCATCCAGGCATCATCACTGATCATGGAAGAGGCCGACTCCCCCTCCCGGATATGCATCATCCCCTCGGAGGAGATGAACCGGGTGATGCCCGCCCCGGCCAGGATCAGGACAAAGGAGAGATGGAACAGAAAGACGGAGATTTTCGGACGCCTGTAGCTACGGAACAGCACAACGGCACCCACCACGTTGATCCCGATTAGCAACAGCAATATCTCGAACAGATGGGTTCCGTAAATCAGGGCCCATGCTGTTTCGGTTCCGTACCGGCTTTCGATCAGGGTGGCGAGCGCCAGGATCCCGATCAGAATAATCAGCAGAACACCCATAAAGGACATGGAAAACAGGAAGGAGATTCGCTTCAGCATATTAACAACATTACATTCTCACCCGTCGGATCGGGCCCGCAAGATATAAAAATCAAACTTAATTTTTAATTTTTTCAGCCTTCTGTAATCCAACCCCATCCAAGCAGGGAGCCCCCCTGGTAAAACAGAAAACTTGCGAGCCAGGCCAGCGCGGTGGTATAAAAGATGACGAAGGCCGACCATTTCCAGCTTCCAGCTTCCCTGCCCACAGCCGTAACCACCGCAATACATGGGAAATATAACAATACGAACAGGAGGAATGAGAGTCCGGAGAGGGGGGTGTAGACCTTCTGTCCGGCTCTCGGTCCGGACGTGTACACCTGCTGCTGAAGCTTCTGCTGGAGCGGGGCCCCGGAGCCATACCCATCGTCAACCTGGTAAAGGACCCCCATGGTACTTACGACCACCTCCTTGGCGGCAAACCCTGAAACCAGGCTGACCCCCATCTTCCAGTCGAAGCCCAGCGGCCGGATTACGGGTTCAATGAACTGTCCGATCCTGCCAATATAAGATTGCTCCTGCCGTTCCGCCTCCATCATTGCCTCCACCCTTTCAATCTCTTCCGCCGATCCGGCTTCCGCGACCAATACGGCGTAATCCTTATCCAGTTTCATTTCCCTCGGGAAGTAGCCCAGTGCCCAAATCACGATGGAGGCGATCAGAATGACCCCGCCCATCTTTTTGAGATACTCCCCCCCCTTGAACCACATGTGCCGGAGCACCAGCCTTACACCCGGCCTGCGGTAGACAGGCAGTTCCATCACGAAAGGAGCCTCCTTGTTCCTGAACAACGTATTCTTGAAGAGGATTGCCATGAGGAGGGAGACGGCAATCCCGACCATATAGAGTCCGAATATCACATTCCCGGCATGCGAAGGGAAGAGGGCCCCCGCAATCAGGATGTAGACCGGCAGGCGGGCACTGCACGACATGAACGGGATGATCAGCATGGTGAGCAGGCGGTCGTTGCGGTTTTCGAGCACCCTGGTGGCCATAATGGCCGGGACGTTGCATCCGAATCCCATGATCAGGGGGATGAAGGATTTTCCGTGGAGCCCGAACAGGTGCATCACCCGGTCCATGATAAAAGCTGTCCGGGCCATGTATCCCGTGTCTTCCATGATGGAGATGAAGAGGAACAGGATCAGGATGTTGGGAAGGAAGACGATCACCCCGCCTACCCCGCCGATGATCCCGTCGATCAGCAGGTCGGCAAGGATACCCTGCGGCAGGAGTCCCTCCACGAACTGACCAAGCAGGGCCACCCCCGATTCGATCCACTGCATGGGGTATTTCCCGAGCGAAAAGGTTGCCTGGAACATGATATACAGAAAAGCCAGGAAAACAGGGAATCCCAAATATTTGTGGGTAAGCAGGCGGTCGATCCGCTGGGACCGGGTTAAACCCGGATCCTGCCCGCTCCTTTTCAGGGTCTCCCTCAGAGCACCTTCAATGAATCCGTAACGCGCATCGGCAAACTGTGTTTCCGTGTCCTCCCTGTAGAGATTCTCCAGCTTGGTGATCTCCTCCCCGGCCTGTTCCCGGATGGCATTGGAGTCGGAAACCCCTGAAATCAGGCGCCTGCATTTCTGATCCTTTTCAAGCATCTTGATGGCCACAAAACGGGGAGAAAAGCGGTCGGTTAAACCGGATATTTGCCGAATGGAATCTTCAATAGCCGTAATGGATTGTTCGAGTTCGTGGCCATAATTGATTTTGATATGCCTGATTGCGGGATCCTTCCCTTCGTAAACTCGGATTATATGATTTAAAAGTCGGGGAACCCCTTTCCCCCTTGTGCCGATGGTGGGAACGATCCGCACCCCGAGCAGTCTGCTCAACTGGTCGATATCGAGCTGATCCCCCTTGGTAAGCAAATCGTCGTACATGTTCAGGGCGACCACCACTGTGATATCCATGTCGATTAACTGGCTGGTGAGGTAAAGGTTCCGCTCGAGGTTGCTGGCATCGATCACATTGACCACGATGTCGGCCCTGTTTTTCATGATGTGATCCCGGACCACCAGCTCCTCTTCGGAGTAATCGGAGAGGGAATAGGTTCCCGGCAGATCGGTAATGTTGAATGTGTAGCCCCTGTGATGGAACCGTGCCAGCTTGGAGCCGACGGTAACACCCGGATAATTGCCGACATGCTCGCGGGAACGGGATAAGCGGTTGAAAAGCGTGGTCTTCCCGCTGTTCGGATTGCCTACAAGGGCAATATTAATGACTTGCCCGTGGTTGTGCAATTCGGGTCTGTGAAAGGCACCCGAATGGACTACCTTCCATTCATGATATTCTGGATGCAACGGCATCCCGGAGTCGTTGATCACTTCAATCAGCTGTGCCTCACTGCGCCGGAGCGACACATTGCTGTCCAGAATACGAAACTCCACGGGATCCCTGAGGGGCGCCGCCTTGATAACGGTTACCGGCTTACCCTTCACAAACCCCATTTCGGTGATCCGCTTCCTGAATGCACCTCTTCCGTGTATCCTCACGATAATCCCGGATTCTCCGGTATGTAAATCATTCAGGGTCATCTGTTAATCGGGTTCCTGTGAATAAAAACCATGAGCAATCCTGCTACCGGGAATCCCGGAAGCAGGCAGGGTGCCATTTCTTTTAAAAAAACTAATTCATTCAGATAGCCTGTAATCAGCGCCTTCACCACGAATCCTTTCTTTTTGAGAAGAAAACAGCTTGATAACGAATTACAAAACTAGCAGAAAACCGCGAAACGGCGATACCCAGAAATAGGTATTTTACCACGGTCCCCTTTTCCCGGAAGGGGGAATATCCTTTCCTGAGGCTTAAAATTACCTGTGGTCCCTCCTGAAACGGATCTGCCGCATGCGAATGCTGTCACAAAACATTCCATCCCTTTTCCGGGGGAAAAACAATCTTATTAATTTTACTCCCGGTATGAACTGCTCCATTCGCATATTACCGCCTAAGCATCTGTTCCGGAATATCAAGAACCGCGATACCTATCCCTGTCGCTCCTGAGACATCCTGCGCTGGTTACGGGTCCTCCCTGACCATGCTTTCATTCCTGCCCCGCAAAGCAGATTATCAACTGTTCTTTTTCATTTAAAACATATAAAGATGATGCCATTACCATTTGCCGAACCCTACAGGATCAAGATGGTGGAACCCATTCACCGGAGTACCCGCCCTGATCGGGAAAAGTGGATCGGTGAAGCCCGCTATAACCTGTTTAATCTCAAAAGCCAGCATGTATATATCGATTTGCTGACCGATTCCGGAACAGGTGCCATGAGCCAGGAACAATGGTCGGCGATGATGATCGGGGATGAGTCGTACGCCGGGAGCCGCTCCTTCGAAAAACTGAGGGATACCATAAACGAGCTGACCGGTTTTCCCCATGTTTTACCCACACACCAGGGGCGAGCTGCGGAAAACGTACTTTTCTCCGCCCTGGTCGGGGAGGGAGATGTGATCCCCGGCAATGCCCATTTTGATACCACCAGGGGGCATATCGAATTTCGAAAGGCAACGGCTGTGGACTGCACCGTGGATGCGGCCGGTCAAACCGGTTTGTATCATCCGTTCAAGGGTAATGTGGACATTCAGAAACTCGAATCAGTGATCAATCAATACGGGGTGGAACGGATCCCGCTGATCATCGTTACCATCACCTGTAATTCTACCGGCGGACAACCGGTGAGCATGGAAAACCTCAGGGCTGTCAGGCACTGCTCTGAAAAATACGGGATTCCTCTTTTCCTGGATGCCGCGCGGTTTGCCGAGAACGCCTATTTCATCAAGATCCGTGAGGAAGGCTATGCTAACCGATCCATACGGGAGATCGTGAGGGAGATGTTCTCGTATGCCGACGGCATGACCATGAGCAGTAAAAAGGATGGGATTGTGAACATCGGCGGATTCATCGCCATGAACAATCAGGAATTGTACAGGAAGGCTTCTGCTTTCAACATTCTTTTTGAAGGATTCCTGACGTACGGGGGGATGGCCGGCAGGGATATGGCCGCACTGGCACAGGGGCTGACTGAAGCCATGGAGTTTGATTACCTCGAAAGCAGGGTCCTCCAGGTTGAATACCTGGGCACCAGCCTCCGGGACTATGGTATCCCGGTGCAGGAACCCTTTGGCGGGCATGCCATATTTGTGGATGCCACGCGGTTCCTTCCCCATGTCAGGAAAGAGGAGTTCATCGCCCAGACGCTCGCCGTTGAGCTCTATCTCGAAGCGGGTGTAAGAAGCGTTGAGATTGGCACCCTGCTTGCGGATCGCGATCCGGTTACCCACGCAAACAGGTACCCGAAACTCGAAATGGTGCGTTTAACCATTCCCCGGCGGGTCTACACCCGGAACCACATGGATTATGTTGCCGCTGCACTCAAAAATGTTTACGACAGAAGGGAACAAATTACCAGCGGATACCGGATTGTATGGGAGGCCCCTATCATGAGGCATTTCACCGTTGAATTGGAAAAGACTTTTTGATCCTAATTAAAAAAAAATATTGATCTTTGCCGGTTTAATACCGAAATGAAAGATCTGACCCGGGGGAAAGTTGGACACAATATTTTTATTTTTGCCGTTCCGATGCTTGTCGGGAACCTCTTTCAGCAATTATACACCTTTGTTGATCAAATCATTGTTGGCAGGTACCTGGGCACGGAAGCCCTGGCATCCGTAGGGGCTTCCTTTCCCATTATTTTTACCCTGATTGCCCTGATCATTGGCATCGCCTCGGGCGGGACCATCGTTATTTCCCAGTTCTTCGGGGCGAAGGACTTTAACAGGCTCAAGCGCGCCATCGACACCCTATTCATCATCCTGGCAGGGGCCGCTGTTCTGATGACCGTGATCGGGATCTCCTTCGCAGAAAATATATTCCGGCTCATCCGACTGCCTGAGGAGCTGTTGCCGCAGGCCAAAACCTATCTCACCATCTATGTCTCGGGGCTCGTGGTTTTTTTCGGTTTTAACGGGGTAACCGCTGTCCTGCGCGGAATGGGAGACTCGATCACCCCGCTTTACTTTCTGATCCTTTCGACCGTTCTGAATATCCTCCTTGACCTCCTCTTCATAGTTAAACTGGGTTGGGGAATCGAAGGGGCTGCATTTGCAACTATCATCGCCCAGGGTGTGGCCTTTATGACGGCCGTATTCTATCTCAACAAATACCATGAGCTCATCCGTTTCAACATTAAAGAGTTCTCTTTCGACAGGGAAATCTTCCGGCAGAGTCTCCGCATCGGGTTACCCACCGGTTTTCAGCAAACATTCGTCTCCCTCGGAATGCTGGCCCTTATGGGGATCGTGAACTCGTTCGGCACCAATACCGTTGCCGCCTACACAGCCGCGGGGAGGCTCGACAGCCTGGCCGTCATTCCATCCATGGTGTTCTCCCACGCCCTGTCCACCTTTGTCGGGCAGAACATCGGCGCAGGGAAAATACACAGAATACAGAGGGGGTTCTGGCGGACGCTTTTTATGTCTTATAGTATTGCCATTGCCATGACTGTAGTGGTGATCGTTTTTAAAACGCCCCTGATGGGCATGTTCACAACAGATGAGGCGGTCATCCGTATCGGGGGGGAATACCTTACCATTGTCACCTCGTTTTATCTGCTTTTCACCACCATGTTTGTGGTCAACGGGGTCATGCGGGGTGCAGGCGATACGATCATTCCGATGTTCATCACCCTGATCGCCCTGTGGCTCGTCAGAATCCCGGCTGCGGTGTTCTTAAGCAGGGAGACCATTGAGGTCTTCTCCCTGACCCTGAAAGGAGCCGGTTTGGGAGAGTCGGGCATATGGTGGTCGTTCCCCTGCGGCTGGGCGGTGGGAATGATTCTGTCAATAATTTATTATCTTACGGGAAATTGGAAATCCAAAGGTGTGATCGATGTGACCGTTGAACCGGCCACCATCACCCGGTAGGATGATTATTATAAATTTAAAAGAGAGGAACATCATGAAATACAGGATTCTGATTTTAAGTGCCCTGATGGCCGGATTTCTTTTTGGCGGGTGCAACCAGGGCCCGGAAAAGAAAGATGAGAAAGAGGCAAAATCCAAATATATCAGGAAATACCGCGATGACGGGACCCTGCTCAGCATCACCTCCGTGAATCAGGATAGTTATGCCCATGGACTGAAAGTGAATTATTACGAGGACGGCAAAAACGTTCATTCGAAGGTCACTTACAATAATGGCCGGAAGGAAGGTCCGGCAATCTGGTACTACAAGAACGGACAGGTCTTCGAACACACCGGATTCAAAGAGAATATGAGGGAGGGACTGACAAGAAAATATTATAAGTCGGGGGTTCTGATGGCGGAATACACTTATGAAGCGGACCAGATCATGCCGGGACTTAAAGAGTATACCGAACAGGGAGAGCTGATAACGGATTACCCGGAAATCAGGATCCGTGAGATTAACCGGCTCAGGCAGGAAAATAAAATAATTCTTGAAATATCCGCATCCAATAAAAGCAGCCGCACGAAATACTTTCAGCTGGTGAAGATCAACGAGCGGCAATCGGAGCGCTCCTACCTCGACGCCAAAGACGGGGTGTGCCGCATGGAATTCTATGTGCACCCCGGGAACGTCCTGAACAGAACCGTTGAATTCTTTGCAGAGATTCCCACCGACCTGGGCAACTCCCTTGTCGTCAGTAAAAGTTATAATATCAATGTAATGAATTTATAAAAGCAGCATCCGTCGGACGGACGGATTGCGGGGAGCCGGTCATCCGGTGAACAAATAACATTATTTAACAATCTGCCTTTGAATTTATTTTCCAATATCGGTAACTTGAATCCCTTTAAAATCGTCCTTATATTTGATGGTTGATTTGATCACCCGAATTGTGAAAAGACCGGGACTCTATTTACTCCTTAGCCTCTCGCTCCTGTCATCTGCCGATGCACAGGAACAGTATGTGCGTTTCAGGCGCCTGACCATCAACGACGGATTATCTGTAAGCTCTGTCTACTGCATTTACCAGGATTCCAAAGGCTTCATGTGGTTCGGAACGGAAGACGGACTGAACCGGTTCGACGGAAAAAACATCACCGTTTACGGGGCGACCACGGAGCATCATCACATTCTCGCCAACAAATGGATTGAGATCATCTATGAGGATAAAGGCGGCATGTTCTGGCTGGGCTCCCGTGGCGGTTTGACCCGTTACAATCCCCGCAATGGCATTTTTGCACCCATTTCGCACAACCCGGAGAATGAGAGCACGCTCTCAAACGACACCGTCACGGCGATCATATCCGATTTGCTAAATACAATATGGGTCGGAACATCCGGCGGGCTCAACCGGATCAACAGGAACGATAACAGCGTTTTCCGCATCAATCCCGGTGAAAGCGAATTGAAAGGATTAACGATGGCGATTCACGGACTCCTGAATGACCGTTCGGGAATCCTCTGGATCGCCACCGGGGAGGGATTGTTCAGTTATGATCCGAAATCGGGCCTCTTCTTCAATGAACGGCCGGGAAATCTGATTGAAGCCAACACCCCTGTCTATTGCATGGCAAGGGGCACCGAAGAGTTGTGGATAGCTGTGCCCGGGGGCATTATTGCAATGTCTGCCGATCCATCTGTCGCGCCCCTTTTCTATAAGCCCGGGTTCAGCGAAAGGGAACCACGGGTATCGGGTATGCATGTTGATCAGCGTAACGGGGTCTGGTTGAAAACGAATCACGGGCTTTACCATTTCGACCGGGAGTCGCAGAAAACGACGAAGCTCGTCAACACCACCCGCACCACCCACAGCCTGATGCTGAACCCGGTTGAGCCTCTTGTTGAGGACACGGAGGGAAACATCTGGTACGGCACCTTCGGTAACGGTCTGCATAAGATTGATCCCTCCTCCTTCGAAACCGTTTCATATCACAATAATCCGGCCGATCCGCAGAGCCTGTCGGAAAACTCCATCAACTGCATTTTTGAGGACCGGTCGGGCGCCATGTGGTTTGGAACATTTGGTGCCGGTATCAGCATCCTCGACCCGGGGGCAAATAAATTTACCCTTTTCAAGAATGATCCCTTCAACCGGAATAGTCTTGCCAGCTCATTTATATGGTCGATCTGTCAGACCGCCGACAGCGCTGTCTGGTTCGGGACCGATGAGAAGGGAATCAGTTGCTATGATCCGTCGGGGAACACCTTCCGTCATTTTAACCACGACCCCTCTGACCCGGGGTCCCTCGCCTCCCCTTCGGTGAGGAAGATTTACCAGGACAGCCGGGGGAACATATGGATAGGCACCGACGGCGGCGGGCTGGACCGTTTTGACAGGACCCGCAATGCATTCACCCATTTCAGGCACGACAGAGCCGATCCCTCTTCAATTTCCGATAATTCGGTGCGGGCCATTTTTGAGGACAGCCGGGGACGCTTATGGATCGGAACCCGCAGGGGACTGAATCAGTATTTCCCGGCCACCCGTTCCTTCCGGCGTTATTTTCACGATCCGGATGATCCGAACTCACTGCCCCACAATTTTATCTATAATGCCATCGTGGAAGACAATGAAGGGAACCTCTGGATCGGAACCTACGGAGGGGGACTGAGTATTTTTGATCCCTCGGAGGAAAGGTTCACGAACTACCTGAGTGACCCTGATGATCCTACTTCCATCTCGGATAACATTGTCTTTTCCATTTTCGGGGATCCCCTTGGACGTTACTGGATTGGAACCAACAGCGGGCTGAATATGTTCTATCCGGCAACGGGATCATTCCGCCGTTTTGGTCTTGAGGAGAACCTTGCCAATGAAGTGATATATGGTATACTGCCCGATGAACAGAATAATATCTGGCTGAGCACCAACCGCGGTATTTCGAAATTCAGCCTCGACGACTTCTCGGTGAAAAATTATGATATGAACGACGGACTGCAGAGCAACGAGTTCAATGGCGGGGCCTACCACAGGGGGCTGGATGGGGCCCTCTACTTCGGCGGTGTGTACGGTGTTACAAAAATTGACCCGGAGCGGATAACCGTGTCGGAAAACTACTCCGAAGTGTGCTTCACGAAAATTGAAGTGCTGGGAAAAGAGGTGAGAATTGCTGATGCCGGAATGGAAAGCCTGTTCGAAACCTGCCCCAATGCAGTGGTTCAGCACGAAGAGGATTTTTTTGTCAGCATGAATCCCCCATACCTTGAAGAGATTGTGCTGGATTACAGCCACAGGGTGTTCTCCATTGAGTTCGCGGCCCTGAACAATCTCCAGCCCGGAAAACTCCAGTATGCCACGATGATGACCACCCTCGATGAGGAATGGAACAACACAGGATTCAGAAATTACGTCTCTTTTTCCAACATGAAGGCCGGTGATTACACCCTCAGGGTCATTGCCCGGAATGCCGACGGTATATGGACGGATCCCCCCCTGGAGCTCGACATCCATATCACCCCTCCATTCTGGAATTTATGGTGGTTCATTGCCCTGGAGGTCCTGGCAGGTCTGCTGGTCGGGGCTTTCATTTACATTTACCTGGTGAGAACCCGTACCAACCGCCTGCTCCGCTTACAGAACGAGCAGATCACCATTGCAAACCAGAAACTTACCGAGTCTGAACAAAATCTGAAAGAGCTCAATGCCACGAAAGATAAGTTCTTCTCCATCATCTCCCATGATCTGAAAAATCCCTTTTCCAGCCTGCTTTCCATCAGCGAATTGATGGTTCAGAATTTCGACGATGCAGACCGGGAGGATCATCGCGACGGATTCAGAAAGCTGAATGAGTCCCTGAAATATCTTTACTCCCTGCTTGAAAACCTCCTGACCTGGTCGAGGACACAGCGGGGAAAAATAAAATATGATCCCGTCCGCTTCAATCTCACGAACCTTATCAACGAAAATATCAATCTTCACAGGCTCCAGTCGGAGCGGAAAGGGCTCATGCTGGTAACCACCCAGGAAAAGGAAGTGTATGCATACGGCGACAGGGACATGATCAACAGCGTAGTTAGAAACCTCATGAATAATGCGGTTAAATTTACCGATACCAACGGAAGGATTGAAATCGATGTCCGGCCCAATGACAAACATATTATGGTACAGGTAAAAGACAGCGGGATTGGTATTTCAGGTGAGAACATCCGCCGTTTGTTCAGGATCGATGAAAAATTCAAGACCCAGGGAACCCATGGGGAGAAGGGAACCGGTCTGGGGTTAATCCTCTGCAGGGAGTTTATAGAGCGGAACGGGGGAACGATCAGTGTAGAAAGTACCCCGGGACAGGGGAGCATCTTCAGCTTCACCATTCCAAAGGCAGATTAATCAATTAACCGCATTTTGCTATTTTTACATCAAACAACCGCTCGATAAGATGATTCAATCAATGACAGGCTTCGGGAAGTCTGAATGTGAGCTTCAGGATAAGAAACTGACCCTGGAAATAAAGGCACTGAACGGGAAACAGCTGGATGTCAACCTCCGTATCCCTCCGCTCTACAAGGAAAAAGAAATTGAAATCAGGCAGTTAATTGCTGCCGGACTGGAACGCGGGAAGGTTGAGTGCTGCTTTTACTATGAGCTTGCCGGCAGTGCAGCAAATTCGTTTATCAATGTTCCGGTGGTCAGGGATTATTATGAAAAGTTGCATCAGCTGGCGGGAGAGCTGGGGATCGAAACTACCGAGCAAACCCTCTGTACCGTCATGAGACTGCCCGACAGCCTGGTTACCGAAAAACCGGAGCTTCCGGAGGAGGAGTGGAAACAGGTCAGGGATTGTCTGCTGAAAGCCATTGACGAGCTCAACCTTTTCCGCCGGCAGGAAGGCAGGTCCCTTGAATCGGATATCAGGGAACGGGTAAGCATCATCTTGGAAAAACTGAATTCCGTGGAGGTTCATGAAAAAGAACGGATAGAAACTATCAGGGAGCGTATCGGGAACAGCCTGTCTGATTTTTTAAAAAACAGTGCCATCGATGAGAACCGGCTCGAGCAGGAGATTATCTTTTACCTTGAGAAACTGGATATCACCGAAGAGAAAGTGCGTCTTCTGAGCCATTGCAACTATTTTCTCGATTCGATGAACGAAAGCGGACCTGTTGGAAGAAAGCTCGGGTTCATATCCCAGGAGATGGGCCGTGAAATCAATACCCTCGGGTCGAAAGCCAATCATTCGCTGATCCAGAAGCTCGTGGTGGAGATGAAGGATGAGCTTGAAAAAATCAAGGAACAGCTGCTCAATGTCCTGTAGATGGCTGAAACTGGTTCTCCTGTTAGCGTGAAAAAGATATGACCGGAAAATTGATCATCATCAGTGCCCCTTCCGGATCGGGTAAAACCACCGTGGTCAGGCACCTTCTGGACCTTGATCTGGGTCTCGAATTCAGCATCTCGGCCACCTCCAGGCAACCCCGGGGGAATGAGCAGGATGGCAGGGACTACTATTTCATCACGCCACGCACATTCAGAAGAAAAATCCGCCGCAATGAGTTTCTTGAGTGGGAAGAGGTCTACGCGAATCAATATTACGGAACCCTGAGAAGCGAGGTGGCACGGATCTGGGAAAACGGTCACCATGCCCTGTTTGATGTCGATGTGGTGGGGGGCCTTAACCTGAAAGATGCATTCGGGAGAAGGGCCCTGGCACTCTTCATCAGCCCGCCATCTCTCGACGTCCTTGCCGAACGGCTGATGAAGCGGAACACCGATGATGAAGCATCCGTCAGGAAAAGGATTGATAAGGCCCGGTATGAGCTCACTTTCAGGGACCGTTTCGACCAGGTCATTGTAAACGATAAACTCGAAGAAACCCTCTGCACGGCTGAAGAAGCGGTCAGGGATTTCCTGAAAATACCCGGTCTATGACGAACACAGGGCTCTATTTCGGTTCATTCAATCCCATCCATATCGGCCATATGGCCATAGCGGGCTACATGATGGAATTCACTGCCCTCGACGAGCTCTGGTTCGTGGTTTCCCCGCACAATCCCCTGAAGAAAAAGGATACCCTCCTCAATGATCAGTACCGGCTGGATCTCGTGACCCTGGCTACCGAAAAGGACGAGCGGTTCCGGGTTTCCGATATCGAATTCAGAATGCCCAGGCCCTCCTTCACCATTGATACCCTGACCTATCTCGAAGAAAAAAATCCCGGCCGCACATTTTACCTGATCATGGGTGCGGACGGACTGAAAAGTTTCGACAAATGGAAAAATGCGGACCTGCTCATTCAGAAGTACCATCGTATTATTTATCCCCGGCACGGGGTCAGCAAGAATTATATTTTGTCGCAGCCGAATGTGACCCTGGTGGATGCCCCCATGATGGAGATCTCTTCGAGTTTTATCCGCCGGTCTATCAGGGAGGGTAAGGATATGCGGTACTTCCTGCCCCCGGAAGTATATAATATGATCCGGGGGATGCATTTTTATGAGTAGAGCCGGTCATTTGTAAAATTAAACTCGTACTTTTGTACCATCATCGGTTCCCGTGATATTTTGGGATTAAAAGGGAATACCGTGATCCGCCTGCAGGAAGGAAAGCGGGTGGAAAGTCGGTAACAGTTCCCGCTGCTGTGATCTTTCGTTAAAAATTCTGTAATCAGCCACTGTCGGCCGTTGCCGGTGGGAAGGCACAGAATCTGAAAGTAAGTCAGAAGACCTGCCGGTGTTCACCAGATTTTGAGACCTGCGGTGAACAGGGGGTTAAATCACTTATCCAGCCGTTTTGGACCGTCCCATCGTACGCCTCAGAATCAAAAGTGAATATTTGAGACCGTGCGATGACCTGTTTTAAAGCCATATTATCCATTCTGTTTCTGATTCTGGCCGGACTGCCTGCCGGTGCGCAATATATTTACGAAATCCTGGAATACCGGCCAGCACCCGGACAGTTTATCAACAGCGCTGCTGGTACCAGGGAAGCGGCAGAATCGGTTGTCGGCGGCATCAATGGACTGGTCTCCCTGGGGGCATTCGGAGGCTATCTCATTTTTCGTTTTGAACATCCCGTGGCAAATGATCCCGGCAACCCCTTCGGGATCGATTTTACCATCTTCGGCAACCCGGCAGGAAACTGGTCGGAGCCCGGCATTGTATCCGTCATGAAGGATCTGAACGGGAACAACCTCCCCGATGATACCTGGTATGAACTTGCCGGCAGTGCGTATGGCACAGACAGGAGCGATACGGGTTATGCAGTTACCTATATCAATCCGGGGAAGGAAACCGCTACCGATGTCAGCTGGGAGGATAACCGGGGGGGCGCGGGATTCGTTTACGCCAATGCGACTCATACCCAGCCATATTATCCTGCTGCAGACCTGTTCCCTGAAATAAGCCGGTCGGCCTACACCCTTGCGGGCACCCGAATCGTGGCAGAGCCCGACAGTTCAGGCAGCATGCTGATCCTGCCGCCTGTACTCGGTTTCGGATATGCCGACAACCAACCCAGGGGCGTGGCACCCTATACCATCCCCGACAATCCCTTAACCGGGGAGATTGAAGGTGCCGGAGGAGATCCCATGGATATAAGCTGGGCTGTCGACCATACCGGAACACCGGTGGCACTGGATACCATCCACTTCATTAAAGTGCACTCTGCAGTCAACGGACATGCAGGAGCACTGGGAGAGGTCTCAACTGAAATATCCGGGGCCGCACTGGTCCTGCCGGCCGCAGGTTTCCTGCAGGATCACGGAACCACCGGAACCGGAAGCGGCTTCACAGTGTTCCCCAATCCCGTCCGTTCAACCCTTCAGATACAGGGTGGTGAACCAGGGCAGATGACAATCGTTTCGCTGTCGGGACAGACCATGCTGGAAGGAATTTATTCCGGAACCGGCACCGGGCTAAATGTTTCGGACCTGCCCGGGGGAGTCTATATTCTTCAGATCCGGAATAACAAATCCGTTTATACCGTCAGAATCGTCAAAAAGTGATTACACCGCGCCTGAAAATAGGATTCCTTTGTTTCGGCCTTCTGGCGGGGGGCAGGATCATGGCCGGTGATCCTGTGCCACAGGACAGCACCCATCATATCAAAGCCGTCAGCATTACCCGGCAGAGGCCACTGGTCGATTACGGCGTTCAGAAGACGGAACCCGACAGCCTGATACTGGAAGAAAGCCTTCTCTGTTCGCTGTCGGAATTACTCGCCCGTCACAGCACAGTATTCATCAAATCCTATGGATCGGGATCCCTGGCCACCTCTTCCTTCAGGGGAACCTCCGCCTCCCACACACGAGTCGAATGGAACGGGATCCCCCTGAATGATCCGATGCTTGGACAGGCCGACTTTTCCCTTATTCCGGTATATTTTCTCGACCGGGTTTCCCTGTATTACGGCTCCGGATCAATGCTCCATGCTTCTGGGGGACTGGGGGGCAGTATTCACCTTTCGTCAGTTCCTCAATGGCATGAATCGTTCTATGGAGAGATTATCCAGGGGGCGGGCAGCTTCGACACCTACCGGACCATGACTGCCTTCGGAGGCGGAAGTCCGCACCTGCAATTCAGGATACGGGCCATCCATGACCAATCGGAGAATGATTTCCGGTTCCTCAACACTGCCAACGGCACCTGGGAGAGAGAGCAACAGCATTCTGCCAGATACCGCCTGGATGGAATACTGGGTGAGGCCCATTTCAGACAGGGAAACCACAAGGTAGCTGCTTCCCTCTGGATGCAGGATGCCACGCGTAATCTCCCCCCGATTATGTCCTATGAGGGAAAAGGCAGAAAAGAGTTCCGTGCGGACCGGCAGATGATGGCGAACATCAGATGGAATTACTACGGTCGGGTGATCCTGAGCCGTTTTACCTCAGGATACACGCAAACGGGATTGAGGTACTTCCTGGGTGAAGAGACGGATGAAGGCTTCCATGTAACTTCCGATTCCGAAAGCAACACACGGACGCTTCACAACCAGTACACCCTGGAGGCCGGGATCGGGGAGTCAACCCTGCTCAGGGGGACCCTCCGGAATTCATTGCAGCGGGCCGAAACGGCAGACGAACAAACCCTGGCCGGTTATTCGGCAATCCGTTCCGAAACCGAAGCCGGGATCAGCATTCACCACCGGTTCAACGAGATGCTCACATCCTATCTATTGTTGAAAGAGAGCCTGGCCGGAAGGGAGTTTTCACCGTTTATGCCATCAGCGGGTGTTGAGTTCCTCCCGCTCGGAAAAGAGTCGCTGGCCCTGAAGCTGAACGTTGGTAAAAACACCCATTATCCAACCCTGAACGATCTGCACTGGATCCCCGGGGGCAATCCCGACCTCAGGCCGGAAAAAGGATTGGCCATGGACCTGACGGCAGCGTTCAGCCAGCGATTGGATTCGTCGGTAACCATCCATTCCGCGATAACCGGATTCATGACACGTGTAAACGACTGGATTATATGGCAACCCGGTGAATTTGGATACTGGCAGGCAGGTAACATCAGGGAGGTGCTTTCCAGGGGATTTGAATATAACCTCATTACCAGGATGATCTTTCATCCCCTGAAGATGGACCTTTACGGGAACTATTCCTTCACCTGGACCACGGATGAGACAACGGAAACAGTGGGAGAACCGGAACGCGGAAACCAGCTCATCTACATCCCTGTCCATAAAGGTTCGCTGACCGTATTCCTGTCGTGGAGCCGTTACCGGTTCTCCTACGGACCGGACTTCGTCGGGGAACGTTTTACAACCTCTGCCGGCAATCCAACCCTACACTCACTGCCGGGTTACCTGCTGCATAATGTTTCGGGCGCACTCACCTTCAGGGTATGGAAAACAGATGGCGAATTGCGGTTGAGGGCCGACAATCTTCTGAATGCAGATTACCAGTCTGTCCTCTGGAGACCCATGCCGGGAAGAAGTTTTACGGTCTTACTCAAGCTGTCTTTCTGATGCGAACCCTCTCCCGGCTTTTTATTGCGGCGTTGTTCCCGGTGTTTATCCTGATGAACCGGCAATGTGAGGAACCTGCAGATGGCAAACCTGCTCCTGTTGCCGGAAAGGGTGTATTCATATGCAATGAGGGGAATTTTATGTTCGGGAACAGCTCCCTCTCCTTTTACCGGCCGGATTCCCTTAAAGTTTACAACCAGGTTTTTTTCAATGCCAATATTTTCCCCCCCGGCGATGTTCTCCAGTCAATGACCCTCCTGGACTCCATGGCGTACCTGGTCATCAATAATTCCGGCAAGATCCTGGTCATGAATGCGGGTACGTTCAGGCATGTTGCCACGATCAGCGGACTGGGTTCCCCGCGGTTCATAGAGATTGTGGATCAGCATAAAGCCTATGTCAGCAACCTGCATGCCCGATCGATTACCATTATCGATCCCCTCTCCTTTGAAATAACCGGGACCATCGATGTGGGAGGAACCACCGAACAGATGGTCCGGCATGGTGAAGCGCTTTTCGCGACCGGGTGGTCCATGAACAACCAGGTTTATAAAATTGATGCCGGTACCGATACAGTCATTGATTCCCTGACTGTAGCGCTTCAGCCGAACAGCATCGTTGCTGACCGGAATGGCGTGCTGTGGGTCCTCAGCGACGGTGCCTATCAGGGGGCCCCCTGCGGCTGGGAATGGCCCGCGCTGTCAAAAATTGATCCCGAGTCCTTTTCCGTTATGGAGAAATTTACCTTCCCCGAAAAAAACCTCTCTCCGATCAGGCTCTCTGTCAATGGCACCGGCGACACGATTTACTTCATCAGCCACGGCTGGACTAACGCCTCCGGTTCCGGGAGCGGGGTATACAGGATGTCTGTGGACGCAGTCAGGCTTCCTGAAGAACCTTTTATCCGGGCTGAGGGCCGGTTATTTTACGGGCTCGGGGTCGATCCGGAATGCTCCGATATATATGTCTCCGATGCAATGGATTACCTTCAACCCGGCCTCGTATACCGTTACAGTGCCTCGGGCAATCCCCTGGACACCTTCGGGGTGGATATTGCACCCGGCAGCTTCTGCTTCAGGAACCATTCTGACCGGACTGCCGGCACATAAACCATTAACTGTCTGCCGGACTTATTTTCCTGGCCCTCACTATCAGAGATTCCCCGAGCAATACCTCACGGCTGAACATCGTCCGCATTACTTCCCGGTTCAATCCCAGGGTTCCCTTTTCCCTGCCTGTTCTCCGGTATGTAAGAAAACTAACCGGGTAAACCAGGGGGATGAAAAGCAGGAAGAGCCAGCTGACCGCTTTTATGCGGTTGGTTGTGACCGTATCGATTTTAAATTGCCGGGTATGAAGGAGGTATCTTAATTCGGGAAACGAGATCATCCCGATATGATGCAGGGGGTTGGGATTGTTTTCATCAAGCGGTGAGGTGCACTTGTGATGGTGACCCGTGACAAAAAACTTCCATCGCGACCTTATTGAACTTACATTGGGCGTGGAAATGATAAAGGTTCCCCCCTTTCTGAGTATCCTGCAGACTTCCCCGGCAAAATCAAACTGCCGGCTGATATGTTCGATCCCGTCGATGCACACAACCGCATCACATGAATCATCAGCCAGCGGCAGCTTCTGCTCCATATCGGCAGTGATGAAATGTTCATGTTCGATCTCCATGAGATTTATAATGTCTGCGGCCACGATATTTGTGAAGCCCTGATCTTTCAGTCGCCGGACAAAAGCCCCACTTCCGCAGGGGATATCCACTATGACGGCATCCCTGTCGTTATCCAGAAGCGTGAAAACCGTCTCATGGGTGTTTTTCGAAGTATTGATACTGATCCCTTTGTAGTCTCTTCTCATATGGGCCGGATTCACCGGGATTGGTTACTGTTTCGCACTGCCCTCATCAGCCGGGATGAATATTGATCCTTCCAGGTAGGTTACGGCCCGGCCGCTTATTTTCACCCGGTCACCTGCCAGGCGGCAATGCAGTGTTCCTCCCCTGGCAGAAAGTTGATGTGCAAGGAGTTCCGTTTTGTTAAGTTTTCTGGCCCAGTAAGGGGTAAGCGTGGTGTGGGCTGATCCGGTAACCGGATCTTCATTGATATCGATAGCGGGAGCAAAAAACCTGGAAACGAAATCGGCCTCTTTTCCTTTTGCCGTAGCGATGATGCCCCTGGCTTTGTAGGCTCTCAACCGGTGGAAATCGGGTGAGAGATCTTCTATCTGCTGTTGTTCTCCGAATACCAACATATAATCGGTTCTGCCCAGGTATGACTCTACCGGACAATCTCCCAGGGCGGAAATTAACTCCTCAGGGAGTTCGACCGGCCTGATGTGATCGACAGGAAAATCCAGGGTAAGTTCCCGCTCCCCTTTTTCAACAAAGAGGGTTCCCGAGTAGTGGTTTTCGAACCGGATCCGCGTTGTATCCTGCTCGTAATGATGAAAGAGGATATGAGCCGAGGCCAGCGTTGCATGGCCGCACAGATCAACCTCCACTGAGGGGGAGAACCACCGGATTTCATAAGAGGAACCTGATTTTAGAAGGAAGGCTGTTTCGGAAAGGTTGTTTTCACCGGCAATCTTCTGCAGAAGGGAATCAGCCGGCCAGCGATCGAGAATGACCACCGCTGCAGGGTTGCCCCGGAATGGTTCGGAAGCAAATGCATCCACCTGGAAAAAAGGCAATTTATTCATTTCATCTCCCTGACGATTTCCATTCCCCGTTTTATGGCCTTTTCATTTGCCGGTATCAGATGCTGGTGCCTTTCGGGCAGGGATTTCTTCAATCCCTTCACCACATTTTCAAATGTAACGATCGGGTGTAATTTAAGGTATGCACCCAGGACAAACATGTTGAAGGTTTTCTTGGAAGAGAGCTTTATGGATTCATCAACCGCCTCGACCTGGAATATTTTTATATCCTTTCGTTCGGGATGCCGTGTTATGCCGTTCGGATCGTAAAGAAGCATCCCCCCCGGTTTGACGGCGGATTCGAACTTGTCGAGAGATTGCTGATTGAGGATTATCGCGGTATCATAACTGTGCAGGACCGGTGAACTGATTCGGTTATCACTCAGTATTACGGTCACATTGGCAGTCCCGCCCCGCATCTCAGGGCCGTAAGAGGGCATCCACGATACTTCCTGATCCTGCATAATTCCTGAATAAGCCAGAATTTTCCCCATCGACAGGACGCCCTGTCCACCGAATCCGGCAATGATAATTTCTTCAGTCATGTTATTTCGGTTTTTATAAATCCTGTATAACGTTCTTCACCAGCTTTCCGTCAACCTTGATATCCCCGAGCGGATAGAACGGGAACATGTGATCCTCCATCCACTGGTTGGCCTCGTTAGGGGTCATTTTCCACCCGGAGTTGCAGTTTGAAACAAATTCAACGAAGGCCATCCCCTTTTTTTCCTTCTGCACTTCAAAGGCTTTCCGGATTGCCTTTTTGGCCTTTCTGACAGTTGCGGCTTTATGAATCGACTGTCTTGAAACATAATAGGTCCCGGCAAGCTGGGCTACAAGTTCGGTAATCTTGAGAGGGGGACCCATTTGCTCGACATTTCGCCCGTACGGGGTGGTTGAAGAGACCATTCCCTCCAGGGTGGTGGGAGCCATCTGTCCGCCGGTCATTCCGTAAATGCCGTTATTGACAAAGAAGATACAGATTTGCTCACCGCGGTTGCAGGCGTGGATGGTTTCGGCAGTACCAATCGCGGCCAGGTCGCCATCGCCCTGGTAGGTGAACACATACTTATCGGGCCATAATCGCTTGATCCCGGTGGCTACGGCAGGGGCCCTTCCATGAGCCGCCTCGGTGAAATCGACATCCATGAAGTCGTAGGCAAGAACAGCACATCCAACCGGGGACACACCGATGGTTTCCGCCTGGATACCCATCTCTTCAACCACTTCCATAATCAACCTGTGAATGGTTCCATGCCCGCATCCGGGACAATAGGAGAGTGTTGCACCGGTCATCAGCCTGGTGGGCCTGTAGACCAGGTTCTTTTCCTGTATAATCTGTTCCAATGAATCTTCCATGCTAAAATCCTCCGATAAATTTTTCTTCAATGGCGTTTAAAACATCTTCCGGGGAGTGAATTTTTCCGCCAAATGTTCCGTAATGGTAAACGGGGACCCTTCCGTTCGCGGCAAGTCTGACATCCTCCACCATCTGGCCGGTGCTCATTTCCACGGAAAGGATTCCTTTTACCCTTCGTGAGAGCTCTGAAATCACTTCGGTCGGAAAGGGAAACAGGGTAATGGGTCTCAACAGTCCCAGCTTTTTGCCCCTTCCCCTTACCACATCCACCACCTTCTGGCATATTCGGGCACTCGAGCCATAGGCTACAAGCAGAAAATCGGCATCGTCCGTCTGAAATGATTCAAACATCACATCCTCTTTCATCCGTTCGTATTTCTGCTGCAGTTTGATGTTGTGCTCATACTGAAGCTCCGGGTCAAGGTTCAGGGAGGTGATGATGTTCCTTTCCCTGTCGGCGGTCTTCCCGGTTATAACCCATGACTGGTCGAACGTAGTAAACCGTTCCTTCGGCTCCGGCAGTTCAACCTTTTCCATCATCTGACCGATCAATCCATCCGACAGGATCAGCGCAGGATTCCGGTATTTGAAGGCCAGTTCAAATGCCAGGTCGACAAAATCTGCCATCTCCTGTACCGATGCAGGAGCGAGTACGATCAGCCTGTAATCGCCATGTCCGCCCCCTTTCGTCGCCTGAAAATAGTCCGCCTGGGATGGCTGGATGGTTCCCAGCCCCGGCCCTCCGCGAACAACATTGACAATGAGGCAGGGAAGTTCAGCGCCGGCGATATAACTGATCCCTTCCTGCATAAGGCTGATTCCCGGGCTGGATGAGGTCGTCATTACTTTTTTGCCGGTCCCGGCAGCACCGTACACCATGTTGATTGCAGCCAGTTCGCTCTCCGCCTGCAGAACAACCATTCCGGTCCGCTCCTCAGGCTTCTGTAGCTGAAGGTATTCAAGAACCTCCGATTGGGGGGTGATCGGGTAACCGAAATAAGCATCCACACCCGTCCGGATAGCTGCCTCCGCAATGGCCTCATTACCTTTTATTAATGCTATTTCCTTCATGAAAAGAAGTTTTGTTTAGTTTTTTATCCTGTAAACTGTAATGGCACCATCAGGGCATACAATGGCACAATTCGTACATCCGGTACAATCATCCGGATGTTCCATATAGGCGTAATGATATCCTTTGGAATTTACATCTTTTGACATTGCTATAACATCGGTCGGGCAATTAACCACACAAACCTCACACCCTTTGCACCGTTCGATGTCAACGACAATTGCTCCTCTTACTTTAGCCATCTGTTTTAATTTTGCTTGAATATCAAATGTAACAATTTAAAACAATACCGGTTTTTTTGCTCAAAACATTTCACACTTCCGGCGGGTATAATTTCCCTTCCCCTGATGCCTGCCGGCGCTAAAATTAACCGTTCCATTAAAACCGGTATATTCCCACGCCACATTTGGGATAAACCCGCTTATTCCGGGATGGGATGGTCCGCCTTGAACCGGGACAAACGTTTTTCCAGAACTTCAAACTGATCGCGCCGCACCTGGGAGACACAGGCCCTCAGTCCCTCCTCCCTGGTGCTGCCTGTTATGCTGAGGGAAATGGCACTGATCCCGTAGAAGAGAAGCTCCTCCAGAAGCTCAGGGCCGGTAAAACCGGGGTAGGATATTGTGAAATAAAATCCATCGGCAATCGGTACGTCAATATCCCTGTCATATACAATCCTGAATCCATGGCGCAGAAATATCTGCTTCATGATGCGGGCCTTCTCTCCGTACTCCCTGACTTCACTGATATAATTGTATTTCCCGTCGTTGACCGCCTTCAGGATGGCCGCCAGCGCGTACTGGGTGGTATGGGTGGCTCCCGCCGACAGGGCATAAAGAGCCCCGTAAATCATGGCATGTCCAAATTTATCCGACGAGTAATAACGTTTCAAATCCGGGTACCTCCTGTCAAAAAGCCTGGGAGCAATTACCATCACACCGATTCTTTGACCGGCATAACTGAAGGCTTTTGAACTGGATATCAGAAGCAGGTAATTATTGGTGAATTTTGCCACGGTTGGCTGAAAGGGCGGTTCCCCCGGTATGGAGATATCTTTCCGGAAATCCATTCCGAAATAAGCCAGGTCCTCAATAACCGTAATATCATATTTCCGGGATATTTCCCCGATAATGGCCAGTTCCTCCTCATTCAAACAGATCCATGACGGGTTGTTCGGATTGGAATAGAGCATGGATGAATACTTCCCTTTTAATATTTCCTCCTCCAGCTTTTTCCTGAGTTTTTCACCTCTGAAATCATATAAATCAAAGCTTCCGTATTCATGACCCAGAACCAGGCACTGTTGTTTCTGCACCGGAAATCCGGGATCGAGGAACAGCGTTCCGGTACGGGTATGGTCGGACCTGTTGACCACCATGAAAGAAGCCATCCCGCCCATCATAGCCCCAACCGTGGGAACACAATGCCGGGGTTCGACCTCAACATCCAGAAATAGCCGGATAAAGCGTGCGGTCTCCTCTTTCAGGGGTTTGATCCCTTCTATATTGGGATATTTTGAAGCGACCCCCTTCCGAAGCGCAATCATTTCTGCTTCGGTGCCAACAAAGGTGGGATCCAGACCGGGTACCCCCATCTCCATCCGCACGAATTCCTCCCCGGTAATCTCTTCAATATCATTGACTATCTTCACGATCTCACGAATGGTCCCTTTTCCGGCAGGGCGAATGCCGAATCGTTCTATAACCTCGTTTACAACCTTTTCATCTATCGGTGTCCTCTTCATAGCCTTTCATTAACGAGCACCCAAATTATCAATAAGCAATAAAACCGTTCATGTCGAACAGCATAACAGGGATGTGTTATAGAGCCTTTTTTTTCTTTTTTTCAACACGGATACGGGCATCCACAACCGTTACTGCCTCAGGCCGTCCAATCAGCGGGTTCAGGTCCATCTCCACAATTTCGGTGGCATAGCGGAGCAGGGATGAGATCCTGACCAGTGCCTCGGCGAACAGATCCTTGTTCACACCCTCCTTACCTCTGGTACCATCCAGTATTCTGGCACTTTTGAGGGACCGGATCATTTTGCCTGCCTCTGTGACCGAGAGGGGTGCCAGCCCGGAAGTTACATCCTTCAGCGCCTCCACATAAATACCGCCAAGTCCGCACAAAACAACATGCCCGAATCCGGGCTCGTAGTTTGCCCCGATAAACAGTTCGGTACCCTCCAGCATTTGCTGAATCAACACTCCCTGATAGCCCTCAATGCCCTTCATTTGCTGAAATCCCGTCATCAGGGTCTCCTCATCCCTGATGTTGACCAGGACGCCTCCGACATCCGATTTGTGAACGGGCCCCACCACTTTCAACACAACCGGATACCCGAATTTCGCAGCAATCTTTTTCAGGGCATCCGGATCCGTTGCCACCTCTTCCCTGACCCGGGAGATTCCTGCGGCGTCAAGGATCGCGCAGACCGATTCCACATCCAGGTAACCATCTGGTGCGCTGTCAATCACCGCCCTGACCTTCTTTAAATTGATACCGTCGAGATAGACCTTGTCTCCTGCCGGCTTCGGGGTATTGTATACTTTATTCAACGCCCTTCCGAACAGAACCTCATCGGGAAAATTTATATGTCCCTTTGACTGAAACTCTTTGATCTCTCCTGCGGCTGTAGTCACGGATGGCAATATCGGAAAGACAGGTTTTTTGCACTGCTTCATTTTCCGGTCCAGCACGTCATACACATCGTAAACCGGGAAAAGACCCGGCGTTCCGAAGATGACAATGATCCCGTCGATTTCCCCGAAATATTTTTCGCAGTATTCCATGGCGATACCAAGCTGTTCTGCATTTCCCGTTGCCAGAAGGTCGATCGGATTTGAGACCGAAGAGCCCGGAAACAGGTGTGAAAGCAACTCAGCGGCCTTTTTTCCTTTTATTTGCGGCACATGGAGATTCCCTTCGGCAAGGGTATCGGTCAGCATCACCGCCGGTCCCCCCGCATGGGTTATGATGGCGAAATTCCGTCCTTTGGCTTTGGGATAGGATAGCACAGAAGCCACGGTGGTCAGCTCCTCACGACCATAGCAACGGATGATACCCGCCTTCCTGAAGAGCGCGTCGACAGCCAGATCCGAACTGGCCATCGCGCCGGTATGTGAGGTAGCAGCCCGGCTCCCGGCATCGGAGGTTCCCGCTTTTATGGCTGCGATACGGCATCCCTTCCTGATCAGATTCGTGGCATGCCTCAGCAACCGGTCGGGATCCTTTATGGATTCAAAATAGAGGATCTTAACCCTGGAACTCTCTTCTGTGAAGGTCTCATCCAGGTATTGAAGCACATCTTCCACCCCCAGCTGAGCAGAATTGCCGACCGAAAAAATCATGTTGAACTTTAAGCCCTTCTGAAGACCCGCTTCCATAATAAAAACGGCTGTGGCCCCGCTCCCAGAGATAAAATCGCATCCTTTCGGATCCAGTTTCGGTATGGGAAGGGTAAATACACCCTGGTAGAATGGGGTCATGACCCCGATACAGTTAGGCCCGATCAGGGAGGCATTGTATCGATTACAAATCTCCACCAGCTCACTTTCTATCTTTTTCCCTTCCGAGCTCTCTTCACCAAATCCCGCGGAGACAATAATAAATGCGCGTGTTCCCTTATCCCTTGCAAGCTCCTTTACCGCCCCGGCACAGAAGACGGCCGGAATTGCCAGTATGGCGAGCTCGGTGGCGGGTAAATCTTTAATCTCCCTGAAGGATGGCCTGCCCTGGATGGTATCTTCACCCGGATTTACCGCGTATAATTCTCCGCCGAAACTGCCATGCAGAATATTGTGAAACAGTTTCCCCCCGGGTTTCCGGATATTGTTGGACGCTCCCACCACCACAATACTCTCCGGATTTATAAGTTGCCTGTTGACCATTTACATTATGTTTTACTGTGTAAAGATAACAATGGACGCAGAGCTTAAATAAAGATCAGGAATGTCTTATAGCATAAGGCTGAAACTGATAATACCGGATAACCTGAAAAGACCGGGAAGAAGGGACGGGAACGGAAGGTCAAAAAAAGAAGGCAAGTTGCTGTTCTCCCTAAAACCCTCAAAAGATTCGCAACTTGCCTTGCACCCCAACAATTACTTTCAAAATAAATAACTTTCAGGGAAAGATTTTGTTGTATAAAACAGATTCTTTTAACACTTTTTTATGTTTTTTAACATTTAACCGGTCAGAACCGATTTAACCTTTACCCCGGCTATTCTTCCCAATTTTCCGGTGAGGGCACCTATTTCATCCGTATTACCCTCCAGCACAAGAGAAATAATGCTGATTCCCCGGTCGTGCAACGGAATACCCTGGCGGCCCAGGACAAGATGAGCATATTCCGAAATAATTGCATTAATGCGGGATGTGACGGTGGTGTTTTCAAGAAGAATAATTACCGAACCCAGACGTTTTTCCATTACTCAGTCATTAATGTGCTTAAAGATTTATTTGCATTTCCGAAGGATATTTAACGGCATAATTTAAAGGAAGCTTTACTGTTTCGCCCGGTTTGACCGGAACGCGCCAGGAAACCTTACCTGTAATTTTGTCCCATTTTCCGCTTCCGTGTTCTTTTGCATTCACTTCGATGTCCTTCATTGTGGAGACCGGATATTGATCCTCAACGATCATAATGATCTCCCGGCTTTTCCCGTTGCGGATAATGTTTTCGAAAGCAAATTCGATGGTTCTGTTCGAACCGATCAGCCGGTCGCTTGAGAATTCCTCCAACTGCTTCCGTTCAACCATAATGTCCCTGTCCCTGCCCAGGGATATCTGCATGGTATCATAAGTTGAGGCGGCATTGATATAGGTTTTCCCGACAAACATTCCTTCGTAGTAAATATTGGCCGCTCCGTTTACCAGGTTATACCGGTTCCGGTCGGCGACCATTGCGACCAGGTAGGCTGAAGGATCCAGCTTGGGTACGCAATGGTACTCATATGCCGCATCCACCTCCACCGAACCGATGACCAGTGTATACTCCTTGTTATCGGATGGGATGGAGGCAGGGGAAGCAAGCGTGAACTCCAGCAGGGAGTTTTTTGCCCCTGTAATGACCACCGGCATGGAGCTACTGATGCTGTAATCCATGTCCATCCCTTCCTCCATTGCCACATTTTCAGTCACAGCAGACTTTTTTACCGTTGGCCGGGCAGCTGCCTGATCGTCAATCCCCCTCAGGGTAATAGTTGGTTCCGGTCTGATTTCTCTCAGGTACCAGGGAATCAATTCAGGTTTGGTAGCCCTTTCCCTTGGATTACCGGTTGAAAAGGTCACTTTCACATTATTCCAGTCGACGCCGGTTGACTGGGATGCTGAGGCCTTCCTGATGATGGCCACCGGTTCGCCAATTTCATCCACCCGGATATCATAAAGCGGGCTCCAGCGGGCTTCGGGAACGTAATAATCCATCACCAGCCTGGTATTTCCTGAGGCTGTCATTTCCACCGTCACTTCAAGGGTGGATGAGGGTTTGTTTTTTTGATAATTCAGATCACTCAGCTGTTTCCTGATTCCGGCAATCTCCAGCTCCAGATCCTTTATGGTGCGATTGCCGGACAGAAATCCCTTTTCAATCTCCGTCAGGCGTGAACGGTAGAAATCAGAAGCCTCCCTTAACTCGGATATCTGAACCCCCTGCTGTTCGCTTCCCAGTTTCATATTATTTATCAGCAACGTTTTTTCCAGGTCAAACACCCTGATGCCCAGCTGAAGCTCCTCTTTTTCATTCTGGAGCTGTTCCAGCTTCAATTCAAGGTCAGCAATTTTCTGGTTTGTCGTAACCAGCTCCAGGTAATCCATTCTCTTTACCACGGAAAGTATCTTTCCGTTTCCGTCCAGCCCAACCCGGATACTGTTTTCCACCAGGTTCTGTTCCAGTCCGTCGATGATGACCAGGGTCTGTCCCTTTTCCAGGGAAACCGGTTTACTGGAGCGCATGACCTGGGCTCCTGAATGAAACAGGGTCACATGATCGATTCCGGCATCAACATTCTTTTCCGCAGGAGCGGCCATCACCCCTGCGATGGCAGCACTCAGCAGCACGATAACAGTCAGTTCTTTCATAGTGTTTTATTTTACAGGTATCATATCTTTGACGGGGATACGTTTTGCCTCGTGGAATGCTTAACAAAGTAAGCTACTTTCTCAAGGAAGGTTATCATATCATAATCTTCCAGATAGACCCTTGGGGAAACCTTTACAGGAATCGAGGTAAAATTAAGGATTCCTTTAATACCGGCTTCATCAAGCAGATTGGCAACCTCAACAGCCGAGTCGGCCGGAACCGTCATAATGGCAATGGAAATGTTCATCTCCCGGATGATGTCTTTCAATGCACTCATGGGATGGCACAGAATCCCCGAGAACTCCCTGTTGACCTTTTGGGGATCCACATCAAAGGAAGCAACGATATCCATTTTTGAGCGTTTTCCCAAAAAATAGGCTGTAATGGCACTCCCAAGATTTCCCATTCCCACTACTGCAATATTAAGCGATTTTCCGGAATCGAGTATACTCCCTATGACATCAATGAGCTCCCTGACGTCATACCCCTTTCGCTGATTGGTTGAATAGCCGATGAACATAATATCACGCCTGACCTGTACGGCAGTGTTGTGATGCAGTGTTGCCAGTTCGTGGGAAAAGATATGTGTTTTCCCCTGTTCCAGGCACTGCAGTAAAGATCTACGGTATTCACTCAGGCGTTCCACTGTCGGCTCCGGGAGTTTCATTAAATTCCGGCTTGAACGTTTCGCATCCATCTGATAATTATTATAAAGAAGCTTTTTACAATGTAAACAAATATATGTATTAGCTTTGTTAAATGAAAAACAACAGAAGAATAAAAGTGATGTTTCATCAAATCGGATCTGAACACGGGGGCCTGTTGGTTTGTTAAGATCTTGGCATATTTATTGCGAAACTGAATAATCCGGAATGAACCGGTTCGTAAATGACAGTTTGACTGTTATCTGTATTTAAGTAAGGATTGACGTGTATGAACAGTACATTTGAGATAAGCCTGAAGAATCTGGTGGTTCCTTCTGACGAGGAAACCGAATATATTCCATTACTTTCTGAAGAAGAGGAAGAGGATCTGAAAAGAATGAACATCCCCGATGTTTTACCCATCCTTCCTCTTCGCAATACCGTTTTATTCCCGGGTGTGGTCATCCCCATCACTGTTGGCAGGGATAAATCGTTGAGGCTCATTCAGGAGGTTAACCGGAAAAATAAAATCCTCGGTGCCATAGCACAGAAGGATGCATCCGTGGAAGATCCCGCTTACACGGATCTTTACCGGATTGGGACCGTTGCCCAGATATTGAAAATACTTGAAATGCCTGATGGTTCCACATCGGTGATCATTCAGGGTCGGAAACGTTTCGAAATGGAGAGTTTTCTGACCACGAAACCCTACCATGTTGCACGCATCATACCCCTTGAGGAATCTGTTGATGAACCGGCTGAGGAGGCAAAAGCGGTGGCTGCAGCACTCAAGGAACTGGCAATAAAAATCATAAAACTATCATCCAGTATTCCAAATGAAGCCTCTTTTGCCGTAAAGAATATTGAAAGTCCTTCGTTCCTCATCAATTTCCTGGCTTCAAACAGCGAACTGAACCTGAAGCAGAAACAGGAACTCCTGGAAATTAACAGCATTGCCAGAAGGGGGATGAATCTGCTGGGGCATCTTTCCGAGGAGGTTCAGATGCTTGAGCTGAAGAACGACATTCAGAGCAAGGTCAAGACCGACCTTGACCAGCAGCAGCGCGAATTCCTCCTTCATCAGCAGATGAAGACCATACAGGACGAGCTGGGGGGGTCCCCTCAGGAACAGGAAATAAATGAATTCAGGAAACGGGCCTCCAGAAAAAAATGGGGCAAAGAGATTAAGGATACCTTTAACAAGGAACTTGATAAGCTGCAGCGTCTCAATCCGGCGTCAGGGGAGTATTCTGTTCAGGTGAATTATATTCAGACCCTCCTCGAACTTCCCTGGAATGAATACACAAGGGATAATTTCAACCTTAAACGAGCCGGCAGAATTCTTGAGAAGGATCATTTCGGACTGGAGAAGGTGAAGGAACGTATCCTGGAACATCTGGCAGTTCTTAAGCTCAAAGGGGATATGAAATCTCCGATCCTTTGCCTAGTGGGACCTCCGGGAGTCGGAAAAACCTCGCTTGGAAAATCCATTGCCGACGCACTCGACCGCAAGTATGTCAGAATGTCACTGGGTGGTCTGCATGATGAGGCAGAAATCAGGGGCCACCGTAAAACATATATCGGTGCGATGCCGGGAAGAATCATCCAGAACCTTAAAAAAGCAAAATATTCGAACCCGGTGTTTGTGCTTGATGAAATTGATAAGGTTGGAAGGGATGTGCATGGCGATCCGGCCTCTGCCCTTCTCGAGGTGCTGGATCCCGAGCAGAACTCCAATTTCCACGACAATTTTCTTGAAGTGGATTATGACCTGTCGCGGGTGATGTTCATTGCAACTGCCAATACCACCTCCGGTATTCATCCTGCCCTGCTGGACAGGATGGAAATCATAGAGGTTTCGGGATATATCGTGGAAGAAAAAGTCGAAATCGCCAGAAGGCACCTCATTCCAAAACAACTGGCGAACCATGGTTTGTCCAAAGGTCAGGTATCCCTGTCCAAAAAGGTTCTGGAAAATATTATCGACAGTTATACCAGGGAATCGGGAGTGCGCCAGCTCGAAAAACAGATCAGCAAGATATTCCGTTCGATCGCAAAATACATTGCTTTTGAAGAGCCTTTCCCCCGCCCCCTTACCCTGGGAAATGTGAAACAGATACTTGGTCCGCCGCGATTTCTCAAGGAAAAGTACCTGGGTAACAATTTTGCGGGGGTGGTAACCGGTTTAGCATGGACTGCAACCGGAGGAGAAATACTGTTCGTGGAAACATCCCTCAGCAAGGGGGAAGGCAAGTTGACCCTTACGGGGAACCTCGGGGATGTGATGAAAGAGTCTGCCGTAATCGCGCTTGAGTACCTGAAGTCACACTCTTCGACCCTTGACCTGGATCCCTCCATCTTTCAGAAATGGAATGTCCATATCCATGTCCCCGAAGGGGCCATTCCCAAAGACGGACCCTCTGCCGGCATCACCATGCTCGCTTCAATTGCATCGGCGTTCACACAGCGTAAAGTAAGAAATAACCTGGCCATGACGGGAGAAATTACCCTGCGCGGGAAAATATTGCCCGTGGGTGGGATAAAAGAGAAAATCCTTGCTGCCAAAAGGGCAGGGATTACACAAATCGCAATCTCAAGCGAGAATCTGAAGGATGTGGAAGAAATTAATGCGATCTACAAAAAAAATCTCGTGTTCAAATATATGGATCATGCAGGAGAACTTTTAAAATTTGCCCTCCTGAAGGATAAGGTGGAAAATCCTATCAGCTTTAGTTAAAAGGTCAGACACAGAGATTGAAATTTTAAGGCGTTCACTTCATAAAACAGAGATCATGGAAAAAATTGCCGTCTTTGCGGGATCATTTGATCCGTTTACCCTGGGACATGAATCCGTCGTGCACCGGTCGGTTGACCTTTTTGATAAAATCATTGTGGCCGTTGGCGTACATTCCGGGAAGCAGCCCCTCCTGAAGATTGAGTCCCGTGTTCGCATGATCAGGGATATTTTTGAAGGACATAACATGATTTTTGCAGATTATTTTGAAGGGTTGACCGTTGACTATTGCCGCAGGGTTAAGGCAACCCATATGCTCAGGGGCATTCGAACCGCAGCCGATTTCGAATATGAACGTGCCGTCGCTCAGATCAACAAGCTGATGCTGCCGGAAGTCGAATCGATCTTTTTGCTGACCAGTCCGGAGCACACGCCCATTAACTCCACACTTATAAGAGATATTATACGAAATGGAGGCGATGCCTCCCAGTTTCTTCCAAAGGGGATTGATATCAGAAATTACCTCTGATATGCGAACCATTCTCCGAACTGTTTGCCTGTTGAGCCTCCTGGGACCCGGTCATGCAGTGTCACAGGAATGTATCATTGCAGGCACCTCGGAGGATCATGCAGGACAGAAAATTCCTGTGTACCGCATTGAAAATCCATTCTCCCGTGTCAGGGTGGCTTTCGATTCCATCAGGATACTGGATGACGGTTCTTTCTATGAACACATTCCGATTAAGGAGCAATCTGTACTCTATCTCGGAGCCGGAATCTTCGAGGCCTTTCTTTATGCTGTCCCGGGTTATGAATATGACGTAAAACTCCCTCCCCGCACGGAAAAGGCCCTTCATAAAAGAATGGGGCCTTTTTATGAGCCGGTCAGGGTCCATCTGAATGTCTTGTCCTGCAGAACAATTGAAAGCCGGGAACTCCTGCCGGACACCGCCGAACTCAACCGGTTGATTGCGGCTTTCGATACCACCTTTGTTAAAATGAACCATTCCCTGCTTGACAAAGGTCAGAGCCATGAAATCGTCCAGGCAGATCCCCTCATTGAGGAGCTCGAAAAGAACTATTCCGGAAACACTGTTCCGCTGTTCGATCGTTACCGGAGATACCGTTACGGGATTCTGAAAATAAATGAGGGGAAAACCGACCTGACCGGTTTGGTGCACAATTACCTGCACGATTCCGTTCCCCGGTTTCGCGAACCTGCCTATATGGACCTGTTTAACGCTGTTTTTGACGATTTTTTTTATTATTACTCGAAGACAGACACCGGAGAACAGATTCTTGCCGCAGTCAACCGGAAACACAGCCTCGGGATGGTGAGGCAGGAACTGAAGAGACATCCGGCCATTTCCTCTGATACCCTTGCCGACCTGGTTATCCTTAAAGAGATCGCTTCACAGTATTACGGGGATTATTTTATCAGGGATGCTTTGCTGATCCTGCTGGATTCTTTATCACAGGATGCCTCTCTTGAAGATTACCGTCAAATGGCACAGGAAATGCACAGACGCTTCTCCGGATTAATGATTGGCAACCGGCCTCCCGGTTTCCTGCTCCGTGATCAGACCAACCATTTCAAAACAGTGGACGATTTCAGGGGCCGATATGTCTACCTCATTTTCTGTACGCCCGATCACTATGCCTGTATGATGGAATACCCTTTCCTGAAATCCTACCGCGATAAATTTCATGATTTTCTTGAAGTGGTCACGATAATGATTACAGACAATATGGATACCTTGAAGGATTTTATGAACCGGAACCGGTATGAATGGGTTGCACTCTATTATAAAGACCAGCCTTCTCTTCTTGAAAAATATAATATCCGGACTATTCCTTCCGCATTCCTGATCGGACCCGACGGCCTACTGATTCAATCCCCGGCCACGCTTCCCTCGGAAGGATTTCAGGAACAATTATTCAGGATTATGCGCTCCCGCGGGGATATCTGATTAAAGGAGATCCCTTACAAAAAGGACATCAAGCACGCTTGAATAGGTGTTTTTTCTGATGAAATCTGTTTCCCCGGGTTTCACCCATCGAATTTCGGTTATTTTCTCCGAAAGCTGGGGCTCCGGATGCTCATCACCATCATAACGCATTTCAAACCACTTGGTCTTCTTAAGCACCCGATCCTCCGAAAGATGGTAGGTATGGTATGTGGAGACGATCTGCCGGACAACTTTCAGTCCCGACAATCCGACTTCTTCTTCCACCTCACGCAGGGCCGCTGTTTCAAAGTTTTCTCCCTTCTCAAGTTTTCCCTTTGGCAGATCCCATATCCCGTCGCGCATCATAATGAGAAACTCCCCTTTTTTATTGATTACCACACCTCCTCCTGCCTCAATGCAATCAAAACAGGCTTTGAACTCCTCAACCAGGGAAAGGATATCATCGTGGAAGATATAAAGATTCTGAATCCGTGTCAGCGCAAAAAACACATCTACCAGCTCTTTCAGTTCATGGAGGTTATTGAATTTATAGAACAGACCTTTATTCCTAACAAATGCCTTTGAAAAATCATCGCCGAAGTAAACCGTTCTGTCCTTGAAAAAAACTTTATACATTTGTTACATGATAAACAGCAAGAGCGAAATAGCAAAATTACTGCTACAAAGTAAAGCAATAAAACTCGAACCTGCAAACCCCTTTAAATGGGCTTCGGGGTGGCTCTCTCCCATTTATTGCGATAACCGGATCACCCTTTCATTCCCTGATATCAGGACGAGAATCAGGGACCTGTTCGTGGAAATCGTGCGGACCGAATTTCCTTCTGCCGGACTTGTTGCAGGCGTTGCCACGGGGGCCATCGCACAGGGAGTCCTTGTTGCGGACCAGCTCAATCTTCCATTTGTATATGTCAGGTCGGACCCCAAGGACCATGGCAGGCGGAATCAAATTGAGGGCATGATAGGGGAAGCCAGGGATGTTATTATCATAGAGGATCTGGTGTCGACCGGTGGCAGTTCTCTCAAAGCAGCGGCAGCGCTCCATGAAGCCGGCTGCAACGTGCTTGGAATGGTAGCTGTCTTCACCTATGGATTTGCCATCGCGGAAGAAAATTTCCGGAAAGCAGGCGTGAAACTTGTAACCCTCAGCAACTATCACGAACTGCTAAAAACAGCAACCGAAACCGGTTACATTACCGGGGAGGAAGTGCAGATGCTAAGTGAATGGAGAAGGGATCCCGGGAACTGGGGTCATCAGCAGTCACACAAAAAAGATACAGATGAAAATTGAGAGCAAGATCGGGAAATCCCGTTATTCCGACAGGGACATCTACAAATTTATTACCGATTTCAACAATTTCAGGAACCTGATCCCTGAGGATCAGGTCAGCGAGTGGGTTTCAAGCACGGAACAGTGCTCCTTCAGGATTGATCCCGTGGGAAAAACAGGATTTAAACTGGCCGAAAAGGAACCCTTCAAACTGGTTAAGATTTCGAGCATTGATGAATCCAAATATGACTTCACAATCTGGGTCCAGCTTCTTAAAACCGAAGCCGATGACACCCGGATTAAGATAACCATTCAGCCACTAATCAATGCCATGTTGCTCCCTTTTGTCAAAGCCCCATTGAAGCAATTTGCCGACAGGCTGATCGATGGAATTGAACAATTTAATTTCAGCTCAGAAGCAGATTAATCTCGCGAAAATCAAAGCTTCTGATGATCCCTGAGACAGAAACCTCCAGCTGACCATAAGCATTTACTCCCACAATGGTGCCTTCGAACTGCCGGTTACCGGCCTCGAAAAGTGACGGTTGACCATACCTGAAGAGTTTTTCAATATAATCCCGGTCTATCCGTTCATCCTTGCCATCACGGAGTTGTTCATACCTGTTATAAAGAAATCTGAGCACTCGTCTGGTCTGCCGTTCCACATTCAGTTTGCGCCCTGTCTCGAGAAAGAGGGAAGTGGCAGTCAGAGGGTATTCCGGGAAAAACTCCTGCCTAAGGTTGAGTCCAACACCGATGACAGAATACTGGATGGTCTGCTGCATGATGCTGTTCTCAATCAGGATACCGGCAATTTTCCTGCTTCCTGCCAGAATATCGTTGGGCCACTTGACAGAAAGGTTGCCGATATAATTGGAAAGGTAATCGCAAAGTGCCAAAGATACTGCTTTTGAGATACGGAATTGTTCAGATGCTGACAAAAATTCAGGATAAACCAGCCAGCTGAACAGGATATTTTCTCCCCGGCCGCTATCCCATCCATGACTTCCCTGACCGCGACCATCTGTCTGATATTCTGCTGCCAGAACTGTTTCCCCCACCCCCGGATTCTCTTTCACCAACTTCAGAAGCTCACTGTTAGTGGAAGTGACCTCCCTTCTATAAATCAAATTATAATCCATGGTACAATTTTTGATTTTCCCGAGTGACAGTCGAAACAAATACAGATTCTCAATGTTATGTCATTCAGAAAGCAGTTTGTTTGGCAATTTACAAAATTGAAATGACTAAAAATCGTTACCTTTGTCAATAAAATACGGGATGACAGAAACCGAACCGCTGAGCACGGAAGAGCAGATTGAACGGATCATAGAGGCATTGAAGGAAAAAAAGGGAAAACAAATTCTGACTATTGATTTAAGAAAGATAGAGAATTCCATTTGTGACCATTTTATTATATGCCACGGCGACTCAACCACACAGGTGAATGCGTTAACCGATTCCGTTGAGAAAAAACTGAAGGAGAACGGGAATATACGTGCACACCATGTGGAAGGTCTTACAAACTGTCAGTGGGTACTGATGGACTATAATGCCATTCTGGTTCATATATTTTTAGAAAATCAGCGAAGATTCTATAATCTTGAAGAGCTCTGGGCTGACGGAAAAATTGAGCAGATTGCAGATGAAATGTAATTAAATTATCATGAACGACAGGAAAAAAATACCGGGAAACAGACCTGGACCCTATCCAGGCGGGAACAAACCCGGCAACAATAAACCCAGATTCAATTCATACTGGATCATCGGACTGATTCTTCTGGTTTTGATCGGGATGCAATTTCTCGGTTCAACCGGAAACCCGACGGAGATTGATTCAAACCGGTTTTTTCAAATGCTCCAGAGAGGGGATATTAAAGAAATTGTCATTGTCAATAAAGAGCAGGTTGAAATCTATATCAAGCCGGAAAAGCTTTCCGATCCGATTTACGAGGATGTTAAGTCGGAAAAACCCAGCACCATTTTCGGGCAGAGTGTGCCTCAGTATTTTTTTACCATTATCTCGCAGGATGTATTTGTGCAGGAACTTAATCAGACCATGGACAAGCTGCCGCCCGAAATCCGGCCAACCTACACCACGGTCACCCGGAAGAATATTTTCGGGGATCTGCTTCTCTGGATCCTTCCTTTTCTGATCATCCTCGGAATCTGGATATATATGCTCCGCCGCATGGGAGGAGGAGCCGGAGGCGGGGGCAGTAATATATTCAGCGTGGGAAAATCAAAGGCCCAGATTTTTGATAAGGATACCAATGTTAAGGTTGACTTCAGTGATGTTGCAGGGCTCGAGGAAGCCAAGATGGAGATCAGGGAGATCGTGGAATTTCTCAAGAATCCAAAGAAATATACCGACCTTGGAGGCAAGATTCCCAAAGGCGCCCTTCTGGTGGGCCCTCCCGGAACGGGAAAAACCCTGCTGGCTAAAGCCGTGGCGGGAGAGGCCCATGTACCTTTCTTCTCCATGTCGGGTTCCGACTTTGTGGAGATGTTCGTGGGTGTAGGAGCTTCGCGGGTGCGCGACCTTTTCAAACAGGCCAAGGAGAAAGCCCCCTGTATTGTATTTATCGATGAAATCGATGCTGTAGGGAGGGCCCGTGGCCGGAATCCAAATTTCGGGGCAAATGACGAACGGGAAAATACATTGAATCAGCTGCTGACCGAAATGGATGGTTTCAGCACCAACAGCGGGGTCATCATTCTCGCTGCTACTAACCGTGCGGATGTGCTGGACAAAGCACTGCTCAGGGCCGGAAGGTTCGACCGCCAGATCCACGTTGAACTTCCCGATCTGAATGAACGCAAGGAAATCTTTAAGGTTCACCTCAAGCCCATCAAGATTGATAAATCCGTCGACGTGGACTTCCTGTCCAAGCAGACCCCGGGATTTTCCGGTGCGGATATTGCCAATGTCTGTAATGAAGCGGCCCTTATCGCTGCTCGTAAGGATAAGAAAGAGGTTGAGAAACAGGACTTCCTTGATGCGGTAGACCGCATCATCGGAGGACTGGAGAAGAAAAACAAGGTCATTAAAACCGATGAAAAACGAACCATTGCCTTCCACGAAGCCGGGCATGCCACCATCAGCTGGCTGCTTGAACATGCCAATCCGCTGGTTAAGGTAACCATAATCCCCAGGGGACGTGCCCTGGGAGCAGCCTGGTACCTGCCGGAGGAGAGACAGATCACCACGACCGAACAGATGCTGGATGAGATGTGTGCCACTTTGGGAGGAAGGGCTTCGGAGCAGTTAACCTTCGGAAAAATTTCCACCGGCGCCCTGAACGACCTTGAACGGATCACCAAACAGGCCTATGCGATGATCACCTATTTCGGCATGAGTGAAAAAATCGGGAACAGGAGCTTTTATGATTCCACCGGACAGCAGGAGTACTCCTTTACCAAACCCTACAGTGAAAAAACGGCAGAGCTGATTGATGAGGAGGTCCAGAAAATCATTCAGGAGCAGTATAACAGAGCCCTGGACATTTTGAGAAAAAACAGGGAAGGGCTGAAAAAACTCGCGGAATTACTGCTCGAAAAAGAGGTTATCTTCAGTGATGACCTTGAAAAGATTTATGGCAAAAGACCCTGGAACAGCACCAGCGAGGAATCGCAGATCCGTCCGGGAAAAGCTGAAGTAAAAAGAGTGGACAAAAAGAGCATGGATGAACAAGCAACCGGGGAAAACAAAGTAAATAAGAGGAAAATCAATAAGAAGAAAACGGATGAGCCACAGGCTGAAGGAGAGGTTTCAGCGGACCAAAAAAGAGCAGAAATCAGTGATTAAATGGCGAACGACCCTGTAAGAATCTACAGCACGGGGAAACCTTACCTGGCAGAGCTCATCAGACAGATGCTATCCCATTATGACATCCTTTCCTTTATTGTCAATAAGCAGGATTCAGCTTATAAAATCGGTGATATTGAAATTTACGTTTACCAGGATGATGTATTGAGGGCCAAAAAGCTCATCCGGGAATTTGAAGAAGCTTGAAAGAATTACTGATTCGTACGATTACAGGGATTACCCTGGTTAGCCTGGTCATGGCGTGCATACTGCTCGGAGGCATTTGGCTGTCATTGCTCCTGCTTATCATTATCATACTGGGATCCATCGAATTGGGACATATTTTTTCGGTCAGGCCCGGAATTGCCTTTATTCTTTCCATTCTCCCAGGAGCCTCCCTGATGGCTTTTACTGTCCTGTATAAAACCGTCCTCATTACTCCCTTCTGGTTGGGAATACCCGGACTTCTGCTCCTGGCTGCTTTACTGGTTCACCTTACCACCGGCAGACAATACCGGAATGCGTTACTCTCTTTTACCTTGCTCTCCTTTTTCTGGATCGCCCTGCCCCTTACATTTTTCTTTCTGACCGGGTGGATTGAACAGCCTGGTGCTTACCGGTTCAGACTGCCGCTCATAATTATTGCCCTGACCTGGATCAATGATATGTTTGCCTATCTTTCAGGTACCCTCTTCGGAAAACATAAAATGACGCCCAACCTCTCTCCCGGGAAAACCTGGGAAGGATTTTTCGGGAGTCTTATTTTAACAGTGTTCAGTGGCTGGATGGTGTTCCAAATTACACAAACATACACTCCGGGCACCTGGATACTTGTCGCCCTTCTGATTGCAGGGATTGGACTCGCCGGTGACCTTTTAGAATCGAGGATAAAAAGGGCCCACCATGTTAAAAACTCAGGAAATCTCCTTCCGGGACACGGCGGAATACTTGACCGTTTTGACTCACTGTTGATTATATCCCCGGTTCTTTTCTTTATCTTTGTATATCTCAATGCAATCTTATGATCAGGATTCATAAGGAGGGTCGAACAGTTGTTGCCATCTCAGTCTTACTCCTGGCGGGGATTAATATATTAATGGTCCTGTTCCTGGATTACAGGATTTTTACGATCCTATCTATTGCGTCTGTTGTTCTCCTGGTTTTACTGATAAGGTTCTTCAGAAATCCTGATCGAAGATTTGTCCAGGACGAAAGGTTAATTGTGGCTCCGGCCGACGGTCGCATTGTGGCTGTTGAAAAGGTCAGGGTATCGGAATTTTTTCAGGAAGAACGCATACAGGTTTCCATCTTCATGAGCATCCACGATGTCCATGTGAACTACTATCCGATTGAGGGACGCATCATTTATCAAAAATACCATCCCGGAAAATATCTCGTTGCAAGACATCCGAAATCCTCCGAACTGAACGAACACGCTTCCGTTGGCATAAAGAACGGAGATCTGTCCATCCTTGTCAGGCAAATTGCCGGTTTCGTGGCACGAAGGGTAAAATGTTACGCGGAGGTGGGGAAATCAGTCAGGCAGGGGGAAGAGCTGGGTTTTATTAAATTCGGATCCCGCGTAGACCTGTTCATACCCCATGATAAAGAGATCCTGGTAAAGCTGCATGAATCCGTAATCGGAGGGGTCACCCCCATTGCCCGGATAAAATAAGACCTGTTTGTCTTTTTTTAACATCCCGTTAACAGTCCGGCTTCAATCTGTTTAATATATTGGCCCCGATAAATATTAGACAATCATCATTTTTAACTTAATAGTCATAAAGAAATCAATGGTCATTTTAGCACTTGCTGTGTTCCTGGGAGGAATCAGTTCAGTGGCAATAGCAGGGACAATCAGTTCAGCAAAGGATTCCGTGGTCATGACAGATCCTGAAAAAAAGGATAAAAAAGAGCCTGAAAAATCTGAAGCAAGGACTGAAAAAGATTGTACAAAAGCTGAGAAGAAAACATGTGCTGAAGATTGCAGTGAAAAGAAATCCTGCATCAAGGAGTGCGATGAGAAAAAATAGAAGTTAAAGTTCGTTCAGTTCAGATTGTGCTTTTATGAAAGCTGCTCCGTCATGAGGGGCAGCTTTTTTATTCATGTTGATAAACTTCCTATCTTTATCCCGGCAAATTTAGAACAGATCATGAACAAGCTGGATATTTTGCAGGTAAGCGACGACGTACATTGGATCGGGGTACTGGATCATGACATTGTCACCTTCGATATTGTAATGGAGACTCAATTCGGCACCACCTACAATTCTTATTTCATTAATGCCGACAGGAAGGCCGTTGTTGAAACTGTAAAAAAATATTTCTGGCCGGAGTATGAAGCCAAACTCCGTAAGGTGGTCAGACCGGAAGAGGTCGAATTCATCCTATGCAATCACACAGAACCTGATCACTCCGGGTGTATCGGGCAGCTTTTAAAGCTGGCGCCGGATGCCACGGTCATCGGGAGCGGGCAGGCACTCAACTACCTTTCGGAAATGATTGAAGGCCCATTCAAATCCCTGAAGGTGAAGGATGGCGACATTGTGGATCTCGGCAATAAAAAACTCAGGATCATCGGAGCACCGAACCTGCACTGGCCCGATACAATCTACTCTTATCTGGAAGAAGACCGGATATTGTTCACCTGCGACTCCTTTGGTGCACATTACGCTCAAGAGGCGATGTTCGACGACCTGATAGAAGAAAAAGACTACAGGGAAGCATTCAAATATTATTTTGATGTCATCCTGAAACCATACAGTAAATTCATGCTGAAGGCGATAGAAAAAATCCTTCCTCTCTCCATCAGGATGATCTGTCCCGGCCACGGACCAATTTTGCGGTCCACCTGGAAAGAAAAGGTAGATCTCTCCAGGCAGTATGCCACGGACTACCTGCAGGAATCGGGGCAGAGGAACAGGGTACTGATTGCCTATATCTCAGCATATGGTTATACCGGCGAAATGGCGGCAAGGATTGCAGAAGGATTGGAACAGACCGGCAGTTTCGATATCGATATGGTGGACATTGAACATATCCATCTGGGTGACCTGGAGGAAAAAATGGTCAGGGCAGATTCTATTCTGATAGGATCCCCAACGATCAACCAGAACACCCTTCTTCCGGTATACAGGTTATTTTCCATTATGTCTCCCATCAGGGACAAGGGAAAACCGGCCGCCGTTTTTGGCTCCTATGGCTGGAGTGGTGAAGCGGTCAAGCTCATTGAGGATCATCTGAAAAACCTGAAGTTCAATGTGGTTATGGAGGGTCTCCCGTCCAAATTTTATCCCGGCGGGGAGAAAGCCATGCAATTGGTGGATTTCGGAAAGCGATTCGGAGCGTTCCTGCTCACTCAATCTTGATGAATTTGCACCGGCCCTTCAGCAATCCGTTTTCAGAATAATTCAATAAATAAATCCCTTTTTGCAGATTGTTGACCGGCAGTTCAACCGGGCTGTTACCGGGTCCCGGCTGACTGATCATTATCCTTCGTCCGGTCAGATCAAGAATGGTCAGAAGCGGGTCCTGACTATTCCTTTCACCTGTCAGAACAAACAATATATCGGAAACCGGATTTGGGAAAATACTGAGTTCACGCACGTTCCAGTCCCGGGTAGTGACTCCGGTGGCTGAAAAAACATCCCATTTTGCTGCCTGAAGGATCTCCCCGGTCTGACGTTCCTGAAGAAAGGAGATCACGATAAGTTCTTCCTGATCCTCATAATGTTCCATAGTCCATGAATAAGGCTGGATATATGATTCTCCCTGGTACCACTCTTTTTGAATCAGTTTACCGGCAGGATCAGGCAGCATCTCAAGAACCACATTCCTGAATTCATCATCCCCGTTATTTCCCTTATACCCAGTTACCAGGCGCTCTGCAATAACGGTATGCAGTAAAAGTTCATCCTCCGGATAATCATCCAGTGCCGTTAACCGGATATTCATATCCATGTTTCCATCATTCAAGGTCACCTCGATTTGAATATCAAATTTTGGTAATTCAAGGGCGATCATTCTTACATCCATCGATTGGGGAATTTCCGCCTCAAAATCAAACTGAAGATCCTGCCTTGTACCCCCGTTCAGAACAGCAAAGGGCACCTCGGTAATTCCATAATAGAATGATCTGCCTGATGCCGGGTAAGGATTGTTCAGGTTCATCGGGTCCTCTCCCGGATAAGCTGTGTGATACTGGAGCGTGATCACATCCAGACTGTCAATACCGGTAATGAATTGATCGGCTATCCGGTCTGCACTCAGTGAGGCAGAACTGCTGCTGTTGGTAAAATATTCAAGTACCGTCATACGGGTCCTCTCACCGATAAAGAAATTATCAAAGGCAAAGCCATGATTATCTTCCCCCGGGCTGCCATCCGAAGCATAGGCAATTCTGAATACGGCATTTTTTCTGTTTATGAGATCGTTAAGATCATGGGAACCTTGAATCCAGCGGGTATCAGGATTAAACGTAGTTGTTCCGCTCCACCCGGTGCTGCTGCCTCCGGGAGCGCTGATGATATCCGATGCATTATACCATTGTATACCGTCATCCACACTTCCAACGTTCTGCCACGTTTTTCCATTATCCAGCGTATATTGAAGAACAGCTCCGTCATAACGGGCATTAAAACTCTTCATAATGTCGAGTCTTATTAACGGTTTTTCCATGCCGGTCATATCAAAGCAGGGACTCTGAACCCATGATGATTCAGCGGTTTTAATCTCAGGAAGATCCGTGAACCATGCAAAATTGCCGGGCATCGATTCAAAACCGTCGAAATCGGGTTCTCCGTAGGTCCAGCTGGATATGCTCAGGCTGTCTGCCCGGCTATCCCAACGGCCATTCGATTGATCAAACGTTTCATAATAACTATTATCGGTATTTAAGATCAAGGTGGGTTTCAAAGCCACCAAACGCTCAAGGGTGTCTGTACATCCCTTTACATTTTCGCAAACCAGGCGGACCCGATAATCATCCACTTTACTAAACTGATAAACCATATTTGTGGGACCCGACAGGGTTATCGTATTGACCGGCTTCCCCGAGTTTTCAAAAATCGTCCAGATGTGACGTAACCAGGGGGAGTCACTGGAGGACTTATTTACAAACTCAATCCCCCGGGTTTCACTGTAACAATCAGATACCCATGTGAAATCAGATACGGGTTTGTCTGCAAATTCAATGGTTTTCTGAAGGATGGCCATACATCCTTCCGTGGTGCCGATCCTGAGCTGAATGGTCCGGTTTCCGGATGCAGTATAACGATGGACCGGTTCAAACAGAGTGCTGGTATTTTGTGTACCGCTGTTGATATCTCCGAAATTCCAGAGCCACTCCTTCACCAGCTCCTGTTTATTTGTCAGGTTTATCATGGATACCTCCCCTCCCTCCGAAGGGATGCAAACCGTGCTTACATCAAAATCAGGCAAAGGCACATCCAGCTTTACAATCATGAAGCTGGTATCTTTTACACATCCTTCCGAGGAGGTAATTTGGTAATTGATCATATTGGTTCCTGAATCCGCCTCCTCCGGATCGAAAAAATAACCGGTTGACAGATTCCCGCTGACACCTTGACCGGTATAAACATGCGTGTTAATCGTATTGAAATCGCTGTTTGGAGTAACAATTAATTCGATTGGCCCGGCATTGGCACAGACTGAATCAGGACTCAGTACCGCAAAATGCGCTACCCGGTCGAGAAAGAAGGGTGTAAGATAACTGTATCGTTCTTCATTGAACTCAAAACTGTACTCGAGATCATAAAATCCCCTTTCCAGGGCTCCCGGGATAATGATCACCGTATCATCCCCAGGATCCGGATCGGCTAATCCGGAAGATGACACATCCGTTCCATCCTTCAGTAAACGGAAAATCCCCGGATTTCCCGATTCATTAAAAGCAGAAACCTCAAAGGGATCATCATTCTCACACACCACACCTGGCAACCCGGAGATTGCATAACCCTGATCAATCACTGTGAATTGCTTTGTGGCACTGCTTGAACAACCGTATTCATTCACATATAAATACATAATGGTGGTTTGATTGGTTGATGTATCCACGAGCCCGGGATAAAAAATCCCTGTTGAAGATTCAACCCCTTCGCCTGAGAAAACACCTCCTTCAGGATCTCCAAGCAGTTGAACCGGCTCGGCATCCCTCAGATAGACCAGCTGTGTATTGAGAATGGTTACCGGCGTTGGCAGGTTTACCTTAACCACTACGGACCCATAGCCGGTTCCGGAATTACCATGTTTATCAAACAGACCCGTAACGGCATACGTTTCTGTAACCGTTGGCTTGACAAAGAGCGTGAAAGGGCTTGTAATATTGAAAAAGGACTGGTTGAATCCCTGGTCTCCCTCAATAGTTACATCCCATGGCCCGTCGCCGGTAAATGTTGCGGATATTTTATGGGAACTACCCCTGCAAATTTCTCCTTCGCCTGAAATCACAGCCGTAGGCCTGGTTGCATAAACCGAAACCGTATTGTTTAACGGAGTGATGGCGGAAGATGACTCATTGCCCAAAGGATCCTGTACAACCACATTATAAGTGAGCTCACCGGGATTAACCTGCTGATCCCCTTCATAAACTATATAAATTAAACTGTACCGTGTGCCCGAAACCGGTTGAAATTTCACCTGTGTTCCAAGGGGGATCTGGTTTACATGTGTTCCTGACCTTGCCGAGATTCCGCCTTCACTAAAATCAAGCAGCATTTGAACGGTGTCCCCGATAATGCATACATCCGGATCAACAATTTCAGCAGAAAGCAATTGTGGACTGTTGGCATCAATTAATGGATTGATACCGGAAACAGCAGTAAAGGGATTGATGTTTGCATTTCCGACCGGGTCAATCATAACGATTTCAACCGGCAACGGTCCGGACAGAAGATCATCATCTCCTTCTGCCACTGTATAATTCAGGTAATATTGATTACCGGAGACGATTCCTTCATATACCCGGGATTCGGTCAAAGGGATCCCATTGGTGGTGGTCAGCACGGGATCAAAAACATAATCTGACTGGTCGGCAGTCACTGCCAGGGAAAGAGTCTGTCCAACACGATAGGTCCCCCCGTTAACAACGGCGGAATTTACAACCGGCCGGTCCGAATCGATCACATCGTTTGGCTGAGAGATCAAGGCATTATAAAATTCACCATAGACAAATCCGTCGGGATTGAAAAGCCGCAGGTTACTGACAGGAATATCCTCCCCTGCGGCATAAGCCGGTCCTCCCTCTTCGACAGTAACATAGGCCTGATAGACTACAGTCCCGGTACGGGTGAATCCCTGAAGGGAACGACCGGCGACGGTTCCCCCGTCATAGGTATAATCCTCTTCTGAATCAGTCTCAACAGTGATGGTGCAATAGACCTGATCCCCGATTTTATAAGGATGGTCAGCAATCGTAACATTTGTTATGACCGGTTCAATCAGCGGAGTCACCGGGAGGGTATTCGCACTCGACACATCCTGGCTTCCCACCAGTTCGGATGCATCGATGGTTAATGAAATGGATTGAATCTCGTCAAAATCAGCCCCTTCAGGATATACCAACCTGCAGATACAGGTATCGGCTCCCCTGTAAAAAACTTCGCTCACCGAAAGATTTTGAATTGAGGTTGTGAGGCTGAAATTCCCGGCGAACAGTGTAGCGTCTGAGAACTGCTCCCCGTGCAGTTTCACATAAAACAGACTCCCGTCAAGGTTTCTTTCCGTCAGGTCGCCCAGTGAACCCCTGGACAGGATCGCATAGGGTTCTGTCTGCCCGTTCAGGAATGGTGAACTGCATATAAGAAGCGTAAGGAGCAGGATTAGTGTTTTCCTCTTCATTTCAAACAGGTTCCGGACATCGTTACTAAAGTTCACCATTAATGTTGGTTTTCACAAGCGAAATCATGCTATTTCCCTCATAGGTATTTGTTCCTACAAAAACCAGGCCCCCATCATCTGAAACGAGAATGCCAGCACCGGTCTGGTTACCGGTTTCCCCGAAATAGAATCGTCCGGATGGTATCCCCTGTTCAACAAATTGCAATAGAATATCATAATTATTGTCATAGCCGGACGACCCGATGATGGCAAAACTACCAGGGGCTGTCATAACGAACCTTTCTCCTGTTAAGTCCTCTGAATCCGACCGGATCGTTGCAAACTCAGAAAAATTTATAAATCTTAATCCGTCCATCTCCAGGCTGTAAACAAATATTTCCATCTTCCCCGATGATTCATTCCGGGTATTTCCCAGAACATAATAGGTATTCGTTTCACCTTTAATAAGGGCCTTTCCATAATCATTGCCATCCGTTCCCAGGGAAATGTTATAGGGTGTATTTAAATCATTGTTGATTGCAAGCATCAGAACGTTGGTCCCTTTATGGGTATCATCATTATAAGTGCAGGCACAGAGATATCCCATACCCTGAACATTCACCAGGCAATTGGCCATATCATCGCTGTTATCCGGGATTGGCTGCGGCGGCACCTCCCTTATAAAATCCCCATCCCCGCTGATGGAAAATATCCAGTAGTCTTTTTCATTGTCCAGCTCCCTGTAGCCTGCAATGACAAACCCGTCCGAATTTCCTTCCACGACATGATTGACATTTTCGTCTCCGTTGCCACCAAAAGTTTTGCGCCAGACAACGGAACCATCAATGGTGGTCCTGATAAGGCAAATATCTTCCTGAAATCTGCCGCCGATCCCGTCGGCCATTACGTAGCCGCATAAAAGAAACCCGTCATCCAGTTTCAGCAGGTATCTGGTCCCGCAATCCCTTCCGTCAGTATAATACCTTGGAAATCTTCTCAGAAGGTTGCCGTATTCATCGGTTTTCATCAATACCATTGCCGTGACAGAATCGGGAATAGAGGTCGTGCCTGCAACCGCATACCCCCCCTCATCAGTTTTGACTACATCGGAACCTGAATCAAGAAGGTAATTCCCGTAGAACTTGATGAATGTATCCGATTGTTCTTCCGAGATCCCAACTTCACAGGAGAACAGGAAGAACATCGCAGCCATATATATCCCGACGGAATTCCTCATCACGTTTACCTCTTTTTGGGATTGTAAAAATTCCGGGCGTAGCCTATTGAAAAGGTAACACAATTCATTCTGAAATCGTTATCCACATAGTAGATTAACCAGTTTAAATCGGGTATGATATAACGTTCATCCCCCTTATTGGCTGAAGACAAGCCAACCCAGAAACGAAGATCAGCAAACCAGAAAGAACGTTGAAGGTTCAGACGGATGCCTCCTCCTGCGAACAACCATCCATTATACCTTTTTCTCATCCCGGTGACCCCGGTAAGGGGGAGCAGCACATCCGAAAAAACCATATCCCCCGTTTCTGTGTAGGAACGCGAAGCATGGGCTGCGGCAGATAAAAGATAATCGGCGGCAGCTCCGGCGATGATATAAGGTTCTGCTTTCTGCTCGGGGCCTATCCGGTAAATAAACGATACCGGGACTATCAGCCGGTTTTGTCGTTCAACGTATTCATTCTCCAGAAAAGTATAAGGCCGGGTCCGATACTTAAAACGGTTCTGCATGAACCGCAACTCAAAGCCCATTTCAGCCTTTTCTCCAATCCTGATATTGCAGAAAGGAGCTGTCTGAAAGCCTGCAACAGGAAATTTAAATGTACCGTCGTCCGTCAGGGGTGAAGCTGTGCTGTAAGCCTCGATGAGCTGGGGAACGGAGAAGTTTCCACCAAATAACCAACCGACCGACAGAACAGGAGTGGTCCGGTAAGAACCCAACAGCTGCTGAAATTCTGCAGGATCAGCATCGGCAGGTTTATAATCCGGGAAGCGATTCAGGAAGGATAACATCACCGAATCTGCTCTTTCGGAAAATCCATCAAACAGATAGGAATTGATAATAAGCTTATAGGCCTCCATCTGGTCTTCCCTGGTTAACCCGGAGGCGAGACAATCTTTCAGAAGTTCCGGAACATCTTCAACACGACCTGCTTCATATCGTTCGCGGGCGATCCTTAACAGGCGTTCACACTCTTCCTGCCCGATCAGATTGTTGAAAGGATAAACGATGACAAAAAATAGTATGACCAGGCCGGTCCTCATCATTTAATTTTTGGTACTTATGGCTCTTTTTCCGGACAGGTTTTTTCGTAAGGAATATCATCTCCGATATACATATTCCATTCCTCACGTGACAGATTTCTGTTTATCAATGCACAGAAACCGTTCACCATCAGGGAAGATTCCACGGGCCTTCCAATCAGCAATGGGGCTTTTGTGCTTCCGCTGTAGAAATGCCGGCTGTCATCGCTGAAACAGAGGGTCAGTACAAATCCCTGGTTATCTCCCACCACTACCGGTTGTTCGTTCCAATCAGATGTTTCCCAGAGGTAAACATTGCCATCATGCGAGGCAGCAGCCAGGAATTTTCCGTTATTACTGTAAGCCAGATCAGTTACCCGTGCTTCCGGCCCCTTTACGGTTATCACAGAAGATATATTGCTTCGGTTGATTATCCTTACCGATCCATCCAGCGTTCCAATGACGACCTGATTGTCATTGGGACTATATGTTACGGCCATGACCGGATTTCCGGAGTTATGGTATAAAATCCTTCCATCACCCGGATTTTCGAAAAGGTACTCCACCAGTTTTCCGTCTCTTGTTCCAACGACCAGGTGCGTTAAAGCATTTGAGACAGCCATTGATGTCGGCCTGGATTCTAGCTGAGCGAATAACTCTCCCGTCCGGCTGTTGAGATTCCATTTCATGATTGTGTTATCAGCTCCGGCAGAAACCAGTCTCCTCCCGCTATCATAGAATGCAAGCATCTGCACTTTCCCCCCGTGGGCTTCCCTGAAGCTGTAATTCTCCGAGGGGTCCGACATCTGAAAAACATATAATCCCCCACCATCTGTCCCGCAGGCAAAAAGGGTTTCATCAGGGCTGATTGCGACTGCTTCATTGACGTGCCCGGTATTGGCGATTAACGAATTGGACCTGTTATTCCGAAAATCGCCGGACATGAAGAGAATTTTTCCCTGGCTGTCGGCGCTCAGAAATCCATTTCTTCTCTTATACCACGCAAGGGACCTGACGGAGTAGTTATGTCCGCTATACACATTATAGCCGTCTGAAATTTTGCTTTTAAGGGCGTTGTACAGCCCCCGGTATATGTCGGCATCATAACGGTATCCCCCGTTTTCCGAGTTAAACCGGTAAGCCTGAACAGCAAGCAATGCCTGCAGGTCCGGATCGTCGCTCAACTGGAGTGATCTCACAGCAATGGATTTAGCTTTTGAGATGAGCCTGTTACGATATTCTCTCTGCCGTTCCGTCTCCGCCTGTTCCATCTGCTCAACCGCGGCCTGTTCATTCTGTGCAGCGACCTGCTGCTGGCGGCGGGCTTCCTGTGAGGTCGTCCTTGCAATCCTGACCTCCCTTCTCTCCTGTTCAATATTTTCCCGGAGAGTGGATTCCTGCCGGGAATCAGGTTCTTCTTCCCTTTGTTCAGGCTCCCGGTTTTCCAGAGTTGTTGCCGTGGACAGCAAAGTATCTTCCGGAAAAACTTCAGCTTCGAATCCGACCGGTTCCGGAGTCTCCAAAGAGGGTGCCCCCACATTTGAAGCCACCTCGACCTGCCTGGATCCTTCCCTGGTCCCGAAAAACAAGCCGGTTGCTGTCACTGCCATAATGCCTGCCACACCTGTAATAATGAGCGGCATCCTTAACTTCCTCTTCTGCAATCTGACCGCTTTATTTTGCTCCTTTAAATATTCTTCCTGACTCAGGTTCAGATAAAGCATCGACCGCTCAAAGGCCGGATTGTATTGAGCGGCCCATTCGAGCCGGGGTTTTTGTTCTTCTTTCCACCTCAGGGCAAGATCGAGGTCGGGCGGCCTCAGCAGTCCGATCCGGCCGGCCTGATAAAGTGCGGAGGCTTTAACCAGTTTCCTGTACATCGCTACCGATGAGGCCTCCTCCTCAACCCATAACCGTAATTTATCCCAATATTGCATCAATAACTCATGGGAAAGATCAACTGTACTTGCAGGCAGTAATTTCTGAGGATGACAGGGGGTTAAAAAGATTCTTCCCTCCGACCTGAAATGATTTACAACCCCGATAACCTCTTCTGTTGCACATTGAGCAATACCGGCAATCTTCCCGATAGTGGCCGGCCTGCTGATTCCTTCAGCAACCCCGTTTTTTTCCGTTATTGTTTTAAAGAAGATCTGGCAGATTTCCTTTTGCTTCTCTCCCAGTTCGGAAAAGGCCTCATCAGCATGTTGGGAAACTGCCTTGAGAAGCGTTCCGGTGGACTCATAATTTATAACAGACAATGGCTTTGAAGGTTTATTCTGGACCTTCCAGTGATCAAATGTCCGCATCATGGCATGCTGGAGCATGGGAAGCCGGTTGACAAATTCTCCCGTCTCATCCAGTAATTGTGTGAGCAGATTCCCATCTATGGAAACACCGGCCTGTTTTAAAGGACCTTCAATGACCTCCCTGTAATTATCACGGGTCATCACCGGTAACATATAATGGCTCCTGTTGAGCAAACCGGTTAGTTCACTGCAGGCGGAACACTCTCCAATCCTTTCCGACCGTATTGTAATTGCCACCCGGATTTTATGCTCCGGCACATGAACTGCCCCGGAAATCAGATCAACAAATCTTTTCACCCGGTTATCCCCGGTCTTTGTATCGTGTAATGTAGCATCCCTGAATATCTCCTCCAATTTATCGATGATCAGCAGAAAATTGAAATGCATAAGATCGTGTTCTTTAAGCCAGGATTCCAATGTCACATCCCCATTCAGCAATACTACATCCTCCATTGCCCCGATTTTGCCGGGGAAATTTTTCATAAACGCATCCACCAGGCTCCTTATCGGATCGACCCCCGGGCAGAAGCTGATAATTCTGGCCGATTCACCCGCCGTTTTCAAAAACTCCTGAGCTACTCCGCATTGGACCAGAGATGTCTTACCGATTCCCGGTACGCCTGTAACGAACACGATCCCATTGGAATTAAGCAGTTTCAGTACTGCCCTGACCTGTTTTTCACGACCGAAAAAAAGATTGGCTTCTTCCAGTGTGAAGGGTCGTAATCCGGGAAACGGGTTTTTCGGTGTCATATCCTTCTTAAATCACATTGTTCCTGCTCATCCGGTTGATCAGAAAAAGTTAAGTGAGGATGGTCCTATGGGGAACATCCATAATCCTGAACCTTGTCTTAATTTTGGCCGAACAGTTCTACCACCTGTTCAAAACGGGGTATAATATTATTACATGGGCTCTATTTGCCCGCAATTTAGCAAATCTTCCCGAAATAAGCCTGTTCCTCAGGCTATCCATCAATCCTTTTTCAGGGAAGATTTAAGATCTTTTAACCTGGTTCCCACAAACAGATCGTGGAAACAATTCAGTAAACCGGAATTGTCAAACAATAACTCTTTCAGACCTGCGATCCCTGCCTGGTAAACCGAAGCGCCCTCTTCTGAGGCTATCCGGACAATCAGATCGCCCAAATCCTGATGATAACCAGGATGGATAACCAATCCGGAATTGTAGACCGAACCGTTCCCTGACATGTTCGACCGGAGCAGGGTAACATACCGGTCATCCTCCATATGCTCTTTTTTAAACGGCTCCAGTGACCATGCCAGTTTCAACAGCTCATTCAGGTCCACTCTTTCAAAAAGTCTCCAGTGCCTCAGATCCTCCATTCTTGCTGATCCCGGATGAATATGGGAATGTTTATTTCCAGGGAGTATCTCCTCCTGAAGCGGGAGTTCAGAATGTAACCGCTCCTCAATCTCTTTATAACGCTTCCCGTATTTTTCCTTCATCACCACCCGGGCCGATTCCCTGATGACCGGGAGAGGATGGAACAATTGAGCAGTGATCGTGGGTTCATCCTCTTCCCGCCGGAGCCGACCAAGCTCTTCTATGGCACAAATCCTGATGTAGTTACCCAGCCGCATTCCATCCATTGTCACGATTGCCTTAAGAAGATTGTGGTAGGCCGGCATCTCCAGCAGGAACATATTCCTCAACCTTCCAATCCTTAGTGAGCCGGTTAAGGTTTTTACATAACAATCCAGCCGGTCTCTCAGAGGTTTATCGACCATCAGTTTCAGTAACTTCACTGCATCAGCAGTATCGTGATTCCCGGGATTCTCCAGCGAGTGCCTGATCTGTCTTATGGAACTCTTCCTGTATGTTACACCCAGAAGCATGAATAGCAACTCATTGGTGTGTCTTATTTCATCCTCAACAGCGGCAAGCAAACCGCCATGTTTCCCTTCATTTCTAATAATCTGTCTTGCTACCAGATTCCAGGCTCCCGTCTCCAGCAGTTCATCGATATGTTTCAGCAAAAAAGGCTTCTCCTCCGCGGATACGACAAAATTATTAATATACAATGCTTTTGCAGCCTCGAAAAATACCTCCCTGCGATGAAGCTCCATTCCCCTGAACAGGGACCTGTTTATTCTGTCTCCACCAATGACGGTCATGGCCCGGATGATCCTGATAAGCATCGTATTCGTTGGCTCTGGTCTGTGAAAGGCTTTTTCAAGATGAACAACAACCTCCTCCCCTGTATTGACCAGTGCGGACCATGCATAGCTGTAAAGCTTTGGATTGGCAAGATATTCTGCCAGAATGGGAGCAGCCTCCACGGCCTTAAGTATCTCAGCCGTTTCAATAGCCGCCATGGCAATTTCGACATGTGGATCCCTGAAAAGTGCAATGATTAGAGGTATCTGTTTTCTGTCCCCTGACCTGGAAACGGAAACAAGTGCCGCAATCACAGACTCTTTATCCGGCGAGCCCGCCACCTCCACCAGATTATCCGACCCCGAAAATTCCACCTTTCGCAGATAATTGATGTAACTCCTGATATCGGTCTGCATCCTGGCCCTTTTAATCTTTTTAAGGGAACTGCTGGTGTGATATTTGACCGACCAGTCTGTTAAACCGGCGATATGATCGTGAATGATTGGATTATCCTGGGATATAAGCCATGTCAATCCATCGGATGTCAGGAAATGAGTGAAGTAGGGATTGATCTTAATCATTTCAGGAAGCAAAACGGTTTCCTCCGAATAAAGCGGAACGGGCAGGTATGCCCGATCGTTTAAAGATACCGCCTCTTCAGACCGGCCAGGCATTCTGGCGGCCGGGTCTGTATTTTTCTTCAGTGCCCTGGAAAGATTGAGAACCATTCAATTTTAATTAATGCGAACAAGTTACAATAAATGCTGTAATATAAAGCATTGCCATCAAATTACATATTTTACAATACTGAGCCACATTTTGACTCTGTGTGGCATTTAATTTAACAAAATTATTTTTACCGGAAACTCTCCCGTGACTGCCACAGGGGAACATGTAAGCACAGACATTGCCGGACGGCGGGGAATAGTGCCAGAACTATGCTGTGTAATATTTTGATGCAAATTTTATATGATGTAACTTATCGCGTTGAATCAGCAAAGCTTCTTTTTGTTTTAATTTCAGGACTGACTTTTAAACAAAACTGATTCATTTCTGTTATTAAGAACTGAACTGAACCCGGACTGCATTGAAAACCTTGGTTTCTAAAATCGATACCTCTTCAGAAGAATTCAAGTCACGAAAGAACCGTTATACAGCGTCGGTGAACCTGTTAAAGAAACGACTTTCGGAGGTGAGCATGGGGGGGCCGGAGAGCGCGCGGGAAAAGCATACCAGAAGAGGTAAGTTGCTCGTGCGGGATCGCATAAACATGCTGGTCGATCCCAACACCCCATTTCTCGAGCTCTCATCCCTTGCCGCCTTCGGTCAGTACGACAACCAGTTCCCCTCGGCCGGTATTGTTACAGGTATCGGACTTATTCAGGGAAAGGAAGTCATGATTGTGGCCAATGATGCGACCGTTAAAGGTGGGACCTACATTGAGGAAACAATCAAAAAGCATCTCCGTGCCCAGGAGATAGCCATGCAAAACGGATTACCCTGTATTTACCTTGTTGATTCGGGTGGTGTCTTTCTTCCGAACCAGGCTGATGTATTTCCTGACCGGGATGATTTCGGCAGGATTTTTTACAACCAGGCCCGCTTATCGGCCACCGGTATTCCCCAGATCTCCATAGTCATGGGTTCATGCACAGCCGGCGGGGCTTATGTCCCGGCCATGAGTGATGAGACCATTATCGTGAAGGATCAGGGAACCATTTTCCTCGGGGGGCCACCGCTTGTTAAAGCGGCCACCGGTGAAGAGGTCACTGCGGAGGAGCTGGGAGGAGGCCTGGTACATACAACGAAATCGGGTGTTGCAGACCATCTTGCGGAGAGTGACCAGCATGCACTGCAAATCTGCCGGGATATTTTTGAAACCATTCAGATTCCCCAAAGGCAGAGTATGGATCGTTCCCCTGTAAAAGACCCGCTTTATGATCCTGATGAGCTTTACGGGATCCTGCCGGAAAGTTTCCGGCAACCGGTGGATGTGAGGGAAATAATTGCACGGATCGTCGACGGGAGTGAATTCTCTGAATTTAAACAGAACTATGGGACCACCCTTGTTACGGGATTTGCGCGCATTATGGGCTTCCCGGTCGGCATTATCGGCAATAACGGCATCCTCTTCAGTGAATCCTCCCTCAAGGGAACCCACTTTGTTGAGCTTTGCAATCACCGGGGAATTCCAATTCTGTTTCTCCAGAACATTGCTGGTTTCATGGTGGGGAAGGATTATGAACAGGAGGGGATTGCCAAGGACGGCGCAAAGATGGTTCATGCCGTAGCCAATACCCGCGTACCAAGGTTCACCGTTATTTTCGGGGGCTCTTTCGGGGCGGGCAATTACGCCATGTCGGGACGGGCCTATGAACCAAGATTGCTATTCATGTGGCCGGAAGCAAAAATCAGTGTCATGGGGGGGGAGCAGGCAGCTGATGTGCTTGCCACCATCAAGGAAGACCAGTTAAGGGAACAGGGAAAAACACTTTCCGATGAAGAGCGAAAGGCCATCAGGAAACCGATTCTCGAAAAATACGAAAAAGAGGGCTCAGCCTATTACAGTACCTCGAGGTTATGGGACGATGGAATAATCGATCCGAAGGATACAAGAAGAATTATCGCCCTGGCCATTTCTATGTCTCTGAATAAAAAATTTGAAGAACCCCGGGTGGGTATATACAGGATGTAAAATGAACCGTTTCCAGACCATAAAGATCTCCGTCAAGAACCGGGTCGCATCCATAATACTGGATCGGCCTGCCGTTTTCAACGCCCTGAACCTTGAAATGATTCGGGAAATATCCTCTGTGATCCAGGAATTTAACAGGGATCCCGAAATCCGCATGATCATTATCCGGTCGGAAGGGGAGCATTTCTGTTCGGGTGCGGATCTGAACTGGATGAAGACGGGCCTGAATCAACCGCATGACCAGCTGGTCTCCGAAAGCATGGAGCTTTCTGGTCTCTTTGCGCGCATTTATGAGTGCAGTAAGGTTACGGTATGTGCCGTTCACGGAAAGGTAATGGGCGGGGCCAACGGTATTATTGCGGCTTGTGATATTGCCTTTGCCGACGACACTGCCACCTTTGCATTCTCTGAGGTAAAGCTTGGTCTGATTCCTGCAACCATTGCGCCCCATATTATCAGGAAAACAGGAAGCAGCAGGGCACGGGAACTGATGCTTACCGGGCGCAGGTTTGATGCTATTGAAGCTTTTGAGATCGGACTCATCCACCAGCTCTGTAAGCCGGGCGGGCTGGACCAGGCGCTCGAGAGATTGATTGCCATTTTGAAAACAAGCGGCCCTTCCGCACTCTCCGGGGTCAAGGAACTGATCCGGTACATCGAAAAAGATCCCGGCAACAAAGATCTTCCGGAGGATACCTCCCAGCTGATTGCCGGGTTCCGCACCTCACCGGAAGGACAGGAGGGGATGCTTGCCTTCCTGGAAAAACGAAAACCAAACTGGATTGAATAGGAAAAAATTTCATAAGATACTCATTGCCAATCGTGGCGAGATTGCGGTACGCATCATCCGCGCCATCAGGGAACTCGACAAACTCGCTGTAGTGATTCATTCCCGTTATGACCGCGACCTACCCTTTGTGACCATGGCAGATGAGGCCTTCCCTCTTGGCGAAGGATCCCTGTCGGATACCTACCTGAATATTGAAAAAATCATCAGGATTGCCCGTGACGCCCATGTTGATGCCATTCACCCGGGTTATGGGTTTCTTTCAGAGAACGCTGCCTTCGCAATGGCCTGTCGCGATGCAGGTATTGAATTTATCGGCCCTTCACCGGATGTTATAGACCTGATGGGGCATAAGTCAAATGCAAGAAATAGTGCGGAGAAATCGGGAGTGCCTGTTTTACAGGGTTATCATGGTTCCTCCCAGTCGCTGCTCAGCCATAAGGAAACTTACTCCTACCCTCTCCTTGTGAAGCCTTCCGGGGGAGGTGGCGGAAAAGGGATGCGGGTGGTACGTTCCCCGGAAGAGCTTGGGCCCGCCCTTGAAGAGGCCGGCCGTGAATCGTTGAGTTATTTCGGTTCCCCGGAGCTCTACCTTGAAAAGTATCTTGAAAAACCAAGGCACATCGAAGTACAGGTGATCGCCGACAAGCATGGCAACGCAGTTCACCTCTATGAGAGGGAGTGCTCCCTCCAGCGCCGGTACCAGAAAATCATTGAGGAAACCCCGTCGGCCTTCCTCGCCCGGGAAACCCGGGAGAAGATCACGGAAAGTGCCATCAGGCTGGTACGCCAGATAAGCTATACAGGTGCAGGAACCGTTGAATTCCTGGTCGACGGTAACCAGGAATTTTTCTTCCTGGAGATGAATACCCGCATACAGGTGGAGCATCCTGTAACGGAAATGGTCACCGGCATCGACCTGGTCAAGGAACAGATCAATATTGCAGAGGGTTATCCGCTCTCTTTCTCGCAGGAGGATATTGTCCGGAAGGGACATGCCATTGAGGCAAGGCTTTACGCTGAAGATCCCGTGAAGGGATTCATGCCCTCAACAGGACGCATTGACCTCCTTGAAGAACCGGTTCGCAGCTGGGTGAGGATCGATTCGGGATATGCCCAAGGCAACCTTGTAGAGCCCTACTACGATCCGATGATTGCCAAGGTGATTGTTTCAGGAAGTAATCGCGACGATGCCAGGAACCACCTTATCAGAGCCCTGAAAGACTACAGGATAACAGGATTGACCACCAACCGGGATTTCCTTATTGAATTGCTCCGTTCCGACGATTTTTCCCGCAACACCATTCATACAAAATACCTCGACAGCGAGCTGGAAACGATCCTTTCCGGCATCGAAAGAGCCAGAACCCTCTGGTCCGTCGAAACGATCCTCTCCATCGCCGCCTTCATCAGTCTCCGGAACACCTTCCGGGATGACCTGCCGGATCTATCCCCGTGGCATCAGATCGGACACTGGCGCATGGCGCCCGAAATTATCCTGGAGCACAACCATAAACAGTATCGAATCGGATATGAATTAAAAAAGGGCAGGGAAAGGATGGAACTCCTGATGAACGACCGTTTGCTGAATATTTCACTGGAGCGGGCCGTCGGAAACCTCTACTGGATCAGGATGGATGACCAGTTGATAAAAGTCTGGGGAGTAACCGACCGGTCGGATATTTACCTGGACCCTGACGGTCAGCTGTTCAGGGTTCGCAGACTGGATATGCCCGACAGCCGGTATCTCTCCCGCACCGGAAAGGCATCTGAAGAAACTGATGTAAGCAGGATCACCGCACCGCTCCACGGGAAGGTGGTTCAGATCAATGTGAAGAACGGTGATGAGGTGATGAAAGGGGATACCCTCCTAATTATCGAATCCATGAAAATGGAAAACAAGATTGTTTCTCCCCGGGATACGACAGTAAAAGAAATACATGTTTCGGCAGGAGAACAGGTTGAAATCAACAAACTTTTAATAACCTTTAATTCATAAAATCTCTATGGAACCATTGCTGAACGACAAACACCGGGAATTGAGGGAACGTGTCAGGAAATTTGCCGAGAGTGAAATTAAACCCCTGGCTGCAGAACTCGATGAGACGGGCACTTTTTCAGAACACCTTACCAGGAAAATGTTTGAAATGGGATTGTTGCGCATTAACCTTCCCGAGGAGTACGGCGGAATCGGACTCGACACCCTCTCCTATATCATTGCTGTTGAAGAGCTGGCACGGGTTGACGGTTCCCAGGCCGCAACGGTTGCAGCCCACAACTCCCTGGGTCTTGCCCCGATTTACCAGTATGGTACCGAGGATCAGAAAAAACGATTTCTGCCCATGCTTACCGCCGGGAACAAGCTATGGGCCTTCGGACTGACCGAACCCAATGCCGGTTCCGATTCCAACAATACCGAAACGACTGCTGAACTGAAGGATGGAATCTGGATTATCAACGGCCGGAAAATTTATATCACAAATGTCGGTTCCCCGATGGCCGGAGGGATCACTGTTCAGGCGGTGACCGGGGACAAAGGCGACGGAAGGAAGGAGCTCTCGGTGATTCTTGTCCCGAGGGAGACGCCCGGTTACAGTACAGAGCTGATCACTACCAAGATGATGTGGCGTGCAGCAGACACCGGCAGGGTATTCCTGGACAATGTGAAGGTCCCTGAAGAGAATATCCTGGGAGAGCGCGGAAAGGGTTCGAAGATCATGCTGGCCACACTTGATGGCGGCAGGCTCTCCATTGCCGCCATGGGACTGGGTCTTGCCCAGGGCGCCTTTGAAATGGCAATGCAGTATGCTTCCAAACGAATCCAGTTTGGCAAGCCCATCCGGAGTTTCCAGATAAACAGTTTCAAGCTGGCAGATATGGCTACAAAAATTGAACTTGCCCGCAACCTTCTCTACAAAGCGTGCTGGCTCAAGGATCACCATCACCCTTTTGCCAAGGAGGCTGCCATGGCCAAGCTCTATACATCGGAAATCGCACGCGAAGTCGTAAATGAAGCCCTTCAGATTCATGGCGCACACGGATTGATGAAGGAGAACCCCATTGAGCGGTTTTACCGCGATCAGAGGATCCTGGAAATCGGGGAAGGCACCTCGGAAATCCTCCGCCTGGTTATCTCCCGTCACCTTGGCATTCGATAATCCCCGGATATGGAAACGCTTGAAAACCGAAAAAAGGACCACATCGATTTGGCTTTTAAATCCCAGGCCGGTTTGCCGGAACTGGATAACCGGTTCCACTATGAGCCCGTTCTCCGGGAACATCCCCGGAATGGCCTTCAACCTTTTACCTTCCTTGGAAAGACACACCGTGCCCCGTTATGGATCAGCAGTATGACCGGCGGAACAAAATTGGCGGGCATCATTAACCGTAACCTGGCGATGGCCTGCAATGAGTTCGGAATGGGCATGGGTCTGGGTTCCTGCCGAATCATCATGGAGGATAAAACCTATTTCGATGATTTCAATATGCGGCGGATCATTGGTGGCGACCTCCCCTTCTACGCCAATCTGGGGATTGCACAGATCGAGGAGCTTCTGGAACGTAACCAGGTATCCAAAGCCGTTGATCTGGTCAGGGAGCTGGAAGCCGACGGACTCGTCGTTCATATCAATCCGATCCAGGAGTGGTTTCAACCTGAAGGAGATATCTTTACCCATCCGCCGGTAGAAACCCTCCGAAGATTCCTGGACCGGTTTTCCTTTCCGGTGATTGTGAAAGAGGTCGGCCAGGGAATGGGGCCTGAAAGCCTCCGGAGCTTGTTGCAGTTGCCCCTTCAGGCGATTGAGTTCGGAGGATTCGGTGGCACCAACTTCGCCAGGGTTGAACTTCTCCGGGACGATCGTGCCAAAAAGGAACACTTTGAACCATTATCCCTTATCGGCGAGGATCCCGCCTCCATGGTTGGTTATGTCAACCGGATCATCCAGGAAGAGAAACCAATGTGCAGGGAACTCATAGTTTCAGGAGGAATAAAAACCTTCCTCGATGGTTATTACCTCATCCGGAAGTCTCAGCTGCCGGCCATTTACGGAATGGCTTCCACTTTTTTAAAATACGCCAGGGGAGATTATGAACAACTTCGTAACTTTGTTATGAACCAGGTACAAGGTTTGGAAATGGCATATGCCTACCTCACCATCAAAGAATAGACACATGAAACTGCCCCCGATTGTCAAAGGTTTCTCCAAACTTTCCAGGAGTGAGAAAATTCAGTGGCTGGCCGACCAGAATAAGGAAGCCGAAGATCTGGCCAGGGTGCTGAACTCCCATCTGCATCCTGACCCCCTGCTTCAGGGGATGTATGAGGAATTCAGTGAAAATACCATATCCAACTACTTTTTACCTTATGGACTGGCTCCCAACTTCCTGGTGAACGGACATCTTTATACGGTGCCAATGGTTATCGAAGAGAGCTCCGTGGTAGCTGCCGCCGCCTCTGCAGCCCGCTTCTGGGCCATGAATGGGGGATTTCATGTAAAAGTCGTGGACCGGCTCAAGGTTGGCCAGGTGCATTTCCGATGGACCGGTGACGGCGCGAGTCTTTACAACCTTTTCGAACGGAACAGGGAAAACCTGCTGAAGTCAGTATCTTTCCTTACCGAAAGGATGGAAAAACGCGGAGGGGGCATACGCGAACTCCGCCTCCTGGATAAAACCGACAGAATTCCATCTTTTTTTCAGCTCTTTGTGAACTTCCATACGGCCGATGCCATGGGGGCCAATTTCATCAACTCCGTGTTGGAAGAACTTGCAAAAGCATGGAAGGATCTGGTTACCCGGGAGACCCGGTCTGCGGGGATCAAAGGTGAATTAACCATCATCATGTCTATTCTCTCCAACTACACACCCGAATCGCTTGTTGAATGTTATGTGGAGGCACCTGTCAAAGCACTCGACCGGCTCGATGACAATCTCAACGGATCTGCTTTTGCAGAAAAATTTGCTCTGGCGGTGAATATCGCACAAAAGGATGCATACAGGGCTGTTACGCACAACAAGGGGATCCTGAACGGCATGGATGCCGTGGTGATTGCAACCGGCAACGATTTCAGGGCGGTGGAGGCGTGTGCCCATGCCTATGCCTCCCATGAAGGTTCCTATACCAGTCTTTCTGCAGCATCGGTCAGAAAGGGAATGTTCCGGTTTACCCTGAAAGTTCCGTTCGCCGTGGGAACAGTCGGGGGATTAACAGAATTGCATCCCCTGGCGAAAATAAGTCTGGGAATACTCGGGAATCCGGGAGCCAGCCTCCTCATGGAGATCATTGCTGCGGCCGGGCTGGCCAACAACTTCAGTGCCGTAAGATCACTGATCACAAAAGGGATCCAGCAGGGACACATGAAAATGCATCTAAGCAACATTTTGCAGCGGCTGGGAGCTACAGAACCGGAAAAAGACGAGGTAAAACGCTATTTCGGTGATAAAACCGTATCGCATTCCGCGGTTGAGAATTATCTGAATATCCTGAGGAACCAAAGCCGGTAAACCTTGAAACCATTTTACGCCCACGGCAAGCTGCTTATCTCCTCCGAGTACATGGTAATGTACGGAGCCCAGGCCCTCTCCTTTCCCCTGCATGTCGGACAATCCCTCCATCTCAAACCAGCACGGCAAAAAAAGCTGTTTTGCTGGGAGGCTTTCTATCTCAACAGGCCCTGGTTCCGGGTCGTTTTCAATTCTTCAACCCTGGAGATCGTAGAGACAACCGATCGATCCAAAGCCGAAAAGCTGGCCGGTTATCTAAAGACCCTTGATACACTCTCCTCATCATTCCGGCAGGAGCTCTTTACCTGGGATGTTGAAACCCAACTCGAGTTCCATCCCTCCTGGGGTCTTGGCAGCAGCTCGACCCTTACCGCCCTTCTCGCTGAGTGGGCCGAACTCAACCCCCTCGACCTGCACCTGCAAATCTCTTCAGGATCCGGATATGATGTCGCCACCGCCATCGCCAGCGGACCCATCGTATACCGTATCAAACACGATGCCCCGCAGTACAGGCATGTCAGCTTCCTTCCCGCCTTCTCAGACAATATCTTCTTCGCCTGGCTCGGAAGAAAGCAAAACTCTCATGAAAGCGTTGAACATTATCAATCCGTCCTGGACCCCGACCACCGGACAATCGAATTTTTCGATGCGATGACCGAGGGAATGCTTCATGCAGGCAACCGCGATGAGTTCGGAGATTATATGACCCGCCACGAGGCTCGACTCTCTGAACTGCTGAACCTGACGCCTGTCGGGAAAACCCTGTTCAATGACCTGGACGGATACGTGAAGTCCCTGGGCGCATGGGGTGGTGACTTTGTCATGATCGTAACCGGCAGGGATCATGAATCTTTGAAAGAATACCTGGAGAAGAAAAAAATCAGGGTGCTTTTTAACTTTAACGAACTGGTAAAGCATGGGAATGTCGTATCATGATGAACTGGTTGCCGCCCTGAAGGATTTTCCGTCCGGACGGATCGGCCCCCTCTCCGGAACAGTTGGCTGGACCTGTCCCTCGAATATTGCAATCGTCAAATACTGGGGCAAACGACCGGTTCAGATTCCAATGAATCCCTCCCTCAGCATCACACTCGATAAGGCCGTAACCGAAACCCGGGTGGATTATAGCATTGATCCCGGCAGGAAAGAAACCGGACTCAGCTTCTTTTTTGAAAAAAAACCGGCACCCGACTTTGAGGCGCGAATCCTGAAGGTCCTCACTGCGGTTACAGCTTATCTGCCTTTTCTCAAACAGGCCGAACTGACGGTTCATTCGCGTAACAGCTTTCCGCACTCCTCCGGCATTGCCTCCAGTGCATCGGCCATGGGAGCTCTTGCCCTTTGCCTGTGCGAAATGGAGGAGCAGATCCTGAAACAGGCCCCCGAACGGAAGACAAACCAAGAAACGAAGAAGATCCTGAAACAAGTTCAGGATGGCCGTTCATCACTTAAAGATGAAGAGTGGTTTTTTCGGAAGGCTTCTTTTATTGCACGGCTGGGTTCGGGCAGTGCATCGCGGTCGGTATACGGCAACATGGCGTTGTGGGGGGAAAGCAAGGAGTGGGCCGGTTCGAGCAATGAATATGCTATTCCTGTGATTCCTGTTCACCGGAACCTGGGAGCGATCCGGGATACGATTCTGATTGTCGAGTCGGGTGCAAAAAAAGTATCCAGCAGTGCCGGTCATGCCCTCATGCAAAACAACCCTTTCGCCGAGGTACGTTTCAGACAGGCAGGAACAAATCTCAGCCTGCTGAAGGAATACATTGCCTCAGGAGACTGGAAGGGATTCATTGAAATCCTGGAAACGGAAGCACTTACCCTTCATGCCATGATGATGACCGGCCGGCCCGGCTATCTGCTGATGCAACCCGAATCACTAAAAATCATCAGCCTGGTAAGGGAATACAGGAACGGGACCGGTCACCGGGTTGGGTTCACACTGGATGCGGGAGCCAATGTGCACCTTATTTATGCTGAAGAAGATGCAAAAGAAATTGATGCTTTTATTGGATCAGATCTCAGGGCATACTGTGAAAACGGATATTTTATCAGTGACCGGATGGGTAACGGTCCTTCACGAACCGGGACTGATGCCCGTAAAATATAATATTTATGAATTCTGAAAATATCCTGTTTCCTGCAAAAATCATGCTCACAGGGGAGTACGGCGTCATTCTGGGTGGAAGCGCGCTTACGATTCCCTTTGGGATTTTCACCACCCGTCCACGGCGGATGAAAGAAGTCCCTCCAGGTATGGCTGAGCAGGCCGCCATTTCCAATCAATCGGTTCAGGACCTATATCATTACCTGGTCCGGCTGCCGGAAGATAATTTTAAAGCAAGATTTAATAAGAAACTTTTTGAAGAGTATTCAGGTGACCTCTGGTACGAATCGAGCATTCCCGAGGGATACGGACTGGGCAGTTCGGGAGCCCTGGCAGCCTGTCTTTACAATCAGTTTTTCGAGTATTCCGACAGCCTGACGATGGAAGAACAGCGACATGACCTGGTGCTGATCGAATCCTATTTCCATGGCAGAAGCTCCGGGGTGGATGCCCTCACCTGCTTCAGGAAAGCCCCGCTCTATTTCAGGGAAGACGGAACCATAACAGAGGTGAAGCTGGACCTGTCGGACCTGCCCATGAAATACCGGTTTTTCCTTCTCGATTCGCATACCCGGTTTGATACCGCTCCGCTGGTTGGATATTTCCTCGAACAAATGAAGGATGAAAAGTTTGAAACAAGGATCAGGGAAGAGTATCTACGCATGAATCAAAGACTGATCGATGCGCTTCTCGGATTGGAGAAAACCGACCCGGGTCTAATTTTCCGGGTGATTTCCGATTTTCAGTACAACCATTTCAGGAAGATGATTCCCGACCATATGCTGGATCCGTGGATCGAGGGCCAGGTCAGCAATGAATATTATCTTAAGCTGAATGGTTCCGGCGGAGGCTATCTGTTGGGAATCTGCCACGAAACTGCCATTGATTTCCTGACTGAAAAATTTGACGGGGACATATTATGGATAAAATAAAACTCATTTCCGGGGGACAGACAGGCGTCGACAGGGCCGTGCTCGATTTTTGCCTGGGAAATCGTGTGGAATGCGGCGGATGGTGTCCCCAGGACCGGAAAGCCGAAGATGGTATCATCGATAAAAAGTATCCTCTCACCGAACTGCCGGGTGGTGATTATCTTGATCGCACCCGGGCCAATGTCATCGGAAGCGATGCCACGGTGATCATTTTCATGGAGGAGATGGAGGGTGGCACGCTGGAATCCTATATGTTCACACGTCAGGAAGGGAAGCCGTTCCTCCTGCTTGATATGTCGGTTCACACCCCCGAAAAGGCAGCCATGAAGCTTCGCAAGTTTACCGACCGGATCAAACCTGCCATACTCAACTTTTCCGGCCCCAGGGAGAGTGAGTGGCGAAACGGATACAGTATCTGCTCTGAATTACTGAGAAAATTCATGAGGTAGAAATTTTATCCCGTTCCGCTGCGGACCTTCTGTACGATGCAACAGCAGTCTGCCCGCCTGAATGATTGCAGTTATTTTTCAGCGATCACCAGCATCTCGAAATCCTTCGTCGTCAGTTCATCCTTTCTGGAGAAAGCCCCGAGCCTGGCACCATAAATATCAATCTTATTATAGCCAAGGGATTTCAACAACCAGGTTATTTCGCTGGGAACATAGTAGCGTTCATTCGATTCAAGGATCTTCTTATTTCCTGAATCATCTTCTAACTCCGTTATGTTATGATCCCTGAACGTCATTAAATCAAAGGTGTTGCTGTGATAAACCGCATTTCCTTCCCCGGCATTCTTATCAGTATACTCCTCAACAGAGTGATACAATGGAAACAGTCCGTTCAATGTGGTGAAAATAAACGTGCTGTTCTCTTTCAGGGATCGGGTAACGCTTTCCAGTATCCGGTAATTCATCTCATCGGTTTCCATCAATGGAAATCCGCCTTCACACAGCATGATGGCCACGTCAAACTCCCTGATGAATGGCAGATCCCGGGCATCCTGTTTTTGAAAATCTATTTTCAGGTTCTCCTTCGCGGCTTTCTCCCTGGCTCGCTGAAGCAAGTTTTCCGACAAATCGATCCCGGTCACAATATACCCTCTTTTCGTTAACTCTATGGCATGCCTGCCCGTTCCGCAGCCCACATCCAGTATCCTCAGGGATTTATCGAACTGCAATTCCGTCTCGATGAAATCACATTCCCCTTTTGTGCCCTTTGTAAAATTCTCATTATCGTATTTCTCTGCATAATTCTCAAACAGAGATTCATACCATTGTTTCTTCTTCATTCAGTAACAATTTTAAGGCATAGCTCCATCGGACAGGGGTGTCTCAAAATAAAAGGTTTGAGGAAGCAAGGTTTCAATTTATAATAAATGATACATTCATTTCCGGATTATAATACCCCCTCTGTCTTCGCAACCATTTTCTTATGTATTCAATACTTTTGATTATCAGGTTGCTCAGACATGAGGCGGTACGTTCCTTTCTCCGGCAAAGCTGCTGCACCTTGCACCGTCGTCAAACCTCAAACAACCAATGAAAGACGATAAAAGGCGATGCAGCCCGCTGTTTATTCGCCCAGTCGCCCAGTCTCGCCCAGTCGCCTAATCGCTCAGTCGCTTATTCGCCCAGTCGCCTAATCGTTCAGTCGCTTATTCGCTCAGTCGCTTATTCGCCTAATACCCATTCGTTCCGAACTCTTCCGGATTGGCAATGGCATCCAGGAACGACTGCGGAATGGGCCTCAACGAATTCTTGTTATCATCAAAGGCAATGATATCGGGATTCTTCTCTGAAAGATAGGCACTGGAAAGTTTGCCGAACCGTTTCAGGTCGGTCCATCTCACCTGCTCTCCTGCCAGCTCACGGGCCCTCTCCTCCAAAATAAAATCGAGCGTCACCTCTGACGGATCAACCGTCATCCCGGCGGCCCGTCCGGTAACGGCAGCACGTTGCCTGATGGTATTCACATAGCCGGCGGCCTTACCCTGATCGCCGTTGTACCGGAGAGCTGCTTCCGCGGCAATCAGGTATACCTCTCCCAACCGCAGAATCGGTACATCGCCCTCCCATTTCTGATTTGTATAGATCCAGTAAAGGGATGAAAATTTGCGCATGGAGGGATAACAGTCTTTATACTCTGTGCCGCGGGGTTCTGTTAACGGGGTAACCCACCTTCCCTGGGCATCAAACATATCTGAAGGGTCCACGCAGAGGAACGGCATCATAGTCTTCTCCCCGGCCGGTATGGTATAATTCGGCGTGAACACCGACAGACCGTCGAGGTATCCGTCTCCGTCTTCATCAACCATATTGACGCAGCCTGAACCATTTATGCCGTAATAACTTTTTCCGCCATAATATTCATCTGTGGTATTATAAGTGCCGGCCGTATTTTTAATGGTATCCCCGATGACCGACGGATCCTTGCCATATTTGGTGGCCAGTGCCTCGGTGATAACATGGTCGGACCATTTGGAGTTGAAGTATTGCGTGAAGAATGTTTCCTCAAAACGGGTATCTGCAGGATCCCGGACTGGTTCGAAAACCTCAGTCAGCAGGTATTTGGTCGGCTTAAATCCCCTGTCGTTTGCCCGGCTGTACCAGTAGCAGTTCTTCTCGGTGGTTCCCCACTCTGCCCCAACCGTCTTCAGGTCCATCAAATAATACTGACGTGTGCGCCCGCGGTTGTCCCCGTCAGGATTTAAAAAGGTTTCGTGGTCGACTGCCTCAATAAAGAGGAACTCCTTGTTGGTTTTATTATTCTCCCCATCCCAAAGTTTGGAGTAGCCCGATTGGGTATCGGTACTCAGGTTGAGTGCAATATCGTATTCTCCCTGGTTATTGATCAGCTCTTCGGCAGCTTCAAGGGCCAGACGGGCATAGTCGGATGCATCCGATTCCCCGAGCCGTGTTCTCTGCAGATAGGCTTTCGCGAGCATTCCGTATGCTGCTTTTTTCGAGACCCGTCCGCGTTCCGCACCCTGGTCATAAGGCAAATGTTCACAGGCAAATTTCAAATCGGAAATGATCAGGTCATAAAAATCAACTTCCGAACTGCGTTTCGGGAAATTATCGGGACCCGTCAGGGTGGTCGGTTCGGTGCGTAAAACCACACCTCCGAATTGCTCGACTAAATTCAGATTGCTCCAGCCCCTGAGAAAATAGGCTTCAGCCACCTTGGCATCCCGCTCCTCCGCGGTATAGCCCTCGACCTTATCGGCGTAATGAATGGCCATGTTGCAGTAATTAACGGTCGCATAAAACCCCTGCCAGAACACCCTCAGTGTTCCCATTTCCGTACTCATATCGCTGCCGTATTGAGAGAATCCCTTCTCCTTGCTCTCGGAAAACCAGAGATCGGTACCCATCTCCATGATCCCGATGCCATCTATTTTTCCGTAGAAATAGTATAAGCCGTCATAGCAATAGTTTATCAGGCTTTCAAATCCATCGGGATCCGTATACGCGGTTTCAAGGTCCACTGTAGACGGATTGAACTCATCCAGCGAACAGGACCCGAGCAACATCATGAATAATGTTGCTGATATTACGATTATATGATTCACGTTCTTTTTCATTTCCTGATTGTTATTAGAATGACACATTGATACCAAAAACCAGCTGTTTATACAGGGGGAACGAGTCGGATGCCCCCGATTCGGGATCAATTCCCTTCAGCAAATGGCTCCTGGTCAGTATTAAGGCGTTGTAAACGGTACCGTAGATCCTCAGGTTCGATATCCCCACACGGTTCACAATATTTGAGGGGAAGGTGTATCCCAGGGATATATTCTTGATTTTTACATAGGAAGCATCCACGTAACTGAGGCCGGCAACCGGGGATGAATACCTGGTGGTCCTTCTCAGGTATGGTCTCGGATAATCGCTGGTCGGGTTATCTTCCGTCCAGTAATCATAAATATCGGGCATATTGTAGCTCCCGTAGCTGAAGTACCCCAGCAAATCACCGCTGATCATATGGCCCCACCGTGCCGTGACAAAGATATTCAGATCGAAGCTTTTGAAGTAAAAGGTATTCAGAAGGCCGGCCGTCCATTTCGGGGTTCCCTGTCCAAGGATCGTACGGTCTGCCTCTGCATTGATGGTATAGGCTGAGTCGGCTGTGAACACTTCCTCGTATGAGTTGCCTTCCTCATCCTCCACGATCTTGTACCAGACACCGTCCGCCCTTTTTATAAGGCTCGATTCAATCTTCACATCCCCCGGTGCCAGTCCGAATACCGCAGCATCTTCAGCCTCATCCTCCTGCCATATTCCTGTCTTCCTGTATCCATAGAAGGTATTTTTCGGCGAACCCAGGAACAGTCCCAGGGAGATCAGATCGTCCACGCTGGTCCCGCTTCCCAGGTCAATAGAGGTAATCTCCTCCCAGTTCCTGGCAAAGGTTAACGTCGAATTCCACCTGAAGTCCCTATGCTGCACGTTCCGGCTGTTTGCCGTGATCTCAATGCCCCTGTTGTGCATCCTGGCAATATTGGCATTCATGGTATAGGGTTGTTTGGGCCCGAACCCGCCTCCTGAGAAAGGAAGGTTCCTGGCATAAATCACATCCCGGGTATCGGTATCATACCATTCGACAGAACCGTCAATCCTGTTGCGGAACAGTCCGAAATCCATCCCGATATTCAGGTTATATGATTTTTCCCAGCCCAGCAGTGTGTTCCCGATGGCCTGGGTGGGAATGCTGGTAATGAGTTCCCCTCCCCCAAGGTTAATGGGATCGGATCCGCTGGTCACTTCCGAACGGGTTACATAGGGATTGATATTGGAGTTACCCGACACGCCGTATCCAACGCGCAGTTTCAGGTGGCTTAGCCAGCTCCTGGTCCCCTCCATGAAACTCTCATCGGAAATTCTCCATGCCACGGCACCGGCCGGGAAAAGATCCCATTTTTCCGAAAGCTGGGATACCCCGTCATAGCGGAGGGATCCGGTAACCAGGTACCTGCCCATGAAATTATAATTGATCCTTCCGGCGTAGGACATCCGCTTCTTGACACTGTAATAGGTGCTGACGGAAGGATTGATCCCGCCGTCGAGATTATAGAAGAGGAAGGCGTCATACAGGAATCCTTCACTGTAGGATCCGGATGATTCGTTCTGACTGTTACCATAGGAGGTAATGAACGTGGCGTTCACCTCATGATCACCGGCAATTGTGACATTATAATTGGCAATATTCTCCCATGTTACGTTGTAGCCGAGGCCGGTATTGTAGCTTCCGTTCCGGATGGCCGTCTGGCTCCCGGAAAGCATCATGTATGTATGATCGCTGTTAAATACGCCCGAGCGGGAAGTCGACAGGGAGGCCCCAAGGATGGATTTAAAGGTCAGTCCTTTTGCCAGGGTAAATTCGGCATAGGGATTGGCCGTTATGGAAAAAGACTTGCTGTTGCTTTTATAGGTTCCGTCGATATTGTCGGCCAGGACACTGATCACATCCGTCATGCCTTCAATGGGATACTGGTTGATGTTTCCCTCTTCATCATACACATCGCCCAGCGGCACCATGCTGAATGTTTTGTTGATACGGCTCGGACGGGACTCGCTGTTCCTGAAAATCAGTCCGGTGGTGATACCGAACCTGACCCACTTTGCAGCATCCACATTCAGGTTCTCACGGAGCGTGAACACATCCACGTAATCATTTTTATAGATCCCCTCGGTCCTGTTGTATCCCATTGAGAAGCTCGACTGCACCAGGTCATTGCCCCCACGGATGGAAAGCATGTTGTTGCTCTGGATTCCGGTATTCAGGGATTCATCGATCCAGTCGACCCATTTTGCACTGTCGATATAAGGATTCAGCACACCGGGGGCCAGTCCCCATGCTGAAAGCAATTCATCCCGATCTCCCGGCAGGGTGTCATAGGTGGCCCTGTAACCCTCCTCGAGATAGTTGAACCATGCATCCTCCTGCAGGGCACGCGGGAACGAAGGCCAGCTGTTGATGCTGACATAGGAATCGAAATCGACCTGCATCTGACCTTTCTCGGCTTTCCGGGTGGTAACGATGAAAACACCGTTTGCCCCGGCAGAACCATAAATTGCGGTCGAGGAGGCATCCTTGAGTACATCAATAGAGACAATATCGGCAGGGTTCAGGTTGTTGATGCTTCCCTGGATGCCGTCGATGATGTAAATCGGTTCACTGCTGGCCGTCAGGGAACGGTTGCCCCGGAGCAGGATGTTCATACCGGAATTGGCCCGTCCGTCGTTACGTGTAATGTCCAGTCCTGCCACCCGTCCCTGGATGGCCTCAACGGGATTGACCACCGGGGCCATCTGGATATCCTCGCTTTTAACCGAGGAGACCGCTCCGGTCAGATCACGCTTTCTGACCGTACCATAACCAATGGCCACAACCTCCTCGAGCCCGATGGCTTCACTCTCCATCACCACATCGAACACAGCATCTCCGCTGAACTCCATCTCCCGGGTCTGCATTCCCACGAAGGAAAATACCAGTGTTCCGGATGAAGCAGGTGCCTCAATCATGAAGTGTCCATCCTGATCGGTAATGGTTCCGACGGAAGTTCCTTTCACGAAGACTGAAGCTCCCGGAACCGGAACCGCCATCTCATCGGTCACGGTGCCGCTCAGTCGTGCCTGTGCAAAAATTCCGCCCGCACAGAGCAGGCAGAACAGGGATACAAATAATTGTTTCATCTTGATTATTTTATAGTTAGTATTACATAGTAATGTATGATGAAATAGTACTACCCTTTAGTTATTGATAGCTGTGAAGCAATCCGGAAACCTTAAATATACAGAAAGGTGAAATAAATAAAAAAATAAACAACAAAAAACAAATCCGGTCAGATGAAGCCTGTAGCCTGTGGAGTGTGTCTTCTCCTCCAATTTATTATATTTATCGTACCTTTAATATCTCCTCCAAACCAAAAACTGAAGGTTATGAAAATTGCAACCATATTGTTTCTAAAGAGTTTACTGTTCCTCTGTTTCATGGCCGGACTGCAGGCCCAGGACCGGACCGATTCCAACACCCCCCTGCACCTCCTTCGGCCCGACTATGTCACCCAATACGGGGTACCCTCTGAATCGGATATAGTTGCCGTCCTCGACCGGATAACCAATTACCTAGAAGCAACAACACCCTCTCAAATGGTGGATGAGACCGGCAAGGAACTGACGGATCTGAAGGATATACAATCCGCAAAACGCCTTCGATTCGCAGAGAGTGATTTTCGTTTGATAAGCTATGAGTGGGGCGTCACCTATGCCGGTATGCTGCTTGCCTCACAGGTTACCGGAGACACAAAATATGCCGGTTACACCTTCGAACGGATGAAGTTCCTGGCCGGTGCCCGCCCCTATTTTATGGAATATGAAACCCGGCACCCGGACATCCGTCACCCCCTCACCTCCGTTCTTCATCCTCACACCCTGGATGATGCCGGCTCGATGTGCGCGGCGATGATCAAAACCAAACGTACAGGATCCGGACTGGACCTGGACCCGATGATCGACACCACTATAAACCACATCAGTCAAAACCAGTTCCGGTTGGAAGACGGCACCCTGGCGCGTAACCGGCCGCATCCCAATACGCTCTGGCTCGACGACCTGTTCATGAGCGTCCCGGCCCTGGCACAAATGGGCAAGTATACCGGTGAGTATAAATATTTTGATGATGCTGTAAAACAGGTCCTGCAGTTTTCCGAACGGATGTTCATTGAGGAGAAGGGCCTTTTTATTCACGGCTGGGTCATGGGCATGGAGGAGCATCCCGCGTATCACTGGGCAAGGGCAAACGGCTGGGCGATCATGGCCATCGTGGAATTGCTGGAGGTCCTGCCTGCCGACCATCCCCAACGCGGGGATGTACTCCATCTGCTTCAACAGCATATCCGCGGGCTGGCCGGGTATCAGTCCCCCTTCGGCTTCTGGCACCAGCTGATCGATCGTAACGATTCATACCTGGAGACCTCTGCAACAGCCATTTTTACCTACTCCATTGCACGGGCCGTCAACCGGGGTTATGTAGACGCCAAAGTGTACGGCCCCATGGTGTGCCTGGCATGGAACGCGGTGGCCTCAAAGGTCAATGAGCAGGGGCAGGTGGAAGGGACCTGTGTGGGTACCGGGATGGGGTTCGACCCCGCATTCTATTACTACCGCCCGGTAAGCAGGTTTGCGGCCCATGGTTACGGACCAACCATCCTGGCAGGTGCTGAAATGATCGCCCTGCTGAAACAAACGAACCCGAACAGCAACGACAGCTCCATTCAATTCTACGACAGGAAGATTAAAGCTGAAGGAGCGATATTCAATATCGAAGATTAAATGCCGGACAACTTCAGAAAATTGAAAGAACTATGAAAACAGAAAAAAAATTGTTATGGGTTTTTCTGATCCTGTGTATTGTATCTTACACTCCCCTCCTGTCGCAGATTGGCACCCGTTTTCCTTCCGAACGAAAGGTCATCAGGGATCCGGTAACCGGCACCGAACTGATATTTCTTACCAGTACCCCTGAAGGGGACCGGAAAATCTATCCCACCCACAATCAGTGGACCTCCGACGGCAACTGGCTGATCTTCCGGTCGGGCCGCATCGGAGGGGCAGGCATGGCGGTCAACGAGCAAACGGGTGACATGGTGCAGGTCACCGAACAGGGTTTGAGGGGGATGCTGATTGTTGCCCGGAAATCGATGAAGCTCTATTACATGAGAGGCTTTTCAAGGGATCCCTTAAGAAATGCACCTGAAATTGTCGAGGTGGACCTGGAAGCACTGTTTTCCGACAGTGAAGCCGGCACTGTGAAGGATGAACCTGCGTACCTCAGGGTTTGCGGTACCATACTGCCCGGCATGGGAGCCGGGGGGGACATGGCCCTCGACGGCAGAGAAGAGTGGATCTGGTTCCGAGTAGGGAAAGAGGAAGCGGAAAAACATCTCCCTGAAGGCACAAAGATTGAACCTTCCTTCGGTCCACGGAACATGGGCGCCGGTCCGGGCGGCCTTGCCGGCATGAACCTGCAGACCGGGGAGATAAAACATGTGGTGTCGGTTCCGTTCCAGGTCGGCCACATTCAATCCAATCCATGGGTTCCCGGACAGATTGTCTTTTGCTGGGAAACAGGGGGCAAGGCTCCCCAGCGCACCTGGATCGTCAGTTCAGACGGAACCGGCCTCCGGCCGCTCTACCCGGAATCACCCTATGAGTGGGTGACCCACGAAGCGGTCATCAGTCCGGATGAGGTGGCATTCGCCATTATGGGACACCGCCCCATTCGCGACCGTGAGGAAGGAAATGATACGATCCGTACGGGCAACCGTCGGACCAATCCCGGCCAGGAACCTGAATGGGGCCCTTCGGGGACCAGGGAGAAACCAACAGGGCTCGGGGTGGTGCGTATCAGCACGCGCAGAATGATGCTTGAAGGTCAGATACCTTACGGAAGCGGTTTCTGGCATGTCACCGGATCAGCCGACGGACGGTTCCTGGCCGGGGATAACTTTGCCAGGGAGATCCACCTCATCGACCGCCATAATCACGAAATGATGCTGTTGTCGGCCGGTCATAAACGAACAGCCGATGATCATCCCCACCCGACCTTCAGTCCCGACGGCACAAAAATACAGATCCAGTCGGCCATGCTTTCCAGGGATGACGAATCCATGAATATCTGCATCATCCCGGTGCCGGAGGAATGGCTTAAAAGAGTTTATGAATAACTGAAACCTTAACCGGATGACCTCCTGTTCAAAGACCTGTCAGGCTGTGCATATGAAAAGACCGTTTAAACCATTCCTCTCAAAGATCCTGTTCTCAGGCCTTTTCATCCTGATAAGCCTTAATACATTTACGCAGGAAACCCTCACCCTGCTCCGGAATGGGTTCAGCAATCCCCCTGATTCTTCCAGACCGCTGACCTGGTGGCACTGGACGATGGGAAACGTCACGAAGGAGGGTATCACAAAGGACCTGGAATGGATGAAACGGTCGGGCATTGCCGGGTTCCAGCTTGCCGATGTGGCGTTCGGGATGGGTCAGAAGGTGGAGGATCCGGTTTTCTTCGGCTACCCCGAATGGCTAAATGCCATCGGTCATGCGGCACAGGAGGCAAAAAGGCTGGGGCTGGAGATGGGCATCTTCAGCTCACCGGGCTGGAGCCTGACGGGCGGTCCGTGGGTGAAGCCCGAACAGGCCATGAAAAAGCTGGTCTGGAGTAAAACAACCGTGGATGGTCCCTCCCTGTTCAACGGAAGCCTTCCCAAACCACCTGCAAATAATGGACCCATCAGGGATATGCAGCGCAGCAGCAGACCGGATACGATCGCAAATCCCATATACTACAGGGACCAGAGGATAATTGCCTTCCCCATACCGCCGGACGAACAGGTATACAGTAAACATCAGCCCGTTGTAACCACCCATTCCGGCAATTTGGATGGCAACCCCCTGTTGGACGATAACCTGAATACCGCACTGAAAATCTCCCCGCCGGCCGACAGCGGTCCGCTCTGGATCCAGTTCACTTATGAGATGCCCGTTACGGTACGATCATTCTCAATTGCCTCCCGGGAAGGGATCCCCGAAGGAAGGCTGCTGGCCGGAGATGACGGACAGGCGTTCCGGACCATCGTGTCGTTACCCGGAACCCAGAACTACAGGTCCGGGAAGGTCAGAACCTATACTTTTCCCGGGACCACAGCCCGTTGTTTCAGGCTGGAAATAACCAGGGCCGCCCCATCGCCGGCAGGAGTAATGAGCCAAACACTCCTTAAATATCCCGATGCCGTCACCCTTACCGAATGCATCCTTCATCAGGGAAGCCGGGTTCACCGGTGGGAAGATAAGGCCGGATTCAGCATACTGTTTGAATATGGTTCCTCCCCCACCCCCGAAGCACCCGGAACATCGGTAATCAGTGCACAACAGGTGACGGACCTGACCGGCCGAATGGATGAAAACGGGGTCCTCAGCTGGGATGTTCCTGAAGGGTCATGGACCATCATGCGGTTCGGCTATTCCCTGACCGGTGCAAAAAACCGGCCGGCCGTTCCTGCCGGGACCGGTTATGAGGTGGACAAACTGAATGAAGAACATACAGCGGCCTATATTGAAGCATACCTGAAAGCGCTGGAGCAATCTGAGGGTTCCTTGCAGGATACACCTCTGCAACATCTGCTCCTCGACAGCTGGGAGGCCGGGATGCAGAACTGGACCGATGATATGGCTGAAGAATTTGCCACCCGCCGCGGGTACGATCCCCTGCCCTGGCTGCCGGCCCTTTCAGGTTACGTTGTGGAAAGCGCAGAGATGAGCGACCGGTTCCTGTGGGATTTCCGCCGGACGCTTGCCGATATGTTTGCTGAAAATCATTACGGAACGATCACCGGTATCGCCCATGAAAAAGGCTTGAGAACTTACGGTGAAGCATCGGGCGTATCACTGGAAGTGATGGAAGATGCACTGCTGAATAAAAAGCAGGTTGATGTCCCCATGGGGGAGTTCTGGGTTTGGGACCTGCATCCGGGTATCATGTACCGGGTGGATGTCCGTGGCGCTGCATCGGCTGCTCATGTTTATGGCAAAAAAATTGCCGCGGCAGAAGCCTTCACGGGAGGCGGATATGAGTCTCCATTCAGGTTGAAACAAATTGGCGATTACTGGTTCACGCAGGGCATTAACCGGTTTGTGTTTCATACTTCCGCCCACCAGCCCCTCGACACCAGGCCCGGCAATACCATGGTGGGAACACACCTGCACCGGAACATTACCTGGGCGGAACAGGCAAAGCCGTTTATGGATTACATTGCGCGCACCTCATTTATGCTTCAGCAGGGGCATTCTGTTGCCGACCTGGTTTACCTGCTCGACGAAGGGGCACCGTCGACCATGCCCTTTTGGGGCGGCGGACTTCGCCCTCCTGTTCCAGAAGGGTACGATTACGATTATATCAATGCGGATGCCCTGATCAACCTGATGGATGTAAACGAGAGGGGACAGCTCGTTTTGCCCGGAGGAGCATCTTACCGGATCCTGGTCCTGCCGGGATCGCCACGAATGACCCTTCCCCTGCTAAGAAAAATCAGGGAGCTGGTGATTGGGGGCGCCGTCATCCTGGGTCCGAAGGTTACAGCTTCCCCGGGTCTGGCAGGTTATCCGGAAAGCGAACAGGAAATCCATGAACTGTCGGAAGCGCTATGGGGGGACCTGGACGGGAACGGAAGAACGGTTAGATATGCCGGGAAAGGATTGGTCGCATGGGGAGAACCGCTTCCCGCACTCCTGGAACGAATCGGCGTTCAGGAGGATGTGAATTACGACAGGAAACTGAACGCTGAATTTTCGTGGATACACCGAAAGATGGACGATACGGATATCTATTTTATTTCAAACCGTTCGGACACGGAACAAAATGTTACGTTCCGGTTCAGGGTAAACCATAAACAGGCCGAGTGCTGGCACCCCGGGGAAGGGACCATGGAACCTGTTTCGTTCAGAAATGAAAACGGATCAACCACTGTGCCGCTCCATTTCCCGGAATACGGATCTGTTTTCGTGGTGTTCAGCAATTCCGCTTCTCCGGACGAAAGGTTTCTTTCGGTTCCTGAGGAACATATCCTCACAGAAATAGAAGGACCATGGGAGCTGACCTTCCTGCCCGGTCCGGGCAATCCCGGACCCTTAACCCTCGACAGGCTGGTATCGTGGGCCGAACTGAGTGACCCGTTCATGAAGTACTTCTCCGGTTCAGCAACCTACAGTAAAACTTTCAGGGTTTCTGCAAAAAGGCTAAAGGAGGGGAAGAACATCACAATTGATCTCGGGGAGGTGAGGGATATGGCAGAAATAAAACTGAATGGAAAAGCCCTGCCCCTTCTCTGGAAAGAACCATACCGCACGGATATTACCTCATTTGTAAAAAAAGGAACCAATACGCTCGAAATTACCGTAACGAACCAGTGGACCAACCGTCTGGCCGGGGATGCAATCCTGCCGGAAAATGAGCGTATGCTGGACACATTTATCGGGAGTTTTATGGGCGTTTACCGGGCCGAACCATCCGGATTGCTGGGTCCTGTAAAGCTGATCTCCTTCAAGAACCAATAAAAACATCATTTAACCCGGAACCGGGAACCAGTAAGCAGTAAGCAGTAAGCAGTAAGCAGTAAGCAGTCGTAGCTACGCCATGCCTGGCCTGGAATATCAACGATTTTTAGCAGTATACTCAGCTAAATGAAGAATCAAGATCCTGCTTTCTCTACCGAAGTTGCCTGTAGCAACGCAGGTGAGCCCCCTGAACCCTGATCCTCCTTCGCCAAGGCTACGGAGGACAAAGCCCTGAACTACCGTACCACCATCAACTCCGTTCCGCAGGACCCGTTTACCCTGCAGGTTACCAGGTAAAGTCCGCTGTAGAGCCCGTCAACGGGGAGATCGATTTCATGTCTCCCGGGTGCATGGGATTCATCAGGCATCCGGACAGCCTGCCGCCCGAGGATATCCACCACATCAATCTGAACCATTGCGTTGCGGGTCAGGTTTATCACTATCTTTCCTTTCTCCCCGACCGGATTGGGAACAATCTCAAATGAAGAAAACCCAATGAAAGATTCCGTGGCGACAAAATCCTCATAAAATACCAGCAGGGTATCGGCACGCGGTTCACCACCAGCAGTTTTGATCCAGGCAATGGAGCCGTTTCCGGCTTCATAATACCAGCCTTCGTGGGCTGTCTCCCATTCGGAACGGGAATTGAATTGCTGCAAAGCGGTTTCATTCTTTTCCACCGAAAGCGGGATTCCCCCGGGATGTAACTCATAGATGAGTGATCCGGTTACCTCCCCGGTAACAATCCGGATTTCACCCACTGTCTTTGAACATTTGACATTTGTAGTCTTTAAACCGGTATACGGCTTCTCCAAACCTTCATAAATAATGGTATCTCCCAGAATGGTGAATTCCGATTCCCCTTCAGGATACATCCTGAGAGTAATGGGATCCATGCTGGCATCCAGCCAGGTTTGCTGAACATCGATCATGGGGATTATGGCACCTGCTTTAATGAACAGGGGCAGTTTATCTTCCGGCGCGGGATAACCGTTAATGGTCATGGGGCCTTCATATGGCATACCGTCCCACCAGTCGTACCATGTCCCTTCCGGCAGATAGACATCCCTGGAAAAGGTGGCGTCCACTACCGGGGCCACCAGGATCCAGTCGCCGTACAGATATTCAAATTTTTCTCCATAACCTGTTTCATCCTGCGGAAACACTAAAGGCAGGGCTCTAGTAACAGGGTGTCCCTTTTCATGTGCCATCCGGGCATAGGTCCAGCGGTAGGGGAACATGCGGGTATAGAGTTCGGCATACTTCCGGTAGAGGTCCCGGTAGGTCCCGCTGTAATTATAGGGTGTCCCGGCTGTTTCAAAGATGGTGCAGAAGCTGGAGAACTGTGCCCACCGGATGGTAACGTTATTGCCCGGCGGATCGGGGAACCCTCCCGTATCGCTTCCCCAGAAGGGGAAACCGGCAATGGCCAGGTTCAGCATGGCTGCAATGTTGGCTTTCAGTCCGCTGGGATAATCGTAGGTATTATCATTGTCCCCGGGCCATTTTCCGGAGACATATTGCTGGGCGCGATTCGCAATGGTCCGGGGCAGGGTGACGAAATCGCCGTGCAGCACATCGTCCCAGGCCTCGTAGTAAGCCTGGCAGGTGAACAGGGGGTCGATACTCTGTACGTTCCCCCGGTCGATCTTGTACATCTGGCAGTTGTCCCGCTCAATGAATGGTCTGGTGTCGAGCTTCAGCTGCTTGTAATTCATTGAATCGGCAAAACTGCCGTACAGGTTCCTGGCCACCCATACGCCGGTTTTATATCCCCCGTCCTGCAGGTCGCCGAACATGGTGCTTCCGTTGGGGTATCTCGATGTCTGCCACTCAAAGGGAGGGGGCATGTTCTCGCTTCCCTGCGCCCAGGGCCGGTCGATCCAGATCAATCCGCAGGGTATCCCTTCATCACGCATGCCGGCGGCATCCTTATATACGTTGGCTTCGTCGTTGGTATCCCTCCACTGCCAGGTTGAGAACAGGGCCCATGAAGGAGGCAGAGCAGGTCTCGAAACATGTTCGGTGAACCGGTCCAGGACATCCAGCAGACCGGGTCCGTAATAAAAGTAATAGAGCAGGGAAGAACCGTAAAAATAGCCGGCCCCGTCCTCACTTCCGCTTATGGCCGGAGCAGTGATGAACACCTCATCGCTCTCCGTGAAATTGAAATTCACCTTCAGGTTATTGTCCACCAGGATCCCGTAACCTTCTGTGCTGACATAAAAAGGGATATAGCCACCCTGGTCGGGCGTGCCAGAGGAATTGTTCATGGTAATTGAAAGGCCTTTTAAATCCAGAGATCTCGCATCCCAGCACTCCCCCAGTCCGAAGAAATGCTCACCCTCATCGGAAACAAACCGGTGCCGTACAGGCTGGACGACATCGGGCACGGTCATCCATACGCTGAACACAAACGGATTTCGAAAGGTTACATAAACCTGTGCTGCTTTCCCCGATTCCGTAAAACATTCAAAAACCACCGATTCGCCGATGATGACCGATTCATCATACAGGTGGTAGAAATGAGGATCCCTTTTCACCAGCGTGTCGTATCCCATCTCAATATAATCACCGCTTTCACAACCCCTGATCCGGTCTGTCCCGAACAGGAAGACCTCCCCGCTTTTCTCCCCGGAGATGAAATTCCCTTTCGTGTCATAAACGGAGATATGCCAGGGATCTTTTTTAATTTTCAGGTGCAGGGCTTCCGAGGAGAGGAGAAATTGATCAGCCTCTTCGGTCACTGTAACGATCGACTGCGAATTGGACCGGGAAACGATCATGAATCCCAGGCACAGAAAAAATAGAATTGGTTTAATCTTCATGTACATATGGATCGGGGTCCTGTGTTAAATATACAGGAGATGGATAAATCGGTTCCTCAAAAGTACAATTATTTGGCAAACCTGGTCCTTTGGCGGTCGGACAGATGCGGATTCGAGATCGCATTTGAGTCCATTACGGTGACATTGTGTCAGCTTCGGATGCCATCTGATCACCTTCACTCGGCATTTGTTGACCTTCCGTCCGCATTTGTTAGCCTTCACCCCGCATCTGAAGACATTCCGGTGACATTGTGTCAGCTTCGGGTGCCATCTGATGACCTTCACTCGGCATTTGTTAACCTTCAATCCGTTTCTGTTAACATTCACCCCGCATCTGGAGACATTCAGATCGCATTTGAGCCCATTCCGGTGACATTATGTCAGCTTCCGGTGCCATCTGATCACCTTCACGCCGCATTTGTTAACCTTCAGTCCGCATTTGTTAACCTTCAGTCCGCATTTGTTAACCTTCAGTCCGCATTTGTTAGCCTTCACCCCGCATCTGAAGACATTCCGGTGACATTGTGTCAGGTTCCGGAGCCATTTGACAGTAATCAGACGTCACAAGGCTGACCTTTGAAGAGATCGGGACATTTTCTGGGATCCTTTGGAAACCTGTCGGGATTAATTGACTGGTGCATGGTGCAGGTTCGGCCTGCTGCCAACCGGAATTTGTGTTTCACCAATAAAATAGTAATTTTAGGAATTCGCATCCATTTGTTACAAAACCTTAGCACAAAAGTCCATGACCGACATTGACATTGCCCGGGCTACAACGCTCAGACCCATCCCGGAGATTGCTTCGGGACTTAATATTGAATCCGAAAAACTTCACTTCTACGGTAAGTATATCGCCAAACTGCCGCTGGACCTGATTGATCCGGAGAAGGTAAGAAAGGGAAAACTCATTTTGGTCTCTGCAATCTCCCCCACTCCGGCCGGAGAGGGCAAAACCACCACTTCCATCGGGCTGGCGGAAGGGATGAACAGGCTGGGCTACCAGACCACGGTAGTATTGAGGGAGCCTTCCCTGGGACCTGTTTTCGGAATCAAGGGAGGTGCCACGGGCGGCGGATACAGTCAGGTCCTGCCGATGGAAGATATCAACCTGCACTTCACGGGCGATTTTGCCGCCATTGAAAAGGCACATAACCTGTTGGCTGCATTGATAGACAATAACATTCAGAGCAAAACAGGTTCCATTGGCATTGATCCGCGCACTGTGAAGTGGAAACGGGTGATGGACATGAACGATCGTGCCCTCCGGCGGATCATTATCGGCCTGGGAGGAACCACTTCCGGCGTGCCCCGTGAATCGGGATTTGACATCACTGCCGCATCGGAGATCATGGCGATCCTATGCCTTGCCGATAACCTCTCCGATCTCAAAAAGAGGATTGGGAACATTTTCATCGGGTATACCTATGATAAGAAACCTGTGTATGCCAGGGACCTCCATGCCGAAGGCGCCATGACGGTCTTGCTGAAGGATGCCATCAAACCGAACCTGGTTCAGACCCTGGAGGGAAATCCGGCCATTATCCATGGCGGTCCGTTCGCCAACATTGCACAGGGTACCAATTCCGTCATTGCCACAAGAATGGGACTGTCGCATTCAGAGTATGTCGTCACCGAGGCCGGGTTCGGTTTTGATCTGGGAGCCGAGAAATTCTTCGATATCAAATGCCGCAGTGCAGGGTTATCGCCCCGCGCCGTAGTGCTTGTGGCCACCATCAGGGCCCTCAAATATCACGGGGGGATTGAGCAAAATAAACTTGGGGAACCCAATGTGGAGGCCCTCCGGAAAGGATTGGCCAATCTGGATAAACATGTAGAGAACATCAAAAGGTTTTCCACCGAGTGCATCATCTCCATCAACCGGTTCAAATCAGACACCGACGAGGAGATCGGGGCGATCACGGAGCATGCAGGGAAACTTGGAGTCGCCTGTGCGGTGGCCGATGTATGGGCAAAGGGCGGAGAAGGGGCAAAGGATCTGGCCAATAAGGTGGCCGAAGTGGTGAACCGGAACGACCGGCCGTTTACGCCCCTTTATGAATGGGACTGGCCCACGGAGAAAAAGGTGGAAACCATCGCCAGATGCATTTACGGGGCTGAAGCGGTCGACTACACTGCCCAGGCAAAGCAGGATTTACAAAAGATCAAGGACCTCGGTCTCGATAACCTGCCTGTTTGCATTGCAAAGACACAGAAATCCCTTTCGGACAATCCCGAACTGCTGGGTCGTCCGAAGGATTTTGTCGTGACCGTGCGCGAGATCGAGATTGCGTCCGGAGCAGGATTTGTGATCCCCATCACCGGGACCATCATGCGTATGCCCGGTCTCCCCTCCAAACCGGCGGCCGAAAATATCGACATCGATAATGAGGGAAATATTTCGGGACTGTTTTAAGTAACGGTTCCCTGGATAATGGGCCATTGGGCGATTGAGGGTGCAGGGTCCAGGGTGCAGGGTGCAGGGTTCAGGGTCCAGGGTTCAGGGTCCTGATAGACTGAAGGGGGATTCAAAGCCAAAAAACGCCAAACTTCTTAAGCCATCTGACCAGTTCTTCAGCTTCCTCAGACTCATTCTTCCAGGTAAAGTCCCCGGACGCAGCCAGGAAGATTTTCTTGCAGGCTGCCTCTGTCGAGTGATACCAATAACAATAAAGGGACGCCGTTCCGGCATCACATGCCGTATTTACCCGTTCGGAAATATGTCCATCCTTTGCCCCTTCAATCAGGGCAACATGATTCATTAATTCTGTTGAACCGATGGTTTTAATAACCGAATCCGCCAGGCTGATATTATATGCCAGGTCTGCCTGTCCGATAAACCCGGTTCTGTCGGCGCTCTTCCAATCTTCCGGAAATTCATAGTACCTGACATTTCCTTCACTGTCGATAATCCACCCGTTAAACTGGTAGCCCCATGCAAAGTTGATGTATTCGTATTCGAAATAAACCGGTTGTCCTCCGGAAGGAAGGTTATCAACCGTCTCGCATGAGGCATAAATCAGAAGGATCAGTATAAAGAACAATGACTTTTTCATAAGCAGCTAATCTGAACACAAGATGGGGCAGGAAGAATAAGGGTTGCTTCTGGTTTAAACTCCTAATAACAAATTATATCAGGAACAGGCAGGTCACTCAAAGTCAACCTCCAGGGATCCTTTTTGTAACGCATCCCGTATGTCAACCGGACCTGTTTCAATTCTGCCGGTTACCAGCCTGGGAAGGTTGTAGTTAAAGACTGATGTATGGTACGACCCGGGATTTTTTATAGGCAGAACAAACGGGGTATGGGCCACCCCGTTTCTGTCGAAATACGCAATATAGGTCCGCGACAACACATCGTCCATCCGTTTACTGCTGAAGACCAGCCACCTTCCGTTGGACGACCAGGATGGATGACTTTCGGCACTCCCGCTGTTAAGTTCAAGTTTCCTGTAATTATTTGTTTCCAGATCAACAACATACAGATCGCTCCCTTTATGGAAGATTGTAAAGTAGCCATAATCCGTCATTGAACAGACCAGGTATTTTCCGCCGGGAGAGACCGAGGGCATGGATATGCTCATCCCTGTTGAATCGGCACTTAAGACCATTTCAGGCTCACCCCAGGAATTCAGCTTTGTGCTGTAAGCAATCCGCATCAGGCTGTACCTCGAATGCAACAGGCTCTCGTCATCCCCTTTTACGGCTTCAGGGGCGCAAATAAAATAAAGGTACCTTCCATCGGCAGACCAGGCCGGCATATTTTCCCGCATCCCGGTGGATATCCCGGGTGAGGTTGTAACCGTATTGTTTTTAACATCATACACCACCAGGTCCGAGGACCTGTCGGCCACATCCACCACTTTGTTCAACCGGGTCGTAAGATGGGGGCTGATTTTCCCTGTGGAAAATGCGATATGGTTTCCGTCAGGGTGCCAGGAGGGATAGATCCCGGCAGACATGGCATCCGGTGTGCGTGTATTAACCTTTAAAAGCATTCCCTCGTTCAATATAAGGGTTCCCGGATGGACAATGCGGAAATGAATGAGCATTTTCGATGGATCATTATTTGAAAATGAATGACAATTCATGCATCCATAACCGGTTGAATAATTTTCAATAAGCGGACGTTCATCGAAATTGGTAAGGTTACGGGTGTAGATCCCCATTTCTCTCCAGATCAGATACACGGCATGAACCTTCCGGTAAGCCAGGACCGGATCAATGGGATCCGAAGCGATATGATGCGTGATCGGTTCATACCGTGTCCACCTGTTGTGGTCCAGGACACTGATATTCACCTGCACTGTTTTCCCGGAATTACCGGAAAGGATATTGTGCCATTTCTGGAGAGGGATTGTAATTTCGGGAGAGCATTGCCGGATTTTAATGGTTTTGCTGTTACCGGCTGATATCTCAACCCTGAATCCTGAACCCGGTTCCTGAATGATGAAATTGAGGGGAGCGATGTTCGGTGGTATGGTCAGATCGTAATAGGGCGGAAATAGTTTTGCCACCCTGTTTGCCTCGGAGTTGCTACGGTCATCTCCCCTGCAGCCTGCAAGCATGGTGATAATCACCGCAACCAGACCGTGGAACAGAATATGCCGGGGGAAGGACCCGGGAAAAGGTTTTTCGCTATATCGGTGGTTCTTCATCTTCCGGATAAATGATTACAGGTTTTACTATGCGTGGATAAATAAAGTGGAAATAATAGAGGTAACCGGTACCCATTTTCCAGTAGAGCACATTTCTGGCCATCTTCTCATCTCCTTCATATTGCTCAAGGATGCTGTTAAACTCCCTGTACCGGGCCATGGTTCCGGGGCTGATTTGATATGGTTGATTCACAGGACTATCATTCACTTCACCAAACATCAATATAGCCTCTTCATAGATATCCACAGGTTCGCTGAAATAGTTGTCCGCATCTTCATAAAGTTCCATGAAACGTTCCAGCTGTGCATCCAGGAGGTAATAGAGCACCAGATGCTCATAGGCAAACTTGTTTCGTGCGTTTGCCTCAAGAAGCTCCCGGAATCTCACATCAATAAATGGGGTCAGCTCTTTCTCAGCCGGGATGAAATTTCTTTTTTCCATAATCTCTCTGCAGGTTTCAATCATCGATGTATCCTGCAGGTAAGGGGAAAATTCCCTTACGAATTTTCTGTTTGTGAGTCCTTTGCTTAAGATAATCAGGCACCTCCGGGCCGCATTGTACTCCCCTGTGATCAGATGTATTTTCACCAGGATCCTCAATGCCCGGGGACTGTAGGGAAAATCCACCAGGGATGCGTATGCCCAGTGCCTGGCTTCGGTGATATAACCCAGATTATAATAAAAATCTGCAGCTATAAATGACTTTTCCGGATCAAACTCCGCATCGGGATGCAGTGCATCGGTCCCTGCCAGTTGCAGGAACTTAAAAAAATCTTCCGTCATGGTTCCGGCTTTGCTGATGGCAAGGTTGTAATTCAGGTTAGCAGTCAGACTATAATTATCCAGACTTCTGGCAACCTTTGCGGTTCGTGCCGTATCATTATGATAGCAATAATAATCGACGGCCACAATCTTTCCTGCATCGCCCCGGCAGGTGGCCCGGTGACCAGAGAATGTGAGGGCCAGTAATGTGGCAACGGCAAATGCCTTGCCCGCCATCATGATAACCTTTTTCGACGAATCCGTTCTTTTCTCCCGTTGTATCCCGGTCATGATGAAGGCCAGCAGTAACAGACCCGGAACCGATAACAGGTAAATATAAAATATGACATTTGGCTCAAAGGTCATGAAATAGATTTTCCCGGGGAAGAAATAGAAAAAGGTGTGTTCCTGAGGTATTGGAAACAGGGTTGCAGAGGCAACACGGCAGAAAAAAAAGGTAAATCCTGCAATAAAGAGGGCGATCAACAGGCTTTTCCAGAGATTAAACCGGAAGGTAAAGAACCATGCCATCAGTGAGAAAAGAATCATATAACCGCTTCCCGAGGAATAATATACCATCAGGGACCCGAAGGTGTAAAGGATCAGGATGCCTGCGGGGCGTTTTCCTTTTTTGGCCAGGAGCAAAGAGCAGGTCAGTACGATCAGCAGTGAAACAATGACTGAAAAAGGGAAGTTATAATGGTTGGTCAGAATGATCGTAAGGCTGAAAGGTATCAGGGCCCATATCCGGTTCAGCCTGCTGGTCCGGATCAGGTTCATCAGTTCGAGTGCCAGCCATCCGATGAAACCAGCCAGGCCAAATAATACGATCGTTCCCGGAACCCGGTAACAGAAGGATTGCATAAAAAGATTGGCGATCATTTCTGAAAGTCCTCCCGGTACTTTAAGGTAAGGGACCAGGTAATCGATGCTCAGGATAAAAGGGGGCTGGACGTGGTGAAAATAGAATTCGGGCCTTGTAATGAAAAAGATGTAGAGGAATGCCAGAATTAAGTATATTCCCGGCAGTATCCCGAATATGATTCCTGAAAGTCTCCGGTCCACGGATATTCGCTTTTTTTCCAGATGCTGGATGGTTAAAATTAAAAAATGATTCAAAAATTCAGGGAATTTAATTAATTTTCCATTTATAAAAGGTTTCAGATATTTCATTCCTTCAGCAAAAAAACTTTGGAGGTATCCTTGAAACAAGCATCCTTGATAAAATTTACGGGTTATGCCGGATTCATCCTGGTCCTGGCTTATCTGTTCCGGTTTCTCGGCAAAGTGGATATTTCGCTGATCTATTACTGGCAGCAATCGGCCCCCCCCTCCCTAATGGAATCCCTCAAAATCCCGGGGGGTATTTGTGAACTGGCCGGGGCCCGGTTCGTGGAGTTACTGACCCGTCCTTTCACAGGGAGCATAGCGTTGGCACTGATGGTTTCCATCCTGTTTTTCTCCCTTCTTGTAATTTTCAGGCAGAGGAAGGAGAATCCCCTCTATTTTACAGTCATGCTGGCTGGTCTGATTCCTTTCATTTTTATGTTTCCGCATTACCGTTTGCCGGCAGCTCTGATCATGAGCCTGACAGCGGGATTTCTTCTGTCGGCAATCCAGAGTCTCTATGCTTTTCGCAACCTTATTGCCGGTTCGTTGTATAATCTCCTGGCCGGTATTGTGATTTACATGGTGGCAGGATCGGCAGGTCTTCTGGTGTTCGTCCAGGTCATTCTCATTCAGAAAATTCTTACGAAGCGGTACCCCGAATTGCTCACCATCCTGCCCGTGCTCATCCTGCCCCTGCTATACCTTCCTCTTAACACCTCTTTTACGATAAGCCGTGCTTACCTTATCTCGTTCCTGGTATCACCCTATGATGACCTGCCTCTGATATTTTACTTCTGCGTCTTCGTTCCGTTATTGATACTCCCTGTTTTTAAAGGGATGGGTTATATTCTCACCCGAATATTCCCTAAACGGTCGCATATTTTAAACATTTCAGGCATCATCCTGGTCCTGGCCGTCCTGCTCTTCTTTTCAGACAAAAGCATCAACACGCAGGAACGACAGCTGTTTAAAATTTACGAGGCCAGTTTCGGGGACGACTGGAACAGGGTACTGGATCTTACTGCCGGTCAATCCCGCATCAGCCAGCTGGTGCAGTTTGAAGTCAACAGGGCCCTTTATCAGACCGGCCGGTTGCTGGACAGCCTGTTCAGCTACCCCCAGCATTACGGAGAGGGGGGGCTGTTCCTGGAAGGAAACAACTCCAGCCGTATCGCGGTGCATATGAGTGATTTTTACTTCGACATGGGTTACGCAAATGAAGCGAGGCACTGGGCCAACGAGGCCCAGGTTGTTCTGATGCGGCACCCCGTTGTCCTTAAGAACCTGGTATTGACCTATGCCGCCATGGGACGTGAGGATGCTGCACTGAAATACCTGCGCATTCTTGAGAGATCGGGGCTTTTTAAGGATTGGTGCGCCAGTATCGATGAGATGATTGAGACCAACACTGTTGTTGAAGACCCGGCGATAAACTCCTTCATCCTGAATAACCCCGAAACCGATTTTTTTGCACTCACCAGCGATCCCACCCGGAAACTCATGACCTTTTACAGCCACAATCCGGATAATAAGATGGCTTTTGAATACCTGGTGGCAGGCTATCTGCTGCATCACCAGATATCCCGGGTTGCGGATCTTCTTCCGGGCTTCAGACATTTAGGCTATGAAAAGCTTCCCCGGACTGTTGAAGAGGCGATGCTGATCTATCTTGCCAGGGCAAAGCCGGATAAGCATTTCCTGGCAGATTATTCCATCAGTAAAAAGACCATGGAAGATTTCACGGATTTCAGCAAACTGGTACTGAGCGGTAAAACCAGGGAGGAACAAATGTTGAACGTTTCACCCTACACCGATACATACTGGTATTATTTTTTATTTAGCAGTCCATATGCTTCGTAAAATTAAAATAATCATACCCTGTGCTCTCTCCCTGGTACTGGCTTGCGGTCACGGCCCGGATGAGTACGAACAATCCGGTGAAGCACCGGAAATTTATCCCGATTATACATCGGTGGTGATTCCTCCAAATATCGCACCGATGAATTTCCGGATTAAGAATCCGGGGAAAGTATCTATTGCGGAACTGTCGAATAACCGAAACACTACCCTGCGGGTTAAGAGCAGGACGGGACAGGTAAAGATTCCGCAGAAAAAATGGAAAAGACTTCTTGAAGAAGGTAAAGGAGGAATGCTGACAATCTCAATCTACAGGAAAACCAAAAAAAACAGGTGGGAAATGCTGGCCCCGGTTGTCAACGAAATCGCTTCGGATCGGATCGATCCGTACATTGCTTTCAGGAAAATCCCTCCGGCAAATATTATCTGGAAGAGCATGGGAATTTATCAGCGTTCCCTTGAGAATTTCAGGGAATTTCCAATTATGGTCAACAGCATTACTGACAATAATTGTATGAATTGCCATTCATTCAATGCCGGAGATCCCCGGCAGATGCTCTTTCACATGCGAGGGCCCTATGGAGGAACGCTGTTGACAACAGGAGAAGCACTTCATTTTGTCGATACGAAAAGTGACCATACACGCAGTGCCGGTGTCTATCCATCCTGGCACCCGGATGGGGATCTGATTGCGTTCTCTGCCAACATGATCAACCAGTGGTTTCCTTCACGGATGGGAACAACCTGTTATGTGATGGATAAATATTCCGATATCGTGCTTTACGATGTGAAGGCAAACAGTATTACCCGGCCCGCGGAACTGGCTTCCGAAAAACTTGAAAACGTTCCGGCCTGGTCGAACGACGGGAAGAAGCTTTATTATATCTGTACAGATCCGATTTCTGATACCCTGCCCCATACATCCATTTTATTCAGCCTTATGCAGATCGGATTTGATAAGGAAACCCGGAAATTCGGCGTTCCCGATACACTGATCAAAGCAAAGGATTTTGGCAGAAGCATTACCTTTCCGAGGGAGGCCCCCGGTAAAGAACTTGTTTCTTTCATCGGCCTCGACCATGGTTATTTTTCCATATACAATAACGAAGCCGATGTTTATTTTTATCACACAGGAACAGGAAAGATCACCAAACCAGGAATTAATTCTGAATACACCGAAAGTTACCCGAGCTGGTCGGAAAACGGAGACTGGCTCATGTTTGTGAGCAAACGGGACGACGGAATAATGTCGCAGGTCTGGTTCAGCCATATTGATGAAAATGGCATGGCTGGTAAACCCTTTGTCCTTCCGCAGAAAAACCCTGATTTTTACGAAGATTACATCTACAATTTTAACCGGCCTGAATTCATTTCCGGAAAGGTTAGCCTGAATCCGAGGAGAGTGTTTGCCATCGTAAAGCAAAGTGCCGAAACAAGCAGTTTCAATAAGGCCGCAAGTGTGAGCCTGTCAAGCGGAGCCACCATACCGGCCGATAAAAAGGAGAGCACATTTTACCACCACGAATGATCCTTGCGGAGATCACAGCGTAGCCAGTGCTTCGATCTCAACCAGCAGTTTTTCACGACACACATCAGACAACACATAAATCCCGGGTACCCCGGGAAGATGCCTTTCACAGATCTTTTTTACCTTGAGGTAATCTTCCGGATATTTGATGTAAACTCTGATGAATTCGATCCGTGGCGTTTCAGGGTCGTCGATACCTGCTGCTGACAGGGTGTCCCTGTCAATCAGGTTCCGTATGTTTTCAATGGTTATTTCAGTTTGCGTTGCGACATCATTTTCCCCGACCACTACCTCCTCCCGGATGGATGCCGTTCCCGAGATGAATATCTGCCGGGACTCATTGTCTGCAATGAATCTGGCACGGGCAAATTTCGGGGTGCATTTGGAAGAACCCCTGAATTCGGCATCACCCACAAGGACCTTTTCGGTATATTCAAATGCTGCCTTCTGCAAAGGATTTTCGATCGCCTTTGTGAGGTATCCTTCCCTGGATGCAGCAAAAAAGCCAACGATTACACCGCCTGCCTGTGTACCGATTCCTGTAGCCGCCGGATAGCCCTGTAAGAACGCCGACTTCGAATAATAATCCGAACGGACATTGTTAAATTGCTGATAGTGCTGACTGTTTCTTTCATCTTTTTCAACCCGGGTAATCTCTTCGATATAATTCCACTGCCGGAAAATATGACCAAAATCCATTCCTTCTGACCGGAGCATCTTTTCCATCACACCAAAAACCGTTTCAGCATCCCCGGCAATATGATTATGATTGTTGTCCCTGCCGATTCCGTTGGCAATAACCAGTTTTTTGCCCCTTTCATCCCCGATCACCAGGCAGAGGTTCCCCTCCACTCTCTTCGCATGGACCTCATGACCCTGTAAATCGGCAATAAAAAAAACTTCTGCCGATATGAGAGCACCCCCGGCCGGGGCCTGCGCCAGAAAAGCAACCGGGACCCCGGTCCGGATCCCGTCAGGCAGGAGTGCCTCCACTTTTCCTGCCAGATCGTGGTACACGTTCCTGTTACCGGCAAAAAGAAAAAAGCTGATGGAAATGATATGCTTCAGGGTAAGGGATTCACCGGAGACAAATTCATTCAGCTGATCCAGACAGTCTGAAGCCTGCTCTTCAACACTGTTTCCTCCCCGGGGTTCAAAAGCAACAACGGAAAACTTCATCGACAATGATTAACAAATTGCTGACAAAAATAGATTTTTCTGAATAAAAGCAATGGGATTTTTCAGATTATGTCCGAACCACAGCTTATTGTTTTTTTAGAATATATTCGTAATTTGTCTTCGAACCCTACCGTTCCTCAAAGTGAAAAAGAAAAAGGGCACCTTTCTTTCTGTTAATTTTCTTTTATTTCTTTTCACTTTGTCTCTACATGGTCAGGATCCATGGATCGTCCCGGTGCTGACTTTGGATATCGTATTCGACGGGATGCCGGATGAATCTGCCTGGAAGGATTGTACTCCCTTCCCCCTGAAAACGCTGACACCTGTGGAGGGTAATGAACCTTCAGAAAAAACAGATGCGCGATTGTGCTTCGACAACCATTATCTATACCTGGGCGCTCATCTTTATTATGAAGACCGGGATAATCTCCGGGCCATTGGCAAAAAACGTGATTATTCGGGAATGAATACCGACTGGCTCGGCATTCTCATTGATTCATATAACGACAAGGAAAACTGTATGGCCTTTACAACGAATCCGAACGCCCTCCGGTTTGATGCAACCGTTAAAAATGACGGGACGGTTATCGAGGACAATGAACCAATCAATATGAGCTGGAACACATTCTGGGATGCCAGGACAAACATTGATGAAGAAGGCTGGCACTGTGAAATAAGGATCCCCGTATCCACCCTGCGTTTCCAGGAAACCGGCAGGGATGTGGTGATGGGGATTTCAATTATCAGGTGGATACCGTATCTGAATGAAATGGACATTTATCCTCCCACACCCTATAAATGGGGTAATTACAGTCATGTGAAACCATCACAGTTCAGGGAAGCAAACTTCTCCGGCCTGCACTCAAAAAAACCGCTTTACATCACGCCCTATATTCTCTCCGGATTTAAAGAACATTACAGTCTCAATAACAGCGGAGATGCATACCGTTATCAATCCGAGCCCGTTATCGAGCCCGGACTGGATATCAAATACGGGATCAATCCGAACACCACACTGGACCTGACGGTGAACACCGACTTTGCGCAGGTGGAGTCCGATGAACAGCAGTTTAACCTGACAAGGTTCGCGCTCTTCTACGAAGAAAAAAGGGTCTTCTTCCTGGAAAGGGAAAGCACCTTCGATTTTAACCTGGGTGGTCCGAACACGCTCTTCTACAGCCGCCGTATAGGATTGCATGAAGGGGAACCCGTTCGCATCTGGGGCGGGGCCAGGGTTATCAACCGGACCGGAAAGTGGGACATAGGGTTCCTGGATTTACAGACTGCAAAATTTGATGACCTGCCGTCTGAAAATTTTGCGGTCTTCAGGGCCAAACGAAACGTATTGAACAATTATTCCTATGCCGGGGCCATGCTGACTTCCAGAATAGGAGCCGATGGAACCTATAATATGGCTTACGGATTGGATTGCAATATAAAGGTATCTGAAGATGATTACATCACCCTCAGGTGGGCCCAGACCTTTGAGAACGGGAACCCGAACAATCCCTTTTCACTGGATCCCACCCGGTGGATGGTCAGCTGGGTAAAAAGGAGGGACCGGGGATTCGCATACGACCTGATGTCGACCTATTCAGGAATAAAATACAATCCGGGTATCGGGTTCCAGGCATTTGAAAAATACTGGGTTATCAAGGGAATGCTTAAACATACCTGGATCTCCCCGGAGCATTCAAAGATTAAGGAACACATCCTCTCCTCCCAGAATTATAATATTTCGGGGCTCGCAGAAGACGAACTGCTGTCGTGGTATTCCAATCTGCAATGGCGAATCAATTTAAAGAATGGTACCATTGGTTTCTTCACGGGTGTATATAATTATGAATTCCTGCCCGACACCTTTCACATTCTTGATCCGGTTTTTGTGCCTCCCGGGAAATATCATTTTTTCAATTCACTCACCTCCATATATACCCCCATGGCCCGCCCCTTCTACGTCATCATGAACCTTGAAGCCGGGCAATATTACGACGGGATCAAAATCTCACCTGAACTGACCCCGACATGGAACGTAACTTCAGGATTGGAGCTGAGCAGTTTTTACCGGTTCGACCGCATTAAATTTTCAGGCAGAGAACAGCTGCTAAGCAATCACATACTCGGCATGAAAGTTCTGTACATGCTGAACACCAGAATTTCCTTTTCAGCCTTTGTTCAATATAATACAGCTATCGATAAAGTGATTTCAAATTTCAGGTTCCGGTATAATCCGCGCGAAGGATCTGATCTTTACATTGTCTTTGACGAAGGGCGGAACACCTGGCTGGAGCGGGAGGTTCCCACCTTACCTTCAATCAGCAACCGGAGCATCATGGTTAAATATACCTACACATTTGCGCTGTAATTGCTATTTTATTTTCAATTTTGGAATCATGAATCCGCTTTTCCTGAAAATATATTCGGTTCTTGCATGGTTTACGATGGTGATTACCTCCATCATCATAACCCCTTTTTTCCTGCTTGTCTGGCTGGCAACCTTCTGGTGGGACAAAAGGCGGGTGGCCGCACACTTTATGGGTACATTCTGGGCCTGGCATTACCGTTCGCTCATTCCCTTCTGGCATCTGCATCTGGAAGGACGGGAAAAGATCCCATGGAAACGGCCTGTGGTCATTGTAGCGAATCACCGCTCCCTGGTCGACATTCTGGCCCTCTACAAACTGAGGCGTCCGTTCAGGTGGACCTCCAAGGCCGAAAACTTCCGGCTGCCGTTCGTAGGAATGGTTCTGTCCCTGTCAAAAGCCATACGAATCAAACGGGAGTCTATACGTTCCGCTTCCCTGTTCATGAAGGAAGCCGGAGACGCAATAAAAGAAGGATCCTCCGTCCTGATTTTCCCGGAGGGAACCCGTACCAAAACGGGTGAAATGAGACGTTTCAGGGAGGGCGCCTTCCTGCTTGCACAAAAAATGAACACAGGCATCATCCCGGTGGTGCATACCGGAACGGAGAAGTGCTTTAGCGGCGGAAAAAAATTCTGGATCCTCGCAGGACGTGCCGATATCCACATCAGGGTACTGGACGAGATCCCTCCGGAAACGGTGCAAACCCTCAATGCAAAGGCTCTGACCGCCCACGTAAGAAAAATTATGGAAGAAGAAATAAAACTGTAGCCACACCATGCCTGGCGTGGAATATAAAACAAAGCCGTTATGATCATCCCCCCGGATAAGAAGATCATCAGGAAGATAAGGTTCCCGGGAGACCAGGACGGGATCATAAACCGCTATTTCAGGGAGCGGGGTCAATGGGACGTGCATCTGCAAAATTCCAGGAGGTTCATACTGGACTCTTTTCACGACCGTCCTGTCCGTTCGGTTGGGATTCTCGGCAGCGGCTGGCTGCTCGATGTTCCCCTGGAAGAGCTCTCCGAACGGTACGACCGGGTTCTGTTGCTGGATATCCATCATCCCGTCGAGGTGCGGCATAAGGTGAATCGTTTCAGCAATGTGGTTCTGCAGGAAACCGACCTGACCGGAGGTGCTGTGATCCATTGCTGGAACCTCAGGCAGAAAATGAAAAAGCGCGCACCGGTCTCCCTGAACGAAGGGATGACGCTGGAAATCCCGGAACTGATCATGGAACCGGATGCCCTGGTGTCACTGAATATCCTGAATCAGCTCAACGGGATCCTTCTCGATTTCCTGAAGGCAGACAAATATTTTCAACAACCCGATACAGAAAGGTTCAGCAAAACGATCCAGGATTTCCATATCAGCTGGATCACCGGTAAGCCGGGTTGCATCCTCACCGATACCGCCGAACATAACTATAACCGAAAAGGTGAAAGAACCACCAAGCCTTTGCTTTACACCCGGTTACCGGAAGGGTTCAGGAATGCAGGCTGGACCTGGTCCTTTGACACCGGAAAAACCTATCATCCGCAAATGCTTACCGAACTGGAGATACGGGCCATCGAATGGTAATGGAGCAGGATAGTGCCACACGACCTTCCTTTCATACCCTGTTGAAAAATCGCTGAACCCCCAGAGCGAGATTTAATTATATTTGTGGTGCATTAAATGAGGGTAGACAGCCCGTCAGTTAAAGATTAAGGGGTTCAATAACAGATAGGTATGACGGCAATTTATTCGGAAGATACCATAAAGACACTCGACTGGAGAGAGCATATCCGCAAACGGCCGGGTATGTATATTGGTAAGCTGGGAGACGGTTCTTCCCCGGATGATGGCATTTATGTGCTCCTGAAAGAGGTGCTGGATAACTCCATCGATGAATATATGATGGGATTCGGGAAGACCATCGAGATCACCATTAACGAGAAACGGGTGACCGTACGCGATTACGGCCGGGGGATCCCGCTTGGCAAGCTTGTGGATGTGGCCTCAAAAATGAATACGGGCGCGAAGTACGACTCCAAGGTCTTTAAAAAATCAGTTGGGCTGAACGGGGTAGGCATAAAGGCCGTAAACGCCCTTTCGGAACATTTCCTGATTGCTTCATACCGCGACGGGAGGATCAGGCAGGCAGAATTCTCAGCGGGAAATCTCATTGCTGATCATAAAGAGGGTGCCAGTGAGGAAAAGGATGGTACGGCTATTGTTTTTGAACCGGATCACACGATGTTCGGGAAATTCAATTTCATTGATGAGTACATCGAATCCATGCTCCGTAACTACACCTATCTGAATACGGGATTAACCATCATTTACAACGGCCAGAAATTCTTCTCCAAAAATGGTCTTTACGATCTGCTCATGGAGAATATGGGCAGTGAGGGTCTGTATCCCATCATTCATCTTACTAATACCGATATTGAGGTAGCTTTCACTCACGGCAACCAGTACGGGGAGGACTACTTCAGTTTCGTGAACGGTCAGCACACCACCCAGGGAGGCACCCATATGGCCGCATTCAAGGAAGCCCTGGTAAAAACCATCAGGGATTTCTTTAAAAAGGATTTTGATCCCTCGGATATCCGCACCTCCATTATTGCCGCCATCAGCCTGAAGGTGGAGGAGCCGGTTTTCGAGTCACAGACCAAGACCAAACTCGGTTCAAGAGATATGGGTCCCCATGGCCCATCGGTAAGGAATTACATCATGAATTTCCTGACCACCAAACTCGATGATTACCTGCACAAGAACCTCGATACCGCCGATATCCTGCTGAAAAAAATCCATGAATCGGAGAAGGAACGCAAGGCCATTTCCGGGATAAAGAAACTGGCCAGGGAGCGGGCCAGAACAGCCAGTCTGCATAACAAAAAACTGCGTGATTGCCGGATCCATTATAACACCAAGGATGAGCGCAAGAACGAGAGTACGATATTCATAACCGAAGGGGACTCTGCCTCCGGTTCCATCACCAAATCAAGAGATGTCAATACGCAGGCGGTGTTCAGTCTCAGGGGAAAACCTCTGAATTCATTCGGACTGACCAAAAAAGTGGTCTACGAAAATGAAGAGTTCAACCTTCTTCAGGCCGCACTAAATATCGAGGAAGATCTCGACGGACTGCGATACAAGAATGTGGTCATCGCCACCGATGCAGATGTGGACGGCATGCATATCCGCCTGCTTCTGCTGACGTTTTTCCTCCAGTTCTTCCCAAACCTGGTACGAAACGGTCACCTGTTCATTCTTCAGACCCCGCTTTTCAGGGTCAGGAACAAAAACACAACCATCTACTGCTATTCTGAGGAAGAGCGGGTGGCAGCCCTCGAAAAGCTGGGTAAGAATGCTGAGATCACCCGGTTCAAAGGGCTTGGAGAAATATCCCCCGATGAATTCAAGAATTTCATAGGACCCGATATCCGGCTTCAGCCTGTCCGTCTCAAGAAGGAGGATGACATAAGGGATATTCTTGCATTCTATATGGGTAAGAACACTCCCGAACGGCAGGATTTTATTATTGAACGCCTCCGCGTGGAAGAGGATCCGGTTGAGATGGTTATTGCATCCTGATAAGTCCCGGAGATATAAAGTATTATGACGGAATTCGACGAAACAAATTTTGAGGGTTTGTCTGAGGAAGAACATTCATCCGACAGTCAGAAGATCAGGCACCTGACCGGGATGTATGAGGATTATTTCATCGACTATGCATCTTATGTCATACTTGAAAGGGCTGTGCCGCATATCACTGATGGACTGAAACCGGTTCAGCGCCGGATCCTGCATGCGATGAAGCGTCTTGACGACGGGCGGTATAACAAGGTGGCCAACATTATCGGATACACCATGCAGTACCACCCTCACGGAGATATTTCCATCGGAGATGCCCTGGTTCAGCTCGGTCAGAAGGATCTGCTGATTGATACGCAGGGTAACTGGGGCAACATTTACACCGGAGACGGAGCTGCAGCTTCGAGGTACATTGAGGCCCGGCTGTCTGGTTTTGCCAGCGACGTGGTGTTCAATCCCAAGACCACTGAATGGAAACTCTCCTACGACGGGAGGAACAAGGAACCGGTGACCCTCCCTGTGAAATTTCCGCTTCTGCTGGCCCAGGGCGCCGAAGGCATTGCAGTCGGACTCTCATCGAAAATCCTTCCGCATAACTTTAACGAGCTCATCGACGCGGCCATCAGTTATCTCCAGGGCAAACCGTTTGAATTGTATCCCGATTTTCCAACAGGCGGACTGGCGGAATTCACCAAATACAACGACGGACAGAGGGGCGGCCTGGTCAGGGTGAGGGCACGGATTGAGAAGCTCGACAGCAAAACCCTTGTTATCCGGGACCTGCCGTACGGAAAAACCACCACCACCCTGATCGACTCCATCATCAAAGCAGCGGAGAAAGGCAAAATTAAAATCAGGAAGATCGATGACAACACGGCCGAACAGGTTGAGATCCTGGTCCACCTTGGTCCGAATGTATCCTCCGATAAAACCATCGATGCTCTCTACGCCTTTACCGATTGCGAGGTACCCATATCACCGAACTGCTGTGTCATAGAGGATGACAAACCGCACTTTATCGGGGTCAGCGACGTGCTCCGGGCCAATATCGATCACACCCTCGACCTGCTGAAACAGGAACTGACGATCAAGCTGGAGGAGCTGGAACAGGAGTGGCATACCTCCACCCTGGAAAAGATATTTATCGAGAAAAGGATTTACCGGGATATCGAAGAGTGCGAAACCTGGGAATCGGTGCTCGAGACCATCGACAAAGGACTGGATCCCTACAAGAATCTGCTTGTACGTGATGTGACCCGCGACGACATCATCCAGCTGACAGAGATCAAGATCAAACGGATTTCCAAATATGATTCCGGGAAGGCGGATGAAAAAATAAAAGCCATCGAGCAGGAGATCTCCGAGGTGAAAAACCATCTCGGGCACCTGGTGGAATACACCATCAACTATTTCAGGCAGATTAAGAAAAAACACGGAAAAGGAAGGGAGCGGAAAACAGAGATCAGGAACTTTGCAAACATTGAGGCCACAAAGGTTATTTACGCCAACCAGAAGCTTTATGTCAACCGGACGGACGGATTTATTGGTACCGGGCTGAAAAAGGATGAGTACGTGTGTGACTGTTCGGATATTGATGATATCATCGTCTTCCTCAAAGACGGAACCTTCATTGTCAACAAGGTCACGGATAAGCAATTTATCGGGAAGGACATTATCCATGCCGCCGTATTTAAGAAAAACGACCGGCGCACCATATACAATGTCATCTATTTTGACGGGAACAGCCGGAACGTGATAATGAAACGGGCTCCCGTAACAGGTATCACCCGGGAGAAGGAGTACCATTTCATCAGGGAGCATAAAAATTCGAAGATCCTTTACTTCAGTGCCAATCCGAACGGCGAAGCCGAAACGGTCAAGGTATTTCTCAAACCCAGGGCGCGCCTGAAAAATACCGTTTTCGAATTCGATTTCTCAGAGCTGGCCATTAAGGGCCGCGATGCTATGGGGAACATTCTGACCAAGCATGCGGTGCAGAAGATCGTCATGAAGGAGAAAGGCATTTCAACCCTTGGCGGCAGAAAGATATGGTTCGATGAGGATGTCGCCAGACTGAATGCCGATGCAAGGGGGCGTTTTCTCGGTGAATTCTCCGGGGAAGATACTATTTTGGTTATAACCCGGATGGGCACATTCAGGGTAACCAATTTTGATCTCAGTAACCATTTCGAGGACGACTGGCTGATTGTGGAGAAATTCAGGTCCGGTAAAATATGGTCAGCGGTTTATTACGATGCCGAACAGAGTTATTATTACGTCAAGCGGTTCCGGATTGAACCGACCGAAAAACCGGTCAATTTCATCGGGGAGCATCCCGACTCCCGGCTGGTGCGGATCACCGAAGTGGAGTACCCCCGTCTTGAGCTTAAATTCGGCGGTAAGAGCAAGGACAGGAACCCGGAAATTATTGAAGTCGCCGATTTTATAGGGGTAAAGAGCTACAGGGCCAAAGGCAGGAGGTTATCCAAATATGAGGTGAAGGTGGTCGAGGAACTCGAACCCCTGAAAAGCCGGACCGTCTCCGCTGAAGCTCCGGGGGATGGGGAAGCTGAAGATACACCCGCCTCCGCCAAAGCCGGGGGCGACGGGGTAACTGAAGATAAACCCACCTCCGCCAAAGCCGGGGGCGACGGGGTAACTGAAGATAAACCCGCCTCCGCTAAAGCTGTGGCGGACGGGGAAGGTGGAAGTAAAAAGGCAAAAGTAAAAAGTAAAAAGGAATCCGCCTCCGCTGAAGATGCTAAGGGCGGGGAAATTGAAAGTGAGGGGAAAGGATCCGTTTCCGGTGAAGTTGCAGCGGATAAAGTGAATCCCGATGATATTCCGTTTGAGATTGAAGGGCCGGTTACGGAGACGGATGAAACAGAAGGATCTCCGCCTTCTGCTCCAACCAGACAGGCAGAGGCAAAAAAAGCGGACAAGGACCGGGAAAAACCAAACGGTCAGATGACCTTTGAATGGTAATATGGTTTCCAGGATATTTCTCACAGGATTCATGGGTTCGGGAAAAACCACCCTGGGCCGGAAACTGGCAAAAAAGCTGGGGTACAAATTCATCGATATGGACCGGTATATTAGCGGCATCTCCGGCATGACCATCCCCGGTATATTCTCTGAATACGGCGAGGAGCTCTTCAGAAAATGGGAAAGCGACGTCCTTAAAGAGATTATAAAGGAGGAGCAGGTTGTTGTGGCCACCGGGGGCGGGGCCCCCTGTCATCATGATAACATGGAGCTGATGAATCAGAACGGGCTGACCCTGTATCTCCGGCTCACGCCCGAATCGATCAGGGACCGGCTGGTCCGTTCCCGGAACGAACGCCCGCTCATCAAGGGAAAAAGCGGGAAGGAGCTTCTGGTTTACATTACGGAACTGCTTCAGAAGCGGGAGAAGGATTACATGCAATCGGGGCTGGTGGTGGATGGCATCAATCCTGATGTGGAGCAGCTGGTCGAAAACATCAGAACATACCGGCTACCAGGTCCTCCACATCCACGCCCAGAATAATTTCCGGAACATTGATACCCGAAAGCTTCATCCGGATAGCGGGAGGATCGTGAATGGTTCCGGCAATCCGTTCCTCAATCATTTTTACATCCCCCAGGTCGATAAATTCCCCCATAATCCGGACCTCCTGAATAATGCCTTTCTCTACATTCAGATTGATTTCAAGGATACCCCCGGAAGTGGCAATCTCCTTTCTGAACTGATATTTCGGCGAGTAGCCGAAATTCCATTCCCAGGTGATGAACCTGGAGAGCCTGAGCCTGGCAATCTCCTTCAGATCCTGTTCGGTATATTGATATATCCTCGATCCCTCAAAATGGCACAGGATATGATTCAGTATAATATCCCTGAACTGTAGCACATCCAGTTCACGGTTCAAATGTGCTTTTATGTTGGTGATCCCCGAGCGGATGGATTTGACGGCCCTGTCTTGATATATCCCGGGATCGGTCTTCAGAGCCTTCCGCAAACTGGCTATCTCCGATGAGAAAAGGAGGGTGCCATGATGCATTACCCGGTTTTTATGCACATGGCTGGCCGTTCCGGTGATCTTCTTCCCTTTGATGAACAGATCATGCCGCTCCGATATCACCGCCTTTACGCCCAGGGTGTCCAGTGCCGCCACAATGGGCTCGAGATATTTTATGTAATTGACCTGAAAACCTGGTTCCCCCGTTGTAATAAAAGAAAAATTCAGATTCCCCAGGTCGTGGAATACGGTGCCTCCGCCCGAGATTCTCCGGGCCACCTTAATATTATTTTCGAGCACATACCGGTAATTGATCTCTGAAAAGGTGTTCTGGTGCTTCCCGACCACAATGGCCGGTTCGTTCCTGTAAAGCAGGAACAGATCCTCCGTGAAGTTTTTGAGCAGGTATTCCTCTGATGCAAGGTTGAAATAGGGATCGGTATTTTCACTCACTATGCAGAGCATACATTTCCCTTCTTTATATCTTTTCTCTTATACATTAATCTAATCCGGAGATAAATTTAAGCGGAGCCCGCAAATTCCCTCTTCCATTTTCTAATTAACCATTTACCGGGCTGTTTGTTCTTAGTCCACCTGAAGAGGAGGAACACCAAATATCCGCAGAATGCCCCCCATATTGCCCCGCCGATCACATCCCCGGGATAATGAACCCCCAGGTAGACCCTGCTGTAGCAGATCAGGGCGGCCCAGAAGAGCATCACCGCACCGAACCACCACCTTCTCACCCACAGGTAAAGCAGCATGGCCACCCCAAAGGAATTGGCGGCATGGGAAGAGATAAACCCGAAAGCTCCGCCACATTTTCCGTCAACCGTATGGACCAAATCCCGGAGGGAAAATTCATGACAGGGCCTGAATCTCATAAATAGGTTTTTAAAGAGGTGCACCGAGGTCTGGTCGGTTATGGTTATGACCAGTGGAATAAAAAGGATCATCAAGGCCAATTCCCATCTTTTCTTCCACCCCAGGAAAACAAGCAGCAGGAGGTAGAAGGGCCACCAGGTTGTTTCACCGCTGATCCATACCATGATGGCGTCCCAGGTTTCGCTGTGCCATCCGTTGATGGCGAGGAAGAGTCTTGTATCCAGGTCTGAGAGAAAATCCACGGGATAAGTAAAAAGTTTAAAGTAAAAAGTTTAAACTTAGCTATTAAGCAGGTTCCAGATCATATCATTCATCCTCACAAGCCCCTTGTTTGCCACTGATGAGATGAAGGTGGAGGGTACGTCGGGCAGTTCTTTTCTGAGCTCCTCCGTCAGCTCCTCATCCAGCAGGTCGGATTTGGTTATAACCAGCATTCGTTTTTTATCCAGCAGTTCCGGATTGTATTTTCCGAGTTCCTCGAGCAGGATGTCATAATCCTTACGTACATCCCGGCTGTCGGACGGTATCAGGAAGAGCAGGATGGCGTTTCGCTCAATGTGCCTCAGGAACCTGTGTCCGAGGCCTTTTCCCTCACTGGCCCCTTCAATGATCCCCGGAATGTCGGCCATAACATAGGAGCGATTTTCCCGGTACTTCACGATGCCAAGGCTGGGTACCAGCGTGGTAAACGGATAATCGGCTATTTTGGGTCTGGCAGCGGAAACAGCTGAAAGGAGCGTGGATTTTCCGGCATTCGGGAATCCAACCAATCCCACATCTGCAAGAACTTTAAGCTCCATAACCACCCACCCCTCCTGTCCGGATTCTCCCGGTTGCGCATAGCGGGGCGTCTGGTTGGTCGCCGATTTGAAATGGTTATTGCCCAGTCCTCCCCTGCCGCCTTCAAACAATATCTTCTGTTCCATGTGCCCGGTGATCTCAAAAATCTGTTCCTGCGTTTCAGCATTCCTGACAACGGTTCCCAATGGCACATCAATATAAACATCTTCTCCGCCGGCACCGGTTTTGAGTGATGAACCTCCCGGTTCACCATCGGTGGCAACCAGGTGCCTGTCGTACTTCAGGTGCAGAAGGGTCCAGAGCTGATTGTGACCCCTGATAATGACATGACCGCCCCTGCCCCCATCTCCGCCGTCGGGGCCTCCTTTCGGATTAAACTTATCCCGGTGAAGATGTGCCGATCCGGCTCCCCCCTTTCCTGACCGGCAGAAGACCTTCACATAATCGATGAAGTTGGCATTGGACATGGTGTAAAAATAATAAAGAATTAATTATAGTCTGAAAGATAAAGAGGGTAGTTTAATGATCGAGGCCAATCAATCGTTTACGTTCAAACGCCAAATTCCAAAAATCAGATAACAATCTCAAATTTCAATTTCAAAATCTGTTTATTTCTTATATAGGATTTATGAACCGGAATTTATTTGGGATAAGTAATTTGATTATTGGAATTTGATTTAATTAAACTTATCGATGACTTTTACAATCCGTTTAAAGATCTGGTCGATCGTTCCCAAACCATTCACTGGAACATGCTTGCGCATTTTTTCATAATAGAAGGTGACCGGTATGGTCTGCTTCTCATACACATCAATGCGCTTATTGATGGTTTCGAGATTATCGTCTGACCGGCCCTCTTCCCGGCCCCTGTTTTCCAGCCGTCTGACAAGTTCCTCACGCGGCACATCCAATGAAATCATCACAGTGATTCGTTCATCGATATCGGTCAGTGCATTCCGCAGTGCCCTGGCCTGATCAATGGTCCTCGGGAATCCATCAAAGATAAAACCTTTTCCGTCCTTGTGTTCATCGAGTTTTTTACGGATCATCCCGATAACAATCTCATCCGAGACCAGTTCTCCCCGGTCCATGATGGCTTTGGCCTTCATCCCAAGGTCGGTTTTTGCAGCCACTTCCGAACGTAGCAGGTCGCCTGTAGAGATATGCACCAGTTCGTATTTCTGAATGATCCTCTGCGCCTGGGTTCCCTTCCCCGAACCGGGAGGTCCGAACAATACAATATTCAGCATAATTTTAATTTTAAGAAGATGAAAGGGCTCAAAATTACTAAAGATTTGATTAATCGCCGACCACGGCGTACAAATCTTTGAAATTTCTTCCGTAACCATTATAGTCAAGTCCGTACCCGATCACGAACTTATTGGGAATGCGTATCCCGACGTAATCGAGAGGGATTTTGTGAATGGTAGCTTCCGGTTTATGGAGGAAGGTTGCCACAATCAATGCCTCAGGCTGGTAGCCCGACAGCTGGCGGAGAATGGTATCCAGCGTAACGCCTGTGTCGACAATATCCTCGATCACCACCACCACCCGGTCTTTCAGATCCATGTTGATCCCAATCAGCTGTTTAACGGTTCCCGTAGAGGATGTTCCGGCATAGGAGGCCAGTTTCAGAAAGGAGATCTGCACGGGGAAATCCATCTGTTTAAACAGATCGCTGGCAAACATGAAGGCCCCGTTCAGAATGCCGAGGAATACGGGATCCCGGTCGGCCAGGTCACGGTTTATTTCACCGGCAATGCGGGCCACCTCTTTTTGAATTTCGGATTCGTCAATAAATATTTCAAATGTCTTGTCGTGGACCTTGATCCTTCCGGAGGGCATGATGGTTATTCCTTCTTAATGAACAGTTAATGTTGAAAGATAAAAATTTTTATCAAATTTGTTGAACATTTAGCTGATTTATGATGTCATCATCACATTAATCGATAGTATTAACAGACAAATATCAAAAATATGGACCCGAAAGTGAGCATCCTCATGGGAAGCACCAGTGACCTGCCCATTATGGAACAGGCAGCCCGGCTGCTGGATGAGTTTGAAATACCGTTTGAAATCAATGCGCTTTCTGCTCACAGAACCCCCGACCGGGCGATGGAGTTTGCCAGGGGTGCCTATGATCGCGGGATCAGGGTGATTATTGCCGGTGCAGGGGGAGCCGCCCACCTGCCGGGTGTCATCGCCGCCCTGACACCCCTGCCGGTGATCGGGGTCCCCATCAGGGCAAGCATATCGATCGACGGATGGGATTCCATCCTGAGTATCCTTCAGATGCCCCCCGGAATTCCTGTTGCCACGGTAGGGCTCGACGGTGCGCGTAATGCCGGAATTCTCGCCGCACAGATTCTCGCCGCCGGGGATCCCGGGCTGATGGAAAAAATAAAAACCTTCAAGTCCGATTTGGCTGATAAAATTGTGAAAGCCAACGAAGAACTTAAACAGGTCCGCTATAAATATAAGACCAATTAATAGATGAGTCCACCATTTACTATGGTAATCCGAAGACCGGGAGCGTTGTTCCCGGTCTTTTTTTTGCTTGTCTTCAACCTTGCAGGGGCCCAATCCTTCCAGGCAGGGCCCCAATCGGCGGGGGTGGGAGGTTGTTATGCTACCCGCTCCGGCGCCACAGCCATTGCAGGAAACCAGGCAGGACTGGGTTGGGACGGAGAGCGTCTTGTGATGGCCGAATGCTCCATGCCATTCCTGGTCAGGGAACTTGGAATAGCGGGGATCTCTCTTTCTCTTCCGCTTTACCACGGACATATCGCCGGGAAATTTATCTCCGCCGCAATTCCGGGTTATCATGACCATTCACTCTGGCTCTCATACGGGCTCCGCATCCATCAGCATATTTCAGCCGGCGCTGGTCTCTGTTCTAACCTGATCGGCATCCGCGACCGGTTGATTCACCATTACAGGGTCAGCTTTGCCGGCGGTCTACAGGTGAAAACCGGCGAACGTCTGATTATGGCCGGACACATACTGTATCCCCTGCAATACAGCTCTTCGGAACGATCCGAGGTCCGGCTGGCCGGTCAGATTGCCCTCGGATGCAGTTACGAATTTTTCGAAAACAACCTGCTGCATGCCGAATGCCGTGTGGATGGTAACGGGCACCCGCTTTTTATCGCAGGAATCGAATCGGCTCCCGGCGAGCTGGTCACCCTGAGTGCCGGAATAAGCTCAAATCCTCTGGGTTTCTCCTTCGGTACGGGATTCAGGCTGACACATTGTGCGGTCGTCCTTGCCTTCCGGCAGGTAATGAAATATGGTTTAACATCCTCTATCGGTCTGGAATATGAATTTTAATTTCGGTTTGTGGATGGCCCTCATGGCGACACTCTTCTTCACAGCCATGAAAACAAGCGCACAGCTGCCCGATGTCATCCTGAGGATGGTTGAAGATGCCGCCACGGATGGTTCCGGGGAAAATGATGCATCGTTTCTGATCGATCACTACCAGGCATTGCTGGAACAACCTCTGAATCTGAATACACCGGACCCGACAAACCTTGAGGAATCCCTTCTTTTCTCATCCTTTCAGATTAATCAGATCGTGCGTTACAGGGAGCGCTACGGTGATTTCTTTTCCGTTCATGAGCTTTCATCCATCCCCGGGTTCACCCGGGACCGGCTTGAACAACTTCTGCCGTTCCTGTCCATATCAGCCTCCACTCCTTCTGATAACCGGCCGGCCAAAGGGTTTCATCTTATCAGCGATATAAAAACAGGATGGCCTTTATCACAGGGATACCTTGCAGACAGTGTGGCAGGAGAGCCTGCCTACGCAGGCTCCCCCATCCGGATGAACCTCCGCATAAAAACCGGTTTGGGCCGTCACCTGAGCATGGGGCTGGCCTATCAGAAAGATCCCGGAGAGACCGTTTTCCTGGACGCCAGGCCGCAATTCGTTTCAGGTTATATTGAATTAAGCGGCAGGAAATGCATGAAGAAACTGGTTGGCGGCAGTTTCAGGCTCCATTCAGGATTGGGCCTCGTAACCGGAACGGGCTTCAATCCTTCCCTCTCCTCCTTTAGCATGCATCAGATGAAGCCCGCTCATATCAAACCCTTCGCTTCGGTATCGGAACAAAACTTCTTAAATGGACTGGCCCTACAGCTTCAGATCAGCCGGACGGATCTCATCTCATGGATTTCCCATAACAGGCAGGATTTGTCGCTGTTCAACCACCAATCCGCGGAAAGGATTTCAGACTGGGAACCCTTTTTCAGGAATGAAGGTCTGCACCGGACCGGCACCGAGATCGGGGGGACCGGACTGGCCTTCAGTCAGTCGGCCGGAATCATTTTAAACCGGAAGTTCCCTCACCTCATTGCCGGAGCCATGGTCGGCTTCGAACGAAACGGACTGTCGGCAAGGGGCCTGGATTCATTGTCACTGTCCGAAAGCACCTCCCCCCTGCATCCGCACGGAAGCGTTTTTTTTCTGTGGTTTAACAATAAAACAGAGATCTTTCTTGAGATGGCCCTTTCCGGAAAATATCGGCAGGCGTTCCTCAGCGGCATCACGCACCGCTGCAATGACTTTCTCAATGCAACTTTACTTTTCCGGAGCTACAGCCCCGGCTATGATGGTCTGAATCCTTCTGCCTATGCAACAGGCAGTGCCCTGCAGAATGAAACCGGGCCGGGAATCCTTCTGAATCTCTACCCTTTCAGGAACAGTGCTATAACATATACCCTGGACTATGCCTGTTTTCCCCGGAGGAAATACAGGATGAATGTGCCTTCGGTTTCTTTTCATTCGAAAACGGAGGTCCGGTACCAGGCTGAACCGGTTACCCTTCTTATAACGGCTTCATCCAAAAAATGGGAGGCCAATCCGGTCAGCAATGATCCGGGAATCACGCCTGTCCGGTTGTTAGTCAGGAAACGGCTTGGTGTCAGGCTCTCCCTGCAGCTGACGGAATCGGTGATCTGGAACTCGAGGATTGAGATCTCCCGCTACCAGAATGGACCTACGAGAGATGAAGGCATGCTGATGTTACACGAACTTTCTGCAAATCTCTCCGGAAAAACAGCCTTCAGGTTCAGGGTCCTGATGTTCGGAACCTCAGAATGGGACAACCGGATTTATCTGTATGAACCGGGATTACTGTACGATTATAATTTCATGGCCTGTTACGGCAGGGGTTCACGTTTTAGCGGAATATTCAGGTTCAGGGTAACAGAAAGCTTACAAACCGCCGTCAAAGCCGGTATAACGGCATACAACCATGTCAGGGAGACCGGAAGTGGGAACGATTTAATTCCCGGAAACCGGAAGTGGGATATCGGGTTCCAGATAATCTGGAAACACTAATCAAGTTTAATGTCCTTAATATTCAGCTGAATGTTTACCTCTCCCCTGAATGCGTTCTCTTCGAGCGAATAGCAGATGTCAAAAGCCGCACCATTTTTCAATTTCTGATAAACCGTACCCTGCTGAAACGCGATCGCCGGGAAGACCCTGAAAGGATTATCCTCCTGGACCAGTGCGAGCTTGAGATGCTCACCGTTCGGACCCACCATTTTACCACATCCGTTGTCCACCACATTTTCAGTAAGGAACACAGGGGCCATATTTTCCGGTCCGAAAGGTTTGAATTGCTTTATAATACGATAAAATTTCTCATCGATTTTGCTGAGGGGTATCTCGGTATCAATCTCCACCACCGGGATGAGCTGGTCGGGATGGATGTTTTCATTCACAAAGGTTTCAAACCGCTCGGAAAACACTGAGAGATTCTTAAGTTTCATGGTGAGGCCGGCTGCATATTTATGACCGCCGAAGTTTTCCAGCAGGTCGCTGCAGGCTTCAATGGCCTGGTATAGGTCAAATCCGTTGACCGAGCGTGCCGAACCGGTTGCCATTCCATTGGATTTCGTCATAATAACCGTCGGTCGATAGTAATAATCAAGCAGTCTTGAAGCGACGATCCCGATGACGCCCTTATGCCACTCCGGGTTGAAAAGAACCGTGCAATTGCGATGGTGCAGATCAGGATTGCTGCGGATTGTTTCGAGTGCCTGCCTTGTTATTTCCAGATCAATATTCCTCCTGTCACGGTTATTGATGTTTATCTTTTCACCAATGATCCGTGCCTCCCTGGAATCCTCATTCACCAGCAGGTCCACCGCCTTTTTTCCCGACTCCATTCTGCCTGCGGCATTGATGCGGGGTCCTATCTTAAAGACGATATCCTCTATCTCGAATCCGTTAGGATTACCTCCCGCAATATCCATGATGGCCCTGAGCCCTATTGAGGGATTCTCGTTCAGCTGTTTCAACCCATAATATGCCAGCACCCTGTTCTCCCCCGTTATGGGAACGATGTCGGAAGCGATGCTCACCACCACAAGATCGAGATAGGATTGAACGGCTTCAAACGGCAGATTCTTTTCCCGGGAACAGGCCTGGATCAGCTTGAATCCCACCCCGCAGCCCGACAACTCCTTATAAGGATAATTGCAGTCGGTCCTTTTTGCATCCAGAACAGCTACGGCATCGGGAATTTCTTCGCCCGGATTGTGGTGGTCACAGATAATAAAATCGATGCCTTTCTCTTTAGCATAGGCAATCTTGCTTACAGCCTTGATTCCGCAATCGAGGGCGATTATCAGGGAATAGCCCTGCTCAGCTGCATAATCAATACCCCTTGTGGAGATGCCGTACCCTTCTCTGTAGCGGTCGGGAATATAATAATCGAGTGCGCTGAAATAGGGCTTCAGGAATTTGTAAATCATCGAAACGGCGGTGGTGCCATCCACATCATAATCGCCGTAAATCATTATTTTTTCTCCATCGGCCTCGGCCTTCCTGATGCGCTGGACCGCACGGTCCATGTCTTTCATGAGATAGGGATCGTGCAGGTCTGCCAGGTCGGGGCGAAAAAAGGCCCTGGCCTGTTCATAGGATTTAATATTTCTCTGGATTAAAAGATTTGCGATCGTTCTATCCACCCCGAGGGCATGGCTCAGGGCATCCACCTCTTTATCATTTCCCTGCTCCTTTATTATCCAATTTTTCTCCATGTATCTGTGCAAAAAAGGTGATAGATCGATCCCCTGTCGGAATTCTACAAAATTAACATATTAGTTCGGCTTTCGGGTATGAATTGTGTTTTTTTTGGTAATGGGCGCCTGCGGCGCGTGACGGGCTTCGCGTGACGGGCTTCGCCTGACGGGCTTCGCGTGACGGGCTTCGCGTGATGGGCTTTGCGTGATGGGCTT
>JAFGWU010000077.1 GCA_016936975.1 Bacteroidales bacterium | reverse complement strand
GAATGCTGACTGAAGTTAACATCCGGGATTAAAAGGTAAGAAAAGAGCATATTCATCTGGTCAGGAGACTTTACCATGAAAGAGAACAAAAAGAAAAATCAAAAATTTGTCCCAGATATGGTGGAGATTTGGCCGTCAGAAATGGGCGATACGGTAAGTTTATGGGTTGTTCAAACTTCCCGGAGTGCAGTTATAGGTTAAGCTTCAGGGTACGATAATTTTCTCTGACCTGCGGCAAGTGATCCCTGAGAGGGGGAGGTATTGAGAATATTTAATTTTAAACTGAAGAAATATTAAATCAAATACTTATATAACACCCGAAGAAATATTTTCATAATGAATATCAATCAGCTTATTACGCTTGCCGAGAAGTACGCAATAGATTAAGAAAAAATCAATCCCCCCTGGTCACAGCTCCTTTTTGATCCTCAGCCCGGTCCCGGTATCTTCCATCTCGAATATGTGCGGCCTTGATTCCCTGTTGTTGGGAGCGTGCAGGACCCCCATCAGTTTCCCGTCAAACGATTCAAAAAGCATCCCGTGGCCCCCGTTGTTGCTGTACACCGGCTCCTCCTGCTGGATCCAGGGCCCTGCCAGCTTCCCCGATTCAGATCGGGCCACCCCCATGGTGTATCCGGTACGGCCATAGCCTGTCCAGATCATGATCAGCTCCCCCTCCCCGGTCCTCCACAGGTAGGGCCCGTCGGTCACAAAGCATCCCTCGGTTTCAGATATGGTCACCCAGGGCCCGTCGCTTCCCCGGAACATCAGGTGCGGCTCCCCGACGGTCTCCGAAAGGTCCTCCTTCAACTGCATGTACTCGATGGTCCCGTTGGAGATCTGGACCCACTCGTGGGCATAGACGATATACGGCACGCCCTCCTCCTCCCAGAGGGTCGCGTCCAGGGTCATCATATCCGGCGGCAGGGTGGAACGGTCGCTGAACGGTTTAAAGGGCCCGGTGGGTGAATCGCTGACCAGGATCTGTGAACCCCTTGTGACGCGCGGCCTCCAGTTGGGCCATTGTTCATCAAACAGATCCCTGGTGTCGATGGTGAGGAACAGGTAATACTTCCCCCTGTAGAGATGAAGCTCGGGTGCCCAGATGCTGTTTATCGGCTTTCCGCCCCAGAACCCGTCGGGGATGGTAAAGATCGGTGTGGGATTTTCCCAGTTGATCAGATCCCGGCTGCGGTAGGAGAGCACCGACTTCCGCGCGGGGCCCACCATGTAATAGTACCCTGAGGCTTTATCCGCCAGGATGCAATTGTCGCGCCAGTGCATGTCGTGCAGTTTAACGCTGTCGGGCGGTTCGGGACCAAACTGGCCCCAGGTCTCCCGGCCGGCTCCCCACAGGAGGATAAAAAGGAACAGGGGAACCGCCTTTCCCCATGCAGGGCGGAACGGACGCCTCCGGGAGGTGCCGTTTGCTTCTGTAAAGATTATCTTTTCCATGATGGTACGCTGATTGAAGATCCAATAAATGACAGGTAAATGTAAATCTTCCGGTGAACCTTTACAAATCAGGATGATCAGACTGATGACCGGCCGCTCGTTTTCCAACGCTTTTTAACCGGTTTATGATTCAACCGACTTTAATATGCACTTCTGCTTACTTTCAGCACTCTACACATTTTCTCAACAGGAAATATTGTGCAATAATCTTTCATGAATTGGAATATTTGCCATTGCTCCAGGTGAAAATGCGCAATGCTTTTTTAATATATTCCTCTGTGCAAAGACTGTTTTACCTATATGCATTCTCGCTCAAATAAAGAAATGAGCGAAAACATAATTTCAAATCGTCAAATTTTTTAACCGCTGTATGAAATTGTATATTAATACGTTTAGCGCAAAATGTCAAATCTTAACCGGACAGTGTTGATCTTAACCATAAAATTAAAAACAACGTTATGAAAAAAATCTACTTTGCTTTATTTATGCTGACGGCTTTTGCCGGTGGAGCTCTACAGAGCTCGGTACAAAAAATGCCCGGGACCGCAGCCTGCAGGAGAATTAGGACTCCTGTTATCTTTTCCAGGTAGTATTGCCTGGGCAATCGGAGACTGTCATATTAAGTCCTGGTTTCAAAAAATGTAAAAGTCAAGACGTAATCTGACAGATCCTGACAGAATTTCCGGCTCAGTATCTTTTGTTAATATCTCTCCCGGATTTTCATTTGAAATGGTGCAGGAACTTGTTTCATTTGAATATTAATCCCTGTATCCCAATATTTATGAAAAAACATATTCTTTCCGCTGTGCTCCTGGCATTGTCCTTTGCAGCCTTTTCCCAGGCTCCTGACTCAATCAGCTACCAGGCTGTCATCCGAAACGCAGACGGTTCACTGAAGATCGAAGAAACGGTGGCCATCCAGATCATCATCAGGCAGACCACGGAAGAAGGCACTTCCGTTTATCTGGAAAACCACAACACCAGAACCAATGAAATGGGATTGGTCAGCCTGATAATCGGGGGAGGGACATCCTTCAGCGACTTTTCAGCCATTGACTGGTCGGCCGGACCCTATTTCCTGGAGGTCACGGTAAATGGGGTGGAAATTGGCACCAGCCAGTTGCTGAGTGTTCCCTATGCCCTGCATTCAAGGACAGCCGAAACGGCCACTTCTGTACTTACCGAAACCGACCCGGTTTTTGGTTCATCGGTGGCGGGCCAGATAACTTCAACGGATACTGTTAATTGGAACAATAAATTGGACAGCTACTCCGAGACTCAGGATCTTTCGGACGTCATATCCATAAATAACGCTGCGAACGGACAAATAAAAAATTTAACTGATCCGACAGAGCCGCAGGATGCCGTTACAAAAGCTTATGTGGATGCCTTACTGGCAAGGACGCAGGATTTGGAATTATTGGTCATGGGTTTTACGGATTCCAGGGATGGACACCGCTATAAAGCGGTTAAGATCGGCGACCAGGTATGGATGGCAGAGAATTTGAAATACCTGCCTGCTGTGGCGGGGATCTCTACAGTATCCGAGACAGATCCATACTATTATGTCTGGGGCTATGACGGCACCGATGTAAACCAGGCCATGGCCTACGCCAATTACCAGACTTACGGGGTATTGTATAACTGGCCGGCAGCACAGACTGCCTGTCCGGCCGGGTGGCACCTGCCCACCGACCCGGAGTGGACCATACTGGAAAATTACCTCATTGCCAGCGGGTATAATTATGACGGTACAACCACATTCAACAAAATTGCCAAAGCGTTGGCTTCCTCAATACTCTGGGGAGCTTCAACCAATGAAGGGGCGATTGGCAATACCGATTACCCTGAAAAACGAAATGCCTCAGGCTTTTCAGCCCTTCCGGGGGGTAGCCGTAACGCATCTGTTGGTTTCAGCGGTCTTGGCTACAACGGTTACTGGTGGAGTGCTACAGAGAGCGGTACCGGCAATCCCTGGTACCGGGGACTGATTAGCAACCTCAACAATGTTCATCGGACTACCATCAGCAAGGGTTACGGTTTTTCGGTTCGCTGCCTGCGGGATTGATTGATCCGATGACGGAAATGTTATGGGATTAAATCTGTCTGTTACAAACAATCTTTGTTTTTTTGCAGGTGTAATCAGGAAAATGAACATCCTTATTTGCTAAAATGTGAACATCCTTATTTCCCATTTTCTGTATATTGTAAGTTGCTGCTTACATGTGCATCGGCACGAAGGATAATCCGCTCGCTATCTGCAACAATCCCCCCCTGGTCACAGCTCCTTTTTGATACTCAGCCCGGTCCCGGTATCTTCCATCTCGAATATGTGCGGCCTTGATTCCCTGTTGTTGGGAGCGTGCAGGACCCCCATCAGTTTTCCGTCAAACGATTCAAAAAGCATCCCGTGGCCCCCGTTTTCGCTGTACACCGGCTCCTCCTGCTGGATCCAGGGGCCTGCCAGTTTCCCCGATTCAGATCGGGCCACACCCATGGTATACCCGGTTCTGCCATAGCCTGTCCAGATCATGATCAGTTCCCCCTCCCCGGTCCTCCACAGGTAGGGCCATTGTTCTTTGGCTTATTATCCAGTTCCCGGGCTGGTTTATTGATGTTTTCACGATGGGGGACGTGGTTCTGCCTGTTAAACGGCTGAGGTTTAAAGGTACTTACTGACGATATCACGTTTTGAGAAGGGGGCCAGGAGGAACCGGCGCATGATCTTCCGGGTGGTGAGCCACGCGATCTTCGAACCGTTCTTCCTGTTGTCGATCATCTTCTTAACCAGGAATGGAGCCACGGTGTCGGCCTCGTTGGCCAGAATGTTAAAGATCCTGATCATCTGCCTGTTCTTTTCCGGGTCACTCCTGACCTGGCTCATCGTCAGGTCGGTCAGAACCATGCCCGGACTGATAGTGCCTACGATTACAGGCCCCTCTTTCACCTCAGCGGCAAAGGCATCGGTGAAGTACCTTACTGCCCTCTTCGAGGTGCCGTAGGCAGTTAATCCGGTGATCCGGCGCCCGTCGCTTCCCAGTCCTTCCATGTTGTAGATGGCTCCGGAGCCCTGTTTCAGCATACGGTTATAGACAATATGGGTGGCAAGCATCAGCCCCCTGACGTTGGTATCAATGATGCGGGTAAAAACCTCCGGCTGAAGCTCATGGAAAAGGACCTGGTCACTTGATATGCCGGCATTGTTCACCCAGATATCAACCCTTCCGAAGGCATTCACCGCACCGTCCCACAGCCCGGAAAGGTCTTCCCGGGAAGTCACATCGCATGGGAAAACTGCCTGTTTTTCTGCCGGGAAACGGTCCCGCAGCGCGTTCAGTGACTTTTCCACCGTCGCCTGTGAGGTTCCCGACCAGGCTACGTTCCACCCCGACTCAAGGAAAGCCCTGACAAGTGCGGCGCCGATGCCCCTGGTGCCGCCGGTAATTACTGCTGTTTTCATTCGTTAACAGGGTTTGCCTTAATGGGGTAAAAATAAAATTAATTATGCACTGTTTTGTCTGTGCCTGTCCACACAGACAGCCTCATTGGCGCGGTAAAAGCGCTTATTGGTTATAAGGAGATACGCGCGAAAATCTTCGGGACCCAGGGTGAGCAGGTGGCTGTTTGTATTGCCAGGGAAAGGAGCTGTTCTCCGGAGGGAATTCCTCGGGAATTAACACTGAATCGCCGCCGCTAATTTTTGAATTTATCCAGCAGCTCCTTCACGGCATCCTTATGCACCATGAAATCCATCATCTTGAGCCTGACATAATCTTCGGAGAAGAAATAATATCCGAACTCCTTTGCGTTCTCATCGTTATTGCGAGACCCTGCTCCTGAATCTTTCAGCAGGTACCAGTCCTTGCCGTCCTTCTCATAATAACCCACGACATGCATGCCATGGTCGTCGGTGGTGGTACGGTTCGTGAATCGCATCTGCCGTGCATTATCGTTGATATATGACGATGGGATGTCAAAGTCAGGGATAACGGCACACTGTGTCTGCCTGTCCATTCCGGGTTCGGAGGTATCCCCGCCTATGCTTACCGTATAGCCTTTTCGCACCGCGGCCTTCAGGGCCTTCATGAAATCATCCAGGGGAACATTGTAATAGACGTTGCTGTGCCACCAGTTATCGGGGACCTCATATTCAACCTGCCGGTAGAAAGGCTGCTGGGTATAGGAAAGGATATCCACATAATCCTCCGGGGAGATCTTCACCACCTCCTTCAGGTATTGCGTGGGCGTCATTTTCTTCCCGTTGACGGTTACTTCCGTCGGCGGCGCACCCGTATAATGATCCATAATGGATCTGACTGTGGCCACGGCGGTTTCCTCATCCCATGCGGAGGCGGCCTTCAGTGATGCGAGATATTTTGTCATCTCATCGACCATCAGGTCGTGGTTATGGAACTTCCTCCCGTCCAGCAGGCCGGTATATGCCTCTTCCGGCACGATCCCGTATTTTGACCAGATGCGGGTCACGGCATTGGCTTCAGATCCCTCGCTGAAAGCTGATGTGCCGCGGGTCCTGATGTATTCCCTGGCCTTCTCAACGAACTCCCAGTAATTTGTGTACATCTCTGAGAGTTTCACCCTGATGCCGTTGATACGGCAGGCTTCACTTTCAAGAAAGGATGTGGTACCGAACGACCAGCAGGTGCTGGTGTTACCCTGTGAAACCGGGGGGTTGTGCCACTGGATCTCATACAGCTCTGTCTTGTTGGGCAATGAGATCCCTGACAGGTCAACGGCAAAGACCTTTCTTACCGGCTGAGGCTTGATCTCATCCCTCACGTGCCTGTCGTCCCTGAGGATCGAGTTTTGAAAGAAACCGGGTTTCACTTCCCTGAAGAGGGCCCTGTCGAAGTTCTGTCCGGCCATATTTGCCGGAACCGTGAACAGGGCGATCAGACTGATATAACCAAAAATTCTTCTCATTTTTTGTATGATTGTGTATGCAGGCGAAAATACGATTTTTAAAGCCAGGGGCAATGTCAAATATGTATTTTTTTGGCTCGATTGGGAAGTCGGTCCATGACAGGAGAGTATCCTGAGCTTCATTTTTCCGGATAGTGTCACCAAGTCTGTTTTCCAAGGCCTTGATTCTCCTCCCAAAATAGTAAACATCAGGTCTGGCTGCGAAAAGCAGTAAATTGCATGTTAAAACATCCAGTCCCAGGGCGGCAGTAATGTTGCTTCCGTCCTGTATATTTTTAGTACATCCGGAGTGACAAAATCCTTATGAATTACAATACGGAACATATATTCATCGAACCATTCATCGGTAAATGTCAGGTAACCCTTATGGCCGGATTGGTCTCCCCAGCTATTTTCAAATTGCCATTTTTGAGGTTTCCCATTCTCATCGACATCAACAGCGATTAATGCCATACCATGCGAAGAACCACTTGCACGGGTTTGGATGCGCTCAGCTTTGTTCATACCAAAACTCACACCGTAGACTGATTCGTAATCAAAATTATCTATATCGAGAATTCCATAACTTCTGTCTAATTATTGTCCGACATCGCATGATGCATATACGACCATATTGTTTTTTATGGATTCAATTACCATGGGTTTGATCTTATCATTTGAGAGATTCACGTAATGCCAGTTAACACCTTCTTCTACATTACGATAATTATCAATTTCGTAGTGTTTGTCAAACGGACGGGCAGGATCATTCATCAGCATAACGTAATCATTAACCCGGATATCTCCCAGAACTTTTTCTTTGAATTCCAGAGGAGTATATATTGCATAGTCTGATACCTTCTTATTTTTATCTTCATACCGCCATTCAAACACGGTTGGTGGGACACCAAGGTTAAGTACGAGCATTCTGTATATATCGGCCAGCATTTCTTCGCGCATTGTATGCAACTGTTTGTCGTTTTGACCATTTTTAGCAGCTTCTCTTAAGCGTAAGCCATCCTCTTTAAGTTTCAGGTTTATGAATTTAATCATGTTGCGCGTATTTTCGCTCGAATTAGTTTCGGGCATAGCAGATTTTGGAACCATGCCATATTTATCGACCAGGTTGGCGAAACTGCTCCACATTCCACCGTCATCAACCGGAGACTTAAGATACCATTGAACCAGGCGATCATCCACAGATCTGTCAGCCGATTCAATTATATTGTTCAGAAAGAGGTTTGATTTTTCAAACAGGTCCCAGAAGTAGAGATAATTCTCCGAGAATTGAAAGGAAGATACATTGAATACCTCTATGGCTTTGGGACGAAACATATTTAATGAAGTAAACAGCCAGCAGCGTCCTGAGCTTTTTTGATCTGTAATACCATTTACATCCACTTTGTAAGTGAAAAAATGGTCATCTTCATCAATGTTTTCCAGCTTTTTGGCCAGTTTATTAATATCATTATTCGAAAGGGCATTTTGCATAGCTTTCGTATAAGCATCCATTTCCAACGACGACCGAATACTTTCTATTATTTTTTCATCCAATTCCTGGGAAACCGCATCAACCGATATCAGTAAGGTGACCAGTAATATACATATCTGTTTCATTTGAAATATATTTTAAGCATCAAAAATAGTAAATGTATCGGATAGCAGAAAGCTGCAAACAGTTATAAAATCATTTGGATTTAGCAATTAAGGAGGTCAATCCCGCAGGCAACGAACCGAATAGCCGTATTCCTTGAGGTACATGTTCCGGTGAACATAGCTGTAATCGTAGCCCATCCTCCGGTACCAGTATTGATTGGTTTCGCCCTCAGTAGCACTCCACCAGGTACCGTGGGTGCCAATGCTGTCGAAACCACCAAAGTCGTGACGGTAGCCACCCGGAAGAGCTGAAAAACCAGTGGCATTTCGCTTTGCAGGGTAATCTATGTTTCCTGCTGCCCCCGTGTTGGATGAAAAGTTCCATCCATAGTCCGTAGCCATAGCCTTGGCTATTTTATTATCGGTAGTTGTTCCATCGTAATTATAACCGTTGGCAATAAGGTAATTTTCAAGTTCTGTCCACTCTGCATCAGAAGGCAGGTGCCACCCGGCCGGACAGGCATTCTTTGTCGCAGGCCAGTTGTACAATACTCCGTAAGTTTGATAATTTGTTGTGGCTTTGGCTTCGGTCACATCGGTTCCCTGGTAACCATAAACATAATAATAAGGATCCGTATAAGAGTTACCTGAAGAAGGACTAACAGATGGAAGGTAGGCCAGGTTTTCGGCCATCCAGGTTTGTTCGCCGATTTTTACCCAATTGTACTCATTATCGTCACGGGGATCAATGAAGGTTATTGATTCGAATAAAAATTCAATGGAAGATGAATTAGAAACAACCACAATCTGCGGGCTGGCGTATAGTCTGTCTTTAAAAACGGAAACCCGCAGGCTGTCACCAATATTAAAACTGAAATCTGATGCGGCAGATATGAGCGCACTTTTATATCCCGACTCAACCGGAGCCGGCTGGTCATCAAGATTTATCTTGAATGCGATTACCCGGGAAGATCCGACAGTTCTGAATGTATATGATCCGGATGATGCAGCAACTTTTACAATGTATATTCCGCTTTTTGCCAGTGACACACTGATTACACTTCCGCTTTGAATGGCATGCAGAGATGATTCGTAAGCCAATTGTCCCTGAAGGTTATAAACGGTTACCCGGGCATCTCCACCCGTTGAATAATTGCATTTGAGGTGAATCTGTCCGGGGACATTTTTTACAACACAAATATTCTTATCTGCCGGGGCATACAGGTTTATACCGGTTGATCCCTGATGCTCCTGCTTTGTGAGATTGATGATATAATCATTCTGGACAGGAAGATTATCAAAGACCAGGCTTGTTCCATTTTTAAGATTCTCAAATAGTATTGAATCAAGTGCAATGTTGTTCCCCTCATATTCTCCGCTGATGGTGTAAACAACATCCTGGGCAGATAATTTGAAGACCAAACATAATAAGCCCATTACAGGCAGGATAAGACGAGTCCGTTTCATGTCAATTGGGTTAAAGTGCCAATGTAAAATATGAAATTAGTATATATGAACGCGTTGTGCTATTAAGATGCCAACGCATATTTCAGATGGTTTAATGGTTTTTCGTTCTTATAATTGATATACTGTAACAGTGTTACAGCAGTTATTTTACAGAGAATACGTATTGAAAGACCTTTCATGGTCTTGGCATAATTTCTCTTCAGCATCAGTTGATCACAAAGTTGAGAGAAGAGAGTTTCAATACGTTTACGTGACTTTTTGAAAATAAAGGGTAAATGTTCTTTGAAATGCTGATTGGATCTCAAAGATGTTTCTAATCTTATTTGCTTGGTAGTGAATAGGTCAAGTTGAATGGGCTCAGAGATGTATGCTTTATCTGCGATCAATATACAATTGGTTATTCCTGAGTGCTTTACTTCATTTAGATAATGAATGTCGTGGACACTTGCCTTGGTCAAATCCATGCTTGAGAATACTCCTCTGACTGAGGTTGCCATGTGTAATTTATATCCAAAGTACCAGGATCGGCTGACTGCAGAATATCCTTTATCAGGAGCAGTTTCAAATTTTTCTTTACAGATTTTACATGATTTTTCTCTGGCGATTTGACAAATAGGTACTGGAATTGAATCAACCAGATAGACATCTTCTCCTTGATTCAGAAAGAAAGATATCTTATAGTTCAGCCTGGCAATGAAATCTCCCAGTCGCTTTCTACGACGGTTAAACCGGCTTCTGGAAATGAGATTGGGAAAATCCTTGTGGTGATCGGATTTAATTTTTCCGAACGGGTAATTTTCACTATCAATTCCGATGGTTTCACCAAGGATGGATAAAGAAATCACCTCACTATCAGACATTTTAGGTTTATTAGGATAAAAGTAGAAGTTGCCATCAGCATCCAAAGAATACTGAAAAAACGATTTTGTTATGTCCAAAATCTTGTCGAAATTAGTTTTGAGATTGTGCATGATAAGGAACGTTTTTGTGTTAAATACTTCCTTTAATTTACTGATATACAGTAAAATGCACAATCTTTTTTTGTTATATTTATCAACAAGTTTTAATAGCACAACGCGTTATTTAAAGTAACTTTTTACAGCTCCTGAAAGGTTTGAACCAGAATACCTGACAATATATATACCGGGATTATGAGCCGGAAGAATTATCTGAAAATCAGTTCCGGGAGGGAGCATATTTCCAACCAGGACTGAGCCGGTCATATCAATGATTTCAATTGCCAGATCCTCAGTAAATTTGTTTATGATGTAATATGATCCATTATCAGGATTGACATATACCTCAACAGGTATAGATCTCCCCCGGTAATTTATTCCTGTGGAGCTAAAGTTCAAAGTGAACATTTGTTCCACGGCTGCCAGAATATTGTGGTCGGTTAATGAGACCGTGACCTCAACCGGATCAGGATCATTTTCACCCGGGATTACAGCAAGTTCTGCTTCTCCATTTCCATTATCAGTTAATGTATATTGACTGATACCCGGATCAAAGGTAACTGAGAATGCAAGAATATCCTCCGGATCAGCATCCACTGCTGTTATTGTAAATATCGATTCAGTATTCCTGTCAATGGTCGTATCGGATGGAAAATTTTTGAACACCGGTTCATCATTGACATTATTCACTGTAACGACCAGGGTAAATGGATCACTTATATCTGTGCCATCACTAACTTTGACGGGGACCTCCAAAATACCATAATAATCTACCTCCGGTATCAGTTCTGTTCCTGATAGGGTATAATGATTCCCATCTTCAAGCATTAACGTAAAATCAGACGGGTAAGTATTATCCGGATCAGTGATAAAGATGTTATCGATTGTGATGGTAACGGGTACCTCCTCATCCGTTGATATATCCGATTGCCCTGTTATAACCGGTATTTTATTAACATTTAATACCGTTACAACCACGGTATCCGGTTCCGAATCAGAGTCCCCACCGTTATTCACTGTCAGGAAAAATTCAAATGATGTATCTTTTTCAACCTCGGGTGCCGTGAACCCCGGGGTCTCTGAACCGGGATCATCCAGAATGATTTCCGATATAGTTGTCCATGAGTAATTAATTTCAGCTCCCCCGGGATCGTATGAGCCACTCCCGTCCAGCTGGACCTCTTCGCCTTCATCAGCCTGAATATCATCCCCCGCATCGGCCACCGGAATAACCGGTTCCCCGGGTGTGCCATCCACTTTAAAAGATACAGTACCTCCTATGCTGAAAACAGGATTTCCGGCTATATATGTAACATCAACCTGTGAGATCTCTTCCTGTTCACTCTGATCCCACAACTTAATAATCACGTTATCTCCGGGCGTGAATCCATTCACCTCCGGGGGCAGGGCATCGTTCTTTGAAGCGACTATTGAGAGGTAGTTAACTCCCTGAATGATCTCACCTGATAACATTCCCATACCCACGCAATACTGCTCGTCAAAAATACCAATCTCGTCTCCTTCCTGCATATTCTGATTTTCTATGGTGGCTTCTATTACATAAAAGTTCATGTGATCCACCCCATTCCCGGTCCAGACAGGAATAAAATGAGACTGGGCACTTATCTGAAGAAATGGTACCAGAAATAAAAGTAATAACTGCAAATTTTTCATATCAAGATAACTCATTAAAATAATACGATTCTGCTCATTTCGGAATAATCACCTGTTACTATTCTTATGAAATATGTTCCTGAAGCCAGCCTGTTTCCATTTGCATCAAAAGGTTTCCAGGTTATTTCGTTTTGCCCCTGATCCAGTTTACCGGTTTTATAAATCATCACTTTCTCTCCCATAAGGTTGACCGTTTCAAAAACAACTTCCCCGGATTCTTCCAGGGTAAACCTGATATATGCCCTGTCTGTGACCGGATTTGGATATATAGCAGAAATGGAATTTGAAAACAATCCTTCCCGATCAAATACGGCCTTAAGCACTGTGGTTCCCATCTTTTCAAATGTGGGTATATAGCCATACAGTGCATCCACACCGGTAGCCGGAAATTCACAATTTTCAAACTTGCTCCAGAGGACCAGATTTATTGGTTCACCCTCCGAAAATCCATCTTTATACTCAGTTAAAGGATCGTCAAGTGATGCTTTTAATGAGATGATGCCTTCACCACTTATAACTCCTGCCCCCACACAGAGACCTTCCGAAAAAATGCCTATTTCATCTCCCTCCTCCGGGGGTGATCCTCCAAGACAGGCCTCTGTAATATATATATTCATATGATCCAGACCGTTTCCTTTCCAGGACGGCATAAAATGCTTTGCCGGAAGAACAGGATCATTGATGCAAACTGCCTGTTTTTTTAATGATGAATTGATTTCAAGGACCGAGTTTTGATTTACTTTTACCTTGTAACCTTCACCGGGGAAAAGCATCCCGATATTATTGATCCAGCCAATGGGAACCACATATTCCATTGCATTACCCTTTTCATCCTGCACCTTTTGAAGCACTCCGCTCCCAATCATGTCAGAGAAAATAGTCTGGGCATCCATTGCTGCCTCTGATGGAAAGCCAATTATGTTCCATCCTTCCTGAAGGGATATGTCAAAAGGCAGATCAACAACAAAACCGGTCGTCACCAGGGATGAGTTCCAATTAACCTTGATCTTATACCCCTCTGTATTGCTCATATCACCAATATGGAAAATCCAGCCAATTGGCTCCACATTTTCAATCGCCGCACCTGTTTCATCCTGAACTTTAAGCAGCGCTCCGTCATCAATCAAAGGCTGAACCAGCGCATGCATATCAACATTATCAGGGATAACATAGAAGGAGGCTATGTTCCATCCCTCCATCAGATCCCTTACCTGGTCAACCTGTGTCGATGCAGCCAGGTGAAATGATGTATATTCCCCGATCGTGAAAACCTGTTCCCCGGCCACATAGGTTATCTCTATTCTTTCGATCTCCTGTTGTTCTGAGTAATCCCATATTTTGAATGAAATAGGATGTCCTTCTGTGAAACCATTGACATCAGGTGGCGTAGCATCATTATTAGAGGCTGCGAATGAGAGATAGTTCACTCCATTTTCCAGTACTCCGTTCAGCATCCCGACACCCACGCAGTAATCCCCATCAAAAACAGCAATTTCATCATATGGCTGCATGGGTTCCCCGTCAATTGCAGCCGTCAGGGCATAAAAATTCATATGATCCACGCCATTACCGGTCCACACGGTATTAAAATGGGTTTCCATGCTTGAAAAGTCATTGAAAATGTTAATATCGTCAAGAGCAATATCGCTGTAAGCATGCTCTCCTACCTGGGCCCTGAATCTAAGCTTTATGATATCCCCAAATGGTGACAGATCCAATTCTGCCAGATGCCAACCCTCGCCTTGATCACCGTAAAATTCCATTACATTTTCGATCCATGTACCATCACTCAATATATCAAGAAAGAGATTGCCCATATATTCACCGTACATGCTGTACCAGAATTCAAGTTTTGGTTGAAGAAGTTCACTAATATTATAACACGGGGAAAACAAATGAGCCCACTCATTGTATGACAAAGAGGCTTCAACATAAATATACTGTCCATCGCCAGTTGTATGGTCTCCCTCGGGACCGGTACTGGCTGAAGGGGTTGAACCAATGTTATATATCCATTCCGCGGTTCCATCTTCAATATACCAGCTTATCTCCTCCAATGGTTCTTCAAAGGATTCAAGCGCGGGAAATTCTTCAATGTCCTGGTAGGGTAAAGTCCAGACAGTTTCCCAGTTCTGGACATTTGCACCATCTGAAATAGCAATGGATCTGGGTTCATAGGTAAGTTCTTCAAATACGCTATCTGTTTGGAAATTAATACCGCCATCAATTGAATAGTAAATGGGATAATTTTCCGCAATGGCATCAATGAGTATTGTTCCGTCGCCGTTTCCGCTGCAGGTCGGTCTGTTCGTTATGGTGCCCAAATAGTCAAGGGTATTCGGGGACTTCTTCATCAGTCCATTGTAGGTTGGCAGCCAGATATTGCCATCGGAATCCTCTGTTACATCTCCCCAGAATGTACTGCTGTGAAGATAATTGTCGGTATTATACGTTATCCATCTTTCCCCAATAAGAACAGATACACCACCCTGATTGGTGCCGAACCATAGTCTCCCCTTAGAATCCTCATATATACTTGTTATGTAATTAGATCCCAGTCCCGAGTTCCCGGTATTATAAATTTGCCATGATGAACCGTCGAATTTCGAAATCCCGTCGTACTGTCTTGCCCCGCCAAACCAAATATTTTCATTGCTGTCCTCAATAATACGATAAACCCCGTTCCCTGCAATTCCACAGTTATCGGTATTCAGGACCTCCCATACGCCTTCGGTAATCTTCACAACACCATCAATTGTTCCAATCCAGATGATACCATTATGATCCTGCATCACTTCTGTAACCACATTGCTGGGAAGCTCGCTGTTTTCATATGTATAATTGGTCCAGTTTAATCCGTCATATACGCTTATCCCGCTGGTCCAGGAGGCAAACCAGTAATTTCCTTCCGTATCCAGTAAAATTCTTTCGATGGGTCCGGGAACGATCCCGCAATTATACTGGTTATAGTGGATCCATTCATTCCCATCCCACATACTCGCACCTTCTCCATTCCAATATCCTACCCAGAGATTATCCAGCCGGTCAAGCATCATGCATTCAATTGAGTTATACAGAAGGTCCCCGCTCTCAACTGTAATGGATGACCAGACATCATTTTCCAATTTAACAATCCCTCCATACCCTGTACCTGCCCAGATGGTTCCGGCAGGATGTTCCACTACCGCAGTCACAATCATATCGGTCAAAGGACTGTTACATGGGGTATAAGTCATCCACCCCTCCTTTTCAATATAATCAGGATTATAGAATTGAATGTTATTTACCCGAACATTATTCTCAGGGGTGATATCATCAGGCACATACAGAATAGCTTCAAATTCTACCTGGTTACTGTAATCTGTAGTTGAGACATCCACGGTTCCTGAAAAGCCGTACACAATAACTGCCTCCGGTATTATCGGCCCGGCAATTACCTCTTCAAACATCACTGCTCCATTCACACGAAGCGTAACCGGTAAATCAACAATATCATAAGTTCCTTCATTGGTAATCTGAATACTGATCTGCTGATCGGGATCACATGGCTCTTCGGTAATTAATTGCAATATCCTCATGTCGGCATAGTCCTGGGAGAAGCCGATATGAATGAATAAAAAATTTATCAGAATCAAGGGTGCAAGAACCCGGGCAATACAATATGGTTTCATGATTGAAAATTTTTGAGTAGTTAACATTGGTAAATTACTCAGAAATCCTTAATAATCACATGATTTCTATCACTTAACCAACTATTAATTTATAAGCGGGGAGAAATGTTTGATGAAGATGCACAATGAAAGAACAGATCTTCTAACATTGTATAATTATCATTTCAATCGTTAATTTACAGATATTCAACTTTTATCAACCAATAACATCATGTTCATGGATGAAATAGTATCATACATAAATAATACCACCGGAAGTCCCGATGCATATTTTGACATCAGGGCTGCCTCCGGAAAGGAAAGTTAAAAGTTAAAAGTTAAAAGGAAAAAGTTAAAAGTTAAAAGGAAAAAGTTAAAAGTGGGATTCAATTGTTGGATTACTCATGGGTTTCAGTTATTCGTGAGCCTGTTATAATTTTGTTATGCCTCGGCTGGGGATTTTTTTGTGCCATGTGGTATCGGTGGGATGAGACTTCCAACTATTTTAACTTAATCTAATTATTTATAAATCACGTAATTATTTGGTATAGTAAATATTAACAGAATAAAAATGAATAATGGTGGTATTTACGAAGTTGCGGACATTGACGGAAGTCACTTATTTTATTGGTATGTAGTGTCTTCTGAAAATTTTTATTACCCATATAATGGGATAATAAAGGAAATTCTCATTGATGAAACTAATAGTGTAAACATTTTGGATTATGGCATTCGTGATTTAGCAACTGATGAATTTTATCGAGATAAATTGTTTTTTATCGAATTACAAAACAAAGCCTATATAGTACTAAAATCTACAGCCGATTTCATTCAGATTTATGAAGTATATAATCAGAATAACAATCCTCAAAAGGTTAAAAATATTATTATGAAAGATGCATCGATAGTAACAGCCTCCAATGATTTTTACTACATATCTGGCAAAAACAATAATGGTAATTCTTCTCTAATTAAGATAAATCCTTCAGATGCAACTTATTCAACATTATTAGATAATCAATATAGCATCTTTAAAATGGCGGTTTCAGCAGATGATGTAGTAACATTTAATGCTCTTCGCTTTTCTGACGGAGCAATAGTATTAGGAACAATTGATGAGAACGAACGGGTCGCAATTCTCGATGAAACTCTGACTGGTGAAGTGAATTATTTGGAAAGAATAAATTGATAATTGCATATCTGAAATGCCCCTCCAAGAAGAAACATACTTAGAAACCATCAACTCCTACACCCTAAAGGACTGGCAACCATTATTTGATTTGATCCCCGAAATTGAAGCCACCGTTAAATTTGGAGCAGATTACCAGGAATCACCCAGGAACGAAGATGGGTCAATAAATCTTCCTCATGTTTTTGGTTCGGAAATAATATACAAGTTTCAGGAAATTTTTTATGATATCTCTATCATGGTAGGTTTCGATTGGGGGTCATGGGAAGAGGGCAAAGAGATGATCAATAATAAGGACTTCGATTACGGCACTTTGGATATCCCCACCAAATGCAAAATCATCACCACCATCGTCCGGGCAAACCGATTCAGTGAAGGATTTTTGGTGAGGTGTTTTGAAAATGGGTTGGTATTGAATGTGTTGAAATAGATTGAAAGAGATTTAAAATAGGATCTTTTGCTGAAATTAGTGGACAGGAATTATTGAAAAAGGGGTACAGATATCTAAGAGGATGATAACTTTGCTGATTCGGTGAATGGTTAATTTTTCACTGCCCCGGGGGTGTAAGGTTAAGTCGTAGCTCTACAGATAAAGATTATTTTATGATACAATTATTTAAACACTCTCCCTTCATTTTATTCCTGGTGATATAATTGTTTTCGGAATACCTCTTCTATCAAACAATTTTTTGAAAATTCTTCCTGATATGACCCAAAATGCAACAAATTTGACTCACTATACAACGATAGTGTTAGTCTTTCTTATTATTCCAATGTAACTTGCATACAGAAATCCTGAAACCCTGTTGTCATGAAAATAGTTGTGCAAATTTTCTCAGTTTTTGTTCTGCTTATACCCATGATTTTTTTATCAGGCCAGGATAAGGTATATTATAAGTACTGGATAGAATTCACAGATAAGGACAACACCCCGTTTTCCACCGATCAGCCGCAGGAATTTCTTTCCGAACGCGCCCTTCAGAGGAGAGCAGCCCATGCCATTCAGGTTATGCAAAACGATCTTCCAGTAGATCCGGCGTACGTTGAGGAGATTGAATCAACAGGCGGCCGGATCATTCACAGAAGCAGGTGGTTTAATGCCGTCCTTTATGAAACCACGGATTCCTCCGATGTGGATAAGATCCTGCAGAGGGATTTCGTAAGTGCTGTGCATATGATGTACCGTGGTCATTTCAGTTACTTCGCTCCTGTGCATGCTGACAAGAAATCTACAGTTGATAATTTCTATAACTATGGTTCTGGAGATAGCCAGATCAATAGACACAACGGGCAAAGGCTTCATAATGAGGGATACAGGGGTAAAAGGATGATGATTGCCATACTTGACGGGGGATTTGGTTTCGCAGATGGCCAGACAGCCTTTGACAGCCTTCGGGCCAACAACCGGATAGTTCTGAGCAAAGACTTTGTACATAAGAAAAATAATGTATATGGGGAATCCACACATGGCACATGGGTTTTATCAATAATTGGTGCAAATATACCGGGACAGCTTGTAGGCACGGCCCCGGAAGCAGATTTTCTTTTGCTTCGTTCTGAAGATGTAGAATCGGAATGGAGAGTGGAGGAAATCAACTGGATCGTGGCTGCTGAATTTGCCGACAGTGCAGGAGCAGATGTGATCAATGCCTCGCTTGCATATTCCCTGTTCGACCTTGATGAACAGAACTATTCGACCAGTGACATGGACGGCAATACCACCTGGGTTACCCGCGGAGCTGACCTTGCTGCAAGAAAGGGAATGCTTGTTGTGGTCAGCGCAGGCAACTCGGGAGATGAACCATGGAGAATTATTACTGCCCCTGCAGATGGAGATAGTGTTTTGACAGTGGGCGCAGTAGACAGTGAAGGAGCATATGTATCCTTCAGTTCACAGGGACCAACCGCTGATGACCGTGTTAAACCAAACGTGATGGCCCAAGGCAGAGGCGTTTACATTCAAAAGTCTAATGGCGAGATTACCGCACGCGGAGGAACCTCCTTTTCGGCTCCTATAATGACCGGGCTTGCCACATGCCTGTGGCAGCG
>JAFGWU010000076.1 GCA_016936975.1 Bacteroidales bacterium | reverse complement strand
GCTGAAAGCATCTAAGCGCGAAGCCTGCCTCAAGATGAGATCTCCCTTAAGGGCCGTTAAAGACGATGACGTTGATAGGCTGCAGGTCTAAAGGCAGTAATGTCAAAGCCGAGCAGTACTAATTGCCCGAGAGCTTTCTTCATGGCTAATTAAAAAGTCTTCTTCCCAATATGTTATCAATATCATGTCCGCTATAGCCTCGGCGACTGCGGATAAAGATTTTGGGTGACTATTGCGATGGGGAACCACCTCTTACCATTCCGAACAGAGAAGTTAAGCCCATCTGCGCCGATGGTACTGCATTTGTGGGAGAGTAGGTCGTTGCCTGACTTTCAATCCTGTTCCGATCACTCGGAACAGGATTTTTTTTATGACGGATCTTAATAATCTGTTGATTACTATCTTAAATTTTTCCCCTTAAAATAATTCTGGCTGTTTACCTTTGATTGGTTTCTCTCTTTATTGAAAACCGATGATTCAAACCATTATGAACCCCCGCTTTTTTATACTGCCAAGCCTTTTCATACTCACCTTCAATGTTGCCGGACAGGTCATAGATACTTCCATCTCTATAAACACATGGAAATTAATGCACCATTATACGCGCTTCGAAGAAACTGCCCTGGATACAATCCTTTTCCGTTTTCATAAGGATTATAATCCTGTTTATGCTGAAGGATTCGGATATGAGTCGCTGGGGATTATCGGTCATGCGGCCAATTATATAGATTTCTTGAAGCGACGCGGGTCAACGACCTTTTTCTTTGCAAATGGTTGGAATCCATACCTCCAAACTCCGGACAGGGAGGTATTTTTTAATACAAAAAAACCATTCACCGAAATTGCCTATTCCCTGATACCGGTCGTCGACTGGAAAGAAGAAACCATCAGGGTGCTGCATACCCAGAATGTGACGCCTTTCTCCAATGTCGGACTGAAGTTTAATATCCTATCCGGAAAACAGTTGTACGCAAACGAAGATACCCGCTCAAACAGGATCTCGCTTTTCGGAAGCCATGCCAGAAATCGCTATTCAGTATTCGGAACATTTCAATACAATGATTTCAGAGCTGAAGATCACGGCGGTCTGAAAAAACTATCCGGATTCCTGAAAGACAGTCTGGAAACCCTCTGGTCCTATCCCATGAACCTGGATGACGCTGCATCCCAATACAGAAACTGGTCGGTTTTTATGACCCATAAGTACAACATATCCGAATCCAAAACCACCACCGATTCAGCCGGCATTACAAGTAGATCCGGAAAAACCCTTTCACTGGCTTACCAGCTGCATTTAACACGCGATCTGAAAACATTTACCGATAATGTGAATCCGCAATTTCTTCCGTCTCTGTTCGACACGCTTTATTATCCGCTCAACGAAGTGAAAGATTCGGTTTCTGCTGACAGGATATCCAATCTGTTTCAACTGATCCTCGGGGATCCCTACAAGGATCGTATTTCAGCAAGAGCTTTTGCAGGGTATGATTTGCATAGATACAGCCATCTTTATCCCGACAGAAACCGCTATCTGTCACGTGTTGATACCCTGTCTGAAATGCCCGTGATTATAGATTCCGTTTTCCGGGATACTGTGGTGGCAGACCTTAACAGAAAAATATTTCATAATGTTTATGCCGGATTTCACCTGGCCGGACCAACAGGAGGAGTCTGGGACTGGACCCTTGATGCCAGGTATTACCTGACCGGTTATTACAGCCGTAATTTTAATGTTACCGGAACGTTCTCAAGAGAACTGGCACAATCTGTAACCCTTGGATTCAGTGCCCTTTTCGCCTCGGAACGCCCGCATTTCTTCATGAAGAAGTATTCCTCCGCATTTTTCAGGTGGGATAATGAATTCGACTCAGAACTGAAAGCAAAGGGCGAAATATATATCCTCAGCAGGGAAAAAAGAATGGACCTGAGAATCAATGCGGGATATATAAACAGATATGTCTACTGGGATCAGGATGCCCTCCCAGTTCAGTACGATAAGAGCCTGCTCATTCTGTCCGGATCATTTCAGAAACACTTTATCGTATCGGGCTTCAATTCAGACAACCGGATTCTTTTACAGTATACACCTGCCTCCGAAGTGCTGAGATTGCCGCTGGCAGCCATTCACACCTCAAATTTCTGGAAGCAGGTCCTGTTTAAGGGGGCACTGATATTTCACGCCGGATTCGACCTGTATTATACCACCCCCTATGCTGGAAATAGCTATATGCCTGCGACAGGAGTGTTTTATCTGCAGGATAACAGCAAAACGGGCGGTTATCCCTTCCTGGATCTGTTCCTTGACTGGAGAATCAAACGGACACGCTTCTTCCTTACATGGAATAATGTGCTGAGTGGTCCGATCCTTCTCGGAAACAACTTTTTTTCGACTTACGGTTATCCCATGAAGCCGCGAAATATAAGATTTGGTCTGGCATGGACATTTTATGATTAAAAATTTATGTTCTAAAACATTTCGGCACACAATTTGTTATAACTGCTAATTCGTTTATGATTTTGACTATGAAAACGCAATCGTTACATATCTATATAATTGGAGTTTTACTGATTTTACTACCCGTATTGACTGATTCGTGCCACAGAAACAGGGCGACGGATATAACCTATACCACCCAGGATTATGAAGAGGTTTATTCGGATCTTGATGAAATCAGGGCAAAGGGCAAACTGACAGTGGTTACAGAGTATAATTCAATCAGCTATTTCATTTATAGGGGTCAGCCCATGGGTTATCAGTACCAGATGCTCCAGGAACTGGCCAATTACTTGGACCTCGATCTGGATGTACGGGTGAGCAATAACCTTGATCAGAACTTCAGAGAACTGGCCTCGGGTGAGGTGGACCTGATAGCTATGAACCTAACGGTTACAGCCGATCGCAGTGAGCAGGTCAATTTCACCGCACCGCATCTCCAGACACGGCAGGTTCTGGTGCAACGTAAGCCCGGGAACTGGGAGGTTATGAATAAAAAGCAGGTTGAGGACTGGCTGATCAGGAACCAGCTTGAACTTGCAGGTAAAACTGTTTATGTGCAGAAGGGCTCAGTTTATGCTTCCCGCCTGAGATCACTTTCAAATGAAATAGGTGGAGGAATACATATCCGGGAAGTTGAAGTTGAGTCGGAACAGCTGATTCACAGGGTTGCACTGGGAGAAATCGATTACACTGTATGTGATGAAAATGTTGGATTGGTTAACGCTACCTACTTTCCCGAGCTGGATGTTCAAACAGCCATCTCTTTTCCTCAGAATGTGGCATGGGCTGTGCGGTTTGGTTCTGCTGAGCTTAAAAATGAAATTGATAGCTGGTTGATGGATTTTACCAGGTCAAGAAAGTATGCCATCATTTATAATAAATATTTTCGTAACCAGCATTCAGTAAATATAATAAACAGTGATTATTATGCGCTTGGAAGTGGAAAGATTTCAAAATACGATGAAATTATCAGAAAAGAGAGTGAAACGATCGGTTGGGACTGGAGATTAATCTCTTCCATGGTTTATCAGGAGTCGCGTTTTAATCCCGAAGCATTATCATGGGCAGGAGCCTATGGATTGATGCAGCTTATGCCCAATACAGCACAGAGGTATGGAGTGACCCCGGCCTCATCCACAGAATCCCAGATCAGAGCAGGCCTGAGTTTTATCAAATGGCTGGATGAATTGTTTAGCAAAACCATTCCAGATAAAGAGGAACGGATCAAATTTGTGCTGGCTTCCTATAATATAGGTTATGGCCATATTCAGGATGCAAGGAACCTGGCGGAAAAATTCGGTGATAATCCGAATGTATGGGATGAGAGTGTCAATGAATGGTTGCTGAAGAAGTCCGAACCACAGTATTATAACGATCCGGTTGTCAAATATGGTTACGCAAGAGGAGTGGAGACTTACAACTATGTGAAACAGGTTCTTAACCGTTATGACCATTATAAAAATATTGTAAACAGTGAGGTTATTGCCTCCATCCGGCCACTTCAATAAATTCGCTGAGGATCATTGCGGTAGCTCCCCATATTTTTTCCTTTCCAAAAGCATAGTAAGGGGCCATGAATTCAACATCATGGCCCTTCATTTTTTCTCTTTTTATGTTTTCACCATTCAGCAGTTCTGATATTGGAACCGTAATCAGGTATTTTACCTCGGAGGCATCCGGCTTGAATGCCGGAGGTGTTGAAACCCATCCTACATATGGAGTAACAAGAAAATTGCTTATGGGAATATAAAGCGGTGTAAGGGTTCCGAGTATCTCTATTTCTTCATTTAATCCTGTCTCTTCCCGTGCCTCACGAATTGCTGTATGGGACAAATCAATATCGTATGTTTCATGCAGTCCGCCGGGAAAACTGATCTGGGAACTGTGCGGACCGGGGTATTCATTCCTTTTGATGAACAACAGATGATGAACCTTCGGGTAGGGGAAAATTATTACCAATACTGCTGCGATTCTTCTATCCACGTAGTGTTGAAAGTTCCCCCTGAATTCAGGGGCCATTTTTTCCCATGCTGCATGACCGGGCAGAGGACCCGAAAACGATTTAATCAACCGGTTTTTATTTAAGTTCCGATTCATTAGGTTATCAATAAAAAATATTTGAATTTTAAGGTGAAATTAAATAATTATATGAAGTTTCTGCCTGAAGCCATATGGTTAAGTTTAATTCTGTTCGCCTTTTCTGTCGAGGTATCTGGCCGCTCTCCTTCCGATTCAGTTTTGAAATTCAATGACAGCATTCAGGACCTGAGGATTGAAAGAATAACCCGGGATATGGGAACCCTGGATAAAAAGTGGAATACACAATTTTCAGATCATGAACAGCTGTTGGATTCCTTTAATCGGGTTATTTTTAAACTGAGAAAGAATGTCAATGTTCTTGAGAAGGAAAATAAGGTGCTCAGCGATGAGATAATCAGTGTGAAAGAGCAATTTGAAAAACAGGTTAATGAAAATGCTTCCTTCCGTAGCAGGCTGGCAACCCTTTTTTGGATATCCGGACCAATTATCCTGCTGCTGCTTCTGGCACTTTTCCTGCTCTTGTTCCTTCATAACCGGAAAACGAAGAATTACCTCCGAAATGAGATTGAAGGGATCAGCATTTCATCCCATAATGAAATTAACCGGGTAAGAGAAGAGTTGGGAGAAGAGGTTCAGACAAAGTTCGATAGTCTGAGGGCCCATCTCTTCAAGGAAATAAAAACAACTGTCAAGAGCAGGTTGAAAAAACTAAAACGAAGGAAGAAATGATCGCTGATTAATTGAACCTGATGCTTTTTTCAGGTGATATACGGGATATAATCATCGAGGGTAACAACAGGAACAGGAATATAATCAGGGCTGTTCCAATATTGAGAAGGAACAGGTGAATCAGGTTCAGATTAATGGGAACGACATCGAGATAATAAGAAGAGGGATCGAGTTTAATGACATGAAAAATTTTCTGAATTAAACAGATAAAAAGACCAATCAGGTTACCCCATAACAGGCCTGTTAAGGCAAGATATCCGGATTGATAAATAAATATCTTCCTGATAGAAAGATTATTGGTTCCAAGCGCTTTTAGGATTCCGATCATATTAGTTCGTTCAAGAATGATGATCAATAATCCCGAGATCATATTAAATCCTGCAACAATAAGCATCAGGATAATAATTATGGCGACATTCATATCCTGAAGATTCAGCCAGTCAAAAATCTGGGTGTTCCTTTGAAGGATGGTTTCCACTTTCAGCCTTGAACCATCTTCGAGGAAATCGTACGAAACTCTGTCGCGGACTTCTTCAGCGATCGTTTCCAGGTCATTAATATTCTTCAGAAGAATTTCATAACCGGTAATCTGGTTCGGACCCCAGCTGTTTAATCGCTGTATCTGCTTGATATCACAAAAAATATAAAGCTTATCATACTCTTCCAGACTGGTATTGTATATGCCTTCAATCGTGAAGGTCCTGGCCCGGGGAGGGTCCTGAATAAAGTACATGGTAAAACTGTCTCCCATATTCAGCTTTAGCAGATTTGAAACCTCCCTTGAAATCATAACACTGCTCAGCCTGACTGAATCATTTATTCGAAGGATGTGACCCTCCTCAAGATGTTTTTCAATGAACTCCCAGTTATAACCACTATCGATCCCTTTCAGGACTGCTCCCAGTATCTCTTCCTGGGTTTTAATGATTCCTGCCTTTATGGCATAGGGCTGAATGGCCCTGATCCCCCTGTTATTTTTTAATTCATCTATACGGCTCAGATCTCCGGGGATGGGAATAGTTTCATAGGATAGATTGGAATCCAGGTTCAGTATGGTAATATGACTTCCGAATCCGATCACTTTTTCAGAGATCTCTTTCTTGAAACCGGTGACAATTGAAACGGCCACAATCATTACGGCCAATCCGAGGGCAATTCCAAAAATGGCAATACCTACAATTGACCGGGAGAAGCTTTTTTTTCCGTTTCCGGATCCTATGATACGGCGTGCTATAAATAATTCAGTATTCATCAGTCGGTTTCCGCGTTTAAAAATAGTTATCTTTTCAGGATTTACAGACTATTTATTAATATTACACCGCCTTATAATGGTTCTTAATAAAATTTGCAATTCTTCCTGATGAGAATAGCTGTGATATATATATTCATAAACATGTGTCTGATTGCCTGCTCACAGGATAATAAGCCGGTGGTGCCGGGTGCCGGACAGCTTGATAAAGTGTTGCCTTTAATACAGGATGAAAAAATTGCCCTTGTGGCCAATCATACTTCGCTGGTTAACGGGCAACATCTGGTGGATGTACTGGCATCCGAGGGAACAGCTTTGGTGCGTATCATGAATGTTTTCGTGCCGGAGCACGGATTCAGGGGAGACATTGACGCCGGAGAATCGATTTCGGACCAGAAGGATTACGTTACCGGCATCCCTCTGGTGTCGTTGTACGGGAGTCACAGGAAGCCCCGTCCCGAGGATCTTGGGGATGTTGACCGTGTGATATTTGATATTCAGGATGTAGGTGTCCGGTTTTTTACATATATCTCAACACTTCATTATGTGATGGAATCCTGCGCTGAGCAGGGGATTCCCCTGCTTATACTTGACCGGCCCAATCCAAATGGCGGCTATGTCGACGGACCGGTTCTGGAGCCTGAACAGCGTTCGTTTGTAGGAATGCATCCTGTGCCGGGGGTTTACGGGATGACCATCGGGGAACTTGCCTCGATGATCAACGGTGAGGGATGGCTGGCAGAAGGGGTCACCTGTAACCTCACCATCATTCCCTGCCTTAATTATTATCATGGCAAGCCAGTTATGCTCCCTGTGAAACCTTCTCCGAATCTGCCGGGTGATCACAGTATAAAACTTTATCCTTCCACATGTTTTTTTGAAGGGACTGTAATTAGTGAGGGGAGAGGTACCCCTGTGCCTTTTGAGGTTTACGGGCACCCGCTGTTAAAAGGGGATTTCAGTTTTACACCGGAGGAGATACCGGGTATGTCAGCGAATCCCAAACTAAAAGGGCAGCTCTGTTATGGAAGGGATCTCAGAAATTTTAATCCTGAAAACGGGTGGAACCGGATTTTTCTGGAATGGCTGCTGGAAGCATACGATCAGTTTCCGGATAAAGAAAAATTTTTCATTCCATATTTCGATAAGCTGGCTGGAACCACACGCCTGAGGGAACAGATTGAAGCCGGTTGGAATGAAGAATCCATTAGAAGGAGCTGGGAAACTGAACTTGAGGCATTCCAGGAAATCCGCAAGAAATATCTGTTGTATCCCTGAAAATACCTGCAGGAACACTCTTCCTGTCAGGCGCTATAACATTTCCGGAGACGGCACCTTGTTTCTGTAATTAGAATCCGGAGGTCAAATTGATGGACAATACAGTACTATTTTAAAGTTCTACCGGGATAAATCCTGAGGGCTTCGGCAAGTGTTTCAATGGCATTCTTAAGGTCCTCTTTTTTCAGTACATAAGCTATTCTCACCTCCTGACGTCCCAATCCGGGTGTGGCGTAGAAACCTGATGCCGGAGCTATCATAACGGTCTGGTTGTGGTAGTCAAAGTCACTGAGAATCCATTGAGAAAATTTATCCGAATCATCTACCGGAAGATGCACCACCGTATAAAAAGCCCCTTTTGGTTTGGGACAAATTACACCCGGAATATGATTGAGCGCTTCTACCATAAAGTTTCTCCGTTCGATATACTCATCATAAACGCCGGTGAAATATGAATCGGGGGTATTCAAAGCCGCTTCACCGGCCAGTTGTCCAAGAGAAGGAGGACTGAGACGGGCCTGGGCAAATTTCAGTGCCGTACTGATGATACTTTTGTTCCTTGATACGAGCGTCCCGATTCGTACCCCACACATGCTGTACCGTTTGGAGACTGAGTCAGTCATGATGACGTGTTCATCCAATCCTTTTAGTTTCAATACGGAAAAATGAACTGCTCCGTCATAGCAGAATTCTCTGTAAACCTCATCTGAAAAGAGGTACAGATCATGTTTTTTTACAATCTCACCCAATCTCTCAAGTTCTTTTTGAGAATAGAGGTAACCCGTGGGATTATTTGGATTACAGATAAGAATAGCTTTTGTACGGGGCGTGATAAGCTTTTCAAATTCCTCGGCAGGAGGCAGAGCAAATCCGTTCTCAATGACCGAAGTCACAGGAACAATCCTGACACCGGATGCAATACTAAATCCGTTGTAATTTGCATAAAATGGTTCAGGGACAATCACCTCATCACCCGGGTCTGTGGTTGACATCAGTGAAAAGGTAATTGCTTCCGAGCCGCCGGTGGTAACCAGAATGTCGGAATAATCGACATCAAGACCAATTTTCCTGTAAAAATCGGAGAGCTTTTTGCGATATCCTTCATGGCCTGCGGAGTGACTGTATTCAATGACTCTGTCAGACAGGTTCCTGATTGCCTGGATAGCACCTTCAGGCGTGGGAATATCGGGTTGTCCGATATTCAGATGGTAAACCTTACGGCCTTTTCTTTTTGCTTCCTCCGCGAAAGGGACCAGCTTTCTTATGGGAGAGGGTGGCATCGATACGCCTTTATTGGATATTCTCGGCATGTGAATTGGTTTTTTCCTGGATGACTCTACCTTTTATCTGCAGCCTGACAGGGGAATTTGCGGCAGTAGAATAAACATAAATTGATTTTTGAAAATTTCCCTTAAGTTCAGTATTATACTGTACCACAATTTCTTCCTGCTGTCCCGGCTCTACTGGCTCTGCCGGCCAGAGAGAAACCGTACACCCACAGGTGCTTCTGACCCGGTTAATAACGATGGCCCTGTCAGAAAGATTTTTAAAAATAAAAGCATGGGTGCCATTGCCGTTTTCAGCGATTTCTCCGAAATCATGAAATTCCTCCTCAAAATATATTTCTTTTCCACTCCTCCTGGCTTGTTCTTCCGGAGAGTGACCACAGGAAAAAAGGATTAAAAGCAGAAAACAACAGAGCAGAGAAAATCTCTTCATGGTTATTCAATACCCTGCAAAGGTATCATCATTAAAAATAATATTAAAACATTTAATGATCTATTTAATCAGGATTTTCCATGAATATTCCTAACAGGATCAGGGACGAGAGAGTTGCAGACAAGGCTGAATTAATCACTGGTTGCCAGGAAACAGAAGAACTGATGGGGAAATGTCTTCCCTGTTAATGCATCCGTTCAATGTTCCAAACAAAAGCCCTGATACCAATAGACTTATTTACATTATCCAGCTTTTCAACCGCATTAAGAACCGGTTCCACCATTTCATCTTCAACAACGGCAAGTTTTGCCGAATTCTGTTCCGGCCAGGTGTGGGTGTTCATATGTGGGTTCCCGTCAATGGTTCCGCGACCTGTGAGATCGGTCCACCTGGTAAATCCGCGTATGTTCAGCTTCTCAAACATATATTCGACCTTCTCGGTGTGCGACTGGTTATATACAATAAAAATAGCTTTCATTTTTATGTTTTAAACTGTTATCAGCTTGACTGTTTAATTGCCGTTCATGAAATCGTATTCAATCAATTGCTTTCTCCTGACGCTTCTCCTCATGAAAAAGATATATACAACAGGAACGAGTATCATTGTAACAAAAGTTGAAAATATCAGTCCACCGATTACGGAAATTCCCATCGGGCTCCAGATTTCCGAACCTTCACCGCGGCTGACAGCCAGGGGGAGCATTCCGAGAATGGTGGTAAAAGTGGTCATCAGTACCGGCCGGAGTCTTGACCTTCCGGACAGGATAACGGCATCTTTGAGGGAATACCCGCGGTCCCGCATCAGGTTTATAAAATCAACAAGAACAATTGCATTTTTCACCACGATACCCACCAGCATGATTCCCCCCACCATCGAAATAACACTCATGGTAATTCCTGTTACAATATGGGCGAGAATAACCCCTGAGAAAGCAAAGGGAATGGAAAACATAATGATTAACGGCATTTTAAGCGACTCGAACTGACTTGCCATGACAATATAGACCAGTATCAGGCTGAGTGCAAGAAGGAGAGCCAGATCATTCATAGCGTCCATAAGATCTTCAACGGCCCCGCTCATCTGAACATTGACTTCAGGCGGTATGTCCAGTTGTTCTATTTTGGATTGAATCTGCTCTGCAAGCACACTCAGGGAGACTTTATAAGGTGTTACAGAAACAGTGACGATGCGTTCCCTGCTTTTACGTTCGATATTGGGTGGTGACCATGTTTGTTTGATAGATGCCACTTCTCCAAGTCTCACCATGGTTCCCTGTGGGGTCATCAATCCTATATTCATGATATCGGTAATCGTATTTCGTCCTTCTTCATTAAAACGCACCACAATATCATACTCATCTCCATCTTCACGATAGCTGCTCATGTAAGGACCTTCCACACGGTTTCTGACCGCGTTCGCGAGATTGTAGGTATTTAATCCATGCTGTGCCATTTTTTCACGATCAGGGATTACCTCCAGTTGCGGTTTTACGGGATCGCGGCTGATATCCACATTGGTAGCACCGGGAATGGTGCTGATACTGTCGGCCAATGCTTCTGCCAGTGCAGAGGTAGTCTCGAAATTATAACCATAAATTTCAATTGAGACGCTGTTATCCTGGGCAGCCCCCATTCCGCCATTCGGCACCACACTGTAGTTTACGATTTCAGGTATAGTTTTAAGGTATTGACGCAATGTATCAGCAATAGCCCAGATATCGCGCTCACGGTCACCAACCGGAACCATTCGGATATTATAATTTATCCTGTGTGAGCCCGATTGCATGAAAAGGGACATAATGCCGCCACGGTCATCTGAACCGGCAGATGTATTGTAAATATTAACTTCGGGAATACTGCTTTCAATAAAATTGTCGATTCTTCTTGCAACTTTTATGGTCTCGTCTACCCTGGTTCCGGTTTGCAATTCAATGCTGGCGGACATGGAACTTTGATCCGCTTCCGGCAGAAATTGAAATCCAATTCCGCCTATAGCAAACAACGAACCGGCAAAAATTGCAAGGGATATAATTAAAACACCCCATTTATATTTTAAAGCCACACGTAATGACTTTTCATAAAAGTTATCTACGTTATCGAGGAAACGGCCGATAAGATTATCATAACTGAACAACCTGGGTTTCAAAGGTTTTTTTCTGAGCCGCATCATTTTCGATGCAAGCATGGGCGTCAGGGTTATTGCGGCGATGGTTGAAGTAACCACGGTGATGGATACCACAATACCCAGGGGCCGGAACAGTTCCCCGGTCATCCCCCTGACGAGTGATAACGGAAGAAAGACTGCCACGATGGTAAGTGTGGTAACAATAACTGCAAGCCAGACCTCATTGGTCGCGTAAATGGCTGCCTCAGCGGGGCGGTCACCCCTTTCTACATGTTTGGTAATGTTTTCCAGAACCACGATCGCATCATCCACAACCATTCCGATAGCAATTGACAGGGAAGAAAGGGTTATGATATTGATAGTGCCTCCGGAAATAAACAGGTAGATGAATGCCACAATTAATGATATGGGGATGGTAAGAATAATGATAATGGTAGCCCTCCACCTGCCGAGGAACAATAGGACGACCAGTATTACAAAAATGGCAGCAAACAGGAGGGTACGTGTCAGATTGTCAATGGAATCCTGGATAAAATCAGAGGAATCCATTAATGTTCTGATTTCAATATCTTCAGGAAGGGATTTTATCAATTCCGGAAGCATTTCATTCACGCTCCTGGCTACTTCCACGGTGTTAGCCCCCGACTGCTTCTGAATAATCAATCGTAGCCCAGTTTCTCCGCTAATCTTTTCGTCGAAATTCATTTCACGGATGGTATCATTTACCGTGGCAACATCCTTCAGGTAGACCGTCTGACCATTGTAACTTGTCAGAACAATTTCCTTTATGACATCACTATCAACAAACTCTCCCTGGATTCTGAGGGGGTAATCCATCAATCCCATCTCGATATTGCCGGCAGGAAGATTAAGGTTCTCCGCATTCAGGATTCCCGCAATTTGCTCAACAGTAAGGTTATAGCCCTCTAATTTCTGCGGATCAATATTAACCTGTATCTCCCTTCCGGGTGCTCCGAAGAGACCCACAGATCCGATTCCCGGGATCCGATTCAGCGGATTGATGATTTTTTCATCCAGGATGGTCTCAATAGCCGGATAACTTTCATCGGCAGTCACTGCGAAAAACAGTATAGGCATGGCGCTGGAACTGAATTTAAAGATTGCCGGTTTGGAGACTTCATCGGGAAGAAATTGCTCTGCAAAGCTAAGCGCGTCCCTGATTTCATTAGATGCTTCATCAAGGTTTGTTCCCCATTCAAATTCACAGAGAACAACAGAAGTATTGTCCCTGGATGTGGAGGTGATATCCTTCAAATTGCTGACGGTATTCAGGTTATCCTCAATGATCCTGGTGACATTCGTTTCTATGTCGGCAGCACTGGCCCCGCTATACGTGGTAAGAACGGAAATTGCGGGAAACTCGAGCTCGGGATAGAAATCTATTGGCAGTTTGTTCAGGGAATAGAGGCCCAGAACCAACAGCCCTACAAAAATCATTATTGTTGTAATGGGCCTTCTAACAGCACTTCCATATATACTCATATCAATTTCTTTTTAAAAAAATTAATCACCAACTACTTCAACAGGCATTCCGTCCATCAGGTTATTCTGACCAGCAATTATCAATGCTTCCCCGCCACGGATTTCATCGGTGATGATCTCAATCTTGTCATTGAAACGATCGCCAGATTGGACAAATATCTTTTTGGCAATACCATTGTTGTTGATGAAAATATACCGGTCGTTTGTGCCGGTCTGGTGAACGATCGAAATTGCGGGTACAACAGTGGCCTCCTTTTTTCCCAGTTCAATGGATACCCTTGCAAACATACCTGGCCTCAGCCTTTCCAGAGGATTCGGAACATGAAGTTCAACCTTGAAGGTTCTGGTAAGGGGATCAATGGTTGGAAAGGCACGGTACACAGTCCCGATAAATGTTTCGCCGGGATAAACATCCGTGGATAAGAATGCCTTCATCCCCCTTTTAATCTCCGGCAAATATTTCTCGGAAAGATTCACATAGACTTTTAAAACATCCATCCGGACCATCGAAACAATAGCTGCCTTCCCTGAAGGCGTATTGGGCGCGGGAGAGAAAAGCTCTCCATTATTAAAATATTTCCCGGAGATAATTCCATCATAAGGGGCCCTGAGCCTGGTGTTTTCCTCAAGATTCCTGAGCAATACCTCCATGACCTCAATCTGTGTTTTCATCTGGTCGTATGACTGTTCTGTTACTGTACCAGATTCCAGTAATGTATCCATTCTCTGAAGGTCTTTCTTGAGATTCTCGTATTGAACCCGGGTTTGCTCCAGCTGGGTCCTGTCCATCTCTACCAGTAACTGACCTTTTACAACCCGATCATTCACATCCACTGAAATATTCCTTATCCTTCCGGAAAGAGACGGAGCCAGATAGGTTTCCTCGAATGCATTGATATTTGCAGTCAGTTTTTCAGTTATCGACACCTCCTCTTTCTGAACGGGAACAACCCTGACGGGCTGTTTTTTCACTGCGCTCTCATTTACGGGATTCCCAACGGTTTTGGATTCTTTGTTTGCACAGGAAAATAATCCTGTCAGAAACAGAATTCCAATCATTAAAAATGTTATTCGTTTCATTGTATTCATAGGTTTTATTTTTATTCAAGGTTATTCTGTAATTTATCCAGTTGCAATTTTGCATTCAAAACCTCCATGACCGCACTGATGTAATTGCCTTCTGCTTCGAGGTAGTTGCTGTTGGCCTGGGTCAGTTCGAGACTCGAGGCCATTCCCTGTTCAAATTTCAGTCTGTAACTGTCATAAACACTTCTGGCAACCACCACGTTTTCTTTTTGAGTTTCATAATTCTCTATGGCATTTTGAAGATTATACCGGTATTGTTTGTATTGAAGCTCCAGTTGGTCTTCAAGGATACTTCGGTTATTCTGGGCCAGCCTGTAATCAATTTTTGCCTGATTCACCTTCGCTTTCCTCATTCCGCTGGAGAAGATAGGCAGGGATAAGGAAAGCCCTGCCATGTGGTTCGGATTCATATCGAACCCGGTAGTAAGGATTTTGGCATTATAGGCATAGAATCCTGCAATGGTAGGAGCGTAATTCCATTGTTCCAGGTCAACCAGCTTTTTATTAATATCCTCCTGGGTTTTCATGATCTGATAGGTAGGATTTGATTCGATATGAAATTGATTAAGCAGGGCATCCTTGGGTCTCAGTTCTTCAAAAAGGCTTGTGAGCTTGTCTGTAAGGGTTAGATCCACGTTCATCTCCAGTCCGAGTTGAAACCGTAACATATTATAATTTAACTCAAGATTTCTGAAAATGGAGTTTTTTGAGTTCTCCAGTTGATTCAGGGTAATACGTAACTGGTCAACATCGGTTTTTTCTGCCATTCCGGCTGAGTACATTTTTTTTGTATGCTCGAGAATCTGATTGAGATTTTGAAGATTTTGTTCAAGAATTCCCAGGGATTCTTCCGTAATCAAAACAAGGTAATAGGCATTGATGACAGCTTGCTTTACATCCAGCTCCGTAAAATTCAGGTTTTGTTCGGAGATCTTTTGAGCAAGTTTGGCCGTTTGAATGCCAACAATATATTGTCCGCTGAAAATGAGTTGTGAGATCTGAAACTTGGCTGTGGATTGATCCGACATCAATATGGTTGAAGGGGGAAGCATCGACTGCAGTTGGGCATCCATGAAATTCCCCGCCTGATGATTGATAAGATCCTCTGGCGTTGTTGATGAAAACTGTGGCTGGGAAAGCGTCTGGTTCATTGCTTCCATATATTGCTCCGGAGTAAATGAAACATCACTGCCGCCAAAAGAAAATTCAAGCTCATAGTTAAAATAGGTCATGTAATCCAATGTCCCGTCCGCATGGGGTAATCCCTGTGAAATGGATTCCCAGAGGCTGTGTCTTGATTTTTCCACCTCCATGCGGGCACCGGCAAGGGATTTGTTAAAATCCAGGGCATAATCAATAGCCTCACTCAAACTCAGGGCAAATTTTGAATTGGTATCCTGCCCCTGTCCTTTAAGCAGGGGGATGGTAAAAAGTATTATTATAAAAATGATTCTTTTCATATTGTTATTCGGTATTAAATTAATATTCCAATATTTTTTTGCATTTCTCGATCAGTTCAGCTCCTTTCTCGGTTGCGATTCCCCTGAAATAAGGTATTATTATATTGTCGAATAGTTCTCTTCTGTTATAGTCTTTCTGGGTAAGAGGATGATCTGGACTGAAAAGTTTAAACAATTCATGAAAGGTTCTGTTGACGATATCAATATTTAATTCATTTCTGAATACTTTTTGTCTTACTCCGGTTTGCAGCAGGTTCAATGTAAAATCATAGTTACGGTTTTTACTGTGTTCGGAAAATCGATTAAATGTTGATGCATAGTAAGTGGTTAAATCATAAAAAAAGACAGGATTGATCTGTTTCATAATCCTGATGCTTTGTCTCAGGATGAGGAACATGGCTTCTATTGCATTGTTCGACTGTTCTATGATGTGATTGGCTTCTTCCGCCTGCAGGTTGTTGTGATATAAAATCACTTCCTGCAACAGGGTTTCTTTATCCCTGAAATGTTCATAGATGGTTCTTTTAGAAATTCTCATCTCTGAGGAGATGGCATCCATAGTCATGCTCCTGATCCCATACTTTGAGAAAAGGATGCCCGATTCTGTGATGATTCGCTCCTTTATATCCATGCTGAAAAAAATAAGGTGCAATAATATGAAAACTTTTACGGTTTTTATAGTTTTCTTTGTTAAATTTTGATAAAATTCGGCGAATGGATAAAAATGGTCAGGAAATCCAATTGGATTTAAGGATGTGGTTTGTTCAGCCGTCAGACAACTTGTCTTTTTTTACTATTTTAGCACTCGATTTTCAACCATTGAAAATGAGTTAAGCGCACGATGAATATCCCTTCAAAATATGATCCCTCCACGGTTGAGGCAAAATGGTACGAGTACTGGATGAAGAACCGGTTTTTCAGGAGTACACCGGATGAACGGGAACCATATTGTATTGTCATTCCTCCCCCGAATGTCACAGGAGTGCTTCATATGGGGCATATGCTGAATAATACGCTTCAGGATGTTCTAGTCCGGAGGGCCAGGATGATGGGTAAAAATGCCCTCTGGGTTCCCGGCACCGACCATGCCTCCATCGCAACAGAAGCGCGTGTTGTGAATATGTTGAAGGAAAAGGGTATTTCAAAAAAGGATCTTACCAGGGAGGAATTTCTTGAGTATGCCTGGGAGTGGAAGGAAAAACATGGAGGAATCATTCTTGAGCAGTTGAAAAAGCTTGGAGCTTCCTGTGATTGGGAACGAACCTGCTTTACAATGGATGAGGTACTCTCTGATAGTGTGGTCCGGGTTTTTGTGGATCTCTACAATAAGGGCCATATATACAGGGGGGTGAGAATGGTGAACTGGGATCCTCAGGCACTTACAGCGGTCTCTGATGAGGAGGTCATATACAGGGAGGTACGTTCAAAACTTTATTATGTACGCTATAGGGTTGTGGAGGAAGATAATTACATAATAATTGCCACAACGCGACCTGAGACTATTCTGGGCGATACTGCTGTATGCGTTCATCCCCAGGATGAACGTTTTCATGCATTCAAGGGTAAAAAAGTCCTGGTGCCATTGCTCGACAGGCCGGTTCCCATCATTGAAGATGAATATGTGGATCGTGAATTTGGAACAGGAGCCCTGAAGATAACGCCGGCTCATGATATAAATGATTATGAACTGGGGATAAAACACGGACTGAGATCGATAGATATATTTAATGATAATGGCACCCTAAGTGAAGCTGCTGTTCTTTTTGTCGGAGAGGACCGGTTCAGGGCGAGGGAATTAATTGTTAGTGAGCTTCAGAACTCAGGAAACCTTGTCAGGGTGGAGGATTATGCAAATAAGGTAGGTTATTCGGAGCGCACGGATGCTGTTATTGAACCGAAACTTTCCATCCAGTGGTTCCTGAAAATGAAGAAGCTTGCAAAGCCCGCTCTCGACAACGTATTGAATGATACGATAAAGCTTCGTCCTGCGAAGTTTAAAAACATCTACAGGTACTGGATAGAGAATGTCAGGGATTGGTGCATTTCCCGTCAACTGTGGTGGGGCCACAGGATTCCTGCTTATTATATAGGAGCTCATCCGGGCATCAACGATTTTGTGGTTGCGGATAATGCAGAAGTAGCCCTGAAGCTGGCTATTGAAAAAACCGGTAATCCTGCTCTTTCAGCAGAGGATCTTCATCAGGATGAGGATGTCCTCGATACCTGGTTTTCATCGTGGCTCTGGCCAATTTCGGTTTTTGATGGGATACGGCATCCCGATAATGATGACATAAACTATTATTATCCCACGAACGACCTGGTAACTGCTCCTGAAATTCTGTTCTTCTGGGTTGCACGAATGATAATGGCCGGATATGAATACCGGAATGAAAAGCCTTTTAATACGGTGTATCTTACAGGGATAGTAAGGGATAGTAAACGCAGAAAAATGTCGAAATCCCTTGGCAATTCACCCGATCCGATTGATTTAATAACAAAATACAGTGCAGATGGGGTAAGGGTTGGGATGCTGTTGTGTTCTCCTGCAGGCAATGATCTGCTGTTTGATGAGAGCCTGACCATGCAGGGCAGGAACTTTAGCAATAAAATATGGAATGCATTCAGGCTGATCCGGTCCTGGGAGACTGATAAGGGATTGGCACAGCCGGAATCTTCATCTGTGGCAATAGAATGGTTTGGTTCTCAGTTGAACAGAACTCTTATCCAGATTGAGGATCTATTCAAGAAGTACAGGATATCAGATGCATTAATGGTAGTTTATAAACTCTTCTGGGACGAGTTTTCATCGTGGTACCTGGAGATTATCAAACCTGATCGCGGCAAAAAGATGGATGAAATAACCTTCGGGAGAACAATCGGTTTTCTAGAAAGATTGCTTCTGGCACTTCATCCTTTTATGCCTTTTATCACTGAAGAGATATGGCAGCGCATCCGGCAGAGAAGAGATGGGGAGAGCATAATGATCAGCAGAATGCCTGAAGCGGAACGTTATGATAAGCAGATACTGGAGCAGTTCGAACAGTTGAAAGAGATTGTTGCCAATATCAGGAGTATCAGAAAAGAGAAAGGTATCCAGAATAAAGAAGGCATTCATCTTATGATGCGCTCTTCGACAAATGGAACCTACCACAGCCACCTGGAACCGGTTCTCAGAAAAATCATTAATGTCGTGTCTGTCCGGCCTGCTGAAGAGAATATGGAGAAAACCATCTCCTTTATAGTTAAGAATGTGGAGTATTTTATTCCATTAAAAGGGATTGTGGACGAAAACATTGAGATCTCAAAACTTGAGAACGAACTCTCCTATACAATTGGTTTCCTGGAAAGTGTGATGAAGAAACTTGGAAATGAACGGTTTGTTCAGAATGCACCTGCACAGGTTGTTGAAATGGAAAAACGAAAGAGGGCTGATGCAGAAGCCAAAATAAAGGTACTGAAGGCTCAGATACGGAATTTAAAGGGTTCTTTCTAACCATTACAGAATAAATAGTTAAATTGTTATTTCAGGGAGCAAGCCTGACACGCATCCATTCTTCTCCCTTTTTCCGATACTCAATCCGGTCGTGCAAACGGGCTTTCCTGCCCTGCCAGAATTCAATGCGGGAAGGGATTATGGCGTAACCGCCCCAGTGGGTTGGTTTTGGAACCGGTTTTTCCTCAGGGAATTTCTTCCGGTACTTCTCAAACTCCTTTTCCAAAAATGTTCTGTCGGGGATTTCCTTGCTTTGGGGTGAGGCCCAGGCACCTATCTGACTTTCATAAGGCCGTGACTGAAAATAGTGAACCGACTCTGCGTCATTGATTTTTGCGGCAATGCCCATGATCTTCACCTGCCGTTCAAGTTCCGGCCAGAAGAAAAGAGCCGACACCCTTAAGTGGAGACTAATATCCAGAGCCTTCCTGCTGGTGTAATTGGTAAAAAAAATGAAGCAGTTTTTCTCGGTTTTTTTAAGGAGTACAATCCTGCTGGAGGGTTGCCCGTCTATTCCAACCGTTGAGAGATTCATGGCGGTCGGTTCCGGAAGATTTTTGTTCAAAGCGTCGTTTAGCCAGAGGTTGAAAAGAAGGAAGGGATCATCGGGCAGATTCTCTTCCGTGAGGCTCCTTTTAAGATATTCCCGGCGAACGTCACCAAAATCCCTCATGACTGGAAATCTGCTTTCAGACTAATATCAAGACTTTTAACCTGGTGGGTCAATGCTCCTACTGAAATATAGTCAACGCCGCATTCGGCATACTTTCGGATATTTTCTTTAGTAATGCCTCCCGAAGACTCTGTTTCAATTTTATGGCCGATCATTCTGACGGCGGCATGGGTATCCTCCACAGAAAAATTATCCAACAGGATCCTGTCTACTCCACCTGTTTGCATTATGATAAGGATATCCTCAAGGCTTCTGGCCTCCAATTCGATCTTGAGGCCCAGCCTGTTTTGTTTAAGATAGTCCTGTGCCCTGCCAATCGCATTTTGAATTCCTCCTGCAAAATCGATATGGTTATCCTTAATTAAAATCATGTCGTATAAACCGAAGCGATGATTGAAACCTCCGCCGATCCGGATCGCCTCTTTCTCAAGTAATCTGAATCCCGGGGTAGTTTTACGTGTGTCGAGAATTTTTGCACCGGTTCCTTCAATCAACTTTACATATTCCCTGGTGGAGGTGGCTATACCACTCATGCGCTGAACAACATTCAGCACCAGCCTTTCGCACTGAAGAATGGACTGGGCATTTCCCTCAACGTCGAGGACGATATCACCATATTCCACAGAAGTTCCATCCTGAAGATGGATGATAAGATCAAGCTCATTATCAAACCGCCGGAATATGTGGGAAGCTATTTCCACTCCGGCCAGTGTGCCTGCCTGTTTTACCAGTAAACGGGCTTTGCCTCTCACCGGTTCCGGAATAGTACTTAATGTAGTGTGATCCCCTTCTCCGATATCCTCCTTGAACCAGGCATCAATTGCTGAATCAAGATCAGGACTGAAGTTCATATTCCGATTCTTTTTCAATGCTGAGATAGTATATCAGTTTTTCATCATCCCTGATAAGGAAGAAAAGATTAACCCGGAAGCTGTTATCTTTTGTTTTAAGAATACCAATGGCATATCGGGACTTTTCCTTGGTTCCTTCGAACGATATCGTAAAATCAATGGGGGTATTATTCCTGAAGAAATCCTCCATAATCCTGGTTGCCTGAGTTTTACTTGACATATAGACCTTTTCAAGGATGGTCATTTCCAAATTCTGGTGGAAGAATAGAGAAAGTTCCTCTGCATCCCCTTTTCTCATGGCATCAATCAGTTTGTCCGGGGTAGATTGGGCAAAGGAAAGCTGACTGAGGAGCAGAATTAATGTGAGAAAGTTTATCAATTTCATTGTTTCTTAAGCATTATGCTTATTAACTTTATGCAAAAAAAAAGGAAATCTATTTAAATAACAATTAAGTTTGTAAATAACTACAAGAATCAGACCAACTTAAATTGTCAGCAAGATATAAAAAAACCCGTTTCATTCCTTTAAAATGCGTATAACCCTCCTGGAAATAGGAAAAACAAGGGATGACTTTATTAATGAAGGTATTGAAGTATTCCGAAAACGAATAGCCAGGTATGTTAATTTTAACATTGTGACCATTCCCGGCATTAAAAATACCCGAAATATGATAATGAAAGAGGTTCAGCATCAGGAAGGAATAAAGATCCTAAAGTTTTTCAAAAATGGGGATTATAATATATTATTGGATGAAAGGGGGAAAGAGTATGATTCCATTTCACTGGCTGAGCACCTGAATGAATTATATGGAAAGGCGAATCACATACAGTTTATTGTCGGTGGTCCGTATGGTTTTTCTGAAGAAGTATATCAAAAAGCCAATGAATTGATGGCCTTATCAAGACTCACATTTTCGCACCAAATGGTAAGGCTGATATTTATGGAACAAATTTACAGGGCGTTTACCATTATTAAAGGCGAGCCATATCATCATGCTTAAGGGAATGAAATCAGAAGAAGTGGGAATGACACTAAAAAATATGAGCCGGGAAATACTGTATCTGTCGGGAGTGGCTATCCTCTTCCTGTTCCTGGGTATCATATTTGAAATAAATTATTATCATGACAACTATTCCGGAAAGGATATAAGAAAATTTGAAAAGACGCTTCATAAAAAAGAGACTTTTCTTAAGAATGAATTTGACAGGTTGGTTAATCAGTTTAAAGATAGTTCTCCGTTGGAGGTTCTTCAGGAAAATTCCGAAAAATACCAGAAAATTTCTGCAGAAGAGGGTATCTTTTTATTTTACTATGAGAATGATTCCCTTCGTTACTGGTCCGACCATACAGTTCCGATACGGGATTTGTGGCGTTTAAGGTATGAGGCTCCTTTTCAAGTGTATAGAAATGCCGACTATGCTGGAGTTCATTTAAAAACTCAGAAAGGAATATTACTGGGATTCATTGGTATCAGAACCCATTATTCCATTAAGAATAACTTTCTGGAAAGCAAATATTTTTCAGATTTCAAACTGAATCCGGATGTGCAGATAGATATCCTGGAATCGGAAGAAACCCTCCCCGTTTATAACCTGGAGGGACAATATCTTTTTTCCTTTGATTTTTCCGAAGTGGTGATAAGGAAAGCGCGGACAAAAGTGATTTCCCTGATCAGTTATTTTCTTTTCTTCCTGTTGCTTATCCTGATAATATTCATCCGGATCATTCACTATAAAGGCAACCGGCGTGTTTTTATTCCAGTATTAATAACCCTTCTTCTGTTTGCAGGTTCTTATCTTATGGTAAAACTCAAGATCCCGGCCATATTGTTCGAAACGGCTCTTTTTCAACCCGATATTTTTGCGAGCAGATACTTCGATTCTCTGGGCCATTTATTGATTTTTGCCATTGTCGCATTTATCATTGCGGTTATTCTGAACCGGAACATCTTACTACTGCCCTCTGAGTCTCGTCTGTTCAAGAATCTGGCAGCAGCAGTTCTTTTTACTGTTTCTGCGATATGGTTTATTGTAATTTGTCGCCTTGTGGAGATTCTGGTTCTGGACTCGAATATCTCCTTCGAAAGTTATAGGTTAACCTCCATTACTGTCTACACATTTCTGGGTTTTTTTATTGTTGCGCTGTTCTTTGCAGTTCTTGCCATTATCCTTGACTCGGGTATGAGAATCATCGGGCGCATCACATTCAGACAATCTCTCTTTATTGTGGTTATGCTAGCAATATCTGTGCTGGTGTTTGCTTTTCTCTCATCGGAGTATATCAACTTGTTTGATTTCATGTTCTTTATGGCTATTGTGGCCAGTCAGGTCTATCTGCGCACAAGGTCTAAAAAACGTATACTGTTTTCCGGCGTGGTTTTACTTTTGTTGATTGTTTCGGTTTTTACGACGTTTAAGTTCCGGAAGTTGACTGACACCAATATTTTAAATCAGAAGGAGATTGAACTGGTGAAACTCTCCTCCGAACATGATCCCGTTGCAGAAATGTTATTCAGTCAGACCTCACAGACCATCCGGAATGACTCCATTCTGGGGCGCTTCATATTAAGTCCTTACATCAATATTGATTATATATTCAACCGATTGCGAAGGAATTATTTCTCCGGCTACTGGAACAAATACGACATACAGATTACCATTTGTACTCCGGAGGACCGGGTTTACCTGCAGCCTCCTGATGATGAATGGCTTCATTGTTACTCTTTTTTTGATACCATTATTAAAAAGGAAGGGATACAGATCGAGGGGTCTGATTTTTATTTTCTGGATAACCTGAATGGAAGGATCTCCTATCTTGCCTCAATTCCTTTTTATCACAATGATTTTGAAAAAAGACTTTTTCTTGAACTGGATTCCAAAATTATTTCGGAGGAGATGGGATATCCGGAATTGTTGCTCGATGAGGATTATGTCTCTTTCACAAATTCCCGCTTTTCCTATGCAAAATACAACAGGGGGCAGTTGATTACCCAATCAGGGGATTTTCCTTACCGCAGGAGTTCGGAGTTTTATACCGGAGGGAAAGAGTCCTTTGAAAATATTATTGAAAAAGGTTACAATCACATGATTTATAATGTTGATGGGCAAAATACCATAATTGTCGGTACGCCTGTGGTAACCTTTATGGATAATCTGATATCCTTTTCCTATATATTTGCTTTCTATTTCCTACTATTGGCCATTCTATATCTGATCATTTCAGCCAGAGAACTCCGGATTCATTTTAAGTGGAATTTTAAAAATAAGATTCAGTATTCGATGGTAGGAATACTTTTTCTGACATTCGTTTTTATATGCTCTGGAACGGTTTTTTTTATGGTGAAGCAATACCGCGACAAGCATTACGACAACCTCAGGAATACTATGCGCTCCATCTATATAGAGCTGATCCATAAGGTTGAATATGAAGAAGATCTCAGAAACTGGAGTTCCGAGGGTTATTATAATCTTGATGAATTACTCAGAAAATTTTCAAACGTATTTTATTCCGATATAAATCTTTATGATGAATCGGGATATATTATGGCGACCTCCAGGTCTGAGGTTTTTGATCAGCAATTATTAAGTACCCGCATGAACCGCCTGGTATATGAAAAATTAATCCAGGAGGGAGCCTCCGAGTATATACTCACTGAGCGTATCGGGAAACTGAGTTATTTATCTGCTTATGTTCCCCTGTTAAACAGAGAAAACCGCCTGCTTGCATATCTGAACCTTCCTTATTTTACCCAGGCGGAGGTCCTGACCCAGGACATAACAAATCTGGTTGTTGCGGTATTAAATATTTATGTTATTCTCTTCCTGGTGATACTTACGGTTAGTGTGGTTCTGGCAGACAGGATTACCCAGCCTCTGAGAATGATTCAAAGCCGGATAGCAAGGGTCAGCCTGAGCAAGGAAAATGAGAAAATTGTTTACAACAGGAGCGATGAAATCCGGGGCCTGGTGGAAGAATACAACTATATGGTCGATGAAATTGAACGTAGTGCCCTGCTTCTGGCTCAATCGGAAAGAGAATCGGCCTGGAGGGAAATGGCAAAACAGATTGCCCATGAAATAAAGAATCCGTTAACGCCGATGAAATTGAATGTTCAGCATCTTCAGCGGACTTTTAAAGGAAAAGGGAGCGACAGGGAAATGATTGATAAAATCTCAAGGACGCTTATCGAGCAAATAGATTCATTATCATCAATTGCCAGGGAATTTTCGGATTTTGCAAAAATGCCCAAGGCAAAAAATGAACGCATAAATCTTGTAAGCAAATTAAAAAATACACTGGAGTTGTTTGAAGCAACCGACCGTATAAAAGTAACCATGGATCTGGGAGGATTCACACACCTGTATGTTTTTGCAGATAAAGAACAATTGATGAGGGTATTCATTAATCTTATCAAGAACAGTATACAGTCTATACCGGAGAACGAACCGGGAAAAATTGAAATCAGATTACACCGGGAGGATGAACATCATGCCCTGGTAAGCATAAAGGATAATGGCAAAGGCATCCCCGATGAAATAAAGGACAGGTTATTCCATCCCAATTTCACAACCAAGTCGGGAGGTATGGGAATGGGACTGGCAATTGCTTCCAATATCATTAAATCTTTCAATGGTGCGATCTGGTATGAAACAGAGTTGAATAAAGGTACCAATTTCTTTGTAAGGATTCCGCTTGATGAAAATAAAGCTGAGCCTGTACCCTGATTTTACAGAAGTAGTTAAAAAATACAATATCAATTAAATTTTGTTATCTTCGATTAACATATTCTGATAGCAATAAAAATTGTTCCGGGATTGAGAAGTTTACCTAGATATTATTCAGCGATTCTGTTTTTTATCGTGTTCATTACTCCTGTCTTCTCCCAGGTAACCTCCATATCGGGAGTTGTTAATGAGTATGCAGCGATTGATTCAATTTATTGCAGGAATAATGACGATGTTGATACCCTGAAGGTCCATGAAATTCCGGGCAGTCTCGTTCCTGGTTCTATCGTTCTCGTCCATCATGTGAAAGGTGCCAGTATCGATATCAACGATGAAGGCAGGCATAAGGATGATATTGATAAGACAGGAATTTATTCCATCTTCAGGGTTGACAGAGCTATTCCGGGGCCAAATTATGTTATTCTTAGTTACAGTTTTCCCTTCCAGGATGATTGGGCCTTTTTTCAGCGAAACTTTCCTGATCCCGCTGTACCGGGAGGCGTCGCACAGCTGGTCACGATTCCAAGGTATGAATATGCTGTGGTCAATGACGTGTTAACGGCAGAAGCATGGGATCCACAGAGTGGTAAGGGTGGAATTTGTGGCATGTGGGTTGACAGAACACTTACACTGAATGCCAATATCGATGTTTCCGGTAAAGGTCTCAGAGGGGCCGACCCTAAGGACCGGACCTATACCGGAGATCTTTCAATAGTAGATACCTCACTGTATAACAAGTTTTTTTATGACACTGTTCCGGTGAACCGGGCAGGATTAAAAGGAGAGGGAATTACCCGGTCGACATTCAGTCAGCTGCGGGGAAAAGGTAAAAGCATTACCGGCGGCGGCGGAGGTAATGGAAAATTTTCCGGAGGTGGTGGCGGGTCCAATTATGCACCCGGCGGGGACGGAGGCAGGGAAATTGCCTGGTCACCTATTTTTACGGGAGGTTTAAGGGGGCAGGGGATGTACTCCAAGAATTTTTATACGAATACAGACCTTATAAACAGGAACCGGATCTTCCTTGGAGGTGGTGGCGGGTCGGGGACCCAGATTCCCGACAGCGGTTTTTATGCCACCAAAGGCGGTAATGGAGGAGGTTTGGTTATTATTCTGGCAGATTCAATAGAAGGCAATAACTTTTCAATCATCGCTGATGGAGAAAGCGTATCCGGCATAGCAACTGCCGGTGCCGGCGGCGGCGGCGGTGGTGGTGTTATTATGCTTCATGCCAATTATATTCACACAAATTCAAACCTCATTTTGTCTGCTGTGGGTGGTGACGGTGGAAGGACCCGGGATAACCTGCTGACAGTGATCAGTGACACTACCGGGCCCGGAGGGGGAGGGGGAGGCGGTGCTTACTGGTTGTTTGACAGTGTCGCCAGTCATCCTAATATGAATCCTGTGATCAATGAAAGAGGGGTTGCGGGTATCCACATTGAATCCAGCAGAAATATGGGAGCAGGGAACGGCGGTTTTCCGGATAAAATTACTGGGCTGGATATCCAGGTTCGGGGATTCCTTTTTAATTCCATTACCGGTGACCGTGAAATCTGTTCGGATGTGATTCCTCCGACAATCAGGGGAAGTGAGCCTCATGGAGGCAATAAACCCTTCAGCTATAAATGGATTAGAAAAGTCAAGGACGGACCATGGGAGGAGATTCCGGGTGAAACTCAAAAATCTTTAGTTTTTACGGAATCTATCAGTGATACAACTTCTTACAGGAGAATTGTCCTGTCGGCACCGCCCATTATTATCGATACAAGTTTTGTAACCACCTATTATGTGCATCCGGCCATCAAAGGAAATATCGTCGTTGCAAATGATAAAATCTGTGCGGGAGAATCATCCGGCCTGCTCCGGACCCATCCCGACTCAACGATATACAGCGGACTGGGTCCTGGGAGTTATTCATACCGCTGGCGCAAAAGAGGACCTGCAGGGAGCTGGTTTGATGCAGGAGTTTCCGGGTATACAACAGATCCCGATTTTGAGGAGACACTCAATGATACGGCCTATTACAAAAGGATTGTGAAATCAGGCGCCTGCCTGGATACCAGCAATATTATTATCATTGAAGTTCTTCAACCCATTACGGATAATCTTCTTTCGCAAGATCAGATCATCTGCTTTTCTGATAATCCATCGGAAATTTCCGGCCCCGTTCCGTCTGGTGGCGATCAGGACAGCCTCTTTTACCTGTGGCAGCATGATCCCGGACCAACCAATACATTTGTTACCTTCCCTTTTGACGACAGTACAAACCTCGGGATATACCCGCCTCCCCTTAATGATACGACCCGTTACAGGCGGATTGTCACTTCGGGTACAAACAGGCTTGGAAATCCTGTTTGTGCGGATACCAGTGAATATGTTGAAGTGATTGTAATACCTCTTATAGACAATAACTTAATTACAGGCAGGGACCAGATAGTCTGCCAGGGAACAGATGCCGGGGAGATCACTGTTGAAGAAGTTTCCGGAGGCGATGGGGAATACTCCTATTGGTGGGAGGCATCCTCCGACCAGAACAGCTGGAGATTGGTTGCTAATTCCGGATCAGAACATAATCCCGGCTTGATGGATAGCACTACCACATGGTTCCGCAGAACAGTTGGCTCGGGAGGTGCCGCCGACAGCGTTTGTATCAGTCATAGTAATGTGCTCCAGGTAAGGGTTATTGAGTCCATACGGGGTAATACAATTGCCACTGAAAACAGCTTTGACTCAGTGATGTGCCAGCTGGATCCGGAGCCGCGGATAATCGGGAGTTCACCTGCGGGTGGAGGAGAATTTATCACAGGGGGGACATACAGCTTTCTCTGGGAAAAAATGAAGGAAGGTGATTCTGGCTGGCAGGTTTCTTCAGCTCCGCATGATCTGAAAGATTTTGAAGGAGGAACGGAAATAGCCGATCCTTATGATCTCTGGTTCAGAAGGACTGTTTTCAGTGGACTTGATTCGGTGTGTATTGATTCGGGAGCAATCCAGAAGATACGTGTCCAGTCCTACCCAACGTGGAACAGGATTGATATCAGCGAAGAAATATGTGTCGATACAGAATTGCAGCTTGCCGGAGAAACTGATGATCTCTCAGAGCCAGGCCAATCCTATTATGTCTGGAAATTACATAATCCTTTTTTTCAGATAATAGATTCTTCAGTGAATGCCAACGTTGTAACCACCCCGCTTCAGGATAAGATATCCTATGTGTTTACAAGAACGGTTTATAAGGGGGTATGTGAAGATGTTTCTGATCCGGACACGGTTTATATCAATCCCCGACCCACGGCTGCGATCCTGAATTCATCCCTGGATGAAGCCTGTGAGTATGATGCTTCACTGGAAGCTCCCAATCCCGATAACCGTTACTACATAAGAATATCATTTGATGAAGAGGAGGGAGAGGCACCTTTTCTGGTCAAACTTAATATGGATGAGGAGGTCCTTGAAGAGCACGAGTTGATCAATTACACGGATTCAATTCTGGTTGATCCACTGACCGAAGATTTTGATACTTACAGGTACAGTCTCTACTCGGTTAGGGATGCCAATGGATGTGAAGCCAAACAGGAAAATCTGGCCGGGGAGGTTGAATTAACAGTTTACGCTACGCCTGAAGTGGAGATTCTTACAGAAGAACAATTATGTCCGCATATTTCAGATCCTTTTAATCAATCGGACCCGGTTATTCAGTTAATTGCAGATTCCGATAACGGGACTGATCTGGTGTGGAGACAGCTGAGCGGGCCGGTCAGACTGGAAATTGTTGATTCTACTTCTGAAACAGCATCCGTTGTGGTTCCCGGATTAGATGAATTTGCTGTTTACCGCTTTCAGTTCCGGAGCAAAAAAGGAACTGACCGGGTTTGTGAGGGAATAGATAAGGTTGAATTAACCATTTTTGAGGAACCTCGATTGACAGAACAGGGGGGAGAGGTTGATGCAGGACCATTGACAGAACAATACTGGAAGGATATGGTCCCGCTCAGTGCAACCACAAATGCCGGTAGCGGAACCTGGAGCACAACCACAGAGGGAATAATTATTGATAATCCCGCTTCGGGCGACACATATGCAAGAAACCTTATTCTCTGGAAAGCTCCGGATTACATAATAAATGAGTTTATCTGGACCGTTTCCAACGGAGTATGTCCTCAGGTCGTTGATACGCTCACGGTCATTCGGTATGATGTAAAGAATTACGATGGATTCTCTCCCAACGATGATGGAATCAATGATTACCTGATCATGCAGGGGTTGGTTGATTCGGAAGGAGAATACAGGGTAAAGAATATTTTTACATTGTATATTTATAATACTTTAGGTAATCTCGTTCGTAAAGTGACACAGGAAGATACTTTTTCGCCTTCAGCTGACCTGGATATACCTCTTAAACCGGATGAACGGATTGTTTGGGATGGAAATTCCGATAATGGTTCAAAAGTGCCTCCGGGGATATATTATTACGGGATGGAGTATTACACTATTATTTTTAACAACCAGCAAACAGAAATCGGGCGGGATTACGGAACCCCCAGGCGGGGCAGTATTGTTGTAAAAGGATATTAATGAAAAGGGCTTCATTCATACTATTCTTGTTTTTATTCTGCCTTTCCGAAGGCATCGGGCAGTATTCACTGGTCCCCTCCCTGAGCAACTACCATCTGACATGGACCACCTTTAATCCGGGATTTACCGGCTACAGGGAACTGGCAAGCGGCAGTCTCTTTTACAGGAATAAAATGTATGGAGATACAGGTCCTGTTGATTTTCAGCTAAATGCACATACACCGGTCTTTAATGGTACGGAAGCTGTCGGAGTGATTTTTTCAAATAACCGGATCACCAACGACAATAAAGATCTTCTGACAAGGATCACCTCCGGCATGTTTACCTATGCTCACCGTTTCAGGGTTAAAGGAGGCCATCTGTCACTGGGATTGTCTGCCGGAATGTATCAGATAAAGGAGGATTATAAATCACTATCCTTGAGAAATCCATTAGATCCCTCCTTCATATCCCCTGAAATGGCTCCGACGAGATGGTTTCCGAATTTTGGAGTGGGAGGGGTTTATTATGATAAAAGAATGTTCATTGGTTTGTCGGTCCCCGAGCTGTTTTCTGTTCCCCTGAGTACGAAACGCTTTGATATTGGGGATGCCGATCTTTCAAAATACAGAATTATTCTGATCGGTGCATATCTTTTCGACTTCTCCCGGAATTTCAATATGAAGCCGGCCCTGTTCGTTGATTATAACCGGTCCAATACTACTTTCAAGGCAAGTGCCAATTTTGGATTACTGGATAACCGCTTATTTGTTGGCGGGGTATATCATCATCCAAACTATGCCGTTGTGCTCCTGAATATTCCTGTCCAACATGAGAAATACATGTTAGGATTTGCCTATACTATTCCTTTATCGGATATCGCATTATATTACTCAGGAACATGGGAGATTGTTCTGAGGATCGAATGGAGAAGCATCAATAGAATACCGGAACCAAATCCGTTCTATTTTTAATAAGTATGAAGCAATTTTTTTTCATAGGATTATTGTTGCTTACAGGCCACCAGGTATTATTTCCACAGGATTATTATATTGTGAGGCGTTCCAGGATTTCCACCAATATTCATAATGAAAGGGCTCCGATGCCCCTGGGAGACAGTTTGCTGGTGTACATCTCCACGAGGTCGATAAATTCAGCGAAGCTCAATCTTGATCAAAATGGAAATGATTTCTTTTACATGTTTGTTTCCAGGACGGATGGACGGAATTTCGGCGGAGGGAAGGATGTTGTTTTCAGTGAACGGAATGAACTGGGAACCGGGCCCTGCAGTTTCGCAAGAAATGGGAATCTTATGGTTTTTTCCCAGTATTATGCTCCAAACAGATTAGGAGCCAAAAGTATCGGCCTGTTTTTTGCCGACAGGGACGACAACCGGTGGATCAATATTCGTCCATTTGAGCACAATGATCCCGATAATGTTCTTTATACCCCTTTCATTACGGAAAATGGAAATACCCTGTACTTTTCGGCAGATTTTGACGATGCAATAGGGGGTTATGATATATATGTATCCTACCTGAAAGGTAGTAGATGGACGGTTCCTGAAAACATTGGGAGATCAATAAATACAGAGCATACAGAATTCTATCCTTTTTATCATCCCATTGGCAGGTTGTATTTCAGCTCGGATGGTTTTGATACCCGTGGAGGATTTGATATTTTTCAGAGTGAGTTTTTTAAAGGACAATGGATGCCGGCTGAAAAACTGCCTTTCAGCCGAATCAATTCTCCCAATGATGATTATGCGTTGGTAATGGCTGATAATTTTGAATCGGGCTATTTCGAAAGGCGCGGTGCAACGTATGATATCTATGAGTTTTCAACAGACATCCCGGTCTTCAAAGAATCTGAAAAATTTAAAAGCAATTACCACCGCAGATTTTTGCTCAAAGACAACTCGCTGGATCAGGATACAATTGATCCCGAGCTCTTTGAAATGGCATGGATCATTGATGACACCATTAAGTTCCCAGGAAGTGAAGTTATTTATGCCTTTCCTGGACCGGGAACCTATCGTGTTAGGTTTGAAGTGTATGATAAATTATTGGATTCGACCAGAGTGGTTCTGGATAAGAATCAGATTATTCCATACCGCATACAGGCTGCGATTTCATGTCCGGATACTGTAAGGGTTAACCAGCTTTTCAGGGTGGATGCACGTGAAACCAACCTTCCGGATTTCGAAATAGACCAGTATTACTGGGATTTTGGAGATGGAATTAAGGGGGAAGGTATCGAATCCTCACATTCCTACGGATATCCTGGAAATTATAGGATTATACTGGGGGTTCGGGAAAAAGTCACGAACCGAAGGGATGAACCGGAATTACGTTCAAACTTCAAAGATATTGTGGTCATTCCGGGATCCTAAAAATTTCCAGCTATCCCCGCTATTTAAAGAGCCTGTTTATAGCTTCAGTTTTATTTTGCATGAAATTTGTATATTTTTAGCAAATTGTAAATTGAAGCGTTATGAATAAGATAAATATATCAATAATATTTCTTTTTGTTGTTTTACGGATAATGGCCCAGCCGGTACCCAACGTGGATGAAAATATTCCTTATTTAATGACATTTGGAGGTGAAGCAGAAACCAGCTGGGGAGACGACGATTTCTCACAGGCGTTTTTCTTTTTAATTCCTGAAGATTACACTCAGCCTTTTTTTATCAAGGTTTTTGATCCCGATACTGGGGGTAAAATTGATGAAATCGCCGGAGATTGGAATACCAGCTGCGTTTACGAGGTCTATGGAGGAGAAGGAGTATGGTCGGAAGTAGACGCAAGGGAAACTTCTCCAACCGGCAATTATAAAAGCGGGACCCTCCTTGCGACAAAAACATTTGCTGAAAATCCGCGATACGATAATCAGTGGTACACCTTCGGCCCTTTTAATCCGGCCCAGGGTGAATATGTTGAAATGTTTGGAGGGAAAGTCTTCAAGGTAATATGTGAAGGTATTTCGGGAGATGACGGAAATATGTATCGTTACTATCTGAGTACCGAGGCAGAAACCAACCGTCCGCTTGAAGGAGCCAATGCATTTGCTTATGAGTATTCATTCAGGATGCATAATGATGAAAACGAGGTCTCCCATATTTATCCATACATTGATGACCGGACCATCACCCTTCAGATTTTAAATTTCGACTGGGATATGGATGGTTCCATAGTGGTTATTTCAAGGGCGAGGCAGGGAGACAGGATCGACATATCAGGGGAGGATCACTGGACCAGGGATGATCTGAAAATCCAGGAAGAAGAGAAAGAATCCTCGTTTGATTTTCAGTTTGTTAAATTAAAAAGCCCCGTTGTCAGGAATAATAACGTTGTGGTCAATGTTAGGAACCAGTACGGAGAAACGTTGCCTTTCTACACCATTCCAATTGGCGGCGTCCCGAAATATCAATACGACCCTACAATTGTTGAGCTGGATTAGGTGATTAAATAATTATTATGAAACGCATATTTTCCTTTTCTGTTCTGCTCTTGGTATGTACATGGTTTTTGAAAGCACAATCCTATCAGTTTTCCACCCTGGGAGTTGAAGATGGTTTGCTCCATGAATTTACCTATACCATCAATCAGGATGAAAACGGATTCCTGTGGATTGGCACCACACAGGGACTTTGCCGTTACGATGGCCATCATTTTGAGACGGAATTCAGAGGCGATACGCTGCCGGAAGCCATAGCAAAAACAAGCTATTTTGACAGCCAGGGCAGGCTCTGGTTCGGGCATACCAATGGCATTATATCGGTTCTTCATAAAAGATCCTTCAAAGTCATTGAACCGGATGCCGATTTCAGGTCTGTAGTCAATGATATTGTGGAGGACAGGAATGGAAATATCTATCTGCTGTTCCAGCAAAGCGGAATACTGGTCGTAAAAACCGATAATTCCCTTGAATATATCCGTGAGCCTTTTTCCGGTAAATTTCTGTCGGCGATGCAATTTACCTCGGATGGAAATATGCTTGTTGGAACATTTGACGGATTGTCTCTTTACCAGGTAACCGAGGAGGGAGAATTTATCCATACGGGGAATATTGAAGAACTCCAGTATACCAGGGTACAGACTATTATTGATGGGGTAAAGGAGGATCATTACTGGATAGGGACAGAAGATGAAGGATTATTTGAAATATCGGGGAGCGGCCCGGATCCGGATCAGTATTTGATCCGGAAGATTGGAATTGATAAAGGTTTGGAGTATGGCAATATATCTTCAATAGTTAAAGACGGGACAAAAAGAGTCTGGATTTCTGATTATGGTAAGGGTATATATCGCTTTGAGCTTGATGAACAGGGCAACCTGCTTGCATCCGAGCTTTTCGATGAAAAACAGGGGCTCCCGGGAAGATATATTAATACGATCTTCATGGATAGTGAAGAAAATCTCTGGTTTTCTTCGCAAGGCCAGGGGATCACCACCCTGAGAGACAGGGCTTTTGTGTTTTATAATGAACTAAATGGAGAACCTGTTCCTGAAATTACCTCTCTTGCATTGAACGAGTCGGAATATTGGTTTGGGAGTGATGGGGAGATAATCCTTGTGGAACGCTATAATATACAAGAACCGGTTATCTTTAATAAATCAAATGGGATTCCCGATGCTGTTATAACTGCGCTTTACGTGGATGTTTTTGGGGACCTCTGGATTGGGACCGAAAAAAATGGAATTTATAAAAAAAGTGCCGGGAGCACCAGAATTCAGCCTTATTACATTTCAAACAACTCTCTTGAAAACGCTATTAATGCCATCGATGGCACTGATAAATCCATCTGGGTTGCTACAAATAATGGAGCATTCTCAATTGATCTCCACAGCGGGGAACGTGCCTACTTCAATACCAGTACAGGTTTGCCTCATAACCGGATAAACGATATTCTTGTCGGGAAGGATGGGCGCGTATGGGCTGCGACCCTGACCAGTGTATATTGCTTGACCGATAATTTTCAATACAGGATTAAAAACAATCCAAAACTTGAGTTTTATTCCCTGGCGGAGGATAAAGACGGGGCAATCTGGGCCGGTACATATGGTGAAGGCGTATTCAAATTTGCTGCTGAAAATCCGGAATATTATGGATCGGAATCGGGATTGAAATCTGACTATGCATATGCAGTATGCTTTGATCCGGAAGGGTATGTATGGGTTGGTCACCGGCTTGGCTTCAGCAAGATCAATCCTGTCCTGGGTGCTATTCAGGCGTTCGGAATTGAATCGGGATTTACATCGGATGTGGGCCACAATACCATAGCTTCCGCAAGCGACGGTAAGGTGATCATCGGAACGACCAACGGACTTATCTTCTATGATACCTACCAGTCCAGGAAAGATACCATACCTCCCAGGCTAAGTATAAAATCAATATCAATTTCCGATGTTCCCTATGATCCGACTGAGGATATAAAATTAAAATACGGTTCCTACAAAGTGGCTCTTGATTTTATAGGCGTTGACCTGAGCAATCCCCATCAGGTATCTTACCAGCACATGCTGGAAGGATATGATGAGAGCTGGTCAGACCTTACCTCCGAGTCGGTTGTTAGTTACCGAATTCAGGACGGAGACTATACGTTTAAGCTGAAAGCATGCGATGGAAGCGGGAATTGCACCATCACGCCTCTGGTTTTTAATATCAGTGTGAGAATTCCCATCTGGAAAGCATGGTGGTTTCTATTGGGATGCTTCCTGTTAATGGTATTGGGGGTATTTATTATTATCAAGATAAGGGAGCGAAATCAAAAAGCCATTCAGGAATACCTGCAGCAGCAACTTGACGAGCGAACCAAAGAAGTTATCCTCCAGAAAGAAGAAATTGAGAATAAAAACAGGGATATAACCGACAGTATTAACTATGCCCAGCGTATCCAGGCAAGCATTCTGCCGTCCATTCAGAAGCTTCACAATACCTTCTCCGGCAGTTTTGTGTTCTATCAGCCCCGTGATATAGTGAGTGGAGACTTTTACTGGTATGACAGGGTGGAGAAGGATAAATTTATCATTGTGTGTGCCGACTCTACCGGTCATGGTGTTCCGGGTGCATTTATGTCAATGATTGGAACCACCCTTATTAAGGATATCTGTCTTCGTTCTGACATCAGGACCCCGGCCCAGGTTCTCATTAAACTTGATGAGGAGATTAGGGAAGCCCTTAATCAAAATGTCGAAACAGATGGCTCCAATGACGGGATGGACATTATTGTTGCTGAGATTGATCTGAAAACACTCCTGTTCCGGGTCAGCTCTGCAATGAGGCCGGTCATCCTGATTCAAAACGGGGAACAGGTTTATGTCAAAGGAAGTCGCAATTCTGTTGGGGGACAGCTTGATGAGGATCGCGTAAAGAAGGAGTTTTTCGATCAGGAGTACCAGCTTAAAAAAGGCGATATTATTTATATGTTTTCGGATGGTTATCCCGATCAATTCGGGGGACCTTTAGGCCGGAAGTTCAAAATGGTCAGATTAAAGAACCTTCTCGTCGATATCTGCGATAAACCCATGGACGAACAATATAATTACATCAAAAGCAATTTCTTCCTCTGGAAAGAGGACCTTGACCAGGTGGACGATGTTTTGTTTATGGGAATTAAAGTTTAGAATGATTTAATACTATCAGGCTCAATTCCGGTGAAAATAATAATATCGGAAGAATCTGTATTGCTTTTATGAAATGCCCGGTCGTATAGATAAAATGTATAGAAGATTGTGTCGAATTTAATGGTTGGATAATCAATCTTTATAGAGATCGATCCGGTCAGCGGTTTTTTATCAAGATAAGGAATCCTGTATTTGTAAAATCCTCCTTCATCTTCGGGTATTTTTATAAATCCGTTATCCCTGTAATCATGCAATTGGAGAAAGAGGTTGTAAAGGATGGTATCCGGCAAGCCGGTTCCCGGATTTTCCGAAACAGGCAGCAGTCCGATATCCCCGTCTCCGTCGGTAAAATTAAATAGCAGATCTCCGGATAACTTCAACTGCTCCAGGGTATCAACCTCATAATAGAGAGAAAAGGATTGATAATCGATATGGGGAATATCAGAATAATGAGGTTCATTCCTGTCACAGCTTAGCACCGAAGCTGCTATAATCAGAATCAGCGAGGTAACATATCTTGCCATCACGTTTTACTTAATGCAAAAATCCTGCCTATTTTTTTCTCATAAAGATTTGTATGGGAACACCTGTAAAATTAAAATTTTTTCTTATCTGGTTTTCAAGGTACCTTTTATACGGCTCTCTGACATATTGCGGCAAATTGCAAAAGAAAGCAAATGAAGGAGCATGGGTAGGAAGCTGTGTCACATATTTTATTTTGATGAACTTCCCTTTAACAGCCGGAGGATTGTATTCTTCAACGGCCTTGAGCATAACCGCATTCAATTTTGATGTAGGGATCTTTTTTTTACGATTTTCATATACAGTGACGGTCTCTTCCAGGGCTTTATGGATTCTTTGTTTGGTTAAAGCGGAAATAAAAAGAACCGGGACATCACTGAAGGGTTCCAATCTTTTCCTGATGGATGCTTCATATTTTTTTGCGGACATAGTGTCTTTATCGACAACGTCCCATTTGTTTACAAGGACAACCACTCCTTTGCGATTTCTTTCAATCAGGTGAAAGATCGATACATCCTGGCTTTCAATTCCGATTGTGGCATCGAGCAGCAGCATGCACACGTCAGCATGTTCAATTGCTCTTACTGAACGCATGATCGAATAAAATTCAAGATTCTCCTTTACCTTGCTTTTCTTTCTTAATCCGGCGGTATCCACAAGAATGAAATCGTGATTGAATTTCCTGTACCTGGTGTGAATCGAATCACGTGTTGTCCCTGAAACAGGTGTTACGATGGTTCTTTCTTCCCCGATAAGTGCATTGATGAGAGATGATTTTCCTACATTGGGCCTTCCGACCACGGCGATATAAGGTATCTCTTCTTTTTGCTCCTCAGGGTGTTCCGTAAGCAAACCGGTGAGATAATCCAGTATTTCACCGGTTCCGCTTCCGTTTATTGAGGAGACCGGATAGACTTCCCCCAATCCAAGCTTATAAAATTCATTTATATCATAAAAGCGTTCGCTGTTATCCACCTTGTTGACAACAAGGATAACCGGTTTTTGAATCCTCCTCAACAGTTCTGCCACGGTAAGATCCAGGTCTGTGATACCGCTGACGACATCCGTCATAAAAATTACCACATCGGCTTCTTCAATTGCGAGTAATACCTGTTTCCGGATCTCTTCTTCGAATACATCATCGGAATTGGACACATATCCACCGGTATCAATTATGCTGAATTCCTTTCCGTTCCAGAAAACCTTTCCATAATGACGATCCCTTGTGACGCCGCTGATTTCATCAACGATAGCTTTGCGTGTTTCGGTCAACCTGTTAAAAAAGGTTGATTTTCCCACGTTAGGGCGCCCCACAATTGCTACGATATTACCCATTAATATTTATTTACCTATATCCGAATTTACGAATTTCCCGTTCATTATTCCGCCAATCCTTTTTGACCTTTACCAGTAGTTCCAGAAAGATCTTCTTCCTGAAGAACTGCTCCATCTCCAGTCGGGCTTCCCTGGCTACCCTTTTTAGCGCCAATCCATTCCTGCCTATAAGAATACCTTTCTGACTTTCCCTTTCCACGTAAATAATACCATGAATTCTCAGGAGATTTCCGGTCTCCTTAAAATGGTCGATTTCAATTTCAACTGAATAGGGAATCTCCTGTTTGAAATGCAGCAGGATTTTTTCCCTGATAAACTCTCCTGCGAAAAAACGCTCGGATTTATCCGTTAGTTGATCTTTGGGATAGAAAGGAAGTGCTACCGGAAGATGGTGAAGAATACGTTCGAAAATAAAATCCACATTAAAACGTTTCAGTGCGCTTGCCGGAATCTTTTCTGCATCCGGTAATACTGTATTCCATTGTCCGATCAACTCAAGAACGCTGTCTGGATCGCTCAGATCGATTTTATTCAAAACCAGGAGGACCGGTACTTCTGCCGACCGGATCTTCCTTATAAATTCCTCATCGGGATTGGGTTTTTCAGAAATATCGGTGAGATAGATAATCACATCGGCATCCTCAAGGGCAGAGCGTGTGGATTTCAACATGATCTCCTGAAGTTTGTAGGAGGGCTCAAGGATACCCGGTGTATCCGAAAAAACGATTTGGTAATCGGAACCATTCAAGATCCCGAGAATCCTGTTCCGTGTTGTTTGTGCTTTGGATGTTATAACGGATAATTTCTCCCCGACAAGCAGGTTCATCAGGGTTGATTTTCCGACGTTGGGTTTTCCTATTATATTTACAAATCCCGACTTATGATCCATGTCCCTTATTCATATGCATTCGTTTTCAGCATTTTTATCTCTCTCTGGCTTAAAAATCTCCATTTGCCGCGGGGAAGATTCTTTTTTGTCAGTCCCGCATAGTAAACCCGGTCAAGCTTAACGATCCGGTATCCCAGTGATCCAAACATGCGCCGGATAATGCGGTTACGTCCGGAGTGGATTTCAACTCCAATCTCCTTTTTAGTGCCCCCTTCAATGTAAGAAATGGCATCGGGTTGGATATATCCATCTTCCAGGTGAATTCCATCTGCCAATTTGTTTAAATCGGTTTTCGTAAGATCCTTGTTCAGGGCTACATAATAGATTTTCTTTTTGTTGTAACTCGGGTGAGTCAATTGCTTGGTCAGTTCCCCGTCATTGGTAAATAGGAGCAGTCCGGTTGTGTCACGGTCAAGGCGTCCCACCGGGTAAATTCTTTCCCCGCAGGCATTACGGACCAGGTTCATAACCGTTTTTTTTGAATGAGGGTCCTCTACAGTGGTAATATAGTCCTTTGGCTTGTTTAAAAGCAAGTAAACTTTGCGCTCATTCCTGATGCGGTTTCCATTAAACCGGATATCATCCCTGGGAGAAACCATGGTGCCCAACCGGGTAACCGGCTTCCCGTTTACGGTGATCAATCCTGCAGTGATCAGTTCATCAGCCCCTCTTCGTGAGCATATGCCGGCATTCGAAATGAACTTGTTTAATCTGACCGGTTCTTCCGGATTACGGGTCACCGTTTTACTTTTCTTGTCCAAGCGCTAAAATATAAAAAATGTTAAGGATGCAAAGATAGTTCTAAATGCCCTAAAATGTTGATATTATAATTTTAACTTTGAGTTTATTGCCAAAAAAATCGTTATTTCGCGTAAAATTTTTAAAAATGAGTCTGATCATTTCAATTTCAGGAATACGGGGAACTATCGGAGGCGTTCCGGGGACAGGTCTTACACCCGTTGATGCAGTCAAATTTGGTTCAGCATATGGAACATGGATTAAAACCCGGAGCAGGAAAGACCGGCCTTCCGTTGTTATTGGCAGGGATGCAAGGATTTCCGGACCTATGGTGGAAAAGCTAATAGAAGGTACACTGATGGCATTGGGAATTGATATTCATTCCCTGGGACTGGCATCAACACCTTCCGTTGAAATTGCGGTTCCTTTAACGGGGGCTGACGGAGGGATCATCATTACGGCAAGTCATAATCCGATGGAGTGGAATGCCCTGAAACTGTTAAACGAAAACGGGGAGTTCCTTTCTGCAGAAGATGGTGAAGCACTGATGGAGATAATAGAACATGGGGAGGTTCATTATTCAGAGATAAAAAATCTGGGTTCCGTTAAACCTTTTCATAAAATTGAGGTCGAACATATTAATCAGGTTCTGAGATTGGATCTTGTGGATAAAGAGGCGATCAGATCAGCAAATTTTAAAGTTGTAGTGGATTGTGTCAATAGCGTCGGGGGAATCATTATCCCAAAATTATTGAAAGAGCTGGGCGTTGAGCAGGTAAAAGGATTGTATACCGAACCTACTGGTATTTTTCCTCACAATCCTGAACCGTTGCCGGAAAATTTGTCTGAGATTTCAGGAATGGTGCGAAAGGAAAAAGCGGATATAGGATTTGTTGTGGATCCGGACGTCGACAGGTTGGCAATTGTTTGCGAGGATGGTTCAATGTTCGGGGAAGAATACACGCTGGTTGCGATTTCGGACTATGTACTGTCGAACACTCCGGGACCTACTGTATCAAATTTGTCTTCCACGAGAGCCTTAAAGGATATCAGTGATTGGTATAAAGTAGGGTATTTTCCCGCAGCGGTTGGAGAGGTGAATGTGGTAACAAGGATGAAGGAGGTCAATGCCGTAATAGGAGGAGAAGGGAATGGCGGTGTTATTTATCCCGGCTTTCATTATGGCAGGGACGCGGTGGCCGGAATAGCCCTGTTTCTTACGTTTCTTGCGAAAAGTGGCCTTAAGACCAGCGAGTTAAGGAGAAGGTATCCCGATTATTTTATTTCAAAGAATAAGATAGATCTGGATCCGGTTGTTAATGATATTGAGAAGGTAATGGATGATTTTAAGGCTCATTATCCAAACATGGAAGTCAATACCGAAGATGGAATAAAGGTGGATATGGAGGAAGGTTGGGTACAACTGAGGAAATCAAATACAGAGCCGATTATCAGGTTATATGCTGAGGGGAAGAGTAAAAAAGATGCTGAACGAATTGCCGGCGATGCAATGAAAATATTAAGGAAGCTGATTGTTTAATTGAAATATACAGAAGTAATTTAATGTAATATGAAAAGAAATGTTTTAATAACCATTATTGTGGTGGCAGTTATCCTGGCAGCCCTCATCCTCTATTCAGTCCTTTCGGGCAAGGAAAAGGATTTGGTTCTGGAAACCGAAGTCCAGTCTGGCCGGTTTGAGATAGCAGTTATGGTAACCGGTGAATTGCAGGCCATAAGGGAAACTGAAATTCAGGCTCCGACCCTGTTGAGAAGCCGGAGCCACAGGATAAACAATATTAAAATACAGAGTCTTATCCCGGAAGGAACCGTGGTAGACTCAGGGGACTGGGTAGCCACACTTGACCGCACGGAAGCTGATAATCAGCTGAAGGATATATTGGATATGCTGGAACAGGAAGAATCGGAATATACCCGTGTCAGGCTGGATACAACTTTACAGCTCAGGCAATTAAGGGACGAGTTAATAAACCTGAGGTTTGCCATGGAGGAAGCAGAGATTACCCTGCAGCAATCAAAGTATGAACCCCCCGCTACCATACGTCAGGCCGAGATAAATTTGGATAAGGCAACCAGGGCCTATGAGCAGGCCATGCAAAATTATGATATTAAGGAAAGACAGGCTAAAGCCGAAATGCGGGAAGCAGAGATCAGTCTGTTGAGGGATCAGAGAAGAAAGGAGGAGATGGAGGAGGTCATAAAGAATTTTGATATCATGGCGCCGGCTTCTGGAATGGTTATATACAAGCGCGAATTTGATGGAACGAAGCGAACGGTGGGAACGGAAATAAATCCATGGGACCTTACCGTTGCAACATTGCCGGACCTTTCCACGATGATTTCGCGTACTTATGTTAATGAAATTGACATTAGTAAGATAAAATCGGGACAGACGGTTATCATTGGAGTCGATGCATTTCCCGAACGGAAATATTCCGGAGAGGTTGTTGAGGTGGCTAATATCGGTGAGCAATTGCCAAACACCGATGCAAAGGTCTTCGAGGTAAGGATTGAAATTAATGAATATGATACCATTTTAAGGCCTTCCATGACAACCAGTAACCGGATAATTACAAATGTGCTCGACAGCGTGCTTTTCGTTCCTCTTGAAGCTGTTCATACAAATGACAGCCTTACCTATGTTTACACCATGGATGGGAAAAAGCAGATTGTGGTGCTTGGAGAATCCAATGAAAACAGCATCGTTGTTGAAATGGGACTGCATGCAGGACAGAGGCTCTATCTGTCATTACCTGAAAATCCTGATGATTTCAACTATACCGGAATGGAACTGGTTCCGGAGATAAAAAAACGGAGGTCTGATGAAGAAAAAAGAATAGAGGAGATGAATCAAATGCGTCAGGAACAGATGCTGAGAAGGCATGATTCATCCAGGAATTCTTTTAAACGTATGGAAGAAATGTCTCCCAAATAACAACAGGATGCTCCGAATGATTAACTGCTAAATTTTATAATTCAAGAGATTAAACTATGAGCCGGTACCTGCATGATATCGTTATAGCAATCGAATCCATTATGGCCAATCAAATGCGCAGTATTCTCACCGCCCTGGGAATCATTTTCGGTGTGGCAGCGGTCATAACCATGCTGGCAATTGGCCGGGGTGCACAGCAGGAGATCCTGGATCAGATAAAAATGGTGGGCGTGAATAATATAATGGTTACGCCAATTGTTGAAGCTTCAGGAGGGAGTGATGGTGAGGAGAATAGCAATTCATCAAAGGAAAAGAAAAAGTTCAGCCCCGGTCTTTCACTCGACGATGTAGCGGCAATTAAGGAAGTCCTGCCAACACTGAAAATGGTCAGCCCTGAAATTGCAGTCAGTTCCTATGTGGTAAAAAGCGGCAAAAGAGCATCTGCCAAATTAATCGGGGTAACAAATGACTATTTTGATATTTTCAACCTTCAGCTCTCCAGGGGAAATTTCTTTAACCAGCACCAGGAAGAAAACGGCTTGCCGGTCTGCGTGATCGGCTCCAATATTGAAGATAAATTTTTCAGCAGTGAGGATCCAATTGGCAAATATATAAAGTTTGACAAAGTATGGCTGAAGGTGATCGGAGTCATTCAAAAGACCGATGTTACGCTAACCCGATTTGAGAATATCGGGGTTAACGTAATGAATGATAATATTTACATACCGGCAAAAACCATGCTGATGCGATTCCATAACAGGTCACTGGTCGCATCCAGAATAAAAGGCGGATCGACTGTCAGCCGGGTTGGACCCGGTATTTCCATAAGCATACGCACCAATCAGAATACCAGCAACAATTACCACCAGTTGGACCGGATCATTGTCCAGGTCAACGAGTCATCCGAATTATCACCTTCCACAGAGGTGCTCAGCAGGTTAATACTCCGCAGACATGAAGATGTCAAGGATTTTGAAATTACGGTTCCCGAACTGTTGTTGAAACAGGAACAGCGAACCAAGGATATTTTCAATATTGTGTTGGGTGCCATAGCCAGCATTTCGCTTCTTGTTGGGGGGATTGGCATTATGAATATCATGTTTGCTTCTGTGATGGAACGGATAAAGGAAATTGGCACCCGTCTGGCTATCGGTGCACAAAAGCGGGATATTGTGATTCAATTCCTGGCTGAAGCCGTACTGATAAGCGTTACCGGTGGGATTATCGGCGTGATTATCGGTATTATTGCCTCCTGGTTGATTACCGAGTTTGCCGATATCCTGACCATCGTTTCACCGGTGAGTGTTATCATCGCATTTGTGGTGTCGGCTTCTGTGGGAATAATTTTTGGATATTCTCCTGCAAAAAGAGCTTCAGAAAAAGATCCTATAGAATCATTAAGATACGAGTAACTTATGAAAAGATTGGTTTTTTCAGTTTTATGTTCAGCAATTCTTATATCAAATAATGCAATCTCGGCTCAACAGGAGTCGATTGACAGGGTTCTGACACTCGACGAAGTTATTGAGATTGCAAAGGAACAATCGTTAATGGCTTTAATGGCAAGACACTCTTTCAGGAGCAGCTACTGGGAATACCGTACCCATGTGGCCAGCTTCCGTCCAGGACTGGTTATGAATGCGACGCTGCCTTCCTTAAACAATTCACGCCAGCTTGTGGAACAGCCTGATGGCTCGGAGAGGTTTGAAACAAAATCAAATATGAGAACCTCAGTTAACATGAGGATGACACAGAATGTGGGTCTGACCGGGGGAAATGTATTCATATCGACCTCCATGCAGAGGATTGATAATTTTAATGCGGATCCAGGTGTAACGCCTCCGGTTTCCTACCTTGCCTATCCGGTAACCATCGGTTTTGAACAGCCCATCAATGGATACAACCCGTTCAAATGGGAAAAGAAAATTGAACCCCTGAAATTCGAGGAAGCCAAACTTGCCTACATCAATACCATAGAGCAGGTTAACCAGAGGGCCGTGAATTATTTCTTCGATCTGGCACTGGCTCAGATAAATCTAGAGATTGCCCTTAAGAATTACGCAAATACCGATACCCTTTTTCAGATTGCCAGGGGCCGTTACCAGCTGGGGACCATTGCAGAGAATGAACTTCTGCAGATGGAACTCAGTTACCTGAACGCCGGAACGGCTCTTAATGAGGCAACCATTGATCTGCAGCTGAGGCAGTCTAGATTGCGTTCATTCCTTGGATTCAATGAAAAAGTGAATATCCAGCTGATTCTTCCAAGGTTAATCCCCGATATTGAACTTAGTTACGATGAGGCCCTTGCCAGGGCAAAAGCCAATAATCCTGATGTCATTGAGTTTCAAAGACGGTTGCTGGAAGCCGAGCAGAGTGTTGCCCAGGCCAAGGCTCAAAAAGGACTGAATGCCGACCTCTACGCAGAGCTGGGTTTGAGTCAGTTTGCAGAGCAGTTCAGATCAGCCTATCAAAACCCTGAAAATTCCCAGATGGTATCCGTGGGGCTCCGTGTGCCAATTGTTGACTGGGGACTGGGGAAAGGTCGGTATCGAATGGCCCAGTCTGCAGAAGAAGTGATAAAAACAGACGTCGCGCAATCAATTATCGATTTTGATGAAAATGTTTTTCTCCAGGTGATGCAGTTTAACCTCCAGGATGACCAGGTTGAAATTGCCGCCAAAGCCGATACTATAGCTGACCTGAGGTATGAGGTTACCAAACAACGTTTCCTCATTGGTAAAATAGATGTCCTCGATCTGAATGTCGCTCTTGAAGAAAAAGATGTTGCCAGAAGGGGATTCGTCCAGTCTTTAAGAAATTACTGGGATTATTACTATAATCTCAGAAGGCTTACACTTTATGATTGGGAGAGTGGCAGGAAGCTGAATGAAGATTTTGACGTGCTGCTTTTGCAGTAAAAGCTTCCAACGAAAAAAGGCTGCTGTCGGCAGCCTTTATTTTTTTATTAAATGAAAAAGAAAAGTACTCTATTTTTTCTTTTTGTCAAGATGACTTTTATAACGATTCATAAATTTATCCACACGCCCTGCCGTATCTACCAGCTTCATCTTACCCGTGTAAAATGGATGGGAGGTGTTCGAAATTTCAAGCTTGATCAGAGGATACTCCTTCCCGTCCTCAAGTTTAACAGTTTCTTTTGAGGGAGCGGCTGAACGGGTGACAAATGTGACCCCGTTTGACATATCCCGGAAGGCAACCAGTCTGTAATTCTTTGGATGAATATCTTTCTTCATTTTATTATCAATTTCTTCCTTAACGTTCTCTATTGAAACGGACTGCAAAGATAAAAATGTTTAACTGAACTCCAAAATATTTTTGTGTGTAATCTTTTATCCTGATTCGTCCGGCTTCGGAGAAGATCCTGAAACAGGTTCAGGATAACAGTCCAATCTTCGAATGCATATAAATGTCTGATAGACTTAATTTTTAATACCCCGGTATTTTGCTTTCATCGACTGCTTCCGGCATAAACCGTATAAATTTCTGATCGGGATTAAAGAGATACCGATAGGTATGATGGGTTTTGGCATGATAGGCCCCGGTTGCCATATAGAGTGAAATCATTTTCGGATTGAAATCCCCGACCCAGGATAATTCAAACTCCCTGATATGTTTGCGGTGCTCCATCACTTCTCTTAACTGCCAGAAAATGCCTGATTCCACACCCGAGTTTTGAAATTTCGGAACCACCCCTGCAACAATTCCCCTGAGCCTCGTGATGGTTTTATTTTTTTTCATGATTACAAACCGGATCTTATTGATTAAATGAAGCTTTCCGTTTAGATGGCGGAATATCTGGTTCGCATCAGGGAAGAACACAAAAAAAGCGATGGGTTCATCATTATAATAGGCAAACCAGATCAGCTCGGGATCAATAATGGGTTTTGCCCTGTTCATGACATCGTATACGGTATCGGGATTCATGGGGGTAAAATCAGCTTTGAGTTCCTTCCATGCCTGATCGTGAACGGAAACCATATCCTGCACAAATTTTTCTGTTTCCCGATAATCAAAGTGTCTGAAGGAGTAACCGGGTCTTTTATTGATCCATTCGGCGATTTTCCAGAACCTTTCGGGAAAAGGTTTCTCCAGGTCCAGGTGAAAACTGAACTGACGGTAATATAATTTGAACCCATAGGTTTCAAACAACTGGCGGTAATAGGGCAGATTATAGGTCATTCCGAAGCCCTGTGGAACAAAGCCGTGCACCAGGCATCCCCAATTATTGTCGCTTTCGCCAAAATTGATCGGTCCGGTCATCGCCTCATAACTATTTTTACTGAGCCAGTCGCGAGCCGTATCAAACAGGAGGAAGGCAGCCTGCCGGTCATCTATACATTCAAAGAATCCACAACCTCCGCTTTTTACGTAATCGGCCTGATCCTTGTTGTTATCATAAAAGGCCGCTATTCTTCCAACCGTTTTACCTTTTTCATCGAGTACAATCCATCTCCGGGCATCACCATGACTAAAATAGGAGTTTTTATCACGGTTAAATGCTTTACGTATATCATTGTTGAAGGGCATTACAAAATTCGGATCGTTTCGATATAACCTTCGGGGCAGGTCGATAAATAATTTCTCAGTTTTTCTGTCCGATACCGGTATTATTTTCATGCGTATAAATTAATCAAGACTGAACAAATCATTAATTATTTCTTTTTCCGGAATGGCGCTTTTATTGGATACGTGAACATACTCATTTTTCCTGGGTATATAAATATAATCTTTCTGCATGGTCCGGAAATTTCTGACAATTTCCTCCACAGCATAAAGGATAAAGGTTACTTCATCATCGGTAACGGTCGGATGCAGGGACCATCGTACCCAGCCCGGTTTTTCTGATAGATCACCGTGATTGATTTTTTCAGTGATCTTCAATGATTTGTCATAGGAGACCTCGAGCAGATAATGTCCATAAGTTCCGGCACAGGCACAGCCCCCGCGGGTCTGGATGCCGTAGAGATCATTCAGCAACTTCACAAACAGGTTGAAGTGGATGTCCGGGTGATAAAAAGAAATAACCCCAAGGCGGTCATCCACATTGTCTGCAAGGATTTTAATACCCTCAATAGATCTGAGTCCGGGCAGGGCAATGGAAAGCAGTTCCTCTTCCCGGCGGAGCATGTTTGCCACTCCCATCTGTTCTTTAAGTTCGATAGCAAGAGCGGCCTTGATGGATTGAAGAAACCCGGGAGTTCCCCCATCTTCCCTGGCCTCAATATCATCCACATATTTATATTTTCCCCACGGATTGGTCCAGTCTACAGTACCCCCTCCCGGATTATCAGGCACATCCAGTTTGTACATGGCTTTGTCAAATATCAGCACTCCTGAAGAGCCCGGTCCACCCAGAAACTTGTGAGGTGAAAAGAAAATGGCATCCAGCTTCTCCATTGGATCATCCGGATTCATGTCAATATCCATATAAGGTGCTCCGGCAGCAAAATCAATAAAAATAAGACCTCCATACCGGTGCATCAGCTTTGCCATTGAACGGTATGGAGTTCTGATGCCGGTGACATTTGAACAGGCGGTAAATGAACCGATTTTAAATTGCCGGTCCCGGTATAATTCAAGCTTTCCTTTCAGTTCATCAAGGTCTACAAGGAGATCTTTGTCGGGTTCAAGCTGGATCACATCGGCAATGGTTTCCAGCCAGGAGGTGTGATTTGAGTGGTGTTCCATATGTGTAATGAAAACCACCGGTTTTTCAATAGTCTTAGGGCAATCCCGGTCCCTTCCTCCACACCCTTTTAAACTCAGTATCCGCATTAATTTATTGATGACTGCGGTCATGCCGTAACCGGCCGTGATAATCACATCATTATCCCCCGCATTCACATGCTTTTTGATGAATTCATGGGAATACCTGTAGGCATTCGTCATTAAAGTTCCGGTAAAAGTTGTTTCGCTGTGGGTGTTTGCCACGAAAGGTCCGAATTCATGCAGCAGCTTTTCTTCAATCGGACGGTATAAACGACCGCTCGCAATCCAATCTGCGTAAACAATCTTCTTTTGACCATATGGAGAAAGGAACATCGCTTCCTGTCCGACAATGTTTTTTCTGAATTTACCGAAATAATGCTCCAGGTCTGTCATATCATTCCCAAAATGTTCATGGTTCAAATATATATTTATTTCAATAAATGCGTTGTGCTGTTGAAACAATTACATGAATCAGGATTGCAGAGGAGCTTCCCAATGTTCCTGAAAAGATGGGATTACGCGTCCGCCTCAGCGGACTTGTGTTCCCTTGAGGGGGTAGCTTCAATCCCAAAACCGTCAGGATGCTTCGCATCCATTACCGCTTTTTTTTATCCTGTTTATGTCAGCAAGCTGCCAATACAGTCTAAAAAAAAACCGTCAGGCTTTCGCCAGACGGCTTTGGGATTGGGTGGAAGATGGGATTCGAACCCACGACCTCTGGAACCACAATCCAGCGTTCTAACCAACTGAACTACATCCACCATGAGTACCATCCTCCTGGTTTAGGTCTTAAAAGATAAAGACGCTTAACACAGGATGTTCCCTGACATTGGGATCGGGTGTGCAAATTTACAATTTTTTTTCAACCGGAATGTTTTTAGAATCATATTATTTCCTGAGCAGTCGGTGAAGCAGTTCATCGTACCGGTTCATTATAGCTGTTTGCCCGTATCGTTCCAGTGTGCGCGAGCGGATTTGTTCCCGGGAGTAATTGGAATACCGGTTCATCATCTGTTCCATGGCATCAGCAAGCTGACAGGGATTTTCAGCATCGACCAGCAGCCCGCATTCCCCGGTGATGATGTGTTCCGGTCCTCCCGAACGGGCTGCGATAACCGGAAGACCAGTAGCCATGGCTTCAATGAGTACGATACCGAAAGCTTCATACCGGGAAGGAAGTACGAAGCAATGTGCCGCTGCCATCTCGGATTGAATCTCTTCCCTGGAAAGCCTTCCCAGCAAATGTACCCGGTCGTTCAGGTTCATGTCCCGTATCCGGTTCATTAATTTCCGTTTAAGGGATCCTCTTCCGGCCAGCCGGACTGAAAATCCGTTGATATTCCTGTTTATAAGATTCAGTACAGATTCCAGCAGAACATCCAATCCTTTTACATGTTCCAGTCTTCCTGCCCAGAAGAATACGAAAGGATCCGGCTCAGGCCGGGATGCAGGAAGCAGAAACATGTCCTCGCGGATCATATTGGGAATGACCTCCGTTTTTTCCTTTATCCATGGAAAAAGAACCTGTAGTCCGTTTAACAGGCTTTCTGAAACCAGTATCAGTCTTTCACAATGTCTGTAAGCTTTCTCAAAGTATGGGATATAAAATGGTTTGACCATCTTCCTGGCGTTTTCTGTTTTCCATACAAAAAAGCTGCGGTGCTCAACAATGACATACGGAATATCATACGCTTCATGAATCAGCGAGGCAGCATAGCCGGCCCAGGTTACGCTGTGGGCGAGAATGAGGTCTGGCCGTCCGTTTGTTTTTTCATATATTTTGAATTTCCTGAAAATATGCGCGGTTCTCCTGCGGACATTTATCCTCTGGTTCCCCGGGATCTTAAGAAAGACCGAACGGAATACCCGCAATCCATTTTCATCCTGCCACCTGAAACGATGAAGGGCCGATAATCCGGCTTTCAGGAGTTTCCGTATTCCAACCATCCGGGTGACCAGTACATCCACCGACCAACCCTTAAGATATAAGGATTCACTGTGTTCCTTAAAAAAGTATCCTCCATCGGGCGGATACCATGAGGGTATAATTAATATTCTTGAGGATTTATTCATCTGGCACTTTTAAAATCGGACCGGATTCCTTTACCGGCAGGTTCTTCTTTACCAACCGGATATACCAGAGCAGGCTGTAAAGGATCATAATGGTGCTCACCAGGCTGAAGAGTCCCAATCCAATGTAAATATTTTTAAGGATAACACCTGCCATAAGACCGGCCAGTCTGCCTGCCAGCCTTATGGAATCAATGATCATCGCCGTCCGCTGTTTTTTGTAAAGATCGGGAATGAATGAGAGCGGCATAACCAGGCTGACCATGAAAATCCATGGAAGGATGATCCGCGTATAACGGCCTGCCTCAATCCACTTATCCCCGAACAGGAATCCAAAAAGTTCGGGTGCAAATACACCGATCAGGATAAAGGGAATGAGCAGGATCTGTATATTTCGTTTAATAAACAGCATCACCTCGGGCAAAATGGAGCTGTTCCGGTGTTGCTTTTCAACAAAACGCTGAAACATGACCTGGTAAAAGGCATTGGCGATAAGATTAACAGGCCTGTGGACAATCATGTAACCGAAGGTAAAGAGACCTGCTGCAGCTGTGGAAAAAAATGAACTGATGATAAAAACCGGCAGGGCTCCGGAAATGTTGTTGATTAACCCCTGCAGCATGTTATACCTGGGAAAAAGATTGTATTGCTTCCCGAGTTGTTTCATTTCACCGATGCTGATCCAATTGATCTTCTCACGGTTTGAACGGAAGTGGAAAAAAAAGAAATAGATAAAGCCGATAATCTGACCAAATATGACCCCGAATATCAGGCCCGCAGAACCAGCTATCAGAAGTCCAAGCCCAAGCTTTGTCAACGAATTCCCCAGGCTCTGGCTGATATTGGCACCTGCAATGAGCCTGTAACGTTTTTGCCTGTTAGAATAGTTGCGCAGGGAGTTGAATGACCCGACAAGGAGTGTGGATAACGGGATGAAGAGTAACCAACGGGATACCTCCCCGTTTCCCAGCCAACGGGCAAACAGATCCCTGAAAAAGATCATGATGACCAGCAGGAGCAGGCTGACAGATACACTGATAACACCGGATAATCCAACCAGATTCACAGCATCGCGTTCACTTTTCGGAAGCAGGATGGAGAGTTCGTATTTGGCTGTTGAGAAGATAATGGTGATGCTGAGCACATTCATATAGATCCCGAATATCCCAAAATCTTCCTCAGTATAGATCCTGCTCAGAATAAGGTAAATGAGTATGGAGAAAGCCTGAGCAAGGGTGGTTCCTGAAATAAGGGTTGCCACATTCCTGAAGAAATCGCTTCTTATGACCTGTTTCCAGCGGCCTTGCATGTTCAAATGTATAAAAAAAAGGATTAGAATGCCGGGAGAGGTGAATTGCCGGCATACTGTCACCAGTATTTTACTGCCTGGTGCGATAACCGGACAGGAAACCATATCCATAATTAAATATATAAAAAACTTATATATTATTTGCTTATATATATAATAATGTTATATATTTGTCTGTATGATAGCGAACGATTTATTGAAAGGTACCTTAAGAACGATCGTTCTGAAGTTGCTGGCCGACAACAGGCGAATGTACGGTTATGAGATCACCAGGAGAGTGGAAGAGCTCTCTGATGGTAAGATCAGGCTGACATTCGGTGCACTCTATCCGGTTTTGCATAAACTGGAAGCCGACGGACATATTCAGACCGAGGTGGAATATGTTGGAAAGCGTGTCAGGAAGTATTACTCTCTGACAGAAAAAGGCAGGTCATGGACACAACAAAAGGTAGATGAATTCTTCGACTTTGTCAACACGCTGACATACGTGTTGAAGCCAACCCCTGCCTGAAATGGAAGACTCTGTTATCGACAGGAACCTGGAACGGATTAGGAAGGATCTGATTCTCCAGGGATTGACCTACGATCCTCTGACGGATGATCTGCTCGACCATGTGTGCTGCATGATTGAATCTGAAATGGAATCGGGAAGTGCATTTGAATCATCCTATGATAAAGTTATGTCTGTGATTGAACCCGGAAGCATTCCGAAGATTCAGCATCAGACACTTCTGTTACTCGATAAAAAATTCCAACGCATGAAAAACTTCACGTATTTATTCGGATTGTCATCTGCCCTTGTAACCATAATTGGGGCGTTTTTTAAGAGAATGCACTGGCCCGGGGCAGGGATACTTCTTACGGTGGGGATCGCCATGGTGGTCCTGGTATTCCTGCCACTCTATTTCATCATTAACTACAGGGAGCAAACGGAAAAGAAAAATCCCATCTTTGGTATTGTGGGATACCTTACTCTGTTTTTGTTGCTTGCAGGTGCACTGTTCAAAATCATGCACTGGCCGGGTGCCGGAATTTTGATTGAAGTGAGTATTGCTTTTTTAATTGTCGGTTTTATCCCGCTCTACGTGGTCAACGTGTTTCAGAAAGGGGGAGGGAAAAAACGTACCCTGCCTTATATCGTAATGTTGATGGTGGGCATAGCACTCATTATGGTTTACTCACATATTAACATGTCCAAATATCTTCTCGACATATATATGGAAGAGTCCTTGATCAATGAAACAAGTCTGGAAATAGTGAGCGATCAGACGGCCGGCCTGATTGAATTATCTTCAGGGAACGCAGAAGCCGATGTTCAGGAAAATATCAGCAGGATACATGAGAAAGCGGGGTCGCTTCAGAAAATGATTACCATGATGAAAGAGGGAATGATCACCTTTGTGGAACAGCCGGGTATGCCGATAAACAAGATCAGGGATATTGATAACCGGGGAGCCGGGCGGGAAGCCATTGTTGACAGCGGATTAGGGCGTGAATTTGAGACAGAATCCAGGGATTTCAGGGAGATGCTCAAAGTATTGGTCAGGGATCCCGTAATCATGGCCCAGATAGAGGACCACCTGGAGTTTACCGGTAAGGTATGGCCTTATGAACATGGTACCAGTAACATTGTTAATGACCCGCTTATGAAAAATTATTATAAGCTGACAGATGCCTCCAAGGGAATTGCCCTCAGCGAATATGTTGCCATAGATTACCTTCTGCATCAGCAGTGAACACGCAAACCTGACAGTGGCATCGGGGTTTCCTTCCGCATGATTCTGTATAATGAAACAGGGGCCTTTTTGAGGCCCCTGTATCACTAACCACTTAAACCTAAAAGAAAATTTACTGCATCACCCGTTTGTGAACTGTAAAAGGACGTATGATTTGTTTTCACAATTAGAAAAACACAATCTGTGCCAGATTGCATAATATTCAACAGAACAAAATATTAGGAAATTGTATCCCTGAAGGCTCCATTCCGGAAGTGACCGGATTCGTTCCCCGGGTGTGCGATTTCGGACGGTTTTGGAATCAGGATGGTTAAATGAAAAAGGTGAGCATTTATTTTGAAATCCGTAAACAAATTTTTTCAGCAGGGAGATGTTACTGGCAAAAAAAAGTTCCGGCGATGGATTTGCCGGAACCTTTTAAGGCGTTTATGTCCGCGGGATATTACCGGGATTTACTGACGTATGGCCGATTCCCTGGTCCAGGTGGTTGAGCGCCCCAGGGCCTTTATTCCCATTACATAACCCTTGATATATAGTAAATTAATGTTGTCATTTTCAAACCATGCAAAGCAGTCATAGGTTTTTCCATTGTCGGGGTCGTAGATCAGCCCCTGCTGCCAGCTCTCTTTTTT
>JAFGWU010000013.1 GCA_016936975.1 Bacteroidales bacterium | reverse complement strand
CGGCAGTTCGACATCATAGTCATAGTCGTCGGAAGCAAATCCCGTAACCGTTACACCGTCAACCTGCAGGTCAGACAGGGTAGCATCATCCGATGGACCAACGAAGGTTAATCCATAGGAATCAAAGAGGGCCGTGACTTCAGCGTCGGTGAGGGCCTTATCGAAGATCAACAGATCATCGAGGGCACCACGGACCTTATTGGTCTTATTGTGGTAGTTACCCATGATCAGCCTCATGCTGTCGAGATCCATCGGTCCGGTTCCGTCGAGCATGCTGGCGATTTTCTCACCGTTCAGATAGAGGTAGAGCGAATCATCCTCCATGTTCCTGGTCCCGACGATATGGCACCACTGATTGGCAGGATACCAGTCCGGTGTAGCGCCCAACTGTGTTTTGACGATATCATCGTCGAGAGCGAAGCGCAATTCACCACTCTTGGCCTGGAGTGTGTACCTGTTGCCATTGCCATTTGGTCCGTCACTGCCGTTATCACCTTTCATCACCAGGATCTGTTCGTCTCCTGCGGGATCAAATTTGGCAAGGATAGAAACGGTAAAGGAAGCGTTATTAACATTAATAACCTTCAATGCTTCAGTTTCTTCAACGATAATAATCGCTGAATCCGCAGCGTTGGTGAAGTCAACAGCACCTCCAACCACTCCGGTGATCCATTCGGCGCCTGCGCCTACGATTTCACCGGGTGCACCGGTTACATCATCGGTAACGGTGGACCCGGTACCTTCATCAAATTTCCAGTGGGAAACAGGCATTGCAGCAGCATGGTACATGGTTTCCGGAACCGGCAATCCGGCTGCCAGGTAAAGGGCATTTCTCCAGATTGTCAGGTTTTCATCCGTTATATTTCTTCCCATATGCCTTGCTATTGCACCAAAGTTTTCACTGAGGGCGATCATCCTTGCCTTCAGGGTGTCTTCAGTACCCAGAACCGTACCGGCAGGTATGTCATTCACGCATACCGTTACGGGATCAGCTCCTTTCAACCTACCGAGGAGTGTTGTGGCATCAGAAATCTCGAGGTCATAAGCGAAGTTCATCGTTTTTGCTCCGCTGCTGCCGTCGTCACTGGCTGGCTCATTGAACATCTTGATCGAGTCGTTCGTCAGGGTGAGTCCTGAGAACAGGTCATGGCTCTCCATGCCCGGCTCTATGGTCATGTACAACTGGTTTGCAGGCGTCTGTCCGGCTGCGGCAGCTGCAGAGGTGACTGCCTTGCCATTGCGCAAAGCATAAGCCTTGTTGTAAATGAACGGTACGGTAATCTTCTCAAGTGCCAGTGCACCATCAGGTGTAAAGATCTGGGAACCTGAATTGAAGCTTTCCTGTACTACAACAACATCGTAACCTGTCAGATCCACTGCTGAATCTACTGCAACGATCATCACATCCAGATCGAAGTTAGGATCTTGCTGGATCATCTTGATGATGGCATCCTCAGTGTACAGAGAAGCGTCGGCAGCCAATGTCCGGTCATCGTTATTAATATAGGCTACCTTGGCCCTGTCTGAGACTGGGCCCTTAGCAAACTGGCTTTCGACCTCTTCTGCCGATAGCGCTACATTATAGATGTTCACCTCCTGGATGGAACCTTTCCATGTCGGGTCGCTAGCATAAACGCCCTTACCAAAATAGGCCACTTCGGTGCCGACGTTGGCAATGGCATTCACACCGGTATACAGTGTATACCCGATGTATGCACCATCCTGGTACATATGAATAGCCGTGTCGGTGAGGATACAGACCACGTGGTGCATGGCCGCATCATCAACTTCCGCTGAGGTAACGGTGTTTTCTGCAGTCCAGGGTTCTGTTTCATTGCCGGTCGATATGGCTGTTGCAGAGACATTATCTTCCCGTGCGGGCTGGTAATGGAAATAATCAGCACCTAAATTGGAGGCAAGCGTTCTTCCGAAAGAGAAGACTGTATGCCAGCTGGTATTGGTGCCGCCTTCCGGGGTGTACCATGCCTCAACGGAGACTTCAGGATAGGAAGCGATGTTAATGTCCGCAGCCGGGAGAGAAGCATACTGTCCGTCGGCCAGCACCAGCGATCCTTTAACTATCGTGGCACCTTCCATGAGTACGCCATCCGCATCACCAACCATATCGTCGGCCGTTCCGTCTTCAAAGGTGTAGGAATGCGTTAATGCCGCTGCCTCCATTCCCGTGGCCCATTCAATGGCCTTGGTCAATAACGGAACCAGTTCTTCACCGGCATAAAGCAAGCCGTCTGAGAACAGGTTCAGCAGGACGACATTGTTGGCAAGATCCACTCTTGCATAACTTCCGTCTGCCTGTGCGGACCTTACGGACAACCCTGCTGGTACGGCCCATACAGTCTGTAAATCCGTATTGGCAATATCTGCAGGAATGCGGGCAAGCGGTATGGCATCCGGGATGCTGTCGGTCAGATCGTAGGCTTTCACCTCCCTGCCGGCCCAGTCGGCTGAATCCGCTGTACCCAGTGTCCACTTGATCACATCACCTACATTGTAGTTCTTGGTGATGTAATGGTCGTTATTGGTCACTACGATCTGTGCCGTTACGGCGTCGTATACCTTACTGGTAACCATCTGATCCGTTTTGGTACGGTCCACCCATCCCCACTTGTCATTGCGTGCGGCATCGGGCTGCATGCAGACCGCGGGTATCGGGTATCCGTCCCTGGCAAATTGTACAATGTTGCTTGACGAGTTCCCCGGTGCCATTAACATGACGGCATAGGGTGAATAATCAAATGGTACGGCGTTCAGTGAACTCTTGTGCAGGAATGTCACGGAGAGACCGGCATCTTTCAGCATATGAACCGGGTTCTGGTCATACATCCTGGCATCGGCCAGTACGCCATAACTATCGGCACTCAGGTAAGCAATCTCATTCTCTGCCTGTACGTGGACGTATACCTTGTATACCATGGAATCTGTTCCTACAACGGAATGAACCAACAGGTCATACACGGCATCCTGTCCGTCGCTCAGTCCGCTGATAGCCGGCACCTGCGGATCTCTTCCGCTGATCAGATCAACCGTCAGATCAACCGAAGTCGAACCGGACGGAAGGGTGATCTCGAATGATCCGGCGTTGGCATTGGTTGCCACCATTCCGGCCGAGGCACTGAGTTCAATCTCAATGGCTGTGCTGACCGGTTCTGTTGGAACATCCAATCCTGCAGCCAGGTAGAAGGCATTCCTCCACAGGGTTAATCCATCTTCGGTCAGATTGTTACCCATGTCCTTGCAGATGGCGCCGAAGTTCTCACTGATGGCGATCATCCGGGCCTGCAGGGTATCCTCGGTACCCAGAACAGTTCCTGCGGGAATGTCATTGATACATACAGATACTTCAGCAGGTGCTCCCTTGGGTTTGGCCAGCAGTGTAGTGGCATCGGTCATCTCCAGCGATGTTGCGTAAGAGTATGCCTTGGTCCTTGAATCGCCTCCGTTATCATCAGCACCGGTCTTGAACAGTTGTACCGAATCACCATCAAAGGTGATACCGTTGAACAAGGAGTGTGATTTACTGGCTTCCGGAACGACCATCAACAGCTCACCCTCCATCTCACCTGCTCCTGCAGTTGCAGAAGTAATTGCCTTGCCGTTACGTAAAGCATAAGCCTTGTTGTAGATAAACGGAACCTTGATTTTTTCAAGAGCCAGGGAGCCCGTGGGTTTCAAAATAGCATCGCCCGAGCCGAAGCCCTCCTGTACGACGATCATTTCATAACCGTTCAGGTCAAAGACGCTGTCAGAAGCAACAACCTTGACATCCAGATCAAAATTCGGATCGGCACGCATCAACTGGATGATCGGATCATTGTCCAGTGGTGCGGCTGTTGCAACCATGGTTGTCTTGTTAAAGGTGATGTAGCCGACCTTCATGGGAGTAATATCGTACAGCTGGTAATTGTCGATATAAGCCTCCGTACAGTTCGATCCGAAATCACAGGTATTGAAACTGTAGAAGTTGGTCCCTGCATTGGGACCGGTGGTGAATGTGACATCGACCTCTTGCCATTCACCCTCGGTATCCACTGCAAATCCAAAGTTGGGATCCGTGGCACTGGCAAGGAACCCGATGCTGCCGCCAATGGTTTTTACCATCACATTCAGATGGTAGGTTGCATTGGGTCTCCATGTGAAGCCACTGATGTCAAGTGCTGCCCTGCATCCAGCGTCCGGAGCATCCAGTTTAGCACAGCTGACACCGCAATAAGCTTCCGGACCAACATATATACTGCGATTACCCCAACCGCCCCACTTGCTGAGGTCGGTACATTCGGGATCAGGCACGAGATTGTCGCGATCTGAATAGAACGGCTGGTAACAGTCGGGATCTACCTCCATAAACAAAACGGCATAAGTCATCGTGTCGGATAGATCAACCGATACTACCTGAATGGAAGCTGTACCAACGCCCCCGGTTATGGTTACATCCCCTGTCCCTGTAACGGCTGCTCCCGCAACTATGGGCTCAGCTGCAACTGTAACGGTGGTAGTACCTGCCGGTATTCCAACAGCATATTCCGTTATATAAGGATTGAATGCAGGGGTCAGTTCCCCGACACCGGGAGTAAGGCTTGCCAGATTTGCATTCCTGGTTCCCATGAATGTTTCGGCATGAGCAGTAATGGTTGCGGCATCCAGTACCCCATCATAGATATTGAATTCATAAATAGACCCATTATAGTTTGGATCGTTCCATACACCTTTGAACAGGCATGCAAAATCGGTACCGAGGTTGCTGATAAAATTATCGGCACCGAGTGCTTTCTGAGCTATCAGTGAACCGTTCAGATAATAGGAAATGGTTTCGGTGGTGAGAATGGCCACCAGATGGTGTTTCTTATTATCGTCCAGTTCAATAGAGTTGAGTGCAACGTAATTAGAACCATTATTGGCCTCAACCTGGGATACATCCGAATTCCCCCTTGATGGCTGCATCCAGAAACATTTGCTTCCGGCAGTATTGGTGCCGAAATATGCAAGCATAGTGTACCTGTTCACATTTTCGGCATTTCCTGCTTTGATAAAGGCTTCCAGCGTAATTGCAGAATAGGTATTCAGTGCCAGCGCTGCTCCATCCAACTGGATGTAACCATCTGTAGAGCCTCCTGTACCTGATACCGTACAGGCGCCATCTGCAATGGTGATCATGGTGCCTTGAAGCACACCATCCACATCTCCTACCACGTCCTCGGCAGTCGTACCCTCGAACGTGTACGAGTGCTTCAAAACCGGCTGAGCGTAAATGGCAGACAGGCTGAATATGCCTATTAACAAGAGAACCCAGAGAAATTTAAGTGAAGTTAATTTTTTCATAAGCTGATAGATTTAGTTAGTTAAAAAAGGTCTCATATATAGGATTTGCAGATCAAAATCAACTAAGATTCATTAGAAATGAGCTAATATATGGACGTTTTAGGTAACTAAAATTAGAAAATATTAATAACATGGCAAATTTATTCCGGATTTTTGAAACGGATATTTAAAAAATATATCATGAATATAGATTCCGACCGGGATGGTTTTTCCCCTCATTCCCTGAGTATTATTTCATTAAATGAAAAAGTACGATTACAGTGGCTCTGAAAAAAAAATTCTGCCGGGATATGATTAACTCCGTTTCGACACCGGGAAATATTAGTAAACGATCGCTTTTTCAATACAATCTGAAAATTGAACCAGGTAGATGCCCGGCTCCAGATTAACCGAATAGTGATCCGCCTGGCAGCTGATCTCGGTAACCGGAAAACCAAGGATACTGTAAATCTTAAAGTTCAGATCTCCGCATAAAACCAGTCCCCCCGGTTGTGATAACACGTGTGGGTTCAAGGCCGGTTGAGAGATCCCCGTGGGGGTGGACCCTGTCAATGCACGGGTTAAATCAGCGGCTCCTTCAGAACTGATGACCAGGATAGCAGAATGGTCTCCTTCTTCAGATGGGAGATAGGTGATGGTGATTTCGGTTTCCGCAAGCATTCCGGTTCCGGGGCGGGAGATGGTTGCGGGGGTCACGGAAAATTGTTCGGGATCTGCACCGGATATGTTCAGAAAAACATCGGCCGTCAAATCGGTGCCGGAAAGGTGCAGGATGCGGGAATTAGATTCCCCGGGCCCGGCTGTCATCGCGGGAACGGACTCTTCGGCCAGGCTCAGTGCGGGCGGCGGAAGCGAGAGCGCTTCCAGCTTCAGGAGGTTGATGACCCAGTGCTCATTGCTCCCGCCGCCATCATCAAAGGTGAATTTTATAATCTCATGATCGGTCGATACTTCAAACTCGTTCGTGGTATAACTCCCTGCGCTGTTGGAGGCGGTCGACCTTAAAGTGTCTTTCACATAGATCCGCATTAAGTCGTGGGCGTAGCTGAAATCTCCCTGTTTTGCAGTGATGTGGTATTTTCCGGGTCTCACGAATACCTTGAAAACCGCTTCGGTAGCAGACATGTTAAAATCTCTCAGTTCATCGGTACCGGTGCCCCGGTCGCGGGTTAGAACAGGGGAGGTCCAGCCAAATGAGTTTTCAAACAGGGTGGATTCGGTGACCTGCCTGGCACCTGAATCGACCGGTGAGATGGCAGTACCGAAATCAAACAGGACATCGGTCATATAAACGGGAGAGACAACCCGGACCTCACAGAAAGCGCTCTCCCCGTTTGATGAGGTAGCCGTGATGGCAGCGGTGCCGACCTCATTCCCGGTGATCAGGCCGTTGTCAAAGCTTACAATATTACCGTCCGAGGAGGACCATGCCAGTTCCTTATTTGCGGTAATAAAGGGAACAAAGGTGACCGATAGCTGCCTGCTCGTTCCTTTAGTGATTTCAATGGATTCCTCATCGAAGAGAATCTCGTTCACCGCATTTAAAACAGTGTCGCACCAGAAGACCAGGGAGGTATGATAATTGTTGTAATGAATATATTGTCCGCGCATCCAGACGAGGTCAAAGACCCCCTTTTTGTGATGGCGGGGTACGATGGGCCTTGCATTGACTATATCAGCAGGGGTGTCCCAGGTAAGGGCGGCCGAATCCCAGGTAATCCCCAGGTCGGGAGTGGTGAACCTGAAAATTTCGAATACGCCCTTCACCTGTTTGGAGAGATACACCACAGAAGGATCATCATAATCGAGAATAATACCCCCCGAATAGTTGGGTTCACTTTCAGATCCCCCGGATACGGTCTGGGGGAACCATTTCCCGGCATTGGTCAGTTCGGTGCTGAACCACTCCGAGCCGGTCCATCGTGAATAATGATACCGGTGGTCTGTATCCGAGGGAAATGACGCATATACCATAACGGGATGGTTGTTTTCATCCACCGTGATGTCCCAAATCCAGCCTTTCCCATGGGTGGCCGCGTAAACGGTCTCTGCCTCGTGCAGGTCGATATTCAAAGCCGTTTCGGTACCGGTAAAATCCTTGATGAAGGTTCCGTCGGCTGTATAAAATTTTCCGTCTTTAAATCTGGCGTAGTAGATACGGTTCTGAGGTTCATCACGGGGGTGACCGGTGGTGAAGGCTACATGAATGGCCCCGGTGTTATCCTGGCAGTAACGGGCATAAGGACGGGAACCACCACCGGCAATAAATTGTTGCGGGGTTCCCATGGTTTCCCCATCATCGTTGGATATAATCAGTGTGGGGTGCCAGTCGAGGCCGCGATAAAACACATAAATATCATCCCCCACCTGAAACGGATAGGGGTAGGTGACATTTACCCCGAAACGGTAATCATCACCCCAGGAGGAGATGTCTTCAGGATTGGTTGAGATAAAACGGTGGGCCGGGGCACTGGTGTGTTTGGAGAAATAGACCACCAACCGTCCGTCCCTCCTGATAAATATGGCAGGATTGTCGTGATCATCCGTTTCAAGCCTTGGGAAGAGCAGTTTTTCCGTATAAACACCCGTTTCGTGGTTGTAGGAAGCAATCATGATATCCCCCAGGCTGTTGACCCACGACAGGTAGGTCTGTTCCTTCACTCCTTTATAATATATAGCCCTGGGATCATTGAACCAGCACCAGGCTCCATCGCTGTTCAGGGTTTCAAATGGAACCGGATTGAGAAAAATTTCAGGAAATGCAGCCGTCACCGGGATAACAATCTCATCGGCTCCCTGGGTGACGGTTATGGTTCCTGTAACATCTGAGGAATCTGCTGAGAAGATGGTCAGATCGCCACCGGAAGAGGGCAGGGAAGAGGCTGAGAGACCGATGCCTTCGGGAGCAACGATGTTAATGGGATTGCCGGAACCGTTTGGAAAAATGGTAACGGTTTTCGCGGCTTCGTAATAATTCAGGACGACAGACGGAACGGAACACTCCAGGACCGGTTCAACTTCGGTGACGGATAATTCGCCGATCCCGCAGAGAGCAGCCAGGTTATTGGCTTTTATCGTCAGATAATAGGACCCTCCCTCGGAAACAAAGAACGACATGTCTCCTTCCTGCAGTAACTGCCGGGTTGACGAACAGGTAAAATCAGCGGAAACAATCAGACCTCCCCCCGTTCTGTCGGTCCCGATCCCCACGGTGAGGAGAGGAGCTGAAGCGTTGTTCCACCACTCGTAGATCCATGAGAATTGGTATTTTTTATGAGTTTCGAGGGTTACGGGATAGCTGTAAACCGATGACAGGGAGGTGCCTCCGGCTCCGTCCCACCTGATCATCAATAAGCGGCCGGTGTAATTTGCACCGTTCAGAATATGTCCCGAGGTCACATCGTTCCAGCGTACACCGCTTGTTGAATTGGCATAGTTGAACACACCCACCGTAACATCCCAGCCGTAATTATCGGGATAGGAAGTGGTGATATTCACATCTCCGTTTCCATCCCACTCCTCAATCAGGTTGGCCTGGGAAAACAGTGGGGCGTAGAGGATTGCAGACAGGCAATAAAGCAGAACAGGATTTTTCATCAGTCGGATTGATTAAACAGGTTAATGGTCATGTTTATCGAATGAAATCAATAAGTCCTTAAAGGTAAAGAATAAATTTAAAGTTCTTCATTCAGCCTCCCTTACCTGGCCGGAAGAACCTGATTGTTCTGAACCGGGTCCGGAATATGTTTCAGCACACTTATATTTTTTTACCCCGTCTTCGGGAGGAAATGTTAAATTCCGTCTCTTACTGAGGATTATATCCCGGAATATATGAAAATTCGTAACTTTGGAAGATATCTGAAATGATGGATGAAGAAACACACCTATATATATATTCTATGGTTGTTTCAGCTCTGCATGGTATCCTGTATCGGTGATCTGATGAATACCCCGCCGGTTATTGAAATGATCACCCTGGATCCCTCCGGAAATTATACGCCGGGTTCCGAGATCATGGTGTCTGCGGTGGTTTGGGACAGGGAGGGTGATGAACTGCAATTTTACTGGGAATCGGCCGATGGGATAATCGCTGAACCCGAACAGTTCGCAACAACCTGGGAGCTATCCGTGAATACGGAGCCGTTAAGTTATGAGACCCTTTCCCTGACTGTTTCCGACGGAAGGGAGCAGACGGTTAAAAGCCGGATTATCCAGGTGAGTGAGGGCCTGATTATGAACGGTTATACATGGTTTGCCGGAACACATATCCCGATTCCGGAGGTTGAAATCACGATTGGTAAGTTTTCAACGGTGTCGGATGAAAATGGATATTATTTCATTCAGCATCTCAAAGAGGGAGAGGAACTGGTCACTGCAGTAAAGGAAGGTTTCGATCCCTTCGAATATATGGTATACGTGGATAACCCGGTTTCCAACTACAACATATTCATGAGCAGCCCGGCAGGGAGCAGGCGGGTAAGTGGTTTTGTGAGGACCATAGACAGTGTCACATATAAGGGGCTTAAGGTGGTTCTGCTGAATCCCGACGGAAGTGAAAGCAAGCTTTCCGGTTTAACTGATCAGGATGGGTATTACGAGATTGAAACGGTGCCGTTCGGAAAACGGTCACTGATGGTTCGTAACACCGGGTCCCAGGAGCTTTTTCATAACGATACGGCAATATACATATTTGATGTCGGAGCGATGCAACAATCCTATAATGCGCGAATAAAGATCAGAAGGGATGTCCTCCTTGATTCTTACCTCTCCGGGATGGATTTATGGGAATATGACGGGGACACCCGGCAGGGATTTTATGTGCTGGAGAAGGGCCGGAGGATGAAGCTGAAGGAATTTATCAATGTACCCGCGGATGCCGAGGATCCCCTGCTTTTTATCAATTCTTATGTGGTGGGCGGATGCAGTCTTGTGGGAACCCTGCCTTCACACCGGGTGTGGATTGTCAACGGGGATGATGAAAACATCGGCGGAATCAGCTGGGGTGGAGAGGGGAACAACTATAAGGCGGAAGTATCGTGGTTTCCCTCCGATTCCCCGACATTCATGAATCTTAACGGTCATGCGATCAAATTGTGCCTCGAACTCTCCGGGGAATCAGACTGCGTCCCCAATCCGCTCTGGAGAATATACACCATTGAATTCAATTATTATTATTAGGACTGAAGCGGGATCGATATACAGGCGCTCTATTTGAAACCGATTCCATAAATCAACGTATTAAAAGTGTTCAAAGAGAATAAGGATTTAAGTTGCCTGCAAGTTATATCCTGTTTATAAAAAAAATTTCTTCTTGTCGGAGAAAAAAGAAATTTCATAAACTTTGATTATTGACTTGATTCATGAGATTTAAAGTTCAGGATCCGTCCTGATGGAAGAATCTTAATGCTGGACGGAATTATCGGCAATCTTAAACGGAATCGACCGGATATAAAAATAAATTTATTGGGAAATGGATACTATAAAAATTGTACCCCGTGATAACATTGGCAGGAATTTCATTCCGCAGGAGTATTTACCCCGGGGCAAAGATGAATATTTTCAAAGGAACAAGCAGGTCGTTGCCCCGAAATCGGGCTGGAGGAACCTCCAGTCGGATGAGATTGAGAGGCTGGTGAAAAATGACAATACATCGGATAACTGGGATGATCTGCTGGTTACGGACGAGTTTGATCCCAGACTGATTAAGAACACCAGGTTCTTCGGGCTGGTGAGGATCGGAAGATTGCGGGACGTGGTGCTTGAGCATCACGATTTGAGGATTCCTGCCGGTATAACGAACAGTCTGGTTATTTCCTGTGATATAGGGAATGACGTGGCGATCCATAATGTCCATTACCTGGCTCATTATATTATAGGCGATCGGTGCATCCTGTTCAATATTGAAGAGATGCATACCACCGACCATGCCAAATTCGGAAACGGAATTGTAAAGGAAGGGGAACCGGAAAATGTCAGGACCTGGCTCGACATCATGAACGAGACGGGTAGTCGCAGGGTTCTCCCTTTCGACGGGATGATTACCGCCGATGCCTATCTCTGGGCGAAATATGTTGATGATAAGGATTTGCGGGAGAACCTGAGGAAAATAACCCAGAACAGTATCGACAATCACCGGGGTTATTATGGTACCACAGGAAACCAGTGTGTGATTAAAAATTCCTCCATCCTGAAAGACGTGAAGATCGGTTCGGACTGCTATATAAAGGGGGCCAATAAGCTGAAAAACCTGACCATCAATTCCTCTGAAGCCGAGCCCACCCAGATCGGGGAAGGGGTGGAACTGGTCAACGGGATCATCGGTTACGGCTGCAAGATATTCTACGGCTGCAAGGCGGTCAAATTTATCCTGGGTAACAATTCCAATCTGAAATATGGAGCCAGGCTGATCAACTCCTTCCTGGGTGACAATTCCACCATTTCCTGCTGTGAAGTTTTGAATAATCTGATTTTCCCGGCACACGAGCAGCATCATAACAATTCGTTTCTCGTGGCGGCCGTCGTAATGGGACAGAGCAATATAGCGGCAGGTGCTACAATCGGCTCAAATCATAACAGCCGGGCCAACGACAATGAGGTGCAGGCCGGAAGGGGATTCTGGCCGGGCCTGTGCACCAGCCTGAAGCACTCCAGCCGTTTTGCGTCGTTCGTTTTACTCTCCAAATCAGACTATCCGGCAGAGCTTGATATTCCGCTGCCATTCTCCCTGCTCAACAACAATGTGTCTAAAGACCGGCTGGAGGTCATGCCGGCGTTCTGGTGGTTGTATAATATGTATGCCCTGGCCCGGAACTCATGGAAATTCACCACCCGGGATAAACGGGTGAATAAGGTTCAGAACATCGAATTTGAAACATTTGCCCCCGACACCATCGAAGAGATAATTCATGCCCGAAGATTGCTGGAAATCTGGATCGCAAAAGCAAGCCTGCTCCAAAAGGGCCGGCCGGCGGGAGAAAAGGATGAGGAGGAACTGGTAAGTATGGGGCGAAACCTTTTATCAGGGAAGGAAGAGGTTGTAAACGGACTGGAGGTACTGGGGGAACATATGGAAAATTCCAGGAGAAAGGTGGTCATCATGAAGGCATACAAAGGTTATCATGCCTACGGGGAGATGCTGCACCACTATGCCATGAAAAACCTGATTGTCTACATGAAATCGCACCCGGAGTCAGATTTTACAGACATGATTAAAAACCTTCAGGGGAAAAGGCAGAGCGAATGGGTGAACCTTGGGGGGCAGATCATGCTGAGAAGGGATGTGGATACCCTGCGGTCGGATATCGGTTCAGGTAAACTGAAGAGCTGGAAGGAGATCCATAGAAGGTATGATGTTCTCTGGAAAAGGTATGAACGCGACCGGCAGAAGCATGCCCATGCTGTCCTTTGCGAATTGTACGGCAAGGACCGTCTTTCCGGAAGTGACTGGAAATCGGCGCTGGATAGGACAGAGAGGATACAGGAATATATCTGCGACCAGGTGTATGTTACCCGGAAAAAGGATTATGAAAATATTTTCCGCCAGGCAACCTACAGGAATATGGATGAGATGACTGCAGCCATCGGAACCGTTAACGAAAACAGCTTTATTGTGCAGGTCAGAAAGGAAACAGAAGATTTCAGGGACCTGGTGAAGGAACTTAAAAAGCGGATTTAAACAATCTTAAAGAAATAACCAATTATATTCATTAACCAAAAAAAGAAAACATGAACCTGAAGGATTCCAGATACGCAAATTTTGCATTGGTCCAGGAGATGATGCAAACCTCCGATGCAGTTAAAAAGTTCGATCCCGGCCAGACCAGGAACGTAGCCAAAGAGATAAAATCCGCCGGCAGGCTCCTGCTTACCGGTGAAGGCTCCAGCCGTATTTTTCCGGCCAAGAATGCCATACGCAAAGCACTGACATGGGGATTGGACATCTCCATTTTTACGGATGGTTCGCGCCAGTCGGCCCAGTATGACCTGTCGAAACTGGCTGTGTTCTGTGCATCCAACTCCGGACGGACCAAGGAGGTGGTCTTGCTTGCCAAAAAACTGGCCTCCATGGGCAATGAGAAGCGATACGCCCTGACGGCCAACAGGGACACGCTGCTTGAAAAAGAGTGCCGGCAGACCTTTGTTCTCAACTGCGGATGGGAGCAGGCCGTTGCGGCCACAAAAAGCGTGGTTGAACAGACTCTGTTCTATGAATCCATTCTCTGGCACATTAAAGGAATCGATAAGAAAAAAGAGTGTTCGCAGCTGCCTGACCTGGTTGAACAGGTCCTGACCATGCCGGTGGATAAGAAGGTTGTTGAGATGGCGGCCAAAGCCCCTACGATTTATTTCGCGGGATATAACGACGGGGTTGCAGAGGAGCTGACCCTCAAAACGAATGAAATTACCAGGAAGAAGTCTGATTTTCTCGAGGGAACCTACGCCGTTCACGGTATAGAGGAGGTGATGGACAAAAATGATATCGTTTTTGTGGTGGATCCCATCGGCGAGGAGATTGAAAAATTCCAGGAGGTATTGGTTAAAGGGGTTGGACTGAATGTCATAGCAATTGCCGACCGGGAGACGCCGTTTACAACCCTTCGGGTGCCCCCGGCAGGGGAGATGAATCCCTACCTCTTTCTATGTGCGGGATGGAACCTGCTGGTCGAGATCGGCCTCGCGACAGGGATCAACCTCGATAAGCCGGAACGTGCACGTAAAGTAGGGAATGAGTTTACCGGGTAAAGATGATCATTCGATGATAAACTTCCCCTTTACAGAATCTCCTGAGGCGTGTTCCAGCCGGTAGAAGTACAACCCGTTCTCCAGTCCGTCGCACTGGAGCTTGTGCTCCTGGATGCCCGTTTCCCGTGATCCCAGTGACAGCTTTCTGACCTCCCTGCCGGAACTGTCGAACAGGGTGAGCCGGACAGGACCGCTATCCCTGAGATAAAACCTGAGCGTGGTGGCATGAGGAAAGGGATTGGGGAAATTGGAAACGGAAGCGAAGGCACCTTCAGGAGCGGCCAAATGTTCGGGATATGGACCGGCGGATATTTTTGAAAGCTGCATTGCAACAGTGGCGACGGAGTGGGGGGGCAGTGTAAAAATTGAATCTGCCAGTCCTCCGATATTGTCGCAATCTTCGGTTGCCGACGTTCTGAACACGGATGAGGTGTTGATGGAATACCCCGGTACGGACAGGTGCAGGTTGAAGGTTTCCGTTTCCGAACGGTTGATGGCCACGAAAGCGCCAGAGTCTTTTCCCGGGCTCAGGAAAGCCACTCCCTTAATACTGTTATCCGAAACAATCTCGCCTGCTCTCTGCCATCCCGGATGGATGAAAGCGGAATACTGCTTGAAGGCAAAGAAATCTTTTGTCCGGGCATACCCCTTCTGCGGATCGGTCCAACCCGACGGGTCCCAGGGGAATTCCAGGCTCACCAGCCCGGCACCGTCGACCCAGATCAGGTCCCAGTACAGGTATGCCGTCACATTCTCCTCGTGCAGTGACATATAGATGACTCCTGCCAGGTAAAACCAGTCACCCCGGGAATATTCCGATTGAAAGTGGGGTATTTCCGGGTGAAAGTTCCCGACCTTTTTAAAATCGGTGGATGCAAAGGGATTGCTTTCGTTCACGCCGTGATAGAGATGGTGGGCGATGCCGTATATTTTTGAAAGATCCATGGCATTCCCGTAATTTTCAACGGAGTTATAACCGATGCCGACGTTTTCCGGGCCGAGGATTTTTGGTTGATGTTCCCGTTGGAGGATCCTGTGGTAAACCGAATCCAGTGCCCGGTTAAACCCGGCAATGGTATCTGTGGCATTGATGGTTTCCGAAGGATTCAACCGGCAGGATTCCCAGCTGGCGCTGAAATCGGGTTCATTCTGAATACCGATGTAATCGGGATAAATCCCGTTCCGGTTGTACTCATCCAGGGATTCGACCCACCAGTCGGCAAACCCGGCATAATCGAATATTACCCCCTCTTCCCCGGCGGTATACCGGAGGGTACCGCCATTGCTTTTATCGTTATTGCTCTTCAGATAGGCAGGGGGGCCCCACGACGTGGATAGAATGGCAATGGGATGCCCGAGGGAAGCTTTTGCCGCCTGTGCAAACTCCTTTACACGTCCCACCATCCCGGCGTCATAACCATAAGCATTCCTTACCCTCAGGATGTCCAGGCTCAGTTCATTGAAGATGGCCTCGTAAATCTCGTTCTTTTTAGGATGCGCGGTGAGCCAGCCCTCGTAATAGGCAAGGGACGCCCCAAAACCTGTCATGGTACGGTAGGTTTCTTCAGTATCAATCGTAACCTCTACATCCTGCGGTTCCTGTGCGGATATTGGATTACCTATCAGGGTAAGCGTGAACAATATCTGAATCGGGTAAATCTGTAAATGGGATCGGTTCATTTTCATTGGTTAAATTGGCAAAGATAATGAATTGAAAAAAAAAGATGCATCAAATTTCTTATTCGGAATCTAATCATCCAGCAGTCTTTTTTCTCCGCTCAGTTTCTGAATTTCCGTAATGTTCCGGGAAAGTTCCAGGCAACCCAGGTATCGGCCGGCATCATCCCTCAGTGCATAATATTCGATCAATATCCTGCTTTTTTCGTTTTTGTTTTCCGGATTTAAGGATAGATTGATCCAGAACCTTGCCAGGTCTCTTTTCCCGCTTTTTCTTTCATCCAGGATTTTCTACACAAGATGGACGCTTTTTTTGGGATGACAGTTTCTGACATCCTTCCCAATGACTCCCCCGGGTCTTTTAAAAATCCTCGTTTCATGTTTGTTCCATGCCAGAACCTTATCATTGGCATCTATTAAAGAAAACTCAAATGGTATCGTTTCAAGAAGTGAATCCAGTACCTCTTTCGATAATTCACCGATCATCAGACTATTGGTTTTATGTTAAGCCTTAAAATTAAACGATTTTTGCTGATTTTCATGAAAAAGAAAGGCCATTCAGAAGAGATCTCCGGAAAATTAACACCTCATGACAATCCAAGCTGACGTGGCCCGGCAAACTGTCCGGACTGTGAACCATTATTCTGTATAATCGAAATACTCCCAGAGTTCAGCGATTTTATTGCCTTCAAATCTTTTGAAATGCATGGCCGGGGCCGAAATCCTTTCTTCCCTGTAATCCATGGTCCGGATGAATCTTGTGGTAACCCAGTTCCCTTCGGCGACCTGGTTAATGATGGAGTCCTTCTTAAATACCCCGTTTGACAGGAAGGCCCGGTGACTTTCACGATCCCAGGTATGCCCGTTCTCTCCCCATCCTTTGAAATCTTCCGTAAGAATAAGATCCACATTCTCAGGATTCAGTTCGTGATAAGTTGCGGCAACCTGCTTGATTTTGCCCGTTTCCGGTTTGAATGTCCAGCCGGCGAATGAAATTTTCCAGCTGCCATTAACTTTCTCGAGAAATGTGACCTGGATACTTTCATTTTTAAGATATTCTCCCTCGTAAGTTCCTTCCCAGATGTTATCGCAGATCAGCCAGGCTTTATTTCCCATAATTTTGATGATGGGATTTTCCTTTGATACATTGATCCCGCTCAGGTCCATCTCATCTCTATCTTTGTATTGTTCAAAAAAAGAACCCAGTGTATCCCATCCCGACAGAGTGTAATAACTCTCCGGATTTACTATGATTCTAGTATTATATTCATCCTGAACATAGAGATCAACCAGTCCTTCAACATTGCCGTCCCTGGCGAACTCAGACTCATTCTGAATGACACTCATTATGGCCTGCTTCTCCTTTTCGATGCTGCTCTCTGTCTGACAGGAAAAAGTCACGATACTGATAAGTACAATTGAAGAAATCAGAATTTTTTTCAAAACGGATTAGATTTTAGAGTTAATTTTTGAAAGGTACAATTTCTGAGGGATAAAGTCAACGTATGGGCAAATTCATGAACCTTCAGCTCGACGAAGTCAATTTGCCTTGCCTGAGATGAGGTCATGAATTTGCCTTGCCTGGGTAATTAAAAAAACCTTTCAGTTTAACAGATATGCTCAATCCTCTCAGAGAACCAGCAGTTTCTCCATGACGGATGATGTTGCATGGCTTATCCTGATGATATAGAAGCCTTTTTCAAGTGATGGGATCTTCACCCGATGTGATCCGGCGTTAAATTGTTCAACAGGTTCTGCATGGTATAATTTTCCGCTCAGGTCAAAAAACTCTATCGATCCTGGTCCCGGCAGATCCCTGTCCAATTCAATATTGAGGAAATCCTTTGCAGGATTTGGATAGATATGGATATCCGACCAACAGAGGTATGGTTTAACACCCGTGCCCCTTTCAACTTCGAAGACAAGAAAATCAATCCGCTCCCTGAACATGGGTGCACCGGCCTCTATTTTCACCGCGGCTGTTCCCAGGGTATTTCCGGCCGTAATGGTAAGCATGGATCCGTCGAGGCTTGAAGTCAGTACGTCGGGATTCTCATCATCATGGAGCGTAAAAGTTATGGCATCCCCTGCTCCCTCCGGGATACTGTCCCCGGTTACGAGGCGGAAATGATCCTCCAGGTTGATGGTGGTATCGTTGCCTTTCGTGAGGGTCACTACCTCGATGGCCGGATTATATTCGATATAGTTGCTTGCATTTAAATCCAGCTTCAGCGACTCATTCTCAACGGCCCTGTAGAAATGGTCCGGTTTAATATCCCTGTAGCTATCCACGATCCCTGAAGGCCAGCGGATCTTTACACTGTCGATGAGTTCCGCATTCTCCAGCCCGAAGTGGAAACGCGGACTGCTGAATGAATGGATCCCGGTCTGCTGTGACAGCTCCCTCATCTGCCAGACCGGGTTTCCGGAGATGGTGGCTTTGATATATACCCGGGCGCCGATGGCAGAGGTATTGGATACCGTTCCGGTGCAGCTGATACTGATCCAGTGGTTATCGTTACCATCATTTGAATAGATATAGTTTATTAACGGGGTACCCAGCGAGCCGTTGGGAACCAGGATATCCAGGTCCCCATCGTTATCATAATCAAGCAGGGTACAGGAATGGCCCCCGTCCTTTTTCAGGTTCCCGGATGCGCATTCGGTGAACGTACCGTCGCCATTATTCATTAACAACATATTGATATGGGTGAAATGGAGTGTGCCCAGGTCATTTTGTTCGGAAGTAACAAACAGATCCAGGTCCCCGTCGTTGTCAAAATCGCCCCAGTCACTTCCCAGAAATCCCCTGTTCCCGATTTCACCCGGGACAATGTTCAGCTGTGTAAAATTGCCGGTCCCGTCATTCTGATAGAGATGACTTTTGCTATTAACTACGGAGACAAAAAGGTCCAGGTCCCCGTCGTTATCATAATCGCCCCAGCTTCCTCCTGCACTTCCGTATTTATCCAGCAGCAGGGGATTATCGCTGTTCATCATGGAAAAGGATCCCTCTTCATTAATGAAACAGGCGTTCTGGTTTACCTCAACGGTCCAGTCGGTAAAAGACAGGTTAGCTGAAAATATGTCCATATCTCCGTCATTGTCAAAATCGGCCCAAGAGATCGATTCAGAATTGAGAGGCGTTGAGGCTGCGACATCGTCGGTTTCTTCAGTATATGTTCCATTACCATTGGAGATGTACATTGTATTTGGAGTCATATTTTGCCTCCAGATATAGCAGTCCAGGTGGCTGTCGTTATTGATGTCGGCCCAGGTTACGACCTGATCGCCGCATCCTGAAGTCAGGGAATTTAAATAATCCTTCGTAAACTCCCCGTATCCGTTATTTAAATAGAACACGCACGGCAGGGTCAGATCCCAGTCGCCGTCGTTGTCAACGTCTGCGAAACTTGCTGTTGGGTTATTTTTGGGTTGTGGATCCGTTGCCTGGATACCGGTCATTATCCGGGAGAAATTCCCGTTCCGCTCATTTTTATAAAGCAGCATAGGGTTATCCGATGAGACTGAGAATCCCGATGTATTACCAATGAGCAGATCAATGTCGCCATCGTTATCGATATCGGCCAGCGCACTTCCCTGCGAATTGCCCGGATCCTGGGTGATCCTGCAATCATCCAGCCGGGTGAATCCCGGTACCTGGGCTGTACTGTAACTGGTCATGGCCAGGATAAGAAACATGATCAATAGGTGTCTGTGTTTTTTCATGATGTTTAAATTTTAGGTTAACAAAAATTTATTAGCGAAAAAGTATGAAACACAGCATCATGTTTCTATAACATATCCTACAGATTTTGCACGGTATGTGTTAATGGGACCTGGCAGGAAAGGCAAATTGACTTCGTCGAGGCAAGTTCATGAATTTGCCCTGCTGAAAATTGTTTGGAGGAGGAGGTTGATAAGGTTAAAAAATAAAATAATAAATTTATGCAAATCAAAACTTCGGACCTATGATACGCTATCTGACACTTCTTTTTTTCGCAGCAATGTTGTTTATGAACTACCTGGCCAATTCACTGCCCATAAACGGTAAAACAACAGGCCAGGTATCCGCTGCCTATTCCAATCTTTTTGTTCCTGCAGGGATCACCTTCTCGATATGGGGCATCATTTACCTGCTGCTTGCTGTCTATTGCGTCGTGCAGTTTATGCCCGCATACAAAGAAACGGCTATTAAAATAGGCTGGTTATTTTCGCTATCCTGCCTGTTTAACGGATTATGGCTCATCGCCTGGCATTACCAGAGACTCCCGTTGTCATTATTGATCATGATTGGACTGTTGGTAACACTGATTATGATCAATCTTCAGCTCAGGGATTTGCCGCCGGGACTTCTAAAAGCCGCATGGGGAATATACTTGGGGTGGATCTGCATTGCCACCATTGCCAATGTAACGGCCCTTCTGGTGGGTGCCGGATGGGGAGGGATAGGGATTTCCCAGGAGGTATGGGCCATAATAATGATCGCCATTGGTACATTAATTGTCTCAATAACGATCCTGAGAATCAACAATCCTTATATAGGCCTGTCGGTAATATGGGCCTTTGCGGGCATCATAATCAGACGCTCTGATGATTACAGAAGTATTGTCATAGCTGCTGTCATTGGGATCCTGGTTGTGGGGGTTGTCACGTTAATGGGATTCCTGGGGAAAAGGGTTGGTTGAGTGACTGGAGTGACTGGAGTGACTGGAGTGACTGGAGTGACTGGAGTGACTGGAGTGACTAGAGTGACTAGAGTGACTAGAGTGACTAAAATTATTTTAATTACCCGGTAAAGATTTCAAGGTATTGCAGCAGTTCAACAATTAATCCCTCCTCCGTTTTCTCATCCCTGGCAAGATTGTGTTTGCGGAGACCTTTTGTGGCGGCATCTCATTTCTTGTTGCCGGGTCCGGTCCGTGTTTCAGGTTCAGAGGTGTTGATGGGCGAATTTTCCTGAAATATTTTTCCAGAAAAGGACTGATAATTTTAAGCATTGACACATTAACAGGAAGAAACCTTAAAATGTAATATTATGACAATCCCGAACAGAAATTCTGACATAGCTAAAAAAATTGACCGGGCAATACTCTTCATCAGAGGCCAAAAAGTAATGATTGACAGCGATCTGGCTGAAATATTTGGAGTTAAAACATACAGGCTGAATGAACAGGTGAAGCGTAACAGAGATCGTTTTCCGGAGGATTTTATGTTTCAATTGACAGCAGAAGAAAAACAAGAGGTTATCGCAAATTGCGATCACCTTGAAAAAATTAAATTTTCAAGCACAAATCCTTATGCCTTTACTGAGCATGGAACAATTATGTTGGCAAATGTATTGAATACACCGACAGCAGTAGAGACAAGTCTATTAATAGTCAGAGCATTTGTAAAGCTGAGAGTAATTCTATCCACACATAAAGAACTTGAAAAGAAAATTCTTGAGCTCGAATCAAAATACGATAAACAGTTTAAATTGATCTTCAAAGCAATAAGAGAATTAATGCGCCAGGAGCAATTAGATAAAAACAGACCAGGAATTGGATATAAAATTGAAAAAGGGAATAAAATCAGCTAAATATGCGGCAATAGCGTCCCTGTTCGTGAATTGGGCTTATCCGTTCTTCAGGTATCCCGAGTGCATTGTAATCCTCCTTTGCACTTCTAACTTTTAACTTCTAACTTTTAACTTTTAACTTCTAACTTTTAACTTTTTACTTGTCCCGATGTAAGGGACAAAGGGTACAATCCAAAGGAATAATAGGGATGATCTCCAGGGTTTTGTGGTAGCTTATAGTTTTATGACTTTTTCAGTTATTACAAAATCTTTTGACCTGATCAGGATGATATATATGCCTGTGCTGAATGATGAAAGGTCGATCTGATAAGAAGTATTTTCCATGCTTGTACCGTAAATAATCTGTCCATTCATGTGGAAGATTTCGATTGAATGAAGGCCTGAAAGGTCTGTTTCGATGGTCAGGAAGTTGCTGGTGGGATTGGGGCAGATGGATATGCTTCCCGGGTATTGGTTTTCAAATCCTGTTGCGCAATCAACTGTGAAAATGACAGCCGGGCTATTTGCTGAGTCAATAATGATTGATTCAGGAGTAAATGATTCCCATACACAAACCTTTGAAAGTGCTGGCATATTGGATATGTTAAGATTACTGGTGTAGATACCTATGCTGCACCAAATATGTTTGTAACAGGCAAACGACTCCATCGATATGTTATTTGATATATCAAGAGTTGTAAGCGGATTTGTATCACAATGCAGGGCTAACAGCTCCTGGTTCTTTGTAAGGTTTAAATTAATGAGATTATTCGTACCGCAAAATAAATATCTCAAATGCGCATTATTTGTTAAATCCAGACTGGATAGTTGGTTGTTACTACAAAATAGCCTGTTTAATGCTGTATCATTTGATAAATCCAAACTTTTTAAATAGTTCATTTCACAATATAAATCTATTAAAGAATTATTCCCCGAAACATCCAGGTTTACAATTTGATTCCTGCTACAATCCAAATACATTAAAGCTTTATTATTCAATACATCTAAGCTGGTTATATTATTCTCCCTGCAAGATAATTCTGTTAATAAGGTATTATTCGATAAATCCAGGCTGGATAGCTCATTGCCATCACATTCTAACATCTTGAGATTCTTGTTTGCTGATACATCCAGTGATGATATCCTATTATGGTTTTGACCGGGATCACAACCAAATAAGTAATTAGATATACAACCACAGTACAATTCTTCTAAACATGTGTTTCCGGAGACATCCAAATTTACAAGATCATTCCCACCACAATAAAAATAGATTAATCCTGGATTATTTGAAACGTCCAGGGTGGCAAGCTGGTTATTGCTGCAATACAGATGTGTTAATAAGGTATTACTTGAAACATCCAGACTGGTTAATTGGTTATCAGCACAATTCAGGTACATTAAAGCAGTTATATTGGAAACATCCAAACTTGCAAGTTTATTCCCGGAACAATTCAAAAAGGTCAAAGCAGTGTTATTTGAGACATTCAGGCTGGTCAACTCATCACAATAGCAAAGTAAGGTATCAAGATTGGTAAATGCTTCGATTCCTGTCAAATCAGAAATTGACATTTCTTCAACGTATAAGCAGTGAATCGTTCTGGCTTCGGCATAGCTGATCAGGCCATCTCCATTAGTATCCAGTCCTTGGTTAATCAGGGCATTAAGGAAGCTGATGTCGGGGATTTCGACAATGGTATCCTGAGACTGAGCGAATGTCAGTCTTAATACCAGGAATATTAAAAATGGCATTACCCACTTCATAACTGCCTATAATTTAGAATTTCCCACAAGTTACATCCTCAAAACCCTAAAGTCAAAAACTTTTTGATAAACCGTAATCTGGATATTAAATAACATGGTCCAAACCATCGATAAAAAAGCCCTTTCAGGAGGTGCCTGGAGTGACTGGAGTGACTGGAGTGACTGGAGTGACTGGAGT
>JAFGWU010000075.1 GCA_016936975.1 Bacteroidales bacterium | reverse complement strand
TTTATGATTTTAATGAAAAATCAAATAAAAATTTTAAATAATTAAGTTTACTTTAAACGGGCAACCTATATCATGAAGGGTCAAACCTGAACCGGGAACCCGGAACCGGGAACCCTGAACCGGGAACCCTCTGTAAAAACCCGGTCCGGTTGACAGGATATCATAAGAATCTATTATTTTTATTCCCTGATTTGCAAACATAACTTCCCGCTGAGTAACTGAGATTTTAAAGTTCCTGAAATGAATATCCTGAAAACAAACTTGTTATTGATGCTGATGCTTTCAAGCATCATTGCTGATGGACAGCGGCAGATGGAAAGACTGGACCACGGACTGGTCGCCGTGAAAAAAGCAACCGGCGTATACGTGACCTGGCGGGTGCTCGGGGGTGAAATGGATTCCGCGGCTTTTAACCTTTACCGCAATGGCACCAGAATAAACGAACAGCCCATCGATGGGGCAAGCAATTATTTCGATGACAACGGTACGGAGGCCTCTGTTTATGAACTGAGGCGCTTCAGCAGGGGAGAAGAACAGATTTTGAATGAAACTGCAGGGGTGTGGGAAAACAGTTATATCGATATACCGGTGGAACCCATCCAGGGCAGCTACACGACCCATACACTGAACGATGCCTCAGTCGGGGACCTCGACGGGGACGGGGCGTATGAGATCGTGGTGAAGCGGATTGCCGTTGACATGTCGGAGGAATCAACCGATTACCATTACCTGGAGGCCTATGAACTGGACGGCACCAGGTTGTGGTCCATAAATATCGGTCCGAATATTTACAATGACAAGGAGTTTAATTTTCTCGTCTGGGACCTGGACGGAGACGGAAAAGCGGAGATTGCCACCCGCACATCCGAAGGCACCGTGGATGGATTGGGAAATGAAATCGGGGATATCGATCAGGACGGGATTACAAATTACCGGTACTCAATCACCTATTCGGGATTTCGTTCCGAGGGCCCCGACTTTTTATCCATCTTCAACGGGGAAACCGGGGAGGAGATAACGAGGGAAAATTATATCCCGCTCGAACCGCTCTCCCAATGGGGCCTCCCGGGTCACGATGTGAGTCAGCTGGCGCACCGGGCCACCAAGTGCATGTTCACGGTGGCTTATCTGGACGGAAAGACCCCGGGCGTGGTGATCAGCCGCGGGATTTACGAAAAGGTGGCCCTTGAAGCCTGGAACTACAGGAATGGTGCGCTGACAAAACTCTGGCACTTCGATTCCGATCAGCCCGGTAACGGGGATTACGCAAAGCAGGGATACCATAACCTCACACAGGGAGATGTGGATAACGACGGCCGCGATGAAATCGTGTACGGATCGATGTGCGTCAACGACGACGGAACCGGGCTCTACTCTACAAAACTCGGACATGGTGATGCACAGCACATGACTGATATCAATCCCGATCGGGAGGGTTTGGAATACTTCGGATGCCTCGAAAATTCCACCGGCGGAGATTACCGGGATGCAGGGACCGGGGAAATCCTCTTCTATTACAATATCGGCAGGGACATGGGACGGGCCGGCTGTTCTGACATCACCCCCGACTACCCCGGGATGGAGATGTGGGGACCCACCGGTTTCCCCTTCCTGAGCGCCACAGGTGATGAGATAACCGGACTGAACAGTCCCTCCTCCATGAACTTTTTTATCTGGTGGGATGGCGATCCGATCAGGGAAATGCTGGATCATATATGGAATGAACCCAACGGTACAGGTACAATCATAAAGTATAACAACGGACAGAATACCATCCTGCTGAATGCCTCGGGAACGCTATCAAATAACTGGACGAAAGGCAATCCGTCCCTGAGTGCCGATATCCTAGGCGACTGGCGGGAGGAAGTGATCTGGCGGACCGCCGATAACGCGGCCCTCAGGTTATACATCTCCACAGCGCCCACAGACATCAGGATGTATACCCTGATGCACGATCCCCAATACCGTGCCGCCATTGGCTGGCAGCCCAACTCCTACAACCAGCCGCCGCATCCGGGATTCTTTATCGGTCACGACATGGATTCCGTGCCGCCTTCCCCCATGATGCTGGAAGGGCAGAAAGTGTGGCAGAAAGGCACCTGGGACCTGAACACAACCCCTTCATGGAATCAGGGAGACAGGATCGTTGCATTTGAGAACGGGGACAGCATTTTGTTTGACATTTCCGGGGATAAAAGTACAGATGTCACCCTTGACGGATTCCTGGAACCATCGGATATCAGGGTTATCTCCCCTATTGATTATCTCTTCTCAGGAAACGGACACATCAGCGGCCATACCAACCTCACCAAAGACGGCAAAGGGAAACTCACCATCAACACCGATAACGATTTTCGCGGACTGACCAGGATATGGGATGGTGAACTGTGCCTGAACGGATCCTTTGAAAACAGCGCTGTGATCGTTAAAAGATTCGCAGCCGTGAGCGGGTGCGGCAGGTTCAATGGAGGAATCAGTCTGGAAAGGTTTGCGGGTCTGGTTGTGGACTCTGCCGGCGCGGCTGATACCCTTTTCGTGTCAGGAGATTTGAAACTTTCTGGAGAGAATGAACTATTCATGGACCTGTCGGATGATCCGACCGGGACCCTGAAAACCAATGACCTGATAATGGTGAATGGGGATATAAAGCTGGAAGGGGATCTGGATATCCATATAAACCTGCTGGATGGGGACCTTTCTCCGGGAGCCTACCTGCTGGCCTTTGCAGAAGGGGACCTTTCTGCCGACGCACAGGATATTCACCTGCTTGGATTGTCAAGTATCGCATTCACCATGGTGCTTGAAGACGGAAAACTGTTCATTGAAGTTCCGGAGACAAGGGGGCCTTCAACGGTTGTGTGGCAGGGTGCCGTCGACAATGAATGGGATATATTCAACAAACAAAACTGGCTCAATGACGGTGCCCCGGATGTATTTGTCGGGAACGACACGGTCGTTTTCAATGACCAGGCCATTCAGACGGATATACAAATTATGGGTATTTACGGGATCAGTCATTTCCTGTTCGATGCTTCAAAGGATATCTCTATTTCGGGAAATGGCTGTTTTAACGGGGATGCTGACCTGGTTAAAAAAGGAACGGGTACCCTGACGTTAAATACCCTGAATGGTTATACAGGCGCAACTACCGTGGAAGAGGGGGTGCTCCGCATCCCGGAGCCCGGTAATGCCGGAATGGCCTCCGGAATCGGGTCTGCCTCTTCAGATCCTTCAAACCTGGTTCTGAACGGGGGAACCCTGCAAATAACTGCGCCCGGCATTCTGTCAACCAACCGGGGGATTACGGTTGGAGAAAACAGTGGTGGTTTGAATATAGGGAACGGCAGTGCTGCCTTAACGCTTAACGCTCCTGTGGCAGGACCGGGATACCTGGTCAAGGAGGGCGCCGGTAATCTGATCCTGAATGCCAATTCTCACGGGGGAACCATTATCAGATTCGGTACGGTCATGCTTGAAGATGACGCCGCCAATATTGATGGTCCCGGCGATGAGGTTGTTTTCCGGGGTGGCACCCTGGCTATGTACGATAACAGCGGTACCTATACAGACAACTGCGGCTGGGATATTATTGTTGATGCGGGCCAGCAGGGGACGCTGAGACTCGACAGCCGGTCAACCCTGACCGGCGCTTTGAGAGGTTCGGGAACACTTAATCTGTATGCCCCATGGATCAGGAATGAACTGGCAGGCGACCTGTCGCAGTTCACAGGCAGGATCAATGTGGGGTCCGATTCCGACGGAGGTTCTTTCATAATCGGGAACAGCAAAGGCATGCCGGGGAGCTCCCTCTACCTGGGAGAAGATGTTCAGGCCCTGTACAGTAAATCAAGCGATGTCATTTTGGAGGTAGGAGAGCTAACCGGTCATGGCGGATCTTTCCTGGGTGCCGGCGGACAGGGAACCAATACCATCACCTGGAAAATTGGAGGAAAGAATACAGATGCAATTTTTAATGGGGTAATCAATAATGCCCAGTATAAAAATTCCGGGGCGAAAGCCGCTATTATAAAAACAGGTGTGGGTAAATGGACCCTGACCAATGCCAGTACCTACACAGGTTCAACAACCGTGGAGGAGGGCACGCTGATCCTCAGTAATGCCTCGGGAAGTGCAACCGGAAGCGGGAATATCCTCTGCAAAGAGGGGGCAAATCTTGCAGGAAACGGTTCGGTTTCAGGAAATGTGATCATCGGAAACGGAGGGGCACTCCTTCCGGGATATACCGGGATCGGATCATTTCAAATCGGGGGTAATCTTACACTGTCCGAAACCTCATTCCTGATGGTCGATGCTGATGCCGAAACCAAAGTATGTGATTTAACCCGTGTGAACGGAAATGTTCTGCTGAATGGAAACCTGATGGTGACAAAAGAGGGCACGGGAGATTATGCCGAAGGGGACCTGTTTCAGATCTTTTCCGCAGAAGGAACCATTACCGGTGCATTCAGGAATATCTATCCGCTTACACCGGGACCCGGGCTCGTGTGGGATACCTTCGCACTCAACTCCTACGGGGTCCTGAAGGTGGATAAGGCAACCGGGACAGGGAAAAGAATCCTTCCGCCTTCCGTCGATGTCTATCCGAATCCTTTCACCGACGAAGTGTTTATTGAATGCGGTGGTCCGCTGGAAGCCGAAGATATTATGGTGTATTCCATGACGGGTGAAGCATTGGCAGCGGTCAGGGAGGTTATCTCTGAAAATCGGATCAGGCTGGATTTTTCCGCTTATCCTCCGGGAAGGTACATGGTTGCCATAAACCGCTGCGTAGAGGAGAGGGATACATTTATCCTGCTTAAAATTGATTAGATAATCATTCCAGATTCTTCCCTGGATTTTCGAAACTCTTCTCACGGTTCTGGAAACTCTTCTCACGGTTCTGGAAACTCTTCTTACGGTTCTGGAAACTCTTCTCACGGTTCTGGAAACTCTTCTCGCGGTTCTGGAAACTCTTCTCGCGGTTCTGGAAACTCTTCTCGCG
>JAFGWU010000012.1 GCA_016936975.1 Bacteroidales bacterium | reverse complement strand
TGATCTCTTCTCACCATCGTAATCCTGACTCATCTCTATGGCAGGCTTAATCTTTGACAGAGTTGTGGTCAGGTTTCCTAATTTAACGTCATCTATTGCGCCAATGATTGCCCCACAATGCTGGTGCCCCATTATTACAATTAATTTTGCTCCTGCAACTTTGCAGGCAAACTCAAGACTCCCCAATAAATCATCGTTTACAAAATTACCTGCAATACGACCAACAAATACGTCTCCTATTCCCTGATCAAAGACGTCTTCAACAGGAACCCTGCTGTCAAGACAGCTGACCACCACCGCCTTGGGATATTGACCAAATGCAGATTTACGTATCTGCTCCGAATGGTCACGATGAGTAAGGTTATTGCTCCTGAACCGCTCATTACCATCCAGAAATTCCTGCAAAATCTGATCAGGAGTTAACTTATCCCTCTCCTCTGCACTGATTACTGTTTTTATGGGCCTGACGGTTTTCTCCTGCTCCCTTTTAACACTTTTCTTTTTTGCTTCCATGATTTTGTGACTGAATTTATTGATACTGTTGCTTTGCCCTGCTCCCGGGGAGGTTATCCTTTAACCATATTAACCCATCATCCATCGTTTCGAAGAGATTCTCTTCCGGGATAAGATCCGGTATTATGTCTATCGAACGAAACATATGCCCGGGTTGACTTTGCAATCCGATAAAAATCACCTTTAATCCTTTCTTATTCAGATCAAACAGAGTCTCCTCCATGGCATATAACCCGGTTTGATCTATGTACGGCACACGGTCCATCCTGATAATCAAAACCTTTATCCTATCATCCAGGTTTTTGAACAGTTTGAGAAAATGTGACGTAAAACCAAAAAACAAAGGACCGTACAGATGCTTGACATAAATGCTGTCCTTGAATTCTTCGAATAGCCTCTTTTCGTCATCCCATGGCTGTTCTCCCTTAAAATCTGCCAGCGTTGATCCCGATGTGCCTTTTTCCGCAATGTCCCCTGAACGTTTCATAAAGAGTACCGATGCCAGGATCACTCCGATGGCAACGGCATAAATAAGGTTTCCGAAAGTGGTTATCAGAAGAACTAACACCAGAACAAACGCATCTGATCGTGGGACAAGCAGAAGGTGTTTCAATCCCTTTGCATCAATTATATTCAACCCCACAGGGATAAGTATTCCTGCAAGCACAGGTATGGGAATATAAGCGGCATACTTCCCTGCGCCAAGCAAAACCACCAGAAGAAATAAACCGTGAATTACCCCGGAAAGACGGGTTTTTCCACCAGCATTGATGTTTACCACTGTTCCCTTGGTGGCACCCGCTCCGGGGATGCCGCCAATCAGGCCAGCTACTGCATTTCCGATTCCCTGGCCAATCAGTTCACGATTGCTGTTATGTTTTGTTTTGGTGATATTATCCGCAATCACGGATGTTAACAATGAGTCAATTGATCCCAATACTGCAAGCAGGAACGCATATTCTATAATCAGTACATACGCGGCAGGATCAATATTGAACAGACCATCAATTTTAAGAGAGGGCAATCCGGAAGGTATTTCCCCGATAAGCGGCACATCAAGATTGAAAATATAAGCTACAAGAGATGCTGCCAGAAGTGCTACAAGCGCACTGGGTATGGCTTTGGTAATTTTCGGAAATAAATAAAATATGAGAACTGTAATCCCTCCTATTCCAATTGCAGACAGGTTTAATTCTGAAATCAGACGCGAAAAATCTCTGAATACCCCGATCGTGGACGAGGGTGCCGTAACCCCGGCAAACGGGAAAATCTGCAATAAAATAATAATAAGTCCTACACCGCTCATAAATCCGGATATTACCGGATAGGGAAAATACTTAATGTAATTTCCGATATTTATCAGTCCGAAAAAGATCTGAAACAGGCCTCCCAATATAAAGGTTGCTACAATTATTCCCATTGCATTTTCAAGGTTTCCGGCAAGACCGATAGCAAGTGCAATAAAGGTGGCAGAGACCACCGTCATCGGCCCGGTAGGGCCGCTTGCCTGCGTCCGGGTCCCGCCTAAAGCTGCAGCCAGGATACCAACGGCAATTGCCCCGTAAAGTCCTGCGATTGCACCCATCCCTGATTGAACCCCAAAGGCAAGAGCCAGAGGCAATGCTACTATACCTGCAACAAGTCCACCGGAGAGGTCTCCCTTCAGGTTTTTGAAATCATATATTTTCTCCCTCATTGTAAATTAATGTTTCTGGTACTGTTATAAAAAGTATAAACAAAACCATTTGATACACCATTAACCACAACAGGGACTGTTTTGTTGATGAAGACTGACCGAAAGTTATACATTTATCGGCTGACAGACCACAGGAGCTTAAGGTGCTGGCCACCGCAGGTCATCAATTACAGGCAAAATGAGAGAATCCGTAATAATCCGGATTCAAATTCCATCTCCAATTACGTCAAAACACATAAAACCAGAATCCAGCAGATCATTGATCATGCGGGATTTGCGGTTTTAAGAAGCGGTTCTGCGGGCTGCAGGACTTTCTATTTAAGATTTCTGAAATGGGAAGCATCAACAAAACTATGGGAAAAACCATAAACCCGTTTCTGGGTTCTTGCCGTAAATTGGCTTTAAAATGAATACAATAAAAGCTAAAGTCATGAAAAGGATTATTTTGACTTTCATCTTTTCAGGAGTATTGTTGTCAGTATCTGCGCAAACCACGCAAAAGGCTGAATGGAAAACATATCTCGATGGTTATCCTATTGAAAAGATTACCGATGCCGGTGACTATTTGTGGATGACAGATGGGAAGGGTGTTATGGAATTCAATAAACAGACAGAGGCCTTCCGGTACTACAAAATAGATCATCTCGAGGTGTCACCTGACGATTATTTTACTTCAATTATTACATCAATCGCGTGTGATGAAAACGGGATGCCCTGGGTTGGTGCCAGATTTATCGGAGTATTGAGCATGAATGAAGATAAGGATTGGATATTGCTACCACCCGTTAACGAGGAACAATTCAAGAGCTGGGGTAACGTAGTTTTCCTGATTGCCAGTAATGATGTAGTTTGGACAGCGATGACAGGATTTACTGATTCTCAACCGATGATTGTAAAATACCAGGGGACTACAACAGAGACAATATTGTCAGACTGGCCGATTGCTTCAATTACGGAAGATAAAGAGGGGAATCTCTGGTCAGGGAGAATTGATGGCGGAGCCTTTCTTGGACATGATCATTATGAATCTCTCGCGAAATATGATGGAGAGACCTGGACGACATATAGTTCTCCACTCGCACTGGGACCTCCTCCTTTTGGAATAACCAATATAACTTTTGATGACCCTGGCAATATTTGGATGGTTGGTGCATTCGGCATTATGGACAACTGGGAAACCAAATTAGTCAAATTCAATTATTCTGAATGGGAGGTTTATGACCTTCCTGTAGAGGCACATATCTGGTCTCTCACTCTTGAGAATGATACTATTGTATGGCTAGGGACATCAAAGGGATTAATGAAATTCAGTAATATGCAATGGACTGTTTACGACGCTGATAACTCAGGGTTACCCTCAAACTATATCAAATCCGTCGTTGTTGACAGCAATGGAACCAAATGGCTTGGAACAATCGCAGGGCTTGTTTCCTTCAATGGATTGGATGCTGATGACCAGCCCGGTGCAAACAACGGTAATGGAATAGCACTTTCAGCTCCTTATTACTCAGAAAAGAAAAAAGACATTGAGTTATTCCCAAATCCGGCTCAAGACTACATAACCCTGATTACTCCTGAAGAATTTAAAAACTCAACGGTTGATATTTTAAATATCCGGGGTGACAT
>JAFGWU010000074.1 GCA_016936975.1 Bacteroidales bacterium | reverse complement strand
CATTGGAAAAAGACATTATCATCGTCGGAGCCGGTATTTCGGGTCTGTCAGCCGGCTACTATGCCCAGGTGAACGGGTACAAAACCGCTATTTTTGAGATGCACGACCTGCCGGGAGGACTCTGTACGGCCTGGACACGAAAGGGTTATACATTTGACATCAGCATGCACATGCTGACCGCTTCCCGGTCCGGACCCATCCACCGGATGTGGGAGGAACTTGGCATTCCGGAGAAATTCAAATTCCACTACCATGATCAGATCTCATGCATAGAAGGCATGGGGAGAAAACTTACCTTCTCCACAGACAGGAAAAAATTCTCCGGCCAATCCGCCTGAAAGCCTTCTGCCTTTTCATCCGGGTATTCCAGGGCCATGCCAGTTCAATACCTGAAAAATCGTTGAATCAGAACTATAGATTACCATGAAACTGTTATTTAAGATCAAAAATTGCCTGTTATTGATATCCGGGGTGCTCATTGCGACAAGTACATGGGCACAGCAGTATCCCTTCCAAAACCCAGACCTGGGCTTCGAAGAACGGACCAGGGACCTTGTTTCAAGGTTGACCCTGGAAGAAAAAGCCACCTTGATGTGCGACCAAAGCGATGCCATTCCACGTTTGGGTATTAAAAAATTCAACTGGTGGAGCGAAGCCCTGCACGGATATGCCAACAATGATAACGTAACCGTGTTCCCCGAACCCATTGGCATGGCGGCTTCCTTTAACGATGAACTGCTCTTCCATATTTTCGATGCGGTATCTGACGAAGCCCGTGCCAAATACAACCAATGGATACACGAAGGCAATGAAAACAAGCGCTTCCTGAGCCTTTCGGTGTGGACACCCAATGTGAATATTTTTCGCGACCCCCGTTGGGGCCGTGGACAGGAAACGTATGGAGAGGACCCTTACCTCACTTCCCGAATGGGCGTGCAAGTGGTGAAAGGTTTGCAGGGTCCGGACGATGCCAGATACCGAAAACTGTTAGCCTGTGCCAAACACTATGCTGTACATTCGGGGCCTGAATGGAGCCGCCACGAGATTAACCTGAATAATATTAGCCCGCGCGAATTCCACGAAACCTATCTGCCTGCTTTCAAAGCGTTGGTACAGGAGGCCGATGTGCGCCAGGTAATGTGCGCTTACCAACGGTTAGACGATGAACCATGCTGTGGCAGTACCCGCCTGTTGCAACGTATTTTGCGCGACGAATGGGGTTTTAAACACATGGTGGTATCCGATTGCGGCGCTATAACAGATTTTTACACCACGCACAAGGTCTCTTCAACTCCGGTACATGCAGCAGCGAAAGGTGTGCTGGCAGGCACCGATCTGGAGTGTGTATGGGAGAATTATCCCTACAAAACCCTGCCCGAGGGAGTTGAAAAAGGGTTGATTAAAGAAGAAGACATTAATAAAAGTCTGATGCGTGTGTTGATGGGTCGCTTTGAATTGGGCGATTTTGATGATGATGCAATTGTACCCTGGGCACAAATCCCGGCATCTGTCCTGAACAACGAAAAGCATCGTCAACTTGCCCTTGACATGGCGCGTCAATCCATGACATTGTTGCTGAACAAAAACAATACTCTGCCATTGTCCAAGTCGGGAAAGAAAATTGCCGTTATTGGCCCCAACGCAGACGATAAAGTAATGCTGTGGGGAAATTATAACGGAACCCCGGTTCGCACCATCACAATTCTTGACGGTATAAAGACGAAACTACCTGACAAAAAGATTTTTTACGACAAAGGCTGCGACCTGGTTGAGGATAAAGTAACCGAAAGTTATTTCGGCCAGCTTTCGTTTGACGGAAAGCAAGGATTTAAGGCAACTTACTGGAACAATCCCTACCGGGAAGGCGACATTGTCACCACGGTTCAGATAACCAACCCGATTAAAATGACCACTGCCGGGCAACATGAATTTGCATCAGGTGTGAAACTCGAAGGATTTTCGGCTTTGTTTGAGGCCGAATTCACTCCGAAAGTATCAGAAGAACTGGTATTTAAAGGTGGAGCTACCGGATATTTCGAATTGTTGGTCAATGGGCAACAGGTTCAAATGTATAGCAACTGGCGAACGTTGCCCTCTCGCATACCTTTTAAAGTAGAAGGTGGCAAGAAATACAAAATTGAAATTCGTTACGCTCAACTCAACAACTGGCAGGCAAACATTGAATTCGATTTTGGAAAAGAAGTGGAAGTTGATTACACCGAACTCATCAGCAAACTGAAAGGCATTGAAACGGTTGTGTTTGTGGGCGGGCTTTCGGGCAACCTGGAGGGCGAAGAGATGCCTGTTTCGTACCCCGGTTTCAAAGGTGGCGACCGCACGAACATTGAGCTTCCGTCGGTTCAGCGTAATTGCCTCAAAGCATTGAAAGCTGCGGGTAAAAAGGTGGTGTTTGTAAATTGCTCGGGTTCGGCCATTGCCTTAACACCCGAAACCGAAAGCTGCGATGCCATTCTTCAAGCCTGGTACGCCGGTGAATCGGGCGGACAAGCTGTTGCCGATGTGCTTTTTGGGGACTACAATCCGGCGGGAAAATTGCCAATAACTTTCTACAGAAACTCCGACAATTTGGGCGATTTCGAAGATTACTCGATGAAAGGACGCACCTACCGCTACACAACCGACTACCTTTTCCCATTCGGATTTGGCCTGAGCTATACAAATTTTGAAATTGGCAATGCGACACTTAGCAAAGCAAACGTAACAGCCAATGAGGCTGTACAACTAACCGTACCTGTAAAGAATGTTGGAAAACGCGATGGCACCGAGATTGTGCAAGTTTATATCCGCAAGGTAAACGATGTGGAGGGACCTTTAAAAACCCTGCGTGGGTTCAAACGTGTAACCCTTGCAGCCGGAAAATCACATCAGGCCACCATTGAACTGGCACCTTCATCCTTCGAGTTTTACGACTGGAGCCAGCGCAGCATGTCAGTTACTCCCGGCAAATACGAGGTTTACTATGGAAATAGTTCGGATGTAAAAGACTTAAAAGTTACTGTGATTACCATCGAATAGAGAAGTTCAGCAAGCAAAGGAAAAAATCAGAATTCCGGTTCGCCAAAATTGATAACGATGTGATCGAAAGGGAACTTAAAAAGCTGCCACAAAGCCCAGCGACAGTCTGCCGTATAAGTTTTCGGGATCGGTGAAGATCTCTGTATATTCAAGCCCGAGCCTCACGTTCCTGCGCAGCAGGTATCCCAGATGGAGGGTGGCTGAATGGTAATCGGCCGGTTCATAATCCGAATCCACATAGTTATACAATCCCACAGCATACCAGTTGCTCTGATCACCTTTCGGACTGTATACCAATTCACCCATGATCCCCCGGGTTCGCACATCGTTCATTGGTTCCAGGTCGGCAAGCGATTCAAACACCTGGTCATCCTCACGCATGAGGTACTGCATATTGATTTCCAGTTTGTCCGAAAAAGCGATCGTGGCATCTGCCCCGAGGAAATAAGCCTTGTTGGTGATGGTTCTCAATTCATTGCTTATATCCTCCTTCCCGAAGTATCCCACAATCCCGACACTTAAAAAATCACCTACACCCTGAGCCACCCGGGCCAGGTAATTCTTGTAAGGATCCTTGTCGAAGAAATTTCCGCTGTTCAATTTTGCGAGACCGTTCCCGTTGACCACCTCAAGTATGATATCCGTTGAGGTGGGGAGGCTGTAGGTGAGCATGATCCCCTTGTCGTATTTCATGTTAAAATCCGACAATCCGATCTGGGAAGTGTACACATGGTAATCTTCGAAAGTAAGCCGGAGTTCCCTCTTAAATAACGGATCCGAAACCTGGAACTGCCCCACGTATATATCCAGTTCTGTATTAAACAGGTTGTCATACATCAGGAAGGCATCCTCCACACCGGCTACCTCTCCGTGTTCGTACATATAGAAATAGAAATAATATGCCAGGTGTTCCGACAGTTCCCCTCCGGACATCAGTTTCAACAGGAATGGTGCGGACATATCCACCTGCCCGTTCTCGGAGATCCCAGCCTGCACATAGCCGTCGATCCTTGCTGCAATGGGGAAGTCCCTGATGAGGGACAGTTTTTCATCCCCTGCGTCCTGGTAATAACGGGGCGACTGGTAATCGGACAGTTTAAAACCATCCCCGGCAAATGTATCCCCGTAATCTTTCAGTTTGGGGGCAGCCGGTGTATGGCAGGTCATGCAGCTGATGCCGTATTTTCTTGCGAAGGCCGGGATCGCACTTAGCTGGTCGCATGCAAGAAATATCAGCAGAACGGGGATGATGAACTTCGCGTATGTCATTCGTTTCATGGGGTAAATTTTTCAGGGATATACGGTTACTTTTACTTCCTGTTCATTCACGGTCATGGCCGTGTATTCCGATTCGGGCACTTTCAGGTATTCTCCCACCGACCGGACCAGCAATCTGTAATACATCACCGCCTTGATGGTCAGCTCTCCCGGTGTCACATCAAAGGGGACATTAAAAGTATATGTTTCTACCTTGGTTTCCCGGGGACCGATCCGGTAATCCACCCCGAGCGATGCCGTGTTCCATTGCATCATGGTCATCCTTCCTTCCTTATCGAAATAAGGCATGCGAAAGATGCGGTCGCCCACGGGGACCATCTCCCTTCGCAGCCCTTCAAAGTTTTCAATTCCCAGGGGGATTCCCATATCCTGGTAGGCAAGCGCTTCACTGGCAATGGTGTATTCTTCCCCTTCAAAGCCCTTTTCATCCACTGGAATGTGGTATACCTTACCGCTTTCATCGATCGCCTCCACATGCAGCCAGACGATCCGGTCCTCCACAGATCCTGTAGGGAATTTATGCCCGGTTTTCTGATTGTACAGGGTGACCGTCAGAACCAGCGGTTCTCCGGGCTCCAGTCCCTGGACATGCGGAGCGATCCTGATCTCTACGGTACCGCGGATCTTGCCGGGATCATGTGCCCCGTTGAAAAGATGCATATGAACATTGTCGTACCGGTCGCCCATTTTGGCCACCTTCCCGGGACCGTCAGGCATGTGGCAGTCCTGACACACCACTCCCTCCTGATAGTAAGGCCCTTCCATCAGTTCCAGGTGCGTGGATTTAACCCAGACATCGAAAGGACTCTTTTCGTTGTGACAGATGCCGCAGAATTCCGCTGATGCGAAAAACCGGGTGGTATCGATCTGGTGGTTCGGAGAGTCCTGATTTCTTTTGATAGAAGAGAATTTGGTCTTTCCGGGTTCGATCAGGTAATTATGGTTGAAAGGGGTATCCCCCGAATAACCGGTAATGGTGTGGCACACATCGCAGGAGACAGATTCATTGGCGCGGGGATTGGTTTTCGGATCCGGGGGCGGCACATCTCCCGCCAGGTATGCCATGGGTGTATGGCAACCGTTGCAGCCTTCCTGGGCTTCCAGCATGGAAGGATCCTTTTCAGAATGGGGCACCGCCAGCTGAAAATACTCGATTTCGTCCCATTCATGGCTGTATGCATCGGACATCAAAGCCTGGTCCCACTGCTCATAAAACAGGTCATGACACTGCCTGCAATAGGCAGGTGTTTCAAAATCGTCATATGCGTATTTTGTTTTCTGGTAGGCATGGAAGGAAACCGAGCCCAGTCCCAGCAGGGCGATGGTGACCGTCAGCCCGAGATATTTTTTCCGGTGTTTCATATCATACATGGATTTACGGGTGTATGAAAAATACATAAAAATTCCCGGATTCAATAATATTCCGGAACATATCATACCATTTGGGTACAGGCTCCGTTAAGACATTGAAAGCCCCTTTCCTCCAATGAAAAAGATATGGATCATTGCATTGCTGATCCTGTCGGGCAATGCCCTGGTGGGACAGATCACCGGCAGCGGGATCACAGGCGATGCTCCCAGCCCAATCCAGACCGCTGTGCCTTTTTTACTCATTGCGCCGGATGCAGCATCCACCGGCATGGGTGATGCGGGAGCGGCAACTGCGCCTGATATCAATTCCCAGCACTGGAATCCGGGAAAATATGCGTTTATGGAGAAGGCAGGCGGGATTGCACTCTCCTACACACCCTGGCTCACCAATCTTATCCCGGATATCCACCATGTTTACCTGGCCGGTTATTACGGAGCCGGCGAAAAGAGCACCATCAGCAGTTCATTCCGGTATTTCTCCCGTGGTACGGTTATGTATATGACCGGCCCAACCGTGGGCATTGAATATCATCCAATCGAATTTGCTGTGGATGCAGGATATGCGCGTAAGTTCACCGATCATTTTTCAGGAGGAATTGTCCTCCGATACATTTATTCAGACATAATATTCGGACAGCCAACTGCAACAGGTGGGGAGACAAAGCCGGGCACTTCCATTGCCGGTGACATCGGGCTCTACTACCAGGATGAAATAAAGATCGGGGGAAAGGATGCGTTATGGGCAGCGGGGCTGAATCTTGCAAATATAGGAATGCCCGTTGCTTATACGGAGGATGCGGAGAAAACACCCATCCCCACCAACCTGCGGATAGGCGGCAGGTTCCTTTATCATCTTCATGAAGATCATTCCATTTCATTGCAGGTTGATGCAAACAAGCTCCTGGTACCCACCCCGCCTCTCTATGCCACGGATTCGGCGACCGGCGATCAGTATCTGGTCGCAGGGAAGGAATCCCCGGAATCCGTGTTTTCCGGTATGTTTCAGTCTTTTTATGATGCTCCGGGTGTTTTAAAGGATGATGAATCACGCAGTGTATTTTCCGGGGAGATCCATGAAATTACCCTTGCTTTAGGAGCGGAATACCGCTACAGGGACCGGTTTGTAATGCGCGCCGGATATTTTCATGAACATGATTCCAAAGGGGTCCGGAGATATATCACGGTCGGACTGGGAGCCAGGTTCAGTTTTCTGGGGCTGGATCTTTCTTACCTGATACCCTCCGATGAAAACAGCCCTTTGCAGAATACATTCAGGGTAACCCTTTCAGCCGGGTTTGGAAACCTTTCAAGGACATGAATTTTCAGATGATTTATATGCTTCTGAAGCTAAATCATCGAATGATTTTTAACATTTTAAAAGATTCCTGATAATTAGTACCTGGTCGTATTATCTGAAAATAAAACACTCCAGGGGGGATATTATCAAGCATGATTTTTGTATTAAAACCAAGCAGGATTCCATTATCTAACTCCTGTCCCTGAGAATTGATGATTTTGTAACGACATGGTTTCCCTTCATGATATGTATTTGATTTTACTATAATATAATTTGATATAGGATTTGGATATATCTGAATATCCGTTGCACCAGAAGGTGTTTCTAAATTTAAGATTATTAATGTATCACAGGGCATGTGCGTGAAATGGATCCATCCAATATCATTATCATAGTAACATCTTATTGGTCCTGCATAGGATGAAAAATCCGCTATGTTACATTCAGAAGGTGATGCAAATAAAAAAAATAGGTTCCCATATCGCGAGTTTGTTTTCCAACTTAGTTGCCAAATAGATGAATCGGTAGGTGAGGAATAGTAATATGAAGATTCAAATCCATTTACCATTTCTATACCAACAGAGTCAACAATTACCGATCCAAGACTATCTTTTCCGCAATCATTAGGTCCGTGGCCAATTACAGAATGATATTCACCTGGCTTTTTTGTGAAATCATACAATACATTTGGCTGACCCCATTTCCATATATATATTATACTATCTTTTTCATATGTCAACTCAATTGATTCTGTCTGAATATTACCTGAAACATAGAAGCGTGATAACTTCAATACAGACATCTCAGTATCATTCACAACTGTATCACCGATGGACTCAATCATTAAATAGCCAGTCACAGGAGGTTCTAAACCTTCTAAAGCATCGTAATACCAAATGGAACCAGGCGGTGCCCAATTCAATTGGCAATTCACTGGGGTGATGATAACAAGGATCAAAACCAAGGATAATATTATTTCTCTTGTCTTCATACTTTTCGGCTTTGATCAACTAGCGGCTGAAGCACTCTTCTATCTTCTTCAATGCGATATGACTCTCAAGTCGTCAACCTATTTCTTTCAAAGTGTTTAATAAAATTCGTGAACGGCTTCAAACATGGCCACAATGTTTTGTGGCGGCACATCGGGCATAATATTGTGCACGGTGTTGAACACATAACCGCCTCCTTTCGAAAAAATGTCGAGGTTATATTTTACGTGGTCTTTCACTTCGCGGGGTGTGGCTTTGTTGAGCACGTTCCGGGTATCAGCCCCGCCTCCCCAAAAGGTGATGTCTTTGCCGAATTCCTTTTTCAGCCGGAGCGGTTCCATGTTTAATGCATTGATTTGTACCGGATTTAAAATTTCGAATCCGGCATCAATCAGCTCGGGAATCAAATCGTAAATGCCTCCGCAACTGTGCAGCATGGTGTGCATGGCTGAATGTTTTTTTACGTATTCGCACATAGTTTTATGGTGCAGTTTAAAAAATTCCCGGTAGGTTTCAACCGGTATGAACGGGCCGTTGTTCGTGCCCAGGTCATCTCCGAATTTAACAATATCTACAATGTCGCCAACGGCATCGCAAACGTGAACCAGCAAATCCATGTGTTTTTGCATCAGCGCATCCAGTAAGCGGTGCACCTCATCCGGATTCAGGTAAAGGTCTGTCAGGAAATTGTCCATTCGCCTCAGAAAACACCCCCATTCAAACAGGTTGCAGCCTACGCCCAGCAGAATTGCCTTATCGGTTTTCGCTTTTAAATCAAGCGTTTTTTCCCGGAGCATTTCCCAAAATCCTGGTTGGTCGGCCCAATCCCAGGGGGTAAATCCAAATCCTCCCCAAACTGTTCGTTTCATGGCTAAATCAAAATCGTTGTAGCTGGCCGGAAATCCATCCAGGTACGGGAAAATGGTCTGGTCGAAAAAAGTGGCTCCCAGCGGCATTTTTCCAATGGCTTCGCCGAGGTCGTTGAACGCCAGCCACGAACCGTCTTTCTGGTGCTCGACTTTGAACCATTTGGGATACCAACCGGGAAATCCTTTGATTAATTCTAGTTTATACCAGTATCCGGGGTTCTGGTTAAAGTTCCTGCCTACATCGAGCACATCAACCCCAAAATGGTCCAGAATTTCCAATTCGGGTTGCACCACTTCCTGTACCACATCGTACACCCAGGTTTGAAGGTGATCTTTGCCAAGGTGTTTCAGCAGGTTTTGCCAGGCAACCACTGAAATTCCGGAACTGGGCGTTGCACCCAAATCGATGGGTATCCGGTCGGGTTCCTCATGGTTGATGGCTTTCAGAAGTCGTTCTTTTGGTTTCATTTCGGATTATGAAGTTTTAATATTTCGTATTAGATTCTTTTTTCAACCAGGTTGCAGTAGAGAATTTTCAGCTCATTCAGCAGTCCTTTGTTTCTTACAGGATGGAATCCGCAAT
>JAFGWU010000011.1 GCA_016936975.1 Bacteroidales bacterium | reverse complement strand
GACTGCTGAAATTTCTCCAGCCGGGTCAGCGCCTTTTTTGAAATGGCTGTGGCCGAGGGGACAAGCACCACGGAGTATCCCTGGCCGCTCAGGTTCACAAAACGGCCCTTTTCCAGCGTCAGGATCGATTCCAACGACGCTTCGTCCACCACATCAAAATCGCGCTGGAGCTCAAGAAGTCTCTCCATGGTCCTTATGGCGTGGTCGTGGGAGGCCTCATCCCCCAGCCAGATACTGCCCGTCGGAAAGTACACGGCAATACCGGCGGCCGGTGCCCCCATGGAGAGCAGGTAGCAGGCGCGATGAATGTACCTGGCCACATCGGGAAATTTCTCATCGGCAAGCCAGCCTCTCATGCCGGACTGATTCCGGGTGGAAGCCGGGACAAACATCACTTCAACCATATTGATTCCCCTGACAAGCTGGTGATCCAGGATCCATTTAGCCTGATATATATCGGGACGCGGGCGGTAGGCGGCAAAACTCTCGGTGAATGATCGCGGCTTTCCGTATAAATGGGCCGCTGAAGAGGCGAATTTCGGATAAACCGGGACACTCTCGCCCGGCCAGATCTGGTGCCAGATGGCATCCACGCCCGGCATCTGTACCGGTCTCATGGCCCTGAAGAAGTCACCCTCCGACCGGACCAGGTCGATCATTTTATCTTCGTGATTCAGATGCACCAGGTATTCCAGGTGATGCGCCGCACACCAGTCGGCCTGTACCCTGAAGAAATTCTCAGCGAATATGGCGGACCACACATCCCAATAATCCGCACGGATGCGCTTTTGCTCCTCCGGTAATACCGGGGCCAGTAATGAGGCCGCATAAGGAGCGACATCATACCCTTTGCGCTTTTCAAACTCATTAAAAAGGGCGGGGGTCCAGGGTAATCCCCGGATGGAGTAATCGGGCTCATCCCCGCGAAAACCCAAAATGGTTCTGCCAAATTCCTCACCCACATATTCCCTGTACCCTTCATGGGTAAACTCAATAAACTTCCTGGCAGCTTCGGGATCCAGGTAATCCATCAGCGAATGGCGCCTGTCCTTGCCGCGATCGGGATTGTTCACCGATCGGGTCGGAGAGGTCCGGTAAGCATGCCCCGCCAGGATCACCTGCCACTCCCCCGCGGGAGCCGTCCAGTTCAGCTTTCCATCCCCGATTTCAAGGAACTGCGTTGTACTGTCGGCCTTATTGAATGCCGCCGCACCCACTATCTCAGGGGGAAGTTCCATGGTGATGGATCCGTTACCCCTTACCTCAATGATGGTGTCTGTAACCAGTGCCTGCATGCGCAGTTCCGGGGCCTCGGAGGAGAACCTGCCTCCTGCAAATCCGCTCGGATATTTGCCTTCATCCACAAGATATACCCGCATATCCCGCTCCCTGGCCAGGCGTGTGGCGGTTTTCACTTTTTCAAACCAGCCGGGGGAGAGGTATGGTGCCCCCATCTCATACCCGGGTTCGAGGGTGACAATCCGGACATTTTTGGATCTGTACTCATCCAGGTCACGGGCTATGACCTCTTCAGTGACATTGCCGTCCCAGCCCCAGTAAAACGTCATGCTGTATTCCACGGGGGGATCTTTGAATTGTTCCGAGACCTCCCGGGCAGAAGGAGCATGCAGTGCTTGTGGTGATTGCTGCTCCCGGGCACTTCTCCGGATAACCGGTTCGCCTTCCTCAACGGTGAGATGAAGTCCGGATAAAACCAATCCTTCCACATGCTCCAGGACCAGTCCTTTATTTGCTTCAATATGACAGTTCTTAAACGAAACATTTTTAATTGGACTCCCTTCCAGTCCGTGCATAACCCCAACCCTGCCGACCGTTCCCGATACATTGATGATGTTGATGTTGCGCACCACCGGCAGGGGATCCGAGGGAGGACTTACCGGCGGACGCATGCGCCATTCCATGTTAAATTCCACTGCCTGACGGGTGTTATTGAGAATCAGGTCGCGGTAGGTGATATCTTCCACCACCCCTCCCCTGCCGGGTTGCGATTTGAAGCGGATGGGCGCCCAGTTATCGGCTTCCATGATGCAATCGCGAACTTCCACATTGTGTATGCCGCCCGACATCTCGCTTCCCATCGACACCCCGCCATGGCCGTACCGGAACCGGCATTTCTCCACCACGATGTCCCGGGCCGGCCTGTTCACCCGTCGCCCGTCCTCATCTTTTCCCGATTTAATGGCGATGCAGTCATCGTTCACATCAATATCGCAGCGGGTGATGTATACGCCGGTGCTGGAATCGATGTCAATACCGTCCGACATCGGGATATTGTGTGCGGCCCGGATCGTCAGGTTTTCGATAACCACATCCCGGGAATAGAGGACGAACAGTCCCCAGCACGCCTGGTTCTTCAGGGTTATCCCGGAAACCAGCACATCCCTGCAGTTCTGGATGGCTATCAGCCGCGGGCGGCCTGCCCTGAGCTCCCGCCAGTCGCGATACGCCAGCCACTCCACACCCGAGCCGTCAATCATCCCCTCCCCCGTAATTTTAAAACCATCCAGGTCGAACGCATTGATAAAGGCCGAAACCCACTTCCGTTCGATCCCTTCCCAGCGCGTATCGACAATGGGATAATCATTTTCGTCAACCGTACCTTTCAGCACGCCTCCCTCTTCAAGATATAAACTCACCCCCTGCCTGAAAAACAGGGCCCCGCTCAAAAACACACCGGAAGGCACAACCACCGTTCCCCCGCCCCCTGCCGCACACCGGTCAATCACCTGCTGGATAACCCGGGTGTTTACTGCCGATGGTCCGGCCACCGCCCCGTAATCGGTGATGACATACCGTTTCTTCTTCTCACCCGTAAAAGAAGAGAGACATATAATCAATGAAAATATCAGCAGGTTTTGAAGTGTTCCTTTTCTGCTTTTCATGGTTGTAGGTTCTACCTGACCTGTTCTGAAATCCAGTCTGTAATCTCTGTCAGTGCCACGGGAGAAAAAGTCTGCTCTATTTCCGGGTATTCACCGGGAAGGCCGGTTTCACATTCCTGGAACAAGTGGTTCAGTCCGGGCAGGGATTTGATGGTGACCTTCCGGTTCCCTCCCCTGTGCAGGGCCTCTTCAATCGCCTCCAGGTTGACCTCCGCCGGCACCTGCAGATCCTTCTCACCGTTTATGGCCAGTACCGGGCAGCTGACTTTTTCCAGCACCGGTGCGGGATCGTGCTGAAGAAAAAACATCATCCATGGGTTCAGTAACTCATTTACCTGTGAGGCAATCATCGCATCTTCACTGATCCCGCCGGGTTTTAAGGCGTCGGGGAGATTTTCTGCGTTTTGCTTAAAGTAGGCCATCAATTCAGATTGCAATGAATCCCTGCTACGGTTCTGCATGATTATCTGATAGGCCCCTTCCGTAAACGTATTTGCTTCTTTTACAGCATCCTCCTCCATTCCGCCGGCTCTCAGTATTAACTCCTGCTGCATTAAAATCAGCCGGTCGCCCCGGATCCCTGTCCCTGCCAACAGAACAATAAAATCCACCTTTCTGGAATCTGCGGCCACCATCGGGGCAATGATTCCGCCCTCGCTGTGACCGACCAGTCCGATCTGCCGTTTGTTTATCTCTTTCCTTTTCTGCAAATATCTTACGGCCGCTTTCACATCCCCTGCAAATTGCGCTGAGGTTGCTCCTGATAAATCGCCGGTCGATCCGCCAATCCCCCGGTCATCGAATCTGAGCACGGCAATCCCGTTTTTCGTCAGATGATCCGCCAGAACCAGAAACGGCCGGTGTCCGAATACCTCCTCATCCCTGTTCTGGGGTCCGCTGCCGCTGATCAGGACCACGGCAGGGAACCGTTCTCCTTTATCAGGCATTGTAAGCGTTCCGGCCAGTGTGACCCCCTCTTTTTTGTTTTCAAACCGGACCTCCTCCGATTTGTAGGAAAAAGGTTCAACCGGATCCTGGGGCCTGATCAATACTTCTTTCTCCGGTTCTTCCCGTGTCAGGTTTAACGGGAACGATTGCCCGAACTGTGTAAACGTCCCGGTAATGGTATCATTCATACCCGGGGTCCCGTTATATTCCACCCCCAGTTGTGTTATTCTGATTACCAGTTCTAAACCTTCATAGCTTACAGAAGAAACCGGGATCCCGAATGCGCCCTGGTCGGGGCTGTCCATGGTTCCGCCGTAACCTTCACCGGTCCGGTCGATATGAAAGACCACCCTGAGCTGTATCCCCTGGACTTTGAGTATCCCGTTCCATTCGCCCGTGATGTCCTGGCCATATAATGACAGAGCAGTCAGGAGGGTTATGAGGAGTAATGTTGTTCTTTTCATTGTATTGTATTGTATTGTATTGTCGGGTTAAAAAGACAATCTTTCAAATCAATTGAGGTGCGCCTCATAACCGCCAATTCTGACTTAGGCTTAAGGCTCACCGGGGATGAATGTGGTGGATATGCATTCACCGGGATTGATGCTCCTCGCGGCAAGCCGCGAGGAATCATCGATTAATTGTTTATTTTTATGGTGCTCGCTTACCCCGTCGCAAGCAGCGGGGAATGTGCTCGCCAAGTTCAAATATGCAATTCTTCTTTTATGGTGTTTTCAATCAGATCCAGCATTTCTTCTACCTGCTTAAAAAGCGGCATAACTGATTCCTGGTTATAATCAAATATGTTATCATAATCACCTTTTTGCCGCCAATCAAACAATTCTGACAGCAGATGGCCGTATTTCTTATCAAACTTACCTGTTTTGATAAAGTGCAGGGTGAACTGACTTTTTACAGATGAATGCTTCTTTACCTGAATATCTGTTAGATAAAGAATCGCATTCACGGAATAAAACAAAGCGTAATATAATCTGTTCACCGCAGAATTCCAGTAGCCGTTTTCAGCAAGCACCCTGGCTGCCCCGAAGGTTTCCCTGGCAGATTCCAGACGATATTGAATATATTCCCGTTTCTCCTCTGCCTTCATATTCGAAGTCCTTCCGCAGTCACATTCCGATAAAACGGAGTGATTTTCTGGATATTCTGCCAGTTATGTTTTGAATAAACGAATATGGAAAATGACTCACCGGTCTCCAATTCAAGATCATAAAGCTTGTGTCTGAACTTCCTTTCTGTTTCAATATCAACATAATGATCTGATAAAACGATTATATCCCAGTCAGAATCTGTTCGCTCGTCACCTCTGGCCCTCGATCCATAAAGGATTACATCAGCGGATTGTTCAACCTCTGAAACGTACTTCCTGATTAAGCTGCTGATATGTTTTGTTTTAGCCTTCATTATCCCAAAGATAGTAAATTGATTCTGATTCTCCGTTTCAAATTTTTAATAACCGCCAATTCTGATTTTGGTTCAAAACTCACCGGGGAAGATGGTGGCGCAAATGCGCCCGCGTAGTTCAGGATCTTAGAACCTTGCCCCGTAATCGTACCTGTTTGTTTTGTTTCAAAGGTATCCGTCCTACCAACCCCGTCTTTCAAAGCTGCTGATGAGTGCGTAGATTTGGCGCATGAGAAAAACCCAAAGACACACCCAGGCTGAGATGTTTGCTCACGTGGAGGCCTGCAGGGACAGTAACCAGCCACAAAAAATTTATTGTAAGCAGTACAGCATTGCCTATTCGACTTTCCAGTACTGGGCAAAAAAATACCGAGAGGCCTCATCAGAGCATGAAGCCACAGAATTTACTCCTGGGTTTATTCCGGTAAAAGTGGAACCGGATCCGGAAATGAACCAGGTAACCATTGCCAACCAATTGCACTTTCTTTTTCCCAATGGCATACAGGTAATGTGTCCTGAGAGTGTTCATCCCGATGTGCTGAAAACGCTGCTCAACCCATAACCATGTTTGCACTGACCGCTGAAAACACCTTTCATTTGTACAGCCACCCTACGGACATGCGAAAAAGCTTTGATGCACTTTCCGGATTGGTGCTCAATAATCTTGGGAACAATCCCACCGGTGGAGAGGTATTTATCTTTATCAATAAGCGACGGGATAATTTGCTGTCTTTCTATAGTTTTGACATATGTCAATGGCGCTGGAAAATATGACTTTGGATGAGCTTCGCAAAAGGAGCAGGCAGCAGGATGCTCAGATAGCTCATTTAGAGTCTCAGATCAGTCAGATGAAGTTTCAGCTTGACCAGATGAACCGGCTGCTCTATGGGGCCAAGCGTGAACGTTTCATTGCCAATATAGATGAAAATCAACTTACACTTCCCTTTGAGGTTGAGCAGGAGGAGGCCCCGGAAAAAGAACAAGAGTTAATTACCTATGTTCGTGAAAAGAACAAGCGAAAAGAACATCCCGGTCGTGTAGCTCTTCCTTCCCATTTACCGGTAGAAAAAATTATCCTGGAACCCGAAGAAGACACTTCCGGTATGAAGTGTATTGGCAAGGAAGTAACCGACCAGTTGGAGCTTGTTCCTGCCAAACTTTTTATCAGACGTTTTATCCGCCCCAAATACATTGCCGTTACAGATGAATCCCAGGGTGAACACAAAGGTATTATTGCTGAACTTCCGGTGTTCCCGATTGAAAAAGGCATTGCCGGACCAGGGCTGCTTGCCCAGATCATGGTAGACAAGTTCGTTGATCACCTCCCGGTGTATCGTCAGATCGAACGGTTTAAACGAGAAGACATTAAATTGTCCTCTTCCACAATCAATGGCTGGCAGGAATGTAAATGCAATTTGCTGGAGCCTCTGTATGATACCTTAAAGCATAGGGTGCTGTCTCAAGGGTACCTGCAGGTGGATGAGACCCCGATAGCTGTACTTGACAAACTGAAAAAAGGAAAGACACATCGCGGGTATCATTGGATAGATCATAGTCCGCTTGAAAAAACGGTGCTCTTTGATTACAATACCGGACGGTCCAGGGAGGGACCAGAAAAACTGCTCCGGGACTTCAAGGGGTACCTGCAAACCGATGGATACAACGTATACGAACTATTTTCCAAGAAAAAGGATATTACCCTTGTAAATTGCATGGCGCATGCCCGCAGGGGCTTTGAAAAGACATTGGAATACGACAGGAGCCGTGCAGAATATGCTATGGATATGTTCCAGAAGCTTTATAAAATAGAGGAAAATGCACGCGAGCAGAAGATGACCCCACAGCAACGCCATACCCTGAGGCTGGATGAGGCACTACCGATAATGAATGAACTGGGAAAATGGATCATTGAAACATACAAAACCTCTGAGCCAAAATCACCATTAGGCAAAGCAACGGCATATTGTATCCCACGCTGGGACAATTTACTGGCATACCTGAAAGACGGAAGTCTGGAAATCGACAATAACCTGGCTGAAAATGCCATCCGGCCTATTGCTCTTGGAAGAAAAAATTACCTGTTTGCAGGATCAAACCGGGGAGCAGAACGTGCAGCGATGATGTATTCATTCTTCGGTACCTGCAAAAAGAATAATGTCAATCCTTATCAGTGGCTCCGTAAGGTCCTGGAGGTTATCCCAACCTATAAGGTCAACCAGCTAACGGATCTCCTGCCTCAGAATCTGGAACTATAATCCCAGCATACCACAAATATCTGAAGAACCCTACGAAAATCTATGACCTACTTGGTAGGACGGATACATATCAGCAACCTGACGGGCGTACATAAAAAAGCCGGGAGGTGATTCCGGCTAAATAATAATAATGTTACTGCTTAATTTATGTAAATCATACCAGTATAAATTCCTTTTTCGGTTTGCAATTGATATATATAAATGCCAGACCTAAAGAGGTTTTTATTAATGATGATTGAGCACTGTTGCAATTGACTATTATTAGATGATACAATCCTGCCATTAATATCAAAAAGCAGAAAATTGCTACCTGGAGTACTTATCTCATCAAACTTTACTATTATTTCATCAGATTGGGTAAAAATCTGAATTTTTGGAGTAGTAGGGGTTTGATAAAAAGTATATTTTCCATAAGGAAAGCAGTTAGAATAATAATCAAAGTGATATTTAAGAGAATCGTTTTCAAAGAAACATACCAGATTAGATGTTTCACCAACCTTGCAAAGTTCTCCAGGATCATATAATACACCTCTTGTACATCCTATACCACTTATCCAAACTGCTTTATCACAATTATCTCTTCGTATATAAAAATGCTTTCTAACTTCATTAAATCTACCAAATGGTTTATAACGTACAGAATCAACAAAGAGATATGAAAGATAATCATCATTAAGTTTAATACTATCACCTTCAGATACTCCAAAATCATATAGAAGTATCTCTTGATCATATCCTTGTGATACATAGTAAACACTCCCTGAGTCTGTTTCACGAATAGCGCCCTGAGTAATCCAATCATTCATAAGAGAATCATTTGACCTCTGAACCTTTTTATATACTAAATCATTAATTAGAGTATCTCCTTTGAATCTAATAAAGAATGAGATGTACTCACAACCATATTCGTTTCCGTGAATGACATTGCTCCATATCTTATTATCATTAATAAACTCCTGGGAATAAACACTTAATTCCAAAGCAACTAATGCAAGCATCAATATTGTTTTCATTGTTTGACTTCAGATAATAGTGGACAGATTTACTTCTAAAGTTAAGATCCTATGTTTATAAAGCATAAGCCCGAGTAAATATTTATATTAGGTATGTCAACTTAATATTAACGCAAATACTCAAGCTTATGCACACGCAAATTAAAGATTTAGATTTTACCGGGCAAAATATTTATGCGGGGATTGATGCGCATAAAAACAGTTGGAAAGTGTCAATATACTCAGAAGAAATATATCATAAGACTTTTAACCAACCTCCAAAGCCAGAGGTTCTGTATAGTTATTTGTCAAAGCATTTTCCTAATGGAACGTACTATAGTGTTTACGAGGCTGGATTTTGTGGTTTTTGGATCCATGATCGTTTACAGTCGTTAGGGATTAATAATATTGTTGTTAATCCTGCAGATGTGCCAGCAACAGATAAAGAGAAAAAGCAAAAAACAGATCATGTTGATAGTAACAAGCTCGCCAGGCAGTTAAGGAATGGAGACCTGGAAGCGATTTACATACACAAAAGGGATATACTCGAAGACAGGACCCTGGTAAGGATGAGACGTACCCTGGTAAAAGATCTGACACGTTATAAAAACAGGATCAAATCAAATCTTTACTTTTTTGGTATTGAGTTTCCTGAAGAATTTACCCGCAATCGATTTTACTGGTCAAAAAGATTTATGGATTGGTTAAATCAACTGGAACTTAACCGGGAGAGCGGGACCGATTCATTAAGGATATTAGTCGAGCAGGTTAAATTCTTGAGAAAAGACCTATTGGAGGTCAATAGGAAAATTCGAAAATTATCGCAGAATGAGTGCTATCGAGAAAGGATAGACCTGTTGATGAGTATTCGTGGGATAGGATTAACTGCAGCAATGATAATTCTGACAGAGATTGAAGACATCCATAGATTTAAGAATCAGGAAAAACTGGCCTCTTATGTTGGGCTCACCCCAACGAGTCATTCCAGCGGAGACAAAAATATTCACGGGGAGATGGTGAACCGGGGAAACAAATTCTTAAAATCGACCATTATAGAGAGCGCCTGGATAGCGGCCAGGGTAGATCCAATCTTACAAATGGATTTTATTAGCTATTGCAAACGGATGAAAAAAAAAAAAGCAATCGTAAGGATCGCAAGGAAGTTGTTGAACCGGATCAGTTTTGTTTTGAAAAACAAAGTTCTATACAATGATGGTATTAACTAAATCCAATATATGATTTTGAGTTTTAAGTGAGGTCCGCTCCGTATCTCTTGCAGTCACATTCAATGTGATCTGCTCATAGTTAAGAATGCGGCCTCATTCCCTTGTTGTTCTGAAACAGGAATTTGCAGCCTGTAATAGTGCAGTTCTGCTGGTAGAAGATTGATCATATAAGGAAAAGAATATTGAAATATTGCGAACCCTCAGAGTTATCAATATTTCAATATTAGATGAAAATAATTAATTGTGGGCTTGCTTTTTAACGTAGAAGAGATACTTTTCATTTTTAAAACTTCTTCTTTTAATGTTGATCATTAGCTGTTGAAATGTTGTAAACTCGTCAGAGTTTTCAATATTTCAATAGCCCTACGCTGATAATTTCCGGTTTATTGTCCTCCTTTCCTTTAAGGTTTTCATTTTCGTTAAATGTCTCTGGATTTTTATTTCCCGGCCCCGGCCGAAATATACATCAGCTGGTGTCAGGTTTCCCAGGGATTCATGGTATCGCTCATTGTTGTAATATTGAACAAACGCTTCGATAGCAGCACGTAATTGATCCGGAAAGAAGTAGTTCTCCAGTTTCACCACATTCTTCATTGTCCGGTGATACCTCTCTATTTTTCCTTGGGTCTGAGGATGATAAGGAGTCCCTTGGACATGCACAAATCCATTTCAGTAAACGGATTTGGGATGTTCTGACCAAGAGTTGCTGATTCTGCAATATCCAAATCCATGTTATTTGATAATGTAGCTGACTTTAGTTCACTTCCTGTGAGACTCTTAATTTGTTCAGTCAGGTTATCGATTTGACTTTGCTGAATTTGAATAGCACCGATTAAAACCGGAATTAATTCCATGTATGAAATGGATTTTAAACTTAAATTCCAAATATACGGGTTGAATGATCAAATGTCAAATCGGGCGGGCAGGATAAATCAGTCCCCTGCAGAAAGGCAGATTTTGTCAGAATCGTCCTTTTTTGGAATCAGATTCCAATTTTTTCTATAAATTTAGGATAAGGTAATCTATGCCGGGGACCAGAACCAGAAAAGATCTGACGGTATTGAGGTGACAGGCTAGAAAAACCTTTTTAAACCATTGTAGGTTTGCTATCTTTCCGCCTGAAAGTTACTATACGCCATTTTTATGAAAAAAGCAATTCGCTTATTCATCATCCTTCTTTTAACCGGATCCATGATCCTCCTGATCAATGCACAGCCTGCCGGTCTGTCTGAGCGGACCCTCAGCAGTGGCGACTACCTGGTTGCCCGGCCCATTCCGGACCGGATCGTATCTTTCGGCGTTTCAGACAGCGGCGTTTCCAGGCCCCTCCTCTGGGGACTGGATACGGCCTGGCCCAGCGAGGAGAATATACGCCGGGGGGTTGCCTTTATGGGAGCCGACCATGTGGATATCGTGAGGGCGTCGTTTCAGCCCACCCTTCCATTGGTCGACGGTGACCTCCAGGCTGAACAGGTGGAGTGGATCAATAATCGCCTCAACCTGGTCGACCTGACCGGTCCGGATACGAAAGTGGCGCTGAACTGCGACCACCCTTCCGTGGATCCCTGGTACGTTGGTAATGCCCAGCGCTGGGCCCAGCTGATGGACGTAACGGCGAGACGCGTACAGGAACGGGGCCGCACGATCGCTTCCATCGCCCCTTTTAATGAGCCGGATTATGGATGGGGACAGGGAACCATCGGTGACTTTTACAACATTGCCGGCGAGCTGAGACAGAACCCCCGCTTCGACAGCATCCGCATTTCCGGGGGCAACACCCTGAACACCGACCAGGCCCTGTACTGGTACAATTATTTAAAGGAGCGGCTGGATGAAGGGAATACCCACCAGCTTGCAGGAAGTTTCGATAACTACGCAAGCTTTTATAAGTCGGTGAGAGCCAATGGTGATCATGCCACCAATGATGAGATGCACAATGTTATGGAAGCGATGGTTGGCGTTGAATATGGTTTGCAGACCGGTATCTGGTGGGGCACCGCCGAGCGGGCACGCGGGGAGTTTGTGAAAGCCAGCGACGGTAAACGGCTGGGTTATGCCGAGCACCGTCCGAACTGGACGGCGGCATCGGTCTATCGCCATCCCGAAGGCAGGGTCCAGGCTTTCGGAGGTTCGTCGGAACGGCAGGCCGTCACCACCACCTATCTTTTTGTCTCGAAAGAGCACGATGTTTACTACGACGGCTATGGCCCGCAACGCGATTACATCATGCTGATCCCGGGCGGCACCGGTTACCAGCAGGGACAGACCAATGCCGAACGGGTCGTCAGTATCTCCTGGGGCGACGACATCCAGCCAGTCATCGACGGACGTTATGTATTGGTAAACCGGAACAGCGGCAAAGTGATGGAGGTTACCGACGGGGCCCTGTCCGCCGGGGCCAACGTCAGGCAGGCCACGCCTACGGGCGCAACCTACCAGCTGTGGAACGTGATCCCGGTGGATCCCCGGGTGGGTGAGGACTTCAGTTACTTCACCATCACCGCACAGCACAGCGGCAAGGCGGCGGATGTCTATAACTGGTCGCTGATCGACGGCGGGAATATCATCGTCTGGGATGATGTGAAAGGCGCCAACCAGCAGTGGTTCCTT
>JAFGWU010000073.1 GCA_016936975.1 Bacteroidales bacterium | reverse complement strand
ACCCGTCATCGGACGACCTCACGATCGTTTTTGATGACCTTCACCCGTCATCGGACGACCTCACGATCGTTTTTGATGACCTTCACCTGTCATCGGACGACCTCACGATCGTTTTTGATGACCTGCAACATTCATCGGATGATCCCGGGATCGTTTCTTACGATCCCGGAGCCCTGACAGATGATTTTAAAATACCTACCGGATGACATGCCAATCCGGGTAATTAAATCCCATGGCCAGCCTTTTTTATGACCATATTACATAAAGCCGTTTGTTTTTCTATCTGATTTATTTTTTACACCGGCTTAAAGGTCATACCTAAATTTACACACTCAAAATCTTCAATGCAAGCTTTTTAGGCAAAAAGTTGACATGTTTTAAAATATGCGTTTTAGGGCTCACAAAAATTGAAAAAGTGACATTGTAAGCAGGGAAGATCATCGAACAGAAAATCCGGCGAACGGAGCAGGGTAGATTCGGAGGTTAAAATCTCTGGAATGCTTGTTATTAAAAAGACAGAGCCGATTTGGTGTCCGAAACCGGACAGAATGCGTTTTCAGAAATCCGGGAAAATATTATTTAGAATAGATATAAATTTCTATCAGCAAAAAGCGCGTTTTTGACTTTTTTTTGAAGCAAAATGGATGAAAAATTGCTTTTCGACGTCGATTTTTTGGTTGAAGTGGGGAAAAAGTGAATGAGCGAATAAGCAAATGAGCGAATGGGCGAATAGGCGAATAGGAGAATAGGCGAATAGGCGAATAGGCGAATAGGCGAATAAGCGAGTAGGCGAATGGGCGACTGCGTAATCCGAAGGCATGGCGTGGCTACGGGTGCCTGCTGTCGCCTGTCAAATATCCCATGGATATGGGAGGAGGTATATGATAATTATGTAATAACTTGTTTGCCGTAAGCCATTTTACCAGCATTAATCAAAAAAAATATCATGACAACTTCCAGAACTATTTCAACCGAAATGCAACGGGTAAAGATTTGCATTGGGGTATTCATTCTCCTATGCTCATTTAGTTACTATGCAAATGCCCAGCTGAGCGGTAATTATACTATCGGCAAGGGCGGTGATTATGAAAGCTTCACCGATGCTGCAGCTGAACTGAACAAGGTGGGCGTCTCCGGGCTGGTCACATTCAGTGTAATGAGCGGAACCTATAATGAGCAATTTACCCTTGGGGTAATCACCAATACTAATCTGACCAGGAGGGTCATATTCCAATCGCAGACAGGCAACCCGGAAGATGTAATCCTTAGTTTTGATGCGATCCAGAAAGATGCGAACTATATTGTGAGGCTGCAGGGGAGCAAATATATTCAATTTGTTAACCTTGGTTTTGATGCAACCGGCCTGGGAAGGGCTTTCCAGCTTGAAGCGGCTGCTTCAGATATTGCAATTTCCGGTTGTGCGTTTTCCGGAATTTTTAATACGAATGCTGCTGAGGATCAAGTATTGATTTATTCTGTCGATCCGGATCTTGAAAACCTGAATATCATAGAGAACCATTTTTCTTCCTGCAGTTTTGGGATATATCTCCAGGGCTTGTGGAACAACCATATTCCGGGGGTCAGGATACTTGACAATACCTTTTCAAATACCGGTTACACATCTATCTATCTGAACCGGGTCCATAATCCCCTGATCTCCGGAAATATCATCCAGGGTGGCTATTTGGGCATCTATGTCACATCCGGAGAGGCAGCCATAACGCTGGTAAAAAACAGTGTATCTGTCAGCGGACACGGAATCAAAATAAATTATTTCGGGAATCTGGAGCCGGGTCTGATCGCCAACAATTTCATCCTGGTAGATGGGGTATCTGAAAGTTACGGTCTCGATATCCAGAACTCCTCCTGGCTGAATGTGTATCACAATACGGTTGTTATCAAAACCCATATAGCCTACGCCCATGCTTTCAATTGCAACTCTAATACTGCGGGTACGATCAGGGTAATGAACAACAGCTTCTCCTGTATGAATGAAGGCTATGCCAGCTATGTGCAGTATCCTGCAACACTCCTTCAGTCGGACTACAACAACTATTATTCCTCATCAAGCATGATGTTCTATCGCGGACAGAAAGCGTATGACCTGGCAGATCTGAAAACCCTGGGGGCACATGACCAGCATTCTGTATCCGTATGGCCCGGTCACCTGTCAGATACAGATCTTCATACATATACAGGATGGCTGGCCAATAAAGGTTTTCCGGTTGAAGGGGTGACAGACGATATTGACGGTGATCCCAGGGATACTGAACATCCCGACATCGGGGCGGATGAATTTTCTATTGGAACGACGCTCTTTTTACCCCCCTTGTCGGGCGATTATCCGGTAGGTCCGGGACAGACCTATGAAAACCTTCAGGACCTTTTTGATGTCCTGAAGGTAAGGGGAGTCTCCTCAGATCTGTACATCAGGCTTACTACCGGTATCCATGATGAACAGGCCGAGCTGGTTACAATCCCGGGGAGCGGACCTGATAAATGGATCCATATCACAAGGCCTATGGTAATACTTGAGGGCGACTCGGTGGCGCTCAGGTATAACGCCACCAGTTATGAAGACAATTATATCCTCAGGCTGAAAGGAGCAGACTTCATCAGTATCACCGGGATCAAATTCCATGCCCTGAACAGTACCTATCAGAACATGATTGAGCTGGCAGGTGGTGCCGACAGTGTGTATATTGCCAATAACACTTTCCGTTCTGTAACGCCTTACGGCATTCAGGACCGTACAGCTATTGTCTCTGATGACGGGTATTACAAGCACCGTGAAATTAAGGACAACAGCATCTACGGCAGTAAACACGGTATCATGATGCGCAGGAAGTCGCAATATGTGGACTACCCGGAAGGATTGCTGATCTCCGGAAATACAATGGAGGATATAGGTTCAACAGGTATCTATTTATACAACCACCATAGTCCTGATCTTCTTTCCAACACCATAGAAGCAGCCACTTATGGGATGCTGATCAATCAGTGCACGGGTCAGCTCAGGGTTGAAAAGAACAAACTGGATGTGCAATCTCAATATGGCCTGTATATTTCAAGCATTGAGGCCAACCAGCTTTTACCCTCAATGATCAGCAATAATTTTATCCATGTGGGTGGTACCGGCAAAGCATACGGATTGTATGTGAACAATAGTAACTTCCTGAATATCGATTACAACAGCATTCACATCACCTCCACATCAGCATCTGACGGAAGGGCTTTCTATAGTACATCCGGAAGTGAATACATGCTGAGGAATAACATATTCGCCAACACGGGCGGGGGGTATGCGTATTATGTAACCACCACATCTGCCATTAGAGGATCGGATTATAATGATATCTATACGACCGGGACCAATCTTGCTTATTGGGACGGGAACCATTCTGATTTGTCAAGTCTACAGGGGGCCAATTATTATCATCAACATTGTATTTCTGCGGATCCTGAATTTGTTTCAGCGACCGATCTGCATGCTTCCGCTGAAGCCCTGAAAGGATCAGCTACACCTATTCTGTCAGTTACAGACGATATTGACGGAGATCTGCGGCATTTGAGTACACCTGATATTGGCGCGGATCAATTCAGTGGGGGCGGAAGTGCTATTTTTACTGAATTAGCCTTTGATAATCCCGGTTATGCTTATGGAAATGCCACCTGGGTGGATTATGACAGGGATCAAGATCTTGACATTCTTGTTGCAGGCTCACTTAAGACAGCTGTTTATTACAATGAAAATGACCACTTTTACCTGGATGAAGGACTGGACCTTGTTGGCTTGTCACGCGCTTGTGTTTCGGTTAATAATTATAATAATGACGGCGATCCGGACTTCCTTCTTCTTGGAGAGATAGATCCGGGAAACAGCACATCGATTATTTATGAAAATACCGGCCAGGCATTTACTCCACAACCTGGTATTACAGGATTATACAGTGCTGAATCAGAATGGGCCGACTTTGATAACGATGGAGACCAGGATCTCCTTGTCACAGGAACCACAGATGCCGGCCTGGGATTTACAAGGATCTATATGAACGAGAATTATGAACTCGTGGAAAAAGTTGTGGGAGTGGATGTGAAATCCGGATCAGTGGCAGTAGCTGACTATGATAATGACGGGGATATTGATTTTGTGTTGTCAGGAAAACTGGGCGATGAAAGGATCACCTGTCTCTACAGTAATATTAACGGAGAATTTGTTCAAACCGAAGATCAGTTCGATGGCATGAATATAGGAGACCTGGAATGGGGCGACTATGACAATGACGGGGACTTTGACCTGCTGATCTCCGGAATGACCGATCTGATCCTTGATGATTATACAGGTACGGCCTATAAGACCATGCTCTATGAAAATACAGAAGATGGATTCAGGAAAAGTGAACATACCTTCAGGGGATTCATTCGATCTGACGCAGAATGGGGTGATTATGACAGTGATGGAGATCTTGATTTTATCATTTCCGGACTGTCATATGACGGTGTTAAAACTTTAGTTTATAATAACGATGATGGCGTTTTCATTGAAGTGGATGCATTATTACCAGGCGTTCAGGAAGGATCAGTTGCCTGGGGTGATTATGACCAGGATGGAGACCTGGATATCCTGATTTGCGGTACAGATGAAAATAATCTGCCCATTGCTAAAGTCTATACCAATTATTCTGAATCTGCAGGAGAAAAGCCTGATGGACCAACTAATTTAAAGGTCACAGCTGCTGATAAATATGCTGTATTCAGCTGGGAACCCGGTTCGGATGATGAAACTCCGACCGTATCCCTGACCTATAATCTGATCGTGGGTACACAGGAAGGTTTCAGGGATGTGGTTAACGGTTTTGCATGGCCTGATGGAACCAGGCAGGTGGTCGGAAATGGAAATATGCAAAATAACATTAGATTTAAACTCAGGAATTTGCTACCTGGCACAACTTATTATTGGAAGGCTCAATCAGTTGACCAGTCGTACCGCACCTCCACATTTGCAGATGGAGGCAGTTTTACTACAATAGATCAATTATACTCCACAAATCAGTATTTGAGAAGTGGTATAAAGGATGGGGAAATGGATTTCGGAGATTTTGATAATGATGGTGATCTCGATTTGATCCTTTGTGGGATGACAGATGAAGGAAGGATAACAGAAATATATGTGAATGATGCTGGTATCTTTACTAAGCTTGATATAGATCTTCCCGGTGTGGACCAGAGCGATGTGGAATGGGGAGATTATGATAATGACGGATTTCTGGATTTCATCTTATGTGGCAGAACAGCATCTTTTGAAATGGGCATTGAGGATCCATCCGCCACCTTCCTCTACCGCAATATCGATGGGCACTCTTTTAATCTAATTCCAACTGTATTTACCAATATAAGAAAAGGAGTTGTAACATGGGGTGATTGCGATAATGACGGGGACCTGGATCTGCTCCTCTCTGGTTGTGAAAATACTGAAGACCATACTACTGAAATCTATATTAATTTAGGGAACGATGATTTTAAACCAATAGTACACGAAATTCCACTGTACAGGTATGTCGACGGAGCCTGGGTTGATTATGATAATGATGGAGATCTCGATTTCTTTCTTACAGGGGATGTCTACGATCGGGGATTAAAAAACGAACTCTATAAAAATAATGGAGATTACAATTTCAGTCCGGTAAATTATGATTTCGCTGATTGGAAAGATGGCGCTGCTGTATGGGGAGATTATGATAATGACGGGGATCTGGACTTGTTTAATTGTGGACAGGAAACACATGGTCTCGAATCACGTAATGTAACTTACTTATATAAAAACTTAATGAAAGATAATTTCGAGGAGTTTTTTGGTGAAGATATTGGAATAGCTTCTATATATAATGCATCCATGGAACTGGCTGATTTTGACAACGATGGTGACCTGGATTTACTGGTTGCCGGGGATGGGGTATGCGGTATTTATTCCAATGAGGGGAATGAACAATTTACATTCCATGACCTTAATACACCAACCATCCATCGTGCATGTGCAAGGTGGGCTGACTGGAATAATGATGGGACACTTGACCTTGTTATATTTGGAGACGGAATGGACTATGTTTCATCCTATAAAAGCAATTTTAACGTTTCTAATATTCGTCCATCACCTCCAAATGAATTGAATATATCATTTAGATCGAACGATTTGTTTCTTGAATGGAATAAAGCAATCGATGCAGAAACTTCTTATAAAGCTCTCTCTTATAATATTAAGATAGGAACAAGTTCTGGGGCCTTTGATATAAAAACAGCCGATTCCTATGAAAATGGCATGCGGAAAAATGTCAGATTAGGTAATGCTAATCTGGCAACTAAATGGAAGTTAGAATTTGATCAAATAGCTTCATGCGAGTATGGAAAAATATACTGGAGTGTCCAGGCCATTGACCATGTATATGCAGGATCCGCTTTTGCTCCTGAGTATACCATTGATCTCTCGGGTGAGATCATCAGTGTAATGGATGTCCCCTTTGACCAGGGAGGAAAGGTGATGCTTAACTGGAATGCATCCGATCTGGATCATAACCGGGATTACCTTACTTATTACAGCATCTGGCGTGCCCTGCCGGCAGGGAAAAAGTCGGCTGAAACGGTTACAGGGATTGAGGCCCTGGCGCAGAATAATGATAAACCTATACTAAGGACAACAAATACAAAAGGTGAAACGCTCTACTGGGAGTGGGTGGCCAACCAGCCGGCCCATAAACTGCCGGTCTACGCCTATACCTGTCCGACTGTGAACGATTCAATGTCTGGCTATAACGGCATGCACGAGTTTATGATTTCGGCCCATACTTCCGATCCTAACGTCTATTTCGATTCGGAACCGGCCAGCGGGTATTCAGTCGACAACCTGGCACCTGCGGCCCCGATGAGCCTGGCGGCAGAGAAGAAGGATGTGTCGGTGGTGCTGACCTGGAGTCCGAACAGCGAAGCGGATCTGAAGCAGTACCTGGTATACCGGAGCGAATCACCGGATATCAACCCGGCTGTGATGGAGCCCTATGCCACCGTGAAGAGTAATGCCTTCACGGATAACCAACTGCCAGGTGACGGCACCATATTTTATTACGTCGTGTGCGCGCAGGATGTGCATGAGAATATCAGCATGCCTGGCAATGAGGTGATGGCCATGATAACCGGACTTCTCGACCGCAGGACTTCGGAACCGGGATCATACGCCCTTTACCCGGTTTATCCCAACCCGTTTATCGATGAGGCGCTTATTGCATTCGATATACCTGAACAGTCCGGTGTGAGCATTGAGCTTTATACGGTAGTGGGCGATAAGGTGGAAACCATATTATTGCAGGAGCTTCCGGCCGGCAGTTACACCTACACATGGAAAACGGATGATACATTGCCCGCAGGAACCTACATCTGTGTGCTGAGGGCCGGGGAACGGAGCATGGTAAGGAGGATGATTAAGGGGAGATAGGAGGAGTGCCGGTCCCGAAAAACAGCAATCCAATGAGTCGAATTGCGTAGTTTTTCGAGGATCCTCGAAAATCTAAACAATGCGCTATTGGGCGATTGGGCGATTGGACGATTGGGCGATTGGGCGATTGGGCAATAGAATATGCGTCCCGGAGGGACAACCCAATTCAGCCGCACGGCGGTGGACGCGGTCGGAGGGTACAGGGTTCGGTGTCCGGTGCATACTGAATAAGGTTGTCTTAATTAAGTAATAAATTGGTCATGTTCAAAGTAATAAATATAAATTTCATACCATGAAAAATCTTGATAATCTTAAGAATCTGACAAAAATAGCAATTATGTTTGCCGGGCTGATTGCCTCAGCCAACCTTTTCTCACAGGATGAACTTTTAAGCAAAGTAAAGTATAACGACATCGATGCAGTGAAAGCCCTTATAGCAGCAGGATCAGATATCAACCAGCAGGATGAATCCTATGGCTATACCGCCCTGATGTGGGCATGCGAATTCGATTATGTCGATATGGCAAAGCTGTTAATTGCCGAAGGGGCCGATATAAATATCACAGCGAAGGATGGGTCCACTGCACTGGTCAGGGCCGCCGGTAATGCACCGGGTGCTGTCGGACTGCTGCTGGAAAAGGGTGCCGATGTCAAAGTGGTTCCCGATGATGGGATCGGGGTGATGAACCAGGCGGTTTTCGGCGTTCTTTTTAAAGGATATTCAATGGAATCCTTTGAAACACTGCTGTCTCACGGTGGGGATGTGGATGAGGCCATAGGAAACCTTGACCCTATAACCGGGTTTACCCCGCTGCTGCTCGCAGTGCGGGAAAATAATGAAGAGGTGGCGAAATATCTGATCGGCAAGGGCGCCAATGTGAATGCCAGGGCAGCCAATGGGAAAACACCTCTTTCCCTGGCTTCCGAGGAGGGCTTCAACGGGATGGTGGAGCTGTTGAAGGCAAACGGGGCGGAGTAAGTTTCCCGGTTTCCGGTTCCCGGTTTCCGGTTTCCGGTTTCCGGTTTCGGGTTCTACTTAAATGTTGATGGCAATCTATACCAACGTAATGCTTTGCGTGGGTAATGGAACATAATCATAACCGATAAACATCGATAAAAAATAAAAATTCCATACACCATGAAAAAGACCGTACTGTATACCCTCATCTTCTTCAGTTTAATAATGTATTCATTTCTTCTTAGCCGGGGAAACCTGTCCGCCCAGGATCCACGTCCCGGCATCGAATGCGGATGCGAAACCTATGGGCAGTATGTGAAACCTGCGATTACGGCCCCTAAATTGGGGGGATATGAAAACGTAATTCCCAGGCTGTCTCCTTCCGGTAAATACGAGGTTTTCTATGGAGCGGTAACGCAGATACAAGTGAGCCTGACCATCAGGATCAAGGAAAACAACGCGGTCATATACAGTGAAGTGCTGAGGGCCATAGATTGGGGATTCTCTCCCGATGAAAACTATTTTGTCATCGAAGTTTCCGGAGATGCTACAGAGGATTGGGCCACGGGCCATGGACTGATTCTGCTTGAGCTTGATCCGGACAAATCTGCCGAAGGGGAAGAAGCCAGGACGGTCCTGTCGGTACCCACCGGGACAGCAGCCTATCTTCCCGAGGTGCAGTTCAGCCCGCATGGTAATTACCTTCTGCATGCCTATCTTACAGGTCAGGATCATCTTTACCTGCAGGTGTACCGGTGTGCCGATAGCCTGCCGGTTTTCAGCTCAGTGGGAAGTTTTGCCACTGCAATCATGAAAGGAGGCGATGCCGGCTGGGGATTCAGTCCCGATAAGAAAGATGCCACCTTTGTCCTCTCTTACCTGACGGATGATAATACATATGCGCTGTTTGTAAAGCGGCTGGGTACGCCGGACGGTGAATATTTACTCCATGAACCCAATATGACCGGGGGAGCTTACTGGCGATTCAGTCCGTGCGGCGACTATTTTGCATGGATCCACGATAATGTAGGCAGCTACAGACACTACGTACGTTTCTTTTCAACTGCAGATGGAACGGAATACCCGGGCGTTGATGCGGAATGGTTTAAGCACCTGGAGTATAAAGCGGATGGTCATTACCTGGTTCTGAATAATGAAGGCCTGAAGGTGAAGTTAGACCTGCCCATGGCCAAGGAGACCTGTCCGGATACAGAGGCCCCAAAGTGGCCGTCCGGGGCGGATCTCAAAGTAACGAACCTGGAGGGATCGCGCTTTGCATTGCACTGGCCAAAAGCAACCGATAGCATTGCGGTGGAGGCTTATAAGGTATCAATGAATGGCAGCCTGGTTGAATTGATCGAGGAGGTCAACGACACCGTCCTGCTTCTTAAAGACCTGGCACCGGAAGGGACCTATGCCATGCAGGTAAAAGCCGGCGATGGTGCCGGCAACTGGAGCAGCGCGCTCTCGAAAAGTGTAACCACCCCCTATGACAGCGTGCCGCATTGGCCGGAGATGGCCGGCGTAATCTCCAACCCTGAAAAACTCACCAGCACCAGCGTGACGCTTTTGTGGGATAAAGCACACGACGATTTTGGTGTGACGGGGTATGCCATATTCATCGATAACCTGCCGCACGATACCATCTTCGGGGATCCGCCTTTCGTGGTAAAGCATCTTGAATCTGAAACCTCCTATATTTTCGGCGTGCAGGCCTATGATGCGGCAAAGAACTGGAGCCCAATCCTTACCTCGGAGATTATTAGTACCAAAACCGATCTGCCACCGGACTGGCCGGATGGCTCCGCCATACAGAGTGGAGAAATAACGGAGCACTCCATCGAGGTGATGTGGCCGGTCCCGGAGGAGGATTTCGGGATTAAAGCTTACGAACTCTATATGGACGGAACGCTCATCCGGGTGACTGCCCCTTACGATACATCCTGCAATGTGACGGACCTGGAAGAGGGAACCATCTATACTTTCAGTGTGAGAGCAAAAGATACTTATAACCAGTATGATTCATTGCCCGATAAAGACATATCCACATTGGCACCCTACATCGAGAAAGCCCTGGTGGTCGGTTACGGGGTACAGTCCGCCCCCGACATCGACGGCGATATCGTGGTATGGGAGGACAACCGGAATGAAAACTACGATATCTATATGCTCAACCTGGAGACAGGCGATACCACGCAGATTACCGATGACCCCGCCGACCAGCGCAATCCCAGGGTATGGGGAGAACGGGTCGTATGGGAGGATTACAGGAACGGTGACAGGGATATCTTCATGCACGATTCCATACGGGGAGAGATAGCAGTCTGTACGGCCTCACAAAATCAGAGCACCCCCGATATATATGGTGCCAGAATCGTCTGGTCAGATAGCCGGGATTGGAAGACGGATATCTATATGTACGATCTGGATACGAAACAGGAGGAGCTGATTTGTGGCGCCGACCGGGCGCAATATACCCCTTCGATTTCAGGAAACTTTATTGCATGGCAGGATTACCGGAACGACAACCCTGACATATATATGTACAATCTCAATAACGGGCAGGAGATGGCGGTGGCCGACCATAGTTCGGAACAGGCCAACCCGGTGGTCTGGGCCGAATCGACGCTGGATAAGGTCAGGGTGGCATATGCCGACAAACGTTACTCTACCTGGGATATTTGCATCTATTATCCCTACTACTTGACCATGGATGAAACCATCGACTACACATTCCGGATGAGCGGTTCCTTCAACCAGGAAATGCCGCACCTGGATGACATCTCTGTGGCCTATCTCGACGACCGGAACGGGGAATCCAATGTGTTTCAGTTTATGATGGAAGGGCGCACCAGTGGGGAAGAACATATGGTCAGCTCAGCCGGCGGCGGACAATCCGGTCCGCGGACCTCAAAAGGACGAGTGGTCTGGACCGATTTCAGGAATGGCAATGCCGACATCTATATATGGGATCGCCCGCCCGGATCTGATATACAGCTTTACATTGAGGAGAGTGAAGATCCTGTTACACTGGAAGATGATATTCTCTATAAATTGAAAATCGTGAATGACGGTCCGGATGATGCAGACAGTGTAAGAATAACCTGCACCATACCGGAAGGACTGGTGCTCGAAAATAATGTAATGCCGGGTTATTCACCGGGCCAATTTGGAAACATACTGGTTTCCACCATCCCTCTTTTTCAAAACGGGGATACCCTGTCCTGGACCATCAGGTGTGCGACTAAGGAGACGGGCCGCTTCCTTTTTAAGGTCGAATCATCAGGCAACTATTTCGATCCCGATCCTTCAAATAATAGTATTTCAGAAACCACCGACGTGAGCCTGATGACCCGGGAAGATATCCCTGCAAAATCATTTTTCGGGATGGACCTGGAACCGGATGGCACGGTGCATATGGCTTACAAAAGGCATGACTCCATCTTCTATGCGTTCCGCAATGATTATTCAGGATGGAAGGAAGAATACATAAGCACGTTTGATAATAACCGTCCCTACGACGAATATGAAGGGGGCTACTATGAGCCCGCCGACCTGGTATTGGACCGATCCGGACGGGTGAAAGTGGTGTGGGCCAATCCTGTGCTGAATATTATGCATCGGGACAGTACCTGGCATTATTTGTATTATTACACTAAAAATGCAAACAGATGGGATAGCCGGATGATAGGTATGAACCAGTATTTTGGTTTTGGAGGACTTGATATAGAAGCCGCGTCGAATGATAACCTGCATATGATGTATGGCATGGAATTCAGTCAATATAACTTTCATCCTTATCGCATTTATTATTCCCAACAGGAAAATCAGCAATGGACCACCCGTGAGAAGTTACCTGAAGCAAGAGGTGGCTTTGACATTTGCGTGGATTCCAACCTGGATCCGCACATCAGCTATACCGGCTATACCGATGAGGATGAGCAACCCATATGGCACCGTTACAAGGATCCAAATGGTACATGGACAGACACGGAAATAATAGATCCAGCATGGGGAAACCACAGACTGTCCTATAGCGGGGCCATCATATCCATGGACCGGGACGATCAGCCATACTTCTGCTATTACAATCGAAATTCAAACAGGCTAAGGGTTGCCTCATTCCGGGAAGAGGGTCCGGCCTTCATAACCGTTGACTCCGGATACTACCTGAGTCGATTCCTGGTTGATCCGGATTTCCCGGACGGTGTTTCCGTGGTATATGAAAAATACGGGGATTTAATACTTGCTTTTAATCACTCCGGGAACTGGGTGCGACAACGCATCGCCCAAAGGTTATATAAATACAGTACTTTTGGCAATGTTCGCATGGAAAGGGATAATGGAGAAAATACCCATATCGCCTTCCTGCATGTGTCTGAAGGCATTGACGCCCCGATAAAGTATATCATCAGACCGCCGTTGCCTTATATCATAGCGAATACGGATTTCCTCAATTTTGGATTGGTCGGACCGGGTGAAAGCATTGAAAAATACTGCATTATTTCAAATCCTTCATCCGACAGGGTGCACATTGACACGCTTTCCATTACGGGATCAACCTTTTTTACAGTCATATCGGAACACAACATACTTGAACCGGGTGAAAGCGATACGGTTAAAATCGTATATGCACCTGCGAAGGCAGATATGTCCCTGGCCAATCTGAAAATATGGTTCAACGGTACCGAGTTTATGTATGTGGATGTATGGCTGAAAGGTGGAACACCGGCGCCTGTCATGGAGCTGAAACCTGATTATATAAAATATTATGCAATGGTAGGAGAATCCGATTCCTGCAGGTACTATATCTGCAACAGGGGCGCGCTCCCGTTGGAAATCAGTGAAATTAAGGTTGAACACAGGCCGGGGGGAGGTTCAACTGTAATCCCAACCGATTTTAAGCTGGTCAGCAACGATTGCTCTGTGGTTGCCCCCGGCGATTCCTGCAGTATACTGATTACGTTTTCTCCTGTAAAGACTGGTCCACAGGATACCAGGCTCTACATCACCTCCAATGATATCAATGATCCCGACTTTTCAGTACAGCTGACAGGGTATATTGCCAAACCCCTCTGTGCCCTGAACACCTACAACCTCAATTTCGGATACGCTGAGAATAACTCCTCAAAACAGAAGGATATCATCTTAACCAATACGGGAACCGCTCTTCTGGAGATAGCGGCTGTGGATATAACAGGCACCAACCCGGAAGCGTTTACAGCCACCTGCAATGCTTCAACCGTTGAACCCGGGGCGTCCTGTACGGTTACAGTAACCTTCCATCCTGTTGCAGAGGGTGATTTTGAGGCCGAACTGAAAATAAGCTCGAATGCCAGTGATGCTTATGCAGACCTGAACGGTTCGAGTTATCGCAGGGAGCTGACTGTCAGTGTTGGTGAACTTGACCTGGGTTCGGTGCCGCTTGAACAAACCGGTACGGCCAGGTTTATAGAGGTAACCAATTCAGGTACGGTTCCTGTAGAAAATATTGTTGTGAGGATTGAAGGGGATAACCTTTATGAATTTATGCATTCCGGATTTCCCGCTGCCCTCCAGGCCGGGGAAAGCTTTACCGATACCATACGCTTCACTCCTTTGTATGAGGGAGAGAAGAGCGCATGGTGGATCATTGAACAGGAATATGCAATTATTTCCAATGATTCAGTTATGTTAAAGGGCGTCGGACTTGGTGAACCGCTGGAGCTGGTTGTTTCAGCAGGTGCCACCCCGCCAAAAGGAATGGTTCCCCTGGAGGTGGGATTCCATTCAACACCGGTGGGGGGAACAGCTCCATATACCATAGACTGGGAATTCGGTGATGGAAATACCGGCAATGGAGAAGATCCGGTCCATACCTACCAGGAGCAGGGAAAGTATAATGCCACCGTAACCGTCACCGACCAGGATGGTTCTGTGGCCACCGATTCGGTCCTGATCCTGGCCGGTTCAGATACAGCCCCACTGGTGCAGATTTATGCATGGCAGGAATTAAAGGACAACCTCCTCGAGGTACAATTTGCGGCTGACATCCTCGGCGGGAAAAGTCCGTTAACCATGCAGTGGGAGTTTGGCGACGGAACCTCATCCGATATTCTGAACCCATTGCATACCTATACCGCATCAGGGGAATATTATGCCAGGCTGCAGGTGACCGACGGAACGGGGAGTGTGGTTAGCGACAGCCTGTTTATCCGGTTTATCCTTGAGACCTGGTCGCTATCGGGAAGGGCATACAGCGAAGACAGCTCACTGGTTATCTCATCAGGGAGTGCAGATCTGTATGCTGAAGGAGAACCGGAACCGTTTACCGGTGGTTCGCTCACAGGAGAAGGGATTTATCTGTTCGATGGACTATATTCAGACAGCTACATCATAAAGGTTATACCCGATACCGTGAACTACCCGGGTTACCTGCCGACTTACAGCGGCGGAGCGCTGGCATTGTATGAAGCCGGACCGGTAAACGTGGCAGGCGACGTGGAAGGAGCGGATATCTATTGCCGGATGAGGCCGGAGGAAGGAAGCGGTGAGGGAGAGATCAGCGGACAGGTGTTAAGTACGAACGGATCGGGCGGACTGAAACTGGCTTACGGTGACCATGCCGAGGGGACGCCGGTGCCGGGCACCATGGTGTACCTGACCGTCCATGGATCGGATGTCCTGGCAGGGGCCGACCTTTCCGGCTCCGATGGCGGATACCGTTTCGGAGGACTGGAAGACGGGCAGTACAACTTTTTGGTCGATTACATGGGTGTCCCGATGAGCGATCCGGACTTCCCGATCGAGGTGGGCCCGGCGGGCAGGACCATCCTGGTTGATGCGCTCGTTTCAGCAAGTGAAATAACCATCGTGCAGATTACCGGTATCAGCGACAGGGAAGGAGCAGAAAGGATGTTTCGCATCTATCCAAACCCGGCCGGGGATTTCCTGGTGATTGAACCGTTGAATGAACCTGTATTGCAGGGAAAAATAAGGATTGAACTATTTGCCGTAACAGGACAGAAACTGATCGATACCGGGTACAGGGGTATCACAGAAACGGGGATTGAACTGGATGTCCATGCATTGCCCGCAGGAAGTTATCATCTGCGGTTAACCTGTGGTGAAGGAGTTTACAATGAAGTGGTGATGGTAAGATAAACAATAAACAATAAACAAAAATCAACACCCAATATTCAATGATCAAGACGTTGCAGGGTGCAGGGTCCATGTTGCAGGTTTTTGATTCTTCATTCCACGTAATGCTTTGCGTGGCTACTAAGAAATCTGCTAAAAATCGAGAATCTTACTGGTCTAGCCCCTTAAGAAACTAGACTAAGAGTACAGAAATAAAACACATATTAACTGATCAACTGATGAAAAATTTCACAATCGTATTCGCAATTATCTGTCAGGCCATCTGTTCGTTACCTGCCCGGTCGCAGGTCTGGAACAGGCAGGTTGCCGACAGCAGTGGCAATGACCTGGGCAGTTATTGTAAAATAGCACTGGACCCGTTGGATAACCCGGTGATCGTCCATATGGATGCCGATTTTGTGGATCTGAGAATGCTGGAACGGACCGGCAACACATGGAACATGCAGATCATCGATACCAGCGGCTACACCGGCTGGTCAGCAGGACTGGCCCTGGATGATAACGGGAAGCCGCATGTCTGCTTCGAGAATGGCACCCTGGTACTTGAACCGGCAAACATTTTCGGAGTCAAATATATGACCCTTGAACAGGATGCCTGGATAAAGGAGGACATTGAGGAGTGTGATTGGCACCTCCCCATGAGTTCCACCCATATTGCCCTGACATCCGCCGGCGATCCCGTCATCGGTTACTATAATATAAATGATGAGTATTTCTATCTGGCCTTCAGAAGGGACGGGAATTGGGTAAAAAAGAAATCCCCCTTCAGCAATTTAGCTATAAGACTGAGACTGAAATCGGATGACACGCCCGTTGTTATGCTCGAGACGGGCAACACATTGTTCCTGGCCAGCTATGATGAAGGGACCGATACCTGGAAGAGCTTCACAGCGCCGCACCAGCCGGTGTTCTTTTCGGCCACCCGGGATGATACGGATTTTGTGCTCGACGAAAACGACCATGTCCATCTTACCGGGAAGTTTATCGATATGACCGGTTTTCCGTTCGTATTTGTGAAATACCTGCACTTCGACTGGGTGAACTGGACCACTGAAACGATTACCGGATCGTCTTTTGAAACCGATAACGGCAACCGGATCGCAATGGACCGGGATGGTCATCCTGCCATTCTGACCCTCCACGCCACCGAGGGACACCTGGTACTGTTCAGGTATGATGGCATGGCCTGGTCCTACGAGACCATTGACCCGAACTGCGAGAAGTTCAAATCGGCCGACATGGTTTTTGACAGCAACGGCATGCCGCACATCGTGGTACAGGCAAAACCTGAAGACATCCTTTCCCCGAAGGAGCAGATGGTGGTCTACTACAATCTCGTATCCGGACTCCCTGTATTTCACTGCAATCCCTCCACATTGCCGTTCGGTGAGGTGTGGACAGAGAGCTTCCGGATCCTCCCGCTCACCATCCGTAATGACGGAGGGGCCCCGCTCATTATCGGCGGATACGAGCTGAGCAATACGGATGAGTTCAAACTGGAAGGCAGCAGTTTCCCCGCCTATGTTCAGCCGGGCGACTCATTGGAACTGGCCTTGCGGTTCACCCCTGCAGGAGAGGTTACCTATACCGAAAACCTGCGCCTCATAACCAATGATCCCGGAAACCAGCTTGTCGATATACCCGTTACCGGCATCGGAATAACCACCGGGACGTCTTCCATCCTTGAACTGCATGTAAAAGATACCTATGTCGATTTCACCTATATGGAGATCAATGAGGAGGATCCTTTGGAAGGGGTGGAGGCCGGTCTTTTCCGGAACAGCACCCCAATGGCGGTCAAGCAGTTTACCAACAGCAAAGGAATCGTGTTGTTTGCCGGGCTCTCCCCGGGCAGTTGTGAAGTACAGCTTTTCAAGGCCGCCGATCAGGGAGGCGGGGATATCGACTGCTCCCGGACCCACTCCTTCACCCTGGGCCCGGGATATAACAGCCTTACCCTGACGCTGGCCGACTCGCTGTTCCGCTACCAGGTGTGGCTGAGCGATACCCTCCGGCAGATCCGGGAAACCGAAAGCGACCTGGTCCCATACCTGAACTATTCGGATGCGATGGATGCCGTTTCGGAACATATAAACCTGCGGGCAGGCGATTTTCATGAACAGCACGCGGAAAGCCTGGCCAGGTTAATGCTGGTGGAATATATGGTGTGCGACCTGTTTAATGAGGGATACAGACTGGGCAGTGAGATGTTCTATAATTTCGGGGATCTCATCTCCTTTGTTGTTTATTCCAACGACTGGATGACCAGTCTGCTGGATATCCTTTTGGGAATGGTGCAATCTGCCATGGGTATGGGGGGAGCACAGGAGGTATTCCAGGAGCTCATGCAGATCACTGTACAGGAACTCATCAAAGTGGAGATCTATAACAGGGTTACGGAGGCGGTTGCGATGGCAGGCGCTGAAGTGGGTCCCCCCGGGGATATTATCCTGATGAATGCCTGGGAGGAGGTATGGAGTGAATATGCAACGGGCTGGACCACGGTGTTCGGGGAAGATCAGTGGGACAACATCGTCAGGGATGTAGCCGGGATGCTCAAGGTTCCGTTTATTCAGTATGTCTATATCGATCGGCTGACGGCACCAAAGATTGAAAAAGGTCTCGATTACTCCATGGATAACTGGTATAACGGCACCTTTTATGATGCCTTTATGGAAGAGGTGGATTATGTGTCCGGCGAGAAGAACAGCGTGGGGATGACGGTGGAGGCTTCCAATGTGCTCAGGTTCAATGCCAGGTTGTTTATGATCACAGCAAACATACTGGGATGGGTGGGCACCATTAAAGTGATCCCTATAGCAAATATCCTGGAGGAAATTAGCTTTTACATGAGAATAGCGGCCTATGTTGAGGTGGTCACCGCTCTGGGGATCTCCACCGGGACATTCTTTGCGGTTCCCTCCCATATGGGCGGTACCGTGGACGATATATTCTTTCCCGAGGGCAAACCGAAAAAATCGGCCCTGCGCGATCCTGCAACGCCGCAGTATGCAGGTTCACCTGCGAACCCCGGCCATGTCAGCCGATTAAAAGCCTCGGTTCAATCGGAAGGATCGACCTATTCCGAGATACTCCTCGGGATAAAGGATAAGGTGTTATCGGGTGATAACGTGGGTGTGGCATCGGATATGATCCTGTTACGGGATGCTGAAAAGGAACACAACAACAATATCCTTCGTGCCGCTTCTCCGGTTATGGCCGTAGCCAGCATGGCACCGGAAGAGATCGACAGCTTCACCCCGATGTGGGATTCGCTGAAATCCTATCACGCCATGGCCGGACAGGAGCGGTTCCTGATCTATTTCAAACTGTTGATGGCGATTGCCGACTCAACAGGGGCGTCGGCTTCAGTGGTGGCCGATATGATTGATCAGAACCTTGAAGCCGACAGCAGGCTCACGGACCATGTTGCCGGCCTGCTGGATACAGTGACCAATAACATGGAGATACCGGCTGTGCTGATCCCGTCGGTAACAGGCTCCGATAAAATAAGTCTCGCACTGAATGAAACGGGAACCGTTTGCATCGTGGTAACCAATACGGGTGCCGTAACAGCCGAAAATGCCTGGTTGTCTGTCAGCTTCAATGAAGCCCTTGAACTGGTCGGGCCCGACAGCATCTATATCGGGTCGCTTGCACCCGGGGCGGAGACGGCAGAAATCCAGCTGGTGTTTACCTGCAGGGACGAGGATTCTGAACTCGGGACCTGGAACGGTGCGATCGGTTCGGATAATGCCAGGCATTTCTCCTGCTGGGGCTCATTTGCTATTGGTGAACCGTTTACATCCCTGCCATCCCGGAAGATGAGGCAGGCTGACGCGCTTTCTGTCTTTCCCAATCCGGTGACCGGCAAAAGCATAATATCCTACCGGCTCGAGGAGAAGGCCGGAGTACGCATCTGCCTGACCGATCTTTCAGGACGGCTGTTGCACGTGTTTACGGAACAGATACAGACCCCGGGCAGTTACAGCCTGCCCGTCGATTGGACCCCGTTCCCGCCCGGCATCTACACGGTTGTGCTGGAGAAGAACGGCGCGGTCTGCGCGACAAAAAAGGCGCTCCTGTTCAACACCCAATAACCATTGATCAAGTCATAGATATTCCTTGGAAATTGGTTCCCGGTTCCCGGTTCAGGGTTCCCGGTTCCCGGTTTCCGGTTCCCGGTTTCCGGTTCCCGGTTCCCGGTCTTGATTTTTCATTTAGATAAGATAACTGTGCTAAACCGTTAATCTCACTGCTTACTGCTTACTGCTTACTGCTTACTGCATACTGCCTACTGCTTACTGTACTCCGGCTTCCCTACCTTCCCCATGAACGCAATGACCCCGGTGGAGTTCTCCCTGATAACGAAGAGGAACGGCCGGTCGGCGATGAACATCACGGGAATGGGATCATCGATGGAGGTAAAACTCATTTCCACGATGGTGGCGGCCGCTGCCTCGGTGCCCTCCTCCTGCACATCGATGAACGACTGGTGGATCACCCTGGAGATAAACAGGTCATTTTCCGGACGGATCTTCGAGAAGTTGGCACAGGGACCAAATGCCTCTCCCAGTCCGAGATCGGTCAGCGGTTCGTTCAGCAGTTCCTTGAACCCGAACGTGAACTTCGGCAGTTCAACCTGTACATTGGTCATGGCGGAGCCTGTGAACCAGCTTTCCCATGCTGCAGCGTCCATCTCCGTCACGAGTTCACCGACCGTGACATTGCTGCCGGGGAGCATCAGCACCATGCTGAAGGTGCTGTCGCCATAGGGCAGTTCAACAGCCGTGAATTTATCATGGCTGGTGTAGTTAAACCCGCCGTTGATCCGCATGAAGTCGGCCTGATGGATCTCCCCTCCCTCCAGGAAGAAGTTTTTTTCAATCGTCTCTTCAGGGTCGAACTGGTAGCGCCATTTCCCGTTGAAGTAGATGGCATTGACCAGGTACATGAAGGCATCGGCCGGAATGACGTTGAGCATGTTCTCTATTTTATCGTTGGTTTTCTCCGCGATCCAGTTGTTGATGATATCGACCGCCGCAGGATCGCTGAAGTCGAGGGCCTCCACCGCCGCATCAAAGTACGTTTTATTAATATTAAGGAAATCCTCTTCGCAGGTGTAACCCTCCCGGTACCAGATGCTATTCGCAATGCAAAATTCCACCTTCTCATCGAGCGTGACCAGCTGGTCCATCAGGTCCTTATAGCTTTCGTTCACCTCCGTATTGGTGAGCCCGTCGAAATGGAGCACGCTGTCGAACGCTTCGAGCGTGGTTCCTGCGGCACCGTTGTAGGTCATCCCCAGGGCGTATGAGATACTGAGCGGGGAGATCATGATGTTCTCCTGGTCAGTTAATCCGTATACCTCCCGGAATATCTCGAATGCAAACTGCTGGTCGGCCTCGACAATCTCAGCGGCTTTTTTGTTAAGGGTGATCTGGTTCGGCTGTTCATCAGCCGGTGGCAGCTCCTCGCAGTCCGTCATTATCAACAGGGCTGACATAGACGCTGCTGCTAATATCATATTCGTCTTCATGATCCTGGTTTTGTTGTTTAATATAAAGACGTTTAATGTGGCATGCGGGTTGCGTGAAAGCGATTAAGCGATCGCTCACTCACTTTCACCCTCCGAAGTCCCGAGTGACTCGGGACGAAGGAGGGCCATTTGCATCCATCTTTTTCATTTACTATCTTACATAAAATTCTTACACCTTTAACCATATAGTCATGAAACGAAGAACATTCCTTGAAACCTCGGCGATCTCCATGTCGATGATCAGCCTGTTCCCCGCGCAGTTGTCCTCCATGGTCAGGGAAACCTGCAGGGGGAAGCTTGAAAAACGGTCGCTCGGCAGGACCGGCGAAAAGCTCTCCATCATCGGGTTCGGGGGGATCGTGGTGATGAATGCCACCCCGGAGCAGGCATCGGCCAGGGTGGATGAAGCCATCAATTTCGGCGTGAACTACTTTGATGTGGCGCCCTCATACGGCAATGCCGAGCTGATGCTTGGTCCGGCCCTGAAGCCTTACCGGAAAAAGGTGTTCCTTGCCTGCAAAACGAATAAGCGCGACCGGGAAGGGGCGAGGATGGAGCTGGAGCAGTCGCTGAAGAATCTGCAGACCGATCATTTCGATCTCTACCAGCTGCATGCCGTGCGGGAGCTGGCAGATGTCGACCGGATCTTCTCAAAAGGAGGGGCCATGGAGACCTTCCTGGAAGCGCGCAGTGAGGGGAAGGTGCGGTTCCTGGGATTCTCCGCCCACTCGGTGGAGGCGGCGCTCGCCCTGATGGACCGTTTTGATTTCGATACCATCCTCTTCCCGTTTAACTTCGCCTGCTGGACCGCCGGCAATTTCGGACCGCAGGTGATGGATACCGCCCATAAGAAAGAGATGGGCATCCTGGCCCTGAAGGCAATGGCCCACCGCCCCTGGCGGGAAGGGGAGGAGCGGAACATCTCCAAGGTGTGGTATAAACCATTGAGCGAAGAAGAAGAGGCCCGCAAAGGACTGCGGTTCACGCTCTCACACCCGGTGACCGCGGCCGTGCCGCCCGGAAATGAGGATCTCTTTGCCATGGCACTCCGCCTGGCTGTGGATTTTAAGGAGATGGACCCCGATGAGATTATGGCCATGAAGAGGGAAGGGATGGAAACGGCGCCTTTGTTCCGGTATCCGATGGGGGAGTGAGCGAGTGAGCGAGTAAGCAAATAGGGCAATAGGCGAATAGGCGAATAGGCGAATGGGCGAATGGGCGAATGGGCGAATGGGCGAATGGGCGAATAGGCGAATGGGCGAATGGGCGAATAGGCGAATAGGCGAATAGGCGAATGGGCGAATAGGCGAATAGGCGAATAGGCGAATGGGCGAATGGGCGAATAGGCGAATGGGCGAATAGGCGAATAGGCGAATAGGCGAATGGGCGAATAGGCGAATGGGCGAATAGGCGAATGGGCGAATGGGCGAATGGGCGAATGGGCGAATGGGCGAATGGGCGAATGACTGCCGGATCAGCGGATGATCACCAGCATTTTTCTTTCGCCATCCGACTGAACGATATAATGGCCCGGTGCCACTCCTTCGAGGGAGAGGATTACCTGTGTCTGCCCGGCCGGCAATGCAATGGAACGTACCATTTTTCCCTGCAGGTTAAAGATATGGGCCTGTCCGGCTTCCACAGAGTGCCTGTTCAGCAGGACCTGTCCGGATGCCGGGTTCGGGAAGAAGGTGAACGCTTCTGTCCTGACAACCGGGGTGCCGGAACCGCCTTCCTGCCCGAAATGGAGGATGGTCCCCGCCTGGCCCACGGCCCATACATGGGAATCATCCAGGGCGTCCACCTCATACAGGTTTTGAGGGATGTCCAGGGACTGGTCCTGAATCTGCAGGCCGAAAATAGCGCTGACACCTCCGAAAATGATCGTCCCGGCCTCCCCGACGATCCAGAACGCAGGGGTGTCAATGGCATCGACCGACCATAATGTATCTCCGTCGGGGTAATTGTAATCCACTGCGAACTGGACCCATTTATCCTTTGTGAAGATGATTTTGCCTTCCTCCCCTACCATGCATCCGTAAACATCCCCTGCATTCACCAGGTCGTAAACGGGCTGACTGATCCTGATAATATTCAGGGCCCATCCCGGAGAGGTCCTTCCACCAGTATTGGTATGCATCAGTACCGGTCCCGGGCCGCAGAGATCCCCGATGTTGGTATCCCTGAAATGGATGCTGGAGTAAATGGTGGCCACGCTGATGCCGACATCCTGTACCTTCCACTCCTTGCCGCTGTTGGTGGTGTGCAGGCGCAACCCGATCGTGTCCCCTTCAAGGAGGTAATAGCCAACGGTCCACCCCATGGTGTCGTTCACGAAAAAGATGTCATAGAGCTTTGCTCCCATTGCGGTTAATACCAGCTTCCAGCTGGCACCCCCATCTTCGGTTTTGAAGACCAGGGCCCTGTCGGTAGTGTATTTGTCGGCTGTGTTCCCGACCATCCATCCCGTCAGGGTATCTGTGAAAAAGAGTTTCTCAGGATAGTAATCGGTTTGGGTATGCTGTACGGTCCAGCTCTTCCCGCCGTCGGATGTATGGATGATGGTCCCGGTTGCGGAAGCGGCCCACCCGGAGGTGGTGCTTGCAAAGGATACGGTAACCAGGTCCTCCTGAACGGGACTGGTCTGTGCCTGCCAGGCGGGCTGACCGGAAAGGGTAAACGGCAGCAGGATGATGAAGGCAATTGCAGGGATGAAGAAGTTGTGTTTCATGGCTGGTGTAGGTATAATTCAGGCGTTTCAGGTTACGGGCCTCTGCCGTAACCGTACAAACCCAATCTGTATACAGTCAGTTAAAATTATGAAACTACGGGGTGATTGTCAATAGCCCGGGAAAGAAAATCTCCCGGCAATTCAATGGAAGAATGCGGTGCCATGGTAAGAGAGGGTGGTCGGTAGCTGGTCCGGGCGGGAGATTATATAAACCCGCGCACTGCAACAAGCGGGGTATTGGCATCCCCGCTTCCCGATACCAGGTCGGCAAGGGAAGAAACCAGGTTCTCGATCTTCCTCGGGGTGGTCCCCTGGGCGTTAAATTCCTGCTTTTCCTGTTTTTCAAGGAATTTTTCGCGTTCCAGCTCAATGAACCGGGCTATTTCCTCCTTCGACCTGCCTTCGTTGTACATGGTCTGCATCAGGTATTTGGTCTTCACGCCAATCCTGTTCCTGTTCTTTATGCCCCGTGTACAGCCGAAACACGATACCGGGTCGGCAAGCTCAAAGATGCCCGATTCGGGGTCTTTATAGGCCCCGTCACCGTAAATAAGCACCTCGATATCCTTTTTGAATTCGGACGAGACCATCTTCCGGATCTCCTCACAGACCGCATCGGGATTTTTCGGCATCAGTTTCAGCTGCTCCCTGACCGGGTCGAGGATATTCGATCCCAGCAGGCCGTATGCTGAGTAAGCTTCCTTTGCGGGATCCGAGTAAATGTCCTGCAGGGTGATCACATTGCGGTATCCCTTTTCCCTGGTGGCTTCAAGGAGTTCATTCCTTTCGTGCACATTGCTGACGATGATCGCATCAGGGTTCCTGTCTGTCAGGTGTTCCACGGAATTGGACAGGTATATCTCTGTTTTGGAACCTGCTTCGGTGACAATCTTTTCATAGTAATCGATATAGTCCATTCCTGTTTCCGGGTGAAGCAGACGGTCATTTCCAATCTCTTCCGTAGTGATGATGTCATCACAGCCCTTATGGATCTTTTTCAGCGTCTCCCTGGCAATGACCGGGTTTCCCTGCTCATCGGCCGGGAACCTGAGCTGGATGATCACCTTCCCTCCGCGGACCGCTCTGGCCATTGCTTTCAGCAGCATGGAGAAGCGGTTTCTTGAAAGGATCGGGTGGATCACCCCGAGCGTTGCCTGCTCCCCGAGGTTCAGCCGCGACCGGATCTCCCGGGCCACCTGGTCGAGCGTCACGATATTATGCTGGGTGATGGCAACCACTGATTCCGTTACGCAAAGGATATCACCGTCCCTGATCATGTCAGGATGTTTGGCGATCGTTCTTTTTATCACCCCGAGGAGGTTGTCATCGCCGGTGATAATTCCCGTTTTAATCCCGAAGGCCACCACGCCTGTCTCTTTGTCCGGTATGTTCATGCTGTCAGATCCTCCAAAATATTGATTGAGGTTATACAATGATTCATACAAAAATTCAAAAAGTTCACGGAATATAAAGACAAAAGAGGTTTTTATTTTCTGTATTCTGCATAAAAAATAATATTTCCGGTTTTGTATCGGGCGAAAGGGTTTTTTATATTTGTTGAAATCTAAAACCACCTGACAATGAAAACCTGCCGGATTACCATTCTTTTACTGATCGTGACAATAGTCTTCGCAACCGGCTGCAGGGAGCGCAAGGCAATCACTGAAGCCGAACTTTCTGAATCGATACGGATCAACCAGCTGGGAGTTTATCCCGGGCTTGAAAAACAATTCACACTGAATGATACCGCTGCGGATGCGTTCCGGGTGGTGGGTAATAACGGGAAGGTTGCTTTCAGGGGTGATCTTCAGCAGGAGGGTTTCTGGGAACCCTCCGGGGAGTTCCTGATGTCGGGAGATTTTTCGGAATTGCATAAGAAAGGGACCTATTTCATCTATGTACCCGGAGTGGGGAGGTCCCACCCCTTCGTCATATCGGATTCGCTCTACCATTCGGCGGCCCGTGCGGCACTGAAGAGCTACTACTTCATGCGGACGGGCATCGATATCGAGGAAGAATACGTGGGGAAATTCAGCCGTCCGGCCGGGCACCCCGACGATACCTGTTATTACCATCCCTCCACCGGGCGTTCCGGGGGGTTCCGTTCATCGCCCGGCGGGTGGTATGATGCCGGGGATTACGGCAAGTACGTGGTCAATGCCGGTGTCTCTGTCGGGACCATGCTCAACCTGCACGAATGGATCCCGGATGCTTTTGCCGACGGATCGCTGGACATCCCCGAGAGCGGCAACGGGATCAGCGACCTGCTGGATGAGATGCGGTACGAGCTCGACTGGGTAATGACCATGCAGGATGAGGATGGCGGCGTGTTCCATAAGCTCACCCCCCTGCTTTTCGACGGGGTCACCATGCCCCATGAAACCCGTTCGAAACGTTTTTTCATCGGAAAATCGACGGCCGCGACCCTCAATTTAGCCGCTATAATGGCACAGGCTTCCCGGATTTACCGGGACGTGGATCCCAGGTTTTCAAAACAGGCTCTTTCAGCAGCCGAGAAGGCTTATAAATGGGCCGTTGAGCATCCCGGGGAATATTTCAGAAATCCTGAGGGTGTGAACACCGGCGGGTATGGTGACCGTATCCTGGACGAGGAGTTCTTCTGGGCCGCGGCGGAGTTATACTGTACCACCGGCAGTCTGGCTTATTACGATGCCATAAGGGGTGATCTGGGGAACATCCGGTTCAGGCTGGAGGAGAGCTGGAGGAACACCGTCGACAACCTCGGATATTACTCATTGCTGATGTGTGAACGGATCACCGGGGAGGACCGGGAAATTCTGGAACAGGGTCTTCTGAAGCTTGCGGATGAGCTGGCGGGGCTTGCCGCGTCCAGTCCGTACGGGATCCCGGTCAGCCGCTTTGTCTGGGGATCGAACAGCGATGTGCTGAACACGGCGGTGGTCCTGCTGTTTGCTTACAGGGTAAACGGTGACAGCAAATACCTTGAAGCCGCCGCCGGTATTGCCGATTACATTTTCGGCCGGAACGCCACCGGCTATAGTTTTGTCTCAGGGTACGGTGCGAAATATTCCCGGAATTTTCATCACCGGCTGTTGATGGCGGATGATCTGGATGAGCCCTTCCCCGGTTTCGTGGCAGGAGGGCCGAACCACCATATGCAGGATCGCATGAACGTGAGGCAGGGCGGGGCCGATTATCCCTCAACCCTTCCGGCAAGGGCCTATATTGATCATGAGGGGAGTTACGCCTCGAACGAGGTCTGCATCAACTGGAACGCCCCGCTGGTATTCGTGCTGGGGGCGCTGGAGCATCTGCAGTGAACCTGCCCTGCCGTGGTTGAACTAAGCGAGCGCATTAATTTCGTTGAGCTCTTCGCTTTCGGCTCATCGGTTCCCCGTAGCTTGCGGCGGGGTGAATTTTTATGTAGTACCCATCACGAGGACATTTGCATTTAACCTATAATTAAAATAAATTTGATTGGGTTGTTTAATCAGGTTGAATGCGGGAAATAGCTATATTGGAGAAGCTTTGCAGGTAACGGTATGAAGAATGCTAATAAGCTGGATGAGTCGACATTTGCAGAAGATCTCAAATCGGGTAATAAGCATGTATTTGAGTATATATTTAATAAGTACTACAAAGCACTCTGCCTCTGCGCACAAAAATATGTCAGGGATCGTCATGTGGCTGAAGAGGTTGTATCCACTGTTTTTATGAGAATATGGGAAAGAAGGGAGTCGATAAATATTACAGGCAGTTTGTCTTCCTACCTTTATAAAGCAGTCTGCAATGAATCTCTTAATTATTTAAGCAGTTTCTCATACCGGCATAAACCCACTGATTCTATTTACATTTATTTGGAAGACTCCTATTCCGAACCCGGTATTCTCCAGGAATTGTATACAGAGGAGCTTCAGAAAAAAATTTCAAGGGGTATAGAAAGTCTACCCGAACGCTGCCAGTATATATTTTACCTGAGCCGAAATCAAGGTCTTTCCCATAAGGAAATATCCGAAAAATTAAACATCACTGTAAGTACTGTTGAAAATCAGATTGGAATCGCTCTTCATAAACTCCGGGATTTTTTTAAAACGGACAGGTGACGGTATCCCGTTAAGAATAATTTTTTCTCCGGCTACTTAACTGGCATTATTCCACCTTCTTAAAATTGTTAAAGCAAAAAAAAACTCTTTAGGTTTGGGGGTTGCTGTTTTTTGTTTTGTCTGAATATAAAAAAGAAAGGAGTTTTGAATGATTAACAGGATTACACAATATCTCAAAGGGGAATTAAATGAAGATCAAAAACAGGAATTAGCTGATTGGATTAATGCCAGCAAAGAGAACCGTCGATATTTTGAAGAGATAGCAGATACCTGGTATGCTGCAGGAATATCTCAAAAACATATTTTTAATGCTAATGAGGCCTACAATCGGTTCCGGAATCACAATAAATCCCATACCCCTGCTCGGGGAATCTTCACCTTATTGAAGTATGCTGCTTCTATCCTGGCATTGATTTCTCTGGGTTGGATAGGGCATCTGGTTTTTGATAATTCCCGTATTGAGCAATCTGATTCATTTATTACGTTTTCGGCACCTTCCGGTGAAACAGCATTTTTGGAATTTGCCGATCAAACCGTGGTTCACCTGAATGCCGAAAGTTCCATTCAGCTCCCGGAGTCGTTCAATAAAGATGCGAGAGAGGTATTTCTTACAGGGGAAGCATATTTCAATGTAGCCAGAAATGAAGAGCTTCCTTTTATTGTTCATCTGGATCATCTGGATATCAAAGTGCTGGGAACATCATTCAATGTAAGATCCTATGCCGATGAAAACACGGTGGAAACTACACTGGAGGAAGGTTTGTTGCAGGTTATCTGCGGGGAAGCAGAAAATGGAGATGACAATATTTATTTTCTGAGAAAAGGACAGCATTTGTCTTTTAACAGCAAAACAAATACAGTTCAAATAAAAGAGGAGAATACCCTGCTTTATACTTCCTGGAAGCAGGGGTATTACAAATTTAAAAAAATTAAGCTGGATCAACTGGTCAGAACCATTGAAAGGGTGTACGATGTCGATATCTCATTGGATCAACAGGAGACAGGCAATCTGACCTTTTCCGGAAGCTTCTTCAAAGACGAATCGGTTGAAGATGTCCTTAATATGGTTGAGCAGAGTGCGCTTGATATTGCGGTCCACAAAGTGGCTAACAGCAGGTTTGAAATAATTTCAAATTAGGTCAAATCTTTATAAATGAATATAGCAAAGGTCAGGGTAAAAAATCCATTTCGTATTTCAATCATGAAATAATCAAATGCTCACTAAACTATGGAAAGAAATAAACTAAACAGGGGGCCCGGAACACATTATTTCAATTTAAACAGATGGGTGGAGATGTTTAAGTTATCAGCGCTTCTTATCTTATGTTCCCAGTTTCAACTATTAATCGCCTCTGATTACTCAGAAACCCAATTAATTTCACTCCATGTAAAAGATACGGCTATTCATGAAATACTGGAAGAGATTGAGAGGCGCAGCGAATTTCACTTCTTTTACAATCATGAGGTACTGGCCCACTGCCAGCAAAAAGCAAGTATTGATATTGACAATGGCACGATTTACGAAATACTGGACCAGCTTTTCGCCTCTCAGCCGGTCAGCTATTCAGTAATTGACAGGCACATTATCATTACACCGAATAAAACAAAAAAACCTGAAGAGTCCCTGAATCTTATCCTTCAGCAACAGATTCAGGTTAGCGGGACAGTAACTGATGCCCAGAGCGGGGATCCCCTGCCGGGGGTGAATGTCGTAATAGAAGGTACCGTTCAGGGTACTGCAACTGATATTTCCGGTTATTACTCGATCAGGGCCCAGCCGAATTCTGTGCTGGTATTCTCTTTTGTCGGGTACCAGGATGAAACGATCGAAGTAAATGGTCGCACCAGGATTGATGTTGTTTTACAGCAATCCTATACTGTACTGGAGGAGATTATTGCCATTGGATACGGCAGTCAGAGAAAAGAAACAATAACGGGGGCCATTTCATCCATCTCCTCTGAAGATATTGTAAAGCAGCCGGCCAGTAATGTCACTCAGACATTGGCTGGCCAGCTTCCCGGATTAATGGCTAATCAGCCGGGTAATCGTCCCGGAAAAGACATTTCAACGCTTAAGATCAGAGGAATCGGAACCCTGGATGCCGGTGCGGGTTCGGATCCGCTCATCATGATAGACGGCATTGCACACAACATTTCCGACCTGTTTTTTCTTGATCCCAATGAGATTGAAACTCTTTCCATACTTAAAGATGCATCCGCAACTGCGGTTTATGGGGTTCGTGGCGCCAACGGAGTTATCCTGGTAACAACCAAAAGGGGGAAAACAGGTCCCGTTAAAATTACCTATTCAGCCAATGTGGCTCTAATACAGCCCACGATAGATATGGGTTTACTTGACAGCTATGTCCAGACAGGAATGGCTAATGAATATAAAGGTTTCAGTGCGAATACCACGAACCCCGCAGCACCTTTCCAGCAGGATGTCAGGGAGAGATTTAAGGGTGTGATTGAAGGAAATCCCTTATACCCGACAGATCCGTTTTTCTATCCCAGCACCGACTATGAAGATGCCATGATGAAGGATTTTACAATGCAGCATCAACATAACTTCAATATCAGCGGGGGAACAGAAAGGTTGAGATATTTCGGATCGTTGGGATACTATAAACAAGGAGGGCTATTTAAAAATATCAATCCAAACCTGGATAAAACGACTGACTATAACCGGTATAATTATCGCGCCAATATGGATATCGATGTTACAAATTCAACCCTGGTCGAGATAAATATTGGAGGAACCGATAATCAAAATGTTAACCTTGGAGACTACTCCTATGAGCCATCCTTCAAATACTACACATCCTTATTTGCTTTCTCCCCTCCCTGGAGCAGTTACATCTATGATGGGAAACCAGTTGTCCTGACAGATCCCAGTGCGAATCCCATATTAATTCAGAGCGGCATGAGAGGCTACAGTGAAGAGTTTCAAAACACGGCCGAGTATACCGTAGTTGTAAATCAGGATTTAAAATTCCTGGCAGAGGGGCTTTCATTAAAGGGTAAAGCTTCGTTAGCCACCTACTATAGGAATTTAGTAATAAGAGATAAGGATCAAAGAAACACTCCAACATGGGTGCCCCAGTTGAATGAGGACAGTACGGTGAGTTTTTACCAGATAAGGGAAGATATTCTGCCAAGAAATTACACCAGTCAGAACAAGAACAAGAAAGAGTACTATGAGCTGTCATTGAATTATAATCGAAAGTTTAATAATCAGCACAATGTTGGTGCGCTGGTACTTGGATATGCAGAAAAATCCCATTTCTCCGAAAGTTACTTTAATTCAATCCCGCGATCTTATATGGGAGTGGTTGGACGCGTAACTTATAATTATATGAACCGGTATCTGGCTGAATACAATGCCGGGTTCAATGGTTCGGAGAATTTTGCAGAGGGGAATCGTTTTGGTTTTTTTCCGGCATACTCTTTTGGATGGTCCTTTACGGAGGAGCCCTGGTTCAGAAATCTCATTAACGAACAGATTCTTACTTACGGTAAATTCCGGTTTTCATATGGAAAAGTGGGTAACGACAGAATTGGCAGGCGGTTTCTCTATTTACCCGATGTATACTATCTGAATACAACCATTTTGCATCCCTATTTTGAAAACCGTATTCAGTTTGGACCTCCGGGCTATACCGCAGTCTATCCGATTGCTCAACAGGGTGCGGCAGGGAATCCGAATGTAACCTGGGAAAAATCCACAAAGATTAACTATGGCGCCGAGTTGTCATTTTTAAAGGGGAACCTCAAAGCCACATTTGATTATTTCACGGAAAATCGTATTGATATTCTCATTGACCAGCGGGTTGTGCCGGTATATCAGCAGACAGGCCAGATAGCACTGAACCTGGGACAGGTCAGGAACAAAGGGTATGAGGCTGAATTAAGCTGGAACAGTGCAATAAATGAAAATTCCCGGGTGATGGCAAAAGTGAACTATTCATTTGCCAGAAACAAGATTATCGAGATGGATGAGCCTGAACAACTTTATGAATATCGAATGCAAACAGGAAGAAGGGTAGGTGAAATATGGGGATACCTGCAGGAAGATTTTTTTAAAACAGAAGAGGAAGCCAATGCATACAGGGATGAATTATGGGAAGTGTATCTGAAGAATAATCCGGGAGCTGATAAATCCGGTTATCAGGCATACCAGATCTTTACAAGCGGCCACGACGTAGGTGCAGGTGACCTGAAATTTATTGACAGAAACAATGACGGATTGATCAACAGTCTTGATGAGGGTTATATCGGTAAGGTTAATTTCCCTGAGTCGATGTTTGCTTTTAACTTCAGTTATAATTACAAAGCCCTCTCAGTCTCCTTCATATTACAGGGGGCCACAAATTTTGCCACCAACATTCACGTTTCGACCAATTTCGAACCCAGCATCAGTTCACTCATGCAGTATGTGAGTGAACGCTATACACCCGAACGGTATGCTGCAGGTGAACCGGTCAATTATCCGCGCTTCCTGGAAACCAATAATAACTGGCAATATTATCATGGTACTTTCTGGATACGGGATGCGAGTTATCTGCGTATTAAAAATTTCCAGTTGGGTTATTCCTTCAGCAAATCAGCCGGAATACTTAATCAGTTAAATATAGACAATATAGAACTGTATGTGAACGGTTATGACCTTTATGCATTTACCGCTCTAAAAAATATTGATCCTGAAACCCGGAATGGTGAACTTTTATATCCAAGGACACGGACCTTTAATATTGGCGTGAAAGCACAATTTTAATAAAACATGCTGCTATGAAAAAATCAAGAATATATAATCTATTTACTGTAGGATTGCTCAGCTCTTTTCTGCTTTTTCTGGGGTCCTGTGAAATAGATGACTTTCTGGAAAAGCCTGCCGGCGGCGACGTTACCATCGATACCCTCTTTTCGAATATTGAAAATGCCCAGCAATTAATCTTCTCGCTGTATCATGATTCCTATTTTGGCGCCAACAACATTGTTTTGCATTGGTGGGATGAACCGCAGGGATGGGGAAGCTGGAGTGAAATTGGAGAAGATATTTATTTCCCTGAGTTTTTCACCACGAAAGCCTATGTCGATGGCACCTTTAATCCTACAAGCGGGCATCTGTATCCCGTAACGTTATTATTCGATGCCGTCCGAAAATGCAACATCTTTATTGAGAGAGCCAATACCATACCTGCATCATCACCGCTTGAAGCTGAATATATCCGGTATATGATCGGGGAAGCCCATGTCCACATGGCCTATCAATATTTCAAGGGATTCAGGCTCTGGGGGAGCCTTCCATGGATAAATAAAGCACTCGAGGGGGGTGAAGAACCCTATCCCCGCATGGATTTCTCAGACCTGGTCGATAGTATGGTAATGAGATTGGATCTGGCAGCAGACATGTTGCCGGTTCAATGGGATGCCCAATGGACAGGGAGGTTGACCCGTGCGGCTGCCAGGGCGCTCAAGGCGAAAATCCTTGTTTATGCCGCGAGTCCCCTTTATAACGGACCTGTTCCCCCTTATGCGTCAGGGTATGAACATCCTGAGGTTCTTGGATACGGGAATTATGATGCTGAGAGATGGAAAAGGGCAGCGGACGCGTGTAAGGAGGCCATACAGGCTGCCACTGAGGCGGGCCATTCGCTCTACACCTCTTCAGGACCAAATGAAAATCTTTATTACCTGGCCATCAACCTTACTAACGAGCATATTATTTATCAACGCTTCAGACCCTCCACCAATGTTGAGGGGAGCTGGGCTTACTGCTACAATATGATGAACTGGCCATACGGAATCGGATGGCACCTGAGAACCGATGTGACCTATCAACCTACTATTCAGCATGTGGATGGCTATCAAATGAAGAACGGGAAATTTCCCATTGAAGGATATAATAACGGGAATCCTCTTGAACCGGTTATTTCAGCTGCAGGGATTGCAGAAAATTATGATGACCAGACATATTGGAAAGATCGCGATCCGCGGTTCTATAACAATATTGTATATCATGGTTCAACCTTTGGGGAAAGTTACAATTCCAAGCTTGTAAACTTCGATAAAAATCCTGCTGTTCCGGATCGCACACATGGAGACTGGCCCGGATTTAAAACAAGTTTCATGGTTCATAAATTTGTCAATGAAGAATTGGGAGCATCCTCATCGGTTACTTATCAGCCCGTTCATCCAATCATTCGGTTGGCCGATCTCTATTTATTGTATGCTGAAGCATTAAGCGAATATAACGAAGGCCCGGATGCCGAAGCACTGACATACTTTAACCTGATCAGAAGCAGGTCGGGAATGCCTGATTATGACGCCGAAAACTACACCGGGTCGTCAGCAAGGGAAAAATTTCATCATGCCATCAAGTATGAAAGGAAGGTTGAATTTTTTATGGAAGGTCAGCGCTATTTTGATCTGCGCAGATGGAAGGAAGGAGATGAATTAAATCTTGATATGGCAGGCATTCAGGTATATAATGACGTGGTGTCACGCATCAATATAAACTGGACGAATGTTTTTCCGGACAGAATGTATTTCCATCCATTTTATACAGATTGGGTCAATAATACGCCCGGACTATATCAAAATCCTGGTTACTAAAAACAAATGGTAGGATTATGAAAAGATATGAAATGAAATACTTAAGCCTTTTAATCCTCTTCAGCACAGGCCTGGATGGATTTGCACAGGCGGAGATAATGGAGAAAAGGGACAGCACCTTCGTGGAGGAAATTCAAATCGGTTACGGACAGGCGGAAAAAGATTTGGTAGCGTCATCAGTTTACTCAATAAAAGGTGAATCAGTCAGCAAAGCAATTTCTTTGAATTTTGAAAATACTTTGTTTGGCAAATTTCCGGGGTTGTTTGTCAACCAGAGAGTTGGTCATCCCGGAAACGATTCCCCAACACTTCGGATCAGAGGAGCCCTTAACAGCCCTTTGACCATTGTCGATGGATATGAGAGGGACATTACCTATCTGTCACCTGAAGAGATTGAGTCCATTCGTTATTGAAAGATGCCTCCGCAATGGCGTTGTATGGCATGAAAGCCGCTAATGGAGTCATTGTCATTGTAACCAGAAGAGGAATTCAGCAAAAAAACAGGATCGATGTAACCATTCAATCCGGATTGCAGAGCCCGGTAAATACGATAGACCTGCTGGATGCAAAGGACCATATGACACTTTACAACCAGGCAGCATTAAACGACGGATTACCTGAAAAATATTCCCGGTCGGAAATTGAGGCGGCTGGCACTTCACCGCTCTATCCTGATGTGGACTGGAAAGGGGAGGCTCTGAAGAAAATTTCGAGTGTGTCGAGGGCTAACCTGACGGTCAATGGAGGTTCTCAGTTCATCCGGTATCTGGTGGATTTCGGATTTTTATATAACAACGGCATCTATAAACCTTCCAATACCGTATTAAATTCTGATGCACAGCTGAGACGGTTAAATTTAAGATCCAACTTCGATTTACAGGTTACAAAAAGTACCCTCTTTTCCATGGACCTTTATGGCGCAGTGGATGACAGAAACCAGCCGGCGCAATATCCGGATAATATCTGGTACGCACTTTACACCATTCCCCCAAATGCCTTTAATGTGATGAATCCCGACGGGAGTTACGGCGGAACATCCATTCTTACCAACAATCCGATTGCGATGATTGAAGCTTCCGGAAATTCGCATTCCAACACACGGTTTTTGAATGCGGGATTCCATCTGAAACAGGACCTGGGTGACCTGATAAATGGACTTTCTGCAAGTATTGGGTATTATATCGATAACAGCACCAGCATATCAGACGGTAAATGGAGGAATTTTATGGTCAGTCAGATCGCCCCCGGGGGGACCGGATATTATTCCTATGGTGAGGATACCGAGTATTATGAATGGAGCAGTTCAGATGGATCCCGGTTTACAGGTTTTGATGCCGGGTTGGTTTATAACATGCCTGAGGAAAAAAACCACAGTTTGCAGGCACTTGCCCGGTTCCAATCAGACCAGGAATGGCAGACGAATGCTGACCTGACGCCATACCTTACCAGAAACCTCGGGGCCAGGATTATTTATGCCTATAAAAAGAGATATGTTCTTCAGCTCGCTTCAAGTTATTACGGATCTGAACAGTATCCTGAAAAAAACAGGTACGGACTTTTCCCTTCCGTGGCATTGGGCTGGGTATTCTCCAACGAGGATTTTATTACGGAGAGTGCATATCTCAGTTACGGAAAGCTAAAGTTCTCTTACGGTGTCACAGGGCGTAATCCTTATGCCAATGGAAGGTATCCATATTACCAGTATTACGTAAATGGAGGGGTTTATCCTCTTGGGTCTGACTGGAGCCTGCTGTATGGTTATCAGCCGGGAATGCTTGCCAATCCGGGTATTAAATGGGAAACATCCAGGATGATGAATATAGGACTGGAACTGGAACTGTTCGATAAGGTTTCATTGGAGTCTGATTTTTTCATCGATAAACGATCCGATGTTTTGTTTATTAATTACAGGCACCCCTCTGTTCTGGGTGTTAACCTGCCGTATGAAAATATCGGGAAACTGACAAATATTGGAACCGACGGCAGAATCGGATATGAAAACTCCGGGAACGCAATCAAATGGCATGCGGATCTGCTTTGGACATTCTGCACAAACACCATCGATGAGATGGGCGAGGCCCTCAATGAGGGAGAACTATCAAACCTTAACAGGACAGGAAATCCAGTGAACGCCATTTATGGCTATGAAGTTGACGGATATTTCGGCAGTTCCCCTGAAGGGGCACCCTATCAGACTTTCGGACCTGCCCGTGAGGGGGACCTGAAATACAGAGATCAGAATAATGATAATATCATTGATGCCAGGGATATGACCATGATAGGTGACGGGTCCGCAAATATTGATCTTGGTTTAAGTGCAGGAATGACCTATGCAGGTTTTGACTTTGAGATTCTGTTTCAGGGCCAGTTCAGCCGCGATGTGCTTCTTTCCGGGAATCCGCTTTACCAGCCATTTGTTTATGGAAATGCGGCTACAGAATATGCCCTGAAAGAAGATTTTCCCAGGCTTACCTTAAGTAATATGAATAACTATCAACCCTCTTCCTATTGGGTGGAAAATATAAACTTCCTTAAGCTGAGGAACCTGGAACTCGGATATTCCTTAAACGGCAGATTGGTTCAAAAGTTATCAATACATTCATTCAGAATTTTTGTGAGAGGCATCAACCTCCTTGACTTAAGTAACTGGGATTATTCAGATCCCGAGTTTTTCGAAATAGGCTATATGCCAATGAGGGTTTATTATTTCGGAATCAACATTTCCTTTTAATCAATCATGTTTTAAACGAATCAGATATGAAATCAAAGAAGACAAACCTTAAAATAGTTCTTTTTCTTATCAGTCTCATGGTTGTTTCATGTCAGGAGATGGAAATGGAAAAGGATCTGGGCGTCGACGATAAATTGTTATGGAGTAATCCGGGCTATATCAATTCATACATGGTTGATTTAATAAGTATGATGCCTAATGGTTTCAGTCCCGATGAACTTGGCCAGGGGATTTTTTATGCAAATGCCACCGATGAGGCTGAAAATTCCAATCCCTCTGCGCAGGTCCAGGATTTTAATACCGGGAATATTGACCCCACATCTGAAATGGTCAACCAGGTCTGGAATAAGTATTACAATGGCATATATAAAGTAAACCTGTTCCTGCATAAGACTGATACACTGAATTTAGATCATTATGTGCCAGAGCAGAGAGACCTTTATTTGAAAAGTATAGAGAAATACAGATCTGAAGCACGTTTCCTGAGAGCGCTGTTTTATTACGAACTGATTAAGCGCTTCGGGGGGGTGGTTTTGTTAGGGGACACTTATATTGCAGAATATAAGGATATCTCACAGGTCAGCTTTACCTCGGCAAGATCCTCGTTTGCAGAATGTGCTGATTATATAATCAATGAATGTGATGATTTACTTGACATTGGAGGCTTACCTTTAAGTGAGGCAGAAGCACAGGGAAGGCCCAATCTTATTGCTATAATGACGCTGAAATGCAAGACCCTTGGATTTAAGGCCAGCACCAGCTACAATACTGCAATCCAGGAAGGTTCAACCGAACAAAGAGAAATCTGGACCCAGGTTGTTGTCCTTGCAAAGGAAATTGTGAACATGAAACCGATCATACTCGGTCCCTACAATACATACAACGGAACCGGCAGTGAGGTTATTCTCGGTTACAGGTTGCAGTATATCAATTTTCTGGAGAGAATTAATTATCCGATTGGCTGTGAAGGGGTTTACACTACAGGAAGTACCAACCCGACACAAAAACTTGTTGATGCATTTCGAATGCAAAACGGGATGAAGATCGATGAACCGGGATCGGGTTATGATCCGGAGAATCCATATCAGAACAGGGACAGCAGACTGCTTCTTACCGTTATACCCAACGGAACGCAGTGGTACGAAAGAAATGTTGTGCCTCGTGAAATTGAAGTTTTTGCAGGGGGACGGGATGGAATGGATCGGTACTGCGGGACAAGAACAGGATACTATCTCAGGAAATATATCAATCCTTCGCTTGATCTCCGACAAAATTATGGAGAGAACAGGGTCTGGCCAATATTCCGGTATGCAGATGTCCACCTTTTGTGGGCGGAAGGCTTAAATGAGCTTTTTGGTCCGCAGGAGACCGGAGGAACCGGAAACTCCGCCACTGCAATCCTGAACAGATTAATAACACAGTCCGCTGGACTTCCGCGTTTAAACAGTTCTGATTATACTCAGGAGAGTATGAGGGAAAGAATCCGGGAAGAGAGTTTCATTGAACTTGCGTTCGAAAATCATCGTGCCTGGAACCTGAGGCGCTGGGGCATAGCCACGGAAGTTCTGAATAGCCCTGTTTACAGGATGAAAGTGACAAAAGACGCTGATGGATACATTCATTATGAAAAGGAAAAACTCGAGGAGAGGTATTTCGACGAAAGAATGATGTTGTATCCGATTCCCCAGCGGGCAGTGAATAACGGGCTGGAACAGAATCCATACTGGTAATCCTGAAGCAGGAATGGATCAAGGGGAATCCGGCTTTAGATGAGTTTAATTGATATCCCAATGCATACAGTCAATTAGAAATATCTGATTAATAATACAAATAAGATAATTATGATGTCAGTGTCGCAGGTAATGTTGGTTTTTCTTATCCTGTTTTACAGTTGCAATACGAACCGGGTAAATGGTGGAAAAAGTGAGCGTGATAATATAACCGAAGATAATTATTCAGATGCCCTTCCGGGTGAACCTGTTATTATCATTACCGATCTCTATTACCCGCCCCAGGATGATGATGATAATTTTGATCTCGTTATGGCGTATGGATTGCCTGAACTTGATGTGAAGGCGATCATACTGGATATAACCGATGCATTCAGGAAACCTGTTGCAGACCATCCGGAGCTCTGGAATGATCCCACGGGCCCCAGGGAAGCAGGAATTATACCGGTAATGCAGTTAAATTATATTTTCAACAGGGACGTTCCCTTTGCTGTAAGTCCGTTTACAGCTATGAAATCTGTTTCAGATATGATGCGGGATATTCCGGGCTTCCAGCAACAGGGCGTCGACCTGCTTCTTTCCACCTTGAAAGAGAGTAAAAAACAGGTGCAAATACTCTCATTTGGTTCATCCAGGGTTCTTGCAGTGGCGTACAACCGTGACCCGGCATTGTTCAGGGAGAAAGTGAAAATGATCCATCTGAATATGGGAATGGCCCATAAAGAAGGCACCCGGTTGAACGAAATCAATGAAAATAAGTCGAAGATAGCTGAATGGAATGTCAGACTGGATGTCCATTCATTCGTCAGACTCCTGCGAAGCGACCTCCCGATAGCGCTTTATCCCTGTGGCTCATGGGAAGGAATGGGAAAAAACAATACTTTCTGGGAATTGGACGACCTCTCCTTCATCACAGAAATCGACGAGAAACTACAGCGTTACATGGATTATTTTTTCAGAAGAAAGAATCAATATGATTTTTTACGGGCCATGGATTTAAACGAACTTCCCGATACCGAAATAATAAAGAAACAGTATCCCGGGGAATTCTTTATGTGGACCACCGAGTCGTGGCTGCAGGCAGCAAATCTGGTGCTGGCAGGGAAAGACGGCTCTTCTTTCGTCATCAAGAATAAAAACGATGTCGACAAGGAAGAGGTCATTATTTCAGGGCAATTATATCCCTGTAAGATTGAGGTAGGCGATAACGGTAAATTTGTCTTCACAAAAACCGGTACCGGCACGCCATCCAATTTTTTCATTTACGAAAGGAGCGATCCCGCCCTGAACCAGCGGGCATTCAATGCGGCTTTGCCGGAACTGTTTAAAACATTTCACCCGGGTATATAATCAATATGAGCCATGCAAAAACGAAATGGGAAATCATTAAAATATTCAGCATAAAAATGAACCGTAAGTCACACATTAAAACTTGGTAATCATGTACATAGTAGAGTATTATTTTACAGCCGTCATTCTTTCCCTGATCACCATGGTTTGCTGGGGTTCCTGGGCAAATACACAGAAAGTTGCAAGTAAAGAGTGGCCATTCCAGCTTTTTTACTGGGATTATGCTATTGGCGTGTTTCTGTTCTCCCTGATCTTTGCATTTACACTGGGAAGTTTCGGACAGGAAGGAAGGCCGTTTGTTCAGGATTTACTTCAGGCCGATTTGAATCCCATACTCCTGGCCTTACTGGGGGGTATTATTTTCAATCTGTCGAATATTCTGCTGGTTGCTGCGGTGGACATCGCAGGTCTTGCGGTTGCTTTTCCAATTGCAATTGGCTTTTCCTGTTCCATCGGAGTTGTGGTGAACTATATCGCCGTGCCCGTTGGAAATCCGGTCTTCCTCTTTATTGGGATTGCTTTATTGATATTAGCCGTGGTTATGGATGCGCTGGCCTACAAACGCCTTTCAACCTCACGAAATACCAATATCGGCAAAGGACTGCTCATATCCGTGCTGTCAGGTGTCCTGATGGGCTTTTTCTACAGATTTGTTGCGGCTTCGGTTGTAAATGATTTTGCTGTTCCCGAAGCAGGAAAATTAACCCCCTACACGGCAGTTGTCATTTTCTCCCTCGGGGTTCTGCTCTCAAACTTCATCTGGAATACCAACCTGTTCGCAAAGCTCTCTTTATGGAAGCCTGTGAATTACGGTGATTACTTTACAAAAGGATCTGTCCGGCTCCATACGATCGGTCTGATCGGTGGGATTATCTGGAGCATCGGGATGGGCTTCAGCATTATTGCTTCGGGGAAAGCGGGTTATGCAATAACATTTGGACTCGGGCAGGGGGGAACGATGGTGGCGGCATTCTGGGGCGTTTTCATCTGGAAGGAGTTTAAAGGGGCGCCCAGGGGTACCAACAGGATTCTTGCGGCGATGTTTGCGCTTTATATCATAGCAATTCTATTAATCATTTATTCAAGGAACGCCTGATTGCAGGAGTGATTATATGGTACTTATAACCCTTAACAATGCGGATATAAAAATACGGGAATGGAAAAGCAAGTAGTGACTATTATCGGCAGTTATAATGTTGGATTTTTTTTCAAGGGAAAGAGCCTGCCCCTGCTGGGGGAAACCATTATCGGGGACAAGTTTATTGAAGGAGGGGGAGGCAAGGGGTCCAACCAGGCCATTGCTGCGGCAGTGCTGGGTGCCGATACCAGGTTCATCTGTACACTGGGTGCCGACAAGTATGGTATTGACGCGTTAAGGATGTACAGGGGAAAGGGCATTAATATCGATTTTATAAGATTTGAACCCTGCATACATTCGGGCATGAGTGTGGTCATTATTGATGACCGGGGAAATAATATAATTTCCGTGGTGCCCGGGGCGAACCTTCTTTTAAATGAAAAAGATATTGATAATGCTGTCGAATTGATAGAAAAGTCCTTTATAGTGGGATTTCAACTTGAGAACAGGCATGAAACCGTCTTTTATGGGATAAAAAAAGCCAGGAGCCTGGGAGTTAAAACTTTTCTGGATCCGGCACCGGCCAAAAAATTGCCGGATGATTTATATAAATATATCGACATCATTAAACCCAATGAAACGGAGGCCACTATCCTGACGGATATTCAGGTTGGGGATATTGAAAGCGCGGCAGAGGCAGGCAAATGGTTTTTAAACAGAGGGGTCAGGACCGCCATCATAACCCTGGGGCACCAGGGATCTGTGCTGGTTACTGAAGGTCTGACCAGGCACTTCCCTGCGTTGAAAGTTGAAGCAGTGGATACGACGGGGGCCGGTGATATTTTCAGCGGAGGATTGCTGGCATCTCTTGTTAAAAACAAATCCATGGAAGAATCCATTGAATACGCTACCTGTGCAGCCGGAATAGCCACAACCGTTTTAGGGGTGATTGAGTCCATCCCTTCCCCTGAAGAGGTACTGAAAATGATGGAGTTAAAGAATTGTTAAAGAGACCCGGATCGATGCATTGATGTGGTTTTGACGACTAATAAATGGCAGGAATGACGATAAAAGAAAGAATACTATCAGTCTACAGGAACCAGGATCCGCAGCAAATTCCGGTTTCAATTTATAACCGCTACCATCGCTATGGTGAGGCAGAGAGAGCGGCCCGAAATAATGGATTGGGCATACTGGATTTTTATCCGGTTGTATCGTTACTCTCCCCGCCCTGGCACGTTAAGCCCGGGTATGTATCCGAGGTGAAGAACGCCTCCTTTGATATCAAACTAGTCTGGAACGAGGGACAAAAAACTGAGGTCCGAACCATTGAAACGCCCGTTGGCAGTATATCCCAGCATATTATACAGGACCCCAGTTATGGCAGCGACTGGGTTAAAAAGCATTATCTCGAGAAAGCTGAGGATTTCAGGATTATGCAGTATATCATGGAGCATACCGTATTTGAATCACAGGAAAAAATCATTAAGCAACGCATAGAGGATATGGGAGAGGACGGTGTGGTATTGGGAAGAGTTGACCGGTCGCCTTATCAGAAACTGATTATAGAACTCGCAAATCCCGAATATTTTTTAATGGAACTGTATACCAGTCCCGGACCGATTGAAGAGTTGATGGAGGTGATAGATTACCGGTGTGACGAACAATTCAGGATGGCCATGGAATCAGGGGTTGAAGTAATATGGCAGCCCGACAATGTGACAGCCGATATGACCCCGCCTGAAATGTTTGAAAAATATTCTCTGCCATTCTATATCAAACATGGCGCGGAGTGTAAAAAGGCGGGCAAGCCATATATTGTCCATATCGACGGGAGAACAGCCGGGATAAAAGAGCTGATTGCCCGCTCCCCGTTTAACGTAATCGAATCCTTTTCCTTTTCTGAAATGGCGGGAGATGTATCCATTGAGGAAGGAATCAGGATATGGCCGGATAAGGTGATCTGTCCGAACTTCCCTGCCACATTGTGTTATGAAGATGAGGATACAATCCTGGCCTATCTCGAAAAAAGAAAAAGCGAATTCCATGGCAGACCTTTTATGATCCAGATCAGCGAGGATATACCAATTGAAAAATATCTGCACCTGTTGCCCATAATTACAAAATTTAAATAAGATTAACTGCTTCCGGAATGTCAGCGACTTGTTGTGAACAAAGAAATAATAATATGATGAGAACACTCTTTTTCTGGGTTATTGTAAATGCAGGTCTTGCAGGCATATTTGCACAGGTACTGCCGGATTGGGAAAACCCTGCAGTTTTTGAACGCAACCAGCTTCCTCCCCATACCACCCTGATGCCCTATAATAATCAGAAAGAGGCCCTCAGAAATGAACGCAGGCAATCTCCCAATTATTTCTCCCTGAATGGGACCTGGAAATTCAAATGGGCAAAAAACCCGGAGGAGGCCCCGGATAAATTCTATGAGACCGGTTATGACAGGCAGAGCTGGGATAATATAAAAGTACCCTCGAACTGGCAGATGGAGGGATTCGGATATCCCTTTTTCAGGAATATTGGATACAATTTCAAGCCCGATCCACCCCGGGTCCCGAAAGATTTTAATCCGGTCGGTTCCTATTACCGGACATTTAAGATTCCTGCCGGATGGGGCGGGAAAAAAGTTTTTCTGCATTTTGAAGGAGTGCAGTCTGCTTCCTATGTATGGATTAACGGTATTGAAATCGGATACAACCAGGGCGCGAAGGAACCGGCCGAGTATGATATTACGGATTACCTGAAGAAGGGGATGAACAGCATCGCTGTAAAAGTTCTTCGGTTTTGTGATGGATCTTACCTGGAGGACCAGGATACCTGGAGACTCTCCGGCATTTTCAGGGATGTTTACCTGATGGCTGCACCGCAGGTCCACATTCAGGATTTTTATATCACCACCGATCTGGACGAAAACTATGTCGATGCTGTATTGAATATAGATTTAAATATTCATAATTACAGAAAGGAAGCCGTTGCCAATCATACCGTTAAAATTGAACTTTATGACGGAAACGACAGGCTGGTGGCCGGTCCGCTGGCTGAGAATACAGAGGTTGTAGAAGCAGATTCACATAAAATGTTGAAAACATCGGTTGGCATCGATAAGCCGGATCTCTGGTCCGCTGAATACCCGAATCTGTACACCGTTCTTTTGAAGCATTTCGACGAGAAAGGACATTTAATTGAAATACTCAGCCATAAAACAGGATTCAGGGAAGTGGAAATCAGGAACCGGGCGATTTATGTGAATGGGGTCCCTGTTAAATTTAACGGGGTTAATTCCCATATGCTTCATCCCGAAACAGGACAGTGCGTGGACAGGGAGACTCTCAGGAAGGACCTTATTCTTATGAAGAGGTTCAATATAAATTGCGTCCGGACCAGTCATTACCCGCCCAATGTCGAATACCTGGATATTGCAGACAGCATCGGTATATACGTATTTGATGAAACCGGTGATGAGGCACACTGGTTTGAACAGCTTTCCGGTGATCCCCTCTGGAAAGATCAATACCTGGACCGGATGAGAAAATTGGTTTACCGGGACAGAAACCACCCATCTGTTATTGTCTGGAGTGCCGGAAACGAGAGTGGCTGGGGAAATAACCTCTTTGATTTAATTGAAGAAGGGAAAAAAATTGATCCATCGCGACCAGGCTGGATGTATGGGGGAAATATGGATTTTGATCCGCTGACAAACCCTATCAGATGTGAAGATATTGTGGGCCCCAGGTATTTAAAACCCGACATACTCAGGGAACGTTTCGGAAAATCGGATGACCTGAGGCCCTCCTTTATGGATGAGTATATCGCTGCCACCGGAAACAGCCTTGGCGGCCTGGATGATTACTGGGATTTGATTTATAAGTATCCCAGGCTTACCGGCGGTGCCATATGGGACTGGGTGAGCCCGGGATTAACCATGCCATGGCGCACGACTGCAGACAATTCCCCGAATCGGATCCAGTCTGCCCTGATCAATAAAGCCTCCATCGTTAAGGGTAAATTCGGAAATGCAGTCTATCTGAGCGGGTATGATGACTGGGTTGAAATATACAGGGACCCTGCCCTGGAAGTGCTAAAAGACAGCTTAACCCTCTCTTTCTGGGTGAAACCCGAACAGTATAATGGCAACGGATATTTCATAACCAAAGGCAACTATGAGTATGGAATCGTACAGACCGAAAAAGAAAACCTTGAATTTTATGTCCATACACACAAAAAATTTTCTCTGAAAGCAGGCGTTCCCCAGGCCTGGGAAAATCATTGGCACCATGTCATGGGCACTTATGACGGGAAATCCCTCAGGCTTTTTATTAATAATGAATTAGTGGGACAGACAGCTTGTGGTGGCGATATAAAAGCCGGTCCCTACCCGGTGAACATCGGACGAAGCGCTGATCTGTGGGACATTCATATGTCAACGCTTTGCAATGCAACGATTGACAGGGTAAGAATTTTTAACAGGACGTTTACCCCGGATGAAGTGCAAGATGAAACCGATCTATTGAAGGCGCAATCTCTCCTGTGGCTTGATTTTGAAGACAGCCGGGAGGAAGGCACCTATTACTCCCTCGGAATGGGAGGAAGATCCTATGGCCTCGTCTGGCCCAACAGGGAGGTGCAGCCTGAACTCTGGCAATTGAAAAAGGTCGGACAACCTATATCCGTCAGGGCAATAGACCTGCAGAAGGGTGATTTTGAAATTCATAACCGTCACACCTTTACGAATCTTAATGCCCTGGATGTTTCATGGGAGCTGACAGCGAATAATAGAATCCTTCAACAGGGCAGACTCGATCTTGATATTCCCCCCCTTGAAAGTAAAATTATAAATATCCCTTATTCGAAACCGGAAGCTTCACCCGGCACCCACTATCAAATTTTAATTTCCGCAAAGCTGGCCGAAACGCATCCATGGGCTGAAAAGGGACATGAGGTTGCCTGGGAGCAGTTTGAATTGCCATTCTCCAAGAATGATGTGGTAGTGAACGAACCCCGCTCATCAATCTCGGTAAGGGAAGAAGATAATAAATTAATTGTTGAGGGTGAATCCTTCAGCTATACCATTTGCAGGTCAACCGGATTATTCACTTCAATGAAATACATGAACCGGGAACTGCTGGAAAAGGGTCCGGCATTTAATGTATGGAGGGCCCCGCTGTCAAATGAATCGGATTACTGGCCGACTTTTTCAACGGAGATTGGACAAACCAGTGAAGGTATGGGAAACCAGATAGCAAACGGATGGCTTTCCATCGGGCTCAACCGGCTGAAGCATGAACTGGATCAGTTCTCATTCTCGACGGATGAAAGCTCGGTAAACATAATAGCCAGCATAATTGCCTCATCAAATAACTATACGACGAGCTTCGATATCGATTATAAATACACGATTTATGCCGACGGGCAAATAGAACTGCATACCAGGGTGGAACCGGAGGGATATATGACACACTGGCTACCCAAAGTTGGACTGCAAATGAAACTCCGTTCATCTTTACGCAATATTACCTGGTATGGAAGGGGTCCCTTTGAAACCTATCCCGACCGTAAAACAGGGGCAAAAACCGGGCTCTATAATGTTTCTGTTGATGATGATTACGTCCCTTACCTGGTCCCGCAGGATTATGGGAATAAAACGGATGTTCACTGGCTGGCAATATCCGATAATGATGGCTTTGGATTGAGAATTGAAAGCAACCAACTGTTTAATTCCAGCATTCATAAGTTTTCAACGGATAATTTGACAAGGGCATTGTTCATAAAGCAATTAAAGGAAGACAATGCTGTCACCTTAAATCTCGACCATAAAGTAAGTGGTGTTGGAGGCACCGCAATTTCTGTGATAAACAAATACAGGGTTTTACCTGCAGATTATGATTTTACATTCTTTATAAAGCCTTTTCATAACCCGGCAAAGAATGGATGGATAGATTGAAAACGGAAATTTATTATACAACTTAAATATGAATACCATGATTCTATGTTATTACTAATTTAAAAACTCAGATTATGAAAAGAAAAAACTTTTACTCGATGATTCTGGCCATTTTTATGGTCGCAATGATGCCCGGCAACAACATCTGCGCCCAGGGCGAATTGTATGCCGGGGGAACCGGGACTTTCGATGATCCTTACCAGATTGCGACCCCTGAGCAATTTGACAACATCCGCGATAACCGTTCGGCCTATTTCCAGTTAATTGCGGATCTCGACTTTACCGGTTTCACTACAAAAGTGGATACATCTTCCTGGGTTCCTATTGGAATAATCGGTGAGGAGGACTGGGCCCTCCAGACCAATCCGCTTACTTTCACGGGATCTTTGGATGGAAATCACTATACCATCAGGAACCTGCATATTGCAAACGCAAACTATCAGAACAGCCTTCTGGGTGCCTGTGCCTTTGCGACCGTCAAAAATCTTGCTATGGAAGACTGCTCCAGCACCGCCGGTAACTCCAATAATGCAATGGTTGCGTCCTATACGGCCGATTGTACATTCGACCAGGTGGCAACCATTAACTGCAATGTTGACGGCACCGTTGGATGGTATGTCGGGGGAGTTGTGGCAAGACCATGGCGAACAGTGTTCACAAATATCTATGCTGCGGGTGGTTTCGTTAAAGCTGATGCTGCAGTCGGAGGCCTCTTCGGTTACCTGGAAGAAGGTTCTTCAGCCTCTTTTTGCTATTCCTCCTCAGCTGTTATGGCAACAAGGGCAGTGGGGGGCCTCATCGGAGGATACTGGGGTGGTTCAATTCAAAACTGTGTTGCCCTGGGTGATTCCGTTAACAGCGCCCAGACATCCGTCGGACGGATACTGGGAGAGGAGTGGGATTACGGAACTCAGGGAAATAACTTTGCCCTGGAAACCATGACCATCAATGATACGCTGGTTACCCTCACAGGCGCCTCAACAAATCATGGAGAGAATATTACCCTTGACCAGGCAAAATCCGTTTCATTCTGGCTCGAAAGTCCCGGATTTGCAATCGATCCTGAAGATGAACCTGTTTGGGCCATTGATCCGGCCGTATCGGATTTTCCGATTTTTTCATGGCTGGTTATAACCGGGATCCATTCTCAAAAACAGGAGATTGATAACTATAAGGCCTACGCTGTGCCGGAGGGTCTTTTTATAGAAGGTTTAAAAGCCGGTGATAAGATTGAAGTTTTTGATCTGTCAGGGGCACTGATAGGACAGTATAATGCAACGTCTGCTTCTAAAACCATCCCGGTATCCCGTTCAGGGATCTATCTTGTGAAGGTTCTTTCAGGTTACCAGAGTGCCGCACTGAAGGTCCTCACTTATTAAACTCTTTTTGAAGAGGATGCCCGAATTCCCGGCATCCTCTTTTTTCTGTTATACCAGGTGGCCGTTTCAGGGGAAGACGGCAAATCCGGCAGCACCGGCAACATTTCAGTCTGAACAGGTGTCCTGTATTATACAGTTATAAATTATTTTAATGAATTCGGCACGAAAGCCGGGGAGAGAAATCTGATAATTGAGCAATTATAAAAAAGAAGGAATTGTGAGCAATGTTCTGGTGGTAGGTAGTTCCAACGTTGATCTGATTGCCAGGGTCAGCCGCTTTCCGGATCCGGGGGAAACAGTGGGAGATGCGGTTTATAAAAAAGTGTTTGGAGGAAAGGGGGCCAATCAGGCCATGGCAGCGGTGAGAGCCGGTGGCAATGTAACCTTTGTGACCGGTATTGGAAATGATAACTATGCACTCGAACTGAAGGAGCATTTTCAGTCAAATGGAATCAGGACAGACCATCTTAAGCAGTTCAGCGATTGCCCTACCGGGGTTGCATTGATTATGGTCGACAAATCAGGCGAAAATATGATCGCTGTGGCACCGGGTGCCAATGGGAAATTAACCACCGATCTTGTTGATGAACGGCTCATTGAATGGGCGGATATTGTTCTGATGCAAATGGAGATACCTTACCGGACTGTTAAGGATTTGGCATTGCTGACCAGCAAGTATAATACCCACCTGATGCTTAATCCGGCTCCGGCCAGGGTCCTTGATGAGGAACTATTGGGATGTGTGGATAGCCTGGTTCTGAATGAATCTGAAGCAAATTTAGTATCAGGATTAAGCATTATTGATGATGGTATCGGGGCCGTTGCAAAGAAATTATCGGACATGGGGAGCAGGATGGTCATCATTACCCTGGGAAAAGAGGGATCATTTATTTATTCGGAAAAGATCAGGGAAAAGGTACCCGCTTTTCCTGTCCGGGCCGTTGACTCAACCGCTGCCGGGGACACCTTTTGCGGAGTGCTCTCTGTAGGCATATCCGGCGGGATTGAAATACAGGAAGCGGTCCGTTTTGCATCGGCGGCGGCTGCCATTTCAGTAACCAGACTGGGCGCCCAGGACTCCATCCCGATGAGGCGGGAGATTGAATCCTTCCTTGATGAGCATAACCGGACGGTTAAGCAGTGATGAAGCGGCAAACCGTTTTGCGGCGCTATAATCTAATTATAATCATAATTAATTAAAACATGAGATCAGTTGCCTTTATCGGTGTAATGGTGTTGCTCCTGTGCAGTTGCGCGGATCCTAACCCGTCCAAAACAATCTCCCCTCCAATCTCTGTAATTTTTGATACGGATATTGGAAACGATGTGGATGATGTGCTTGCACTCGATATGTTATACAAATACCTGGACCAGGGAAGCATTAACCTGCTGGGAATAGTCTCCAGCAAGGACGACCATCCCTGGTGTGCCGAATTCCTGGATATATTAAATACCTGGTACGGATATCCGGATATACCGATCGGCGTATTATACAACGGGGTATCTAAAGAAGATTCCATATATACCGAACATACGAAATACACAAAATATGTGTGTGACCTGGAGCTGGATGGGAAACCCATGTTTGAACGGAAATTTGATGACTATGATAAGACACCCTGTTCAGTTGATTTAATGAGGAAGTTGTTAGCCGGGGCTCCGGATACCTCGGTGGTGATAATCACCGTTGGATTTTCTACCAATATCAGCCGTCTGTTAAATTCAGAACCGGATGAATACGCATCATTAAACGGTAAAGAATTGATCATCAAAAAAGTGAAATATCTGTCGATGATGGCAGGAAATTATGAGAGAAGCGAAGGTCTGAAAGAGTTCAATGTATACATGGATGAAGAATCTGCCAGGAATGTCTTCAGCAACTGGCCCACTCAAATCCTGGTCAGTGGATTCAAGGTCGGGCTTTCCATTCTGTTTCCTGCCAGCAGTATTGAAAATGATTTTAACTACGTGGACCATCACCCGATGGTTGAAGCCTACAGGTGCTATTTACCAATGCCCTACGACCGGCCCACATGGGATCTGACAGCAGTGCTTGCAGTGATTGAAAAGGACAGTGCATTCTTTGGGTATTCTCCTGTCGGGAGAGTATCTGTTACGCCGGATGAATTTATTTTTCAAGAGGACAAAGAGGGCAATGTAACTTTTTTAACCGTTACGGAGGAAGAAGCACAACGAATCAAAAAACGTTTTGTTACTTTGATATCTGGAATACCAGAAAGCAAATCAGATGCGGATTAAATGGCACATACCTGTTTTATTCATTCTTGTGCTGTCTGTTTATTCCTGTGAAGAAGAACCCGGTAACCACGACTGGGATGACCATAACCCCCATGATTCAATTGCTTGTAATTTAAGAAACATCCGGAAAGTCTTTTCCTTTGTCCCTCAGAATCGTTATGCCTATTGTCCGTCAGTCATTGAGGAAGGAGATCTTCAGCATGTTTTCTTTTGTGGAAATCCCCGGGAAAACCGATTCGTTGACAATATTTATTACATGACCATTGATCGGGAGGGGCAGACATCTGAACCGAAGAGTGTTCTTCAACCCACTGATGTCGAAGATTTCTGGGATGACCAGCACAATTGCGATCCTTCCGTGGTGCGTGGTAACTTCGTGTATAAGGGAGTCAGTTACAACTATGCCATGTTTTTTCTCGGGTCAAACAGGGACTTCTACTACAACGAAATTGGCGTGGCTTTTGCGGACAGGCTGGATGCGGATAGCTGGGACAAGTATGATACCGTTTTTCTCGCCAAACCCTGGAGCTATGCCGGCGATATGCAGATCAATGATCATAAAGCGTGGGGAATCGGGCAACCGGATGCAATTACCATCAAACCTGAAAACGGGGATGTATTGCTAACCTACACCAGGGGGGACAATGAAGGGACACGCGTGGTTTACAGAATCATATCTGGTATGAAGAAGGTTGAGAACATGGTCATTGGTCCCGAAAGGTCCATTCCTGTTCAGGGCATCTATCAATATAACACCACCGCCGGCGATTATCTTTCAAATGTTTCTATCGCACTGGATAAATTCAATGATCAATTTGTTATCATCAGACAGATGTCTCCACTATCTGTTTTGTATCCCACGTTCATTCATTCCTACCTGGAGGTTACCCGGATAGGTTCAATTGATTTTTATACCGGTACCGGGTCGTGGGAGCCTGTTGTGCAGATTACGCCTGAGGACACCGGTTATCCGCGGAATCACAACCCGGGGCTGGTCCGTGATGAATATGGCAACACCGTTTGTGCTGCAGATACCATGGAGGTCTATTATACGACCAGCCTGGAGGAGCCGGATGTTGCATATTCTTCCGGCCGCTATGCCGAGTGGAGCTATACGATTTGGGGGGCCAGGTTAAACACGGAGTAGGGTCAGGGAAAGGATTTTTCAGTGGGCCGATATACTCTTAAGTATGTGGCCGGCTCTTTCGCGGCATTATTTTTGTATCTTTGCAGGGTGGCTGTTAACGGCCATAAAGTACCAGGGGCTGAGTTGGTTTTGACAGCGGGTAAAACTGGTATGTAAGCATGTCGAGCGTTGGGGTTCCGGCTCGTTAATCCCGGGTCTCAGAATTATAATTGGCAATACTAACTTTGCTCTCGCTGCATAATCCGGCAGAAGTCGGATTGGCTTAATCCCGTTACAAGGTAACGGGACGAGACATCTCCGGGGGCTTTGTTCCCTATCGGGTTCCCGCCAGGAGGTGCAGTAAGAATGGGATAGTCACCGGAGGGGTTGTGACTCCGGGGCGAAGCACAACCGCAACTAAGGCATTGATTGGTCGCCTGTCGCCGGCCGTTGCCCGACAATCAAGCACAGGCTAAGCATGTAGAAAGCGTATGGGTTTCTCGTTTGGACCGGGGTTCGAACCCCCGCAGCTCCACGAACAAGCAGAATTCATGCACCCCCGACAGGGGGTGTTTGATTTATGAGCCGACCGTTGAAAGCTTGCTTTCATAAGGTT
>JAFGWU010000010.1 GCA_016936975.1 Bacteroidales bacterium | reverse complement strand
TATTACCAGAATCCGGGAAAACCATATCCGATACGCTATGATATTGCAGGTTTTGGTGGGAGATATTATCGGGTGAACAGTTATATGAAAAACGAGGATTTTTCAGAATGGTGGTCATCGGGTGAAGCTCCTCAAATCATTAATGTCTACCTCGATGGAGAAGGGCCATTGGGCGACTGTTATCAAATTAACTCTGAATATGGCCCATATGGTTATGCCCTTGTTAATGAATTAATACCTCATATAGAAGAAATATTCCGTGGTACTCAGTCACCTGAATCACGTTTTGTAAGTGGATGTTCAACAGGAGGATGGGCTTCTTTAGCCTTACAACTTTTCTATCCTGATTTCTTCAATGGAGTATTTTCCTATTCACCAGATCCAGTTGATTTTAGCAATTTTATTCTGGTAGATATCTATAAAGACAAAAACTTTTATATTAATGAATATGGTAATTACCAGCCAATTACAAGGCTGTTGGATGGAGAAGTTAGCATACTAATGAAAGACTTTGTAAATCAGGAGAGATTGTTGAGCCCAACCGGTCACTTTTTGGAATCGAGAGAAGCATTTAGCGTTTTTAATCAGTTATTTAGTCCCAGAGACGAGAATGGCAAATCGATACCTCTTTTTAATCAGGAAACAGGACAAATTGATCCGCAGGTGTCAGAACATTGGAAAAAATATGATCTCTTACTTTATACCAAAGAAAACTGGCGTAATCTTGGTCCCAAACTTCAGGGAAAGATTTATATCTGGATGGGGGATATGGATGGCTTTTATTTGAATAATGCTTTGCGGAAATATGATGAATTTTTGAAATCAACTGAAAATCCCAGATCGGATGCGGTAATAGAATTTGCACCAATGAAAGGGCATTGTCAGGGTGTTACACAAATAAACTATATCAAGAAAACTGCTGAACGATTGAATGAAATAAAAGGCATAAAAGAAGAATAACAGGCTCTAACATGCGGTCATAATACATTGCGCAGATAGTGCTAAATTTGAACTTCATAACATTTAATCAATGGTAGTAACGGTTTGATAAGAAAGTGCTTCGAAATGCGCAACGTTTCATACCGGCCAACCGTTAGCTACAAGACGGGGAATGACCCGGCGAGATTAAGCTTGGTATAATTAACTATGATTTAAATTCTGCAACTAATTAGGCTGATTGAGCATCTTGTATTAAAATTTTTAAATTATTGAAAATGAGAAATATTATATTATTTATTCTTTTAGGAATTTTGTACTCCTGCACCAAAGAAAATGACAAAGACCAAAACTTAATTGAAGGCATCAATTTTGAAAACTATCCGAAGGTTGATGGTTCTACTTCAGCAAGTGTGCTGAATGTGATGGTTGCCTGCAAACTGCTCGGTGTCCCTTATGTATGGATGGAGCCTGGCGTTGTTACTGAGTGGACTTTACACCCTGAATATGAAGTACTGGACGAAAAGTACAAAGACTTTTTTTGGCAGCGTGTGAAAAGTTCTAAAACTCACGGTGCATTTATAAATTTGATTGATGGCAATGCCGATATTATACTCACACATCGGACTATCTCATCTGATGAAAAAGCCCATGCTGATTCTGCAGGAGTTACCCTGATTGAAACACCTATCGCTTTAGATGCTTTTGTTTTTATTGTAAACAAGGACAATCCTGTAAAATCACTAACGGTTAATCAAGTTCAGAAAATATATACTGGCGAAATTATAAATTGGTCTCAAGTTGGTGGTAACGATTTAAATATAAAAGTTTTCACACGTCCTCGCAATTCAGGTAGTGAGGAAGTTTTTAGAATGTTAGTAATGGATGGAATGGAACCGGGTGATTTTCCGGCGAGCGCAATAGGTGGAATGTCACAGGTTTTTGGTGAAATTATACATAACGTGGATGGAATCTGTTATACTTTCAATAATTACAAAGATTTGCAGGCACGTATACCCGACAGCGAAGTGCCTAAATTAGCCATTAATAGCATTTTTCCAGATAAAAAAACTGTTAAAAATAAGTCGTATCCATTTATATCAAAGGTACATGTTGCAATCCGTTCCGATTTAGACCATAATTCAATGGCTTACAAGTTATATAAGTGGTTGCAATCTGAGGACGCAAAACCAACTATTACAGAATGTGGTTTTTTAGTAGAATAAATATCAATGAAGGTATCAATATTGATCCTCTGCAGAACGGGCTTTATGTTGTTGAGATATTATTGAAAAACCGGGAGGCACACTGGGTAAAGGTCATAATATAACTCATCCTTATGCCCGTGATTTGAATCTAAAGTATTCCATAATGAAACGGATATTTATATGGTGTTTTTTATCAGGCTGGATGGGTATCTCCTATGCCCAAACCGTCACCGTTGTGGATCAGCTAACCGAAAAGCCGCTTGAAGGGGTGGCCCTGATCAGCGAAAGACCCCGGGCATCCGCAGTAACGAATGCCATAGGACAGACCGAAATTTCGGAATTCGCAAATGCGGAAAAAATAGAGGTTCGCTCCCTTGGTTATAAAACCCTGGTCGTAAGCTATGACCAGATTGAATCATTTAATTTTGAAATCGAACTGGAACAATCGAGCCTGGTCCTCGACCAGGTGGTGGTCTCTGCAACCAGATGGAGACAGACCTCAGATAATGTCCCCTCGAGAATCGTATCCATCCCGCCTGAAGAGATCGCTTTCCACAATCCGCAGACGGCAGCCGACCTGCTGGGGATCTCGGGGATGGTTTTCATCCAGAAGAGCCAGCAGGGTGGAGGCAGTCCCATGATCAGGGGATTCGCCACCAACAGGCTGATATACACTATAGACGGGGTGCGGATGAATACGGCGATCTTCAGGGGGGGTAACCTGCAGAACGTGATCAACCTCGATCCGTTTGCCACTGAAAACACAGAAGTGTTGTTCGGACCGGGATCGGTGATATACGGAAGCGACGCCATTGGAGGGGTTATGAGCTTTCAGACGCTGACGCCGCAGTTCTCGCTGACCGGTAAACCGCTTATATCAGGTAAGGCCATAACCCGCTATTCCTCTGCCAATGATGAACACACCGGGCACCTGGATGTGCATATCGGCTGGAAAAAATGGGCCCTGGTTACGAGTTTCAGTTCATGGGATTATGACCACCTGCGGCAGGGAAGGTTCGGCCCGGATGACTATATCAAGAACATCTATCCCCGGTGGCAGGACAGCATGGATGTCATCATTACCCAGGATGATCCGCTTCTCCAGATCCCGTCGGCCTACTCGCAGATCAACCTGATGCAGAAGGTCCGGTTCAAACCCAACGAAAAATGGGATCTCCGTTACGGTTTCCACTATTCCGTAACCTCGCCGTATGGCCGCTATGACCGGCACAACCGGTTCAGGAACGGCACCCTGCGATACGCTGAATGGAATTACGGACCGCAACTGTGGATGATGAACAATCTGTCGCTGAGCCACCGGGAAGGCAATGCGGTGTATGATCAGCTGAACCTGAGCCTGGCCTGGCAGTCGTTTGAGGAGAGCAGGATCGACAGATCCCTGAACAGCGACGAACGCAATACGCAGACTGAAAACGTGGAAGCATATTCTGTGAACCTGGATTTTACGAAGAGCAAGGGATCGAAGAACACCCTCTATTATGGAGCCGAGTTTGTACTCAATGATGTGACCTCAAAAGGTATACTGACCGATATTTCAACCGGAAGACAGCAGGATGGTCCTTCGAGATACCCGCAATCCGTCTGGATCTCTGTCGCCGCTTATCTGAATGACGAATTAAGGGTATCTGATAAACTCACCCTGCAGGCAGGTTTACGATATAACCGGTTCATGCTTGATGCTGATTTCAGCAGCAATGTGGCTTATTATCCATTTCCCTTTACAACGGCAGACATTCGCAACGGAGCGTTAACCGGAAGTATCGGCGGCTCCTACAGGCCTTCCGAAAGCTGGGTGATCAAAGCCGGCTTCGGTACAGCCTTCCGCTCGCCGAATGTGGATGATGTCGGAAAGGTGTTTGATTCGGAACCCGGTTCGGTTACGGTGCCCAATCCGGACCTGGAAGCAGAGTATGCCTATAACTTCGACCTGGGGATCGCGAAGGTTTTCGGGGATGCGGTAAAAATAGACCTGACCGGCTACTACACCATGCTTCAGAATGCGCTGGTGCGCCGGGATTTTCAACTGGATGGCCTGGACAGCATCCTGTATGACGGGCAGATGAGCCGGGTCCAGTCCATACAGAACGCGGCTGTGGCCACCGTATTTGGCGTGCAGACCGGAATTGAGGTTAAATTACCGGCAGGCTTCAGACTGGTGTCCGATCTTAATTACCAGCTTGGAAAAGAAGAGCTGGATGACGGTTCGGTAAGTCCATCCCGTCATGCAGCACCCTTATTTGGGATCAGCGGCTTGCGTTATCAATATGATAATTTAATGCTTGAGTTGAATGCCATCTACCAGGGTAAAAAAAGCTATGACAACCTCCCGATGGAGGAGAGAGCCAAGGATGAGATCTACGCCAAAGATGCAAACGGGAACAACTATGCCCCGTCGTGGACCACCTTCAACCTGAAAACCAGTTACCGGCTTTCTGAAAAATTAAGCATAAGCGGCGGCTTGGAAAATGTTACCGATAGAAGATACCGGCCCTACAGTTCTGGCATTTCAGGGCCTGGAAGGAATTTTATCCTCTCTTTCAAGGCACGTTTTTGATCATTTCAAAAAGTCTAAGGACCGTCTGAAGGATTTTATTCTTGAAAGTGTAAATTGCACCTGGCGGCCTTACCGGATAGCTTCCTGGGCAATAGATTGCTTCTTAATCAATGCCTGATGATAAACTTCTTTATCAGGGATTCATGTCTGCTGGTCAGCTTAAGCAGATAAATGCCGGATGGCAGGCTGGAAACATCCAGCTCTGTTGCACGGGCGGGCTGGGTCTCCCGACGCATTAACACCCTGCCGTTCATATCGAGCACCTCAAGTGTTAACAGGCCATGATTATCCTCCCCGTCATAATTCACGTATAACACATCCTTTGCCGGCACCGGCCACAATGAGAGGTTCCTTATAAAATCATATACTGCACCCTCACCGGAGAGGAGCTCTGAAATCAGTGCCACTTCACTGGCCGGTAAGGCATAATTGTACACCCTGAAATCATCGATATAACCATTGAATAACGGAACAGCAAACAGGCTCCGGCCGATATAGTTCAGCACCGGACTGAAATCCGACGGGCGGATGGTCACCGCAGCGGATTCATCCACGGTATCGCCGTTGACGTAGAGACAGGCTCCCGTTGAGCTCAGTGTCACCGCCACGTGCGTCCATTCGCCGACAGGCAGGGGAAAGGCGTTTAACTGCTGTTCCGGTCCGCCATTTTTAATGGCAAAACGGAGCCGGGGCTGCAGGTACATGGTTTCATCCTGGCCGTTGCAGAATTCGAAGATGCGCTGCCAGGGAGCGCCGCCCATCCAGTAAACCCATGCCGCAACGGTCATCTCCTGCCGGTCGGGCAGGGTGGCCGGCAGTTGCAGGAAGGCGTCCGTGCCGTTCAGTGCCAGGGCTCCGGAGCCGTCAGGGCCCTCAGCATATGAAATGGTCCCGTAGGATGCGCTGTGATTCAAGTTGATCGAGCTGTCGCGGGTGTTCCCTTCGAACGGGAAGTGGGCCGCTAGGTCGTTGGAGCCTGTAGCTGTGGCAGAGACTTCGCCGGAGTAGTCAGACCGGTTCAGCGAATGGTCCACGGCACGAATCGTATAGAAAAAGGGCACCCCTGCGGGGACGGTGTTGTCGACAAAGGATGTGGAACCCACGTTGCGGGCAATCGTTTGGCAGGGCCCCCCCGCCGATTCGGAGCGGAAAATGGTATATCCGGCGATATCCGTTTCCGGGCCGGCGGACCACTCCAGCCGGATCGATTCGGCATTGG
>JAFGWU010000009.1 GCA_016936975.1 Bacteroidales bacterium | reverse complement strand
TTTGATGACCTTCACCCGTCATCGGATCACCTCAAGATCGTTTTTGATGACCTGAAGCCGTCATCGGAGGACCTTAAGACCGTTTTTATTCAATGTGTCAAGCTTCGTTGCTCAAGGTACCATTCCTGGTTCTTCCTTTATTCAAATATAACATATCAAAGATATGAGCTTCGGCGGGCGGAGGTGGAGCCAGACTGCCGCGAGGACTTGTGTGCGACCAGCTGGTTATGAATATAATTTTTTGTTTTATTTCCTTAAATATATATTCTTGTATATAAATGGAAATATATGTGGATTGAGTTTCAGGACAAAATGATACCATTCCGGGTCTTTTCAGTGCAGGATATGAAAAAACTGATTTCGTGATAAAATCGCGTGGTTTTCTGAACAGTTTGGTAATGACTCCCTAAGGCTTTATCGTTCCGGTTGATATGTGTAAAAATAATTCGGAGGAGGAAGAGACCGGAGGCCCGGAAAACGATGATCCGAAGGAATACCTGTTGGTATTAAAGTCATCAAAAAGCCTGAGTAACGCCACACTCGATTCTCTGACTTTGAGATCGTCAACATTTACTACGAAGACAAGGAGAATGATGAATAGTTAGAGAATTTACTGCTCCATGGCGCTGCTGACCTGTTCCCCAATGAATTTAGCAAAATCGGTGATATCATTACCCACACTGGCCTTTTCCAATGAAGACATATATTGCTCGCGTTTATCCAACTTTATGACTGTCCACGGATAGTTTCCCGATGCCAACATCACATTCATAAGAAAACGAGCCATCCTTCCGTTACCATCATAATATGGATGAATATAAACAAAGATGAAATGACCAAGAACTACACGGACACTCACTTCAGGCTCTTCTTTCAGCAATTCGAAAAAAACAGGCATTGTATCCCGAACAGCTTCATGTCCGGGCGGTGTATGCATAGCGCCTTGTATATAGACCGGACCATTAAGATATCCAGCCAGTTCTGATGCCTTTAGAAGCCCTGCAGTTACGCTGGGAGCGAATAATTCACGGTACCAGCTACCATGGTCGTTATCCACAACCTCTGCGCAGACAAGTTTCAATTGCTAACTTTTACAAGAGGATATAAAAATTCAAAACTTTGCAAAAGGAATTAAAGTTCTGTTGTTTGCTAATATGGGCCCTTATTATATAGGGCCCTGTTTAACAAACAGAGTTATTTATAACTTCTTGCATGAAAATAGATTAACAATCTCAGTACGATTCCTCCGATTTATTCTTAAATTAGATAGCTTTAAGACTCTATTTAATTCAATCATGTCAAAATCCAAACATATTTCCTTACTATCATTCTCTACTGGTGCAGGATTCTTAGGTATAAGAATGTGAAACTCATTATAGAAAGTAATACGGATTGGAAATTATCTTCTTCTGAGGATTGGATCTCATTATCCGATTCAGAAGGCAGTGGAAGGATAGAGACGGATATGAATGAAGCCTTAAATAGACAGATTAATATCTATCCGAATCCTGCAGGCAAGGTGTTAAATATTGAGTTTGGTCTTACTGAAAGGGAGGTTGACATTCATTTGTTCACAATTGACGGTAAACTCATTCATCAACAATCCTTTTATCATGTTCCCAATGCAGAAATGAATTTAGATGATCTTAAAAAAGGAATTTACATCGTGAAGGTACTGCTGGATTCGACGACTGTAACTAAAATCATTTTATTAGACTGAGATGAAACTACAAATGGTAAAATTTACAATCCTTACTGTTTTTCTTCTTTTTTGCGGAATTCAAGAAATCAACTCCCAGGATATCACAATTACGGTGAATGCTGATCAGGACAAGCAGGCGATTTTCCCGAATATTTATGGACGAAACAACAGCTTTGACAAACCGGTCCAGTTCTATAAAGATGCAGGCCTGCGCTTTGTACGCATGAATGCGGGCAATAATGCCACCAAATACAACTGGAGAAAAAGAATAACCAGTCATCCGGACTGGTATAACAATGTGTACGGGTATAACTGGGACGAAACATCACAGTATATTGCAGAAAATCATCCTGAAATGCAGGTGATGTGGGCTTTCCAGCTGCTTGGCAGGGTCGCCTCAAATACCGAGAATAATTTCAATGACTGGGGATATAATAATTCCCAGTGGTGGGAAGGCGTGCATCAAAATCTGGCGGGAGGGGGCGTCCCAAATGAAGACGATCCGGGTGGCCATGCACTGGTCGAGGGCGATATAAATCTCTATACTGAAGAATGGCCGCCCGACTCGACCGTGGGCATCCTGGATCATTGGTTCGGTGAGGGGGGGCTAGGACTGGATCCATATCAGTTCCGGTATTGGAATATGGACAATGAAGCAGATATCTGGAATGGTACCCACGATGACGTAATGTCTAACGGCCTCCTGCCAGCTGCTGAATTCATGGATCACTTTATCGAAGTGGCCGGGAAAGCACGGGCCTTATTTCCTGAGATCAAGATCTGCGGCCCTGTCACGACCAGTGAATGGCAGTGGTATAAATGGGGCAATGAAGGAATAACAATAGACGGAAAATACTACTGTTGGTTGGAATACTTTATCAAGCGGCTTGCTGATGCAGAAGATTCGACAGGGGTACGATTGATCGATGTGGTGGACCTGCATAACTATCCCTATGCTCCGACCGAGGAGGATGCCCTGCAGAATCACAGGATGTATTATGATACGGAATATGATTATCCGGGAGCCAATGGTGTAAAAACGATCAATGGAGGCTGGACCCCCAGTATCACAAAAGAGTATATTTTCAAGCGGATAAACGATTATCTGTTAACCTATTTTGGCGAGGATCATGGAATCACCCTGGGCATCAGTGAATGGAGCCCTGCATCTTCTGACCCGAATGTTGTATCGGTTGTATATGCTTCACTTCTCGGAACCTTTGCAAACAATGGTGTTGAATACCTGACCCCGTGGAGCTGGGAGAAAGGCATGTGGGAGACTTTGCACCTTTTTAGCCGCTATTCCCTCGCTTACAGCGTTTCAAGCAATTCTTCAGATGAAAATATGGTTTCGGCCTACACGACCGTGAGTGAGGAAGCTGATTCAATGACTGTAATTATTGTTAACCGTAATATGAATTCCTCGCAAATCGTAAAGGTTGATCTCAATGAATTTTCGGTGGCCGACGCAAGATACAGGACCTTACAGCTGTCTTCGCTTCCAGAAACTGAAACATTCATCTCCCATACAGACAATGCCCTGAAGCAGGCTTCGATTCAGGTAACTTCAAATTCATTTTCCATCACAGTGCCCCCTCTGTCAACAACAGCGGTATTGTTCCCATCGATAATAACCGGAATAGATGGATCTGATTATCCAGATGATGGCATCAAGGTTTTTCCCATTCCTGTTTCAGATCAGCTCTTTGCCATTATCAGTTCAACTGAAGTCTCAAGTGTTGAAATGACTGTATATGACCTGGGGGGACGCCGGATCCTTTCTTCTTTGAATGATATTGACGGGCTTACACCCGTCAGCCTGGATATTTCAGAAATTCCTGAAGGATTCTACCTGCTTTCGGTTATAAGATCAGGGATAAGGTCTGTTAAAAAATTTACCGTAAACAGGTAGCGGCTAATGATCAGAATGATATTATAAAACGAAAACCCGTGAAATTATGAAAAAGATGGTTGCCTGTTGGCTAATACTGTCGCTCGTTCTCTTCTCGTGCGGGTATCATCTCGATGCACAACAATTGTATATCGGGACAAATTACCACCCCCATGACAATAAGGATCCCCAAAAGATAAGCAAGGATATTGCACTAATGCAGGCGGCCGGGTTTAACGTAGTACGAATGGGTCACCTGGCCTGGGACAGCTATGAAGCTTCCGACGGACATTTTGATCTTGCCTGGTTCGATAAGGTAATGGATATGATGGAGGAAGCCGGGATCAGGGTGATCCTTGATATTCCCATCAGGCCCGCTCCCATCTGGTTGCATTATAAATATCCTTCGATAAGTATTGTCGATCCTGATGGAAATATGCAATATCCCAATCATCGGTACATGGAGGATATTGGCGATCCAAGATACCAGGAATATGCCCTGCGCTTTGCAGATACGATTACAAAACATTATGCTTCCCATCCTGCCTTGCTGGCATTTGGCATTGATAACGAATCGGGAGACGGAAGGATCTCATACTCTGAATCTGCCAGGCAAAGATTTATCACCTGGCTTGAAAACAGGTATTCTACCCTGGATAACCTGAACAGGGCATGGGCTACACAACGATGGTCAAGAAGGATCAACCAGTGGAACGAGATTGGGTTTCCTGTGGCAACGCATGCAACCGACGTTCCCGAACGCTTTCTCGATTTCAGGCGTTTTATCTCCGATGAGATCAATGGCTTGCTGTTCCGGGTACTTGAAATTGTGGAGACCAATGCTCCTGGTGTATTAACCAATACCAATGCATGGTATTTCAGCCACATGAAGTATTTTGACTATTCCCCTATCGCCTATTCCGGCAAAATGAACCGACAGGGAGAAGGCTTCTATCCCGGATTGTCATTGACTACCAACTGGGGTGTAATGAACGCTTTATTCGGCATATCCCGCATTCAGTTCGAAAGTACAAATCCTTTCTGGTGCAGTGAGTTTACCACTATGACAGCGGTTCCAAATTCTATCCGGAAGTCAGCATACGCCTCTCTTATGTATGGCAACCAGATGGTTTGCGGATGGACCTGGCAGAGCATGTGGGCGGGTGAAGAACAATACCTGATCGGGATGATCGATTGGGACGGATTGCCGAACCGTAAATATGATGAATATAAAAAGATAGCCTCTGAATTCAGGAAGATTGAAAGATATTTCCCGTACATACCCGAAGCCGAAGTGGGCCTGGCTTTCTCATTTCCCAGCCAGATCGCAAGCAGCTATTTTCCCGAAAGACATGACAATCAGTTGCAAGCCTGCTTTGACCTGTTTTATTGGCGCAACATGAATGCCAGGATCGTTGAAATCAGCAGAAGCCCGTTGAATTATAAATTGTTGTTCATCCCCGGCGTTGCAGTTATGGATGAAGCCAGCGCCAACAAGATCCGCCGCTTCGTAAACGATGGCGGCACAGTAATCATGACAAGTAATTCGGCCATAGTTGACACTTGCGGACAGGTCTTTGCTTCCACGCGACCAGGCCTGTTAAGCGACGTGTTTGGCATCCGTCTGGGCAGTTACGAAGAAACGGAAGCCCTCAATGAAATATCCCGGATGGCCTGTTCCGGCAAAGAACTTGTGTTGACCTGTAAGGGGAAAACCATCCATACAGAATCTGAACGTTTTGATATCATTGAGACGGAAAGTGCTAAGATCCTGGGCCATATTATCAGCCTCGACAAAGATTATCCTGTCATGACCTCGAATACCTATGGAAATGGGAGGGCCATATACGTGGGATTACCGGCAAAGGGCGAACTACTTGGCGCTTTGCTCGACGACCTGACCGGGGAGCTTGGTTTAAAAAGAGGTCCTGAGGTACCGGATGGTGTTATGGCCAGGCAGATAGATAAAAATCATTTTCTGTACCTGAATGTAAGTGGTGAACCAAGGGAAATACCTTTAAAAGAAAGATCCAGGAGTGTTCTGTTTGATAAAGATTACAGTGGCCCCTTCATGATCGCTCCTTTCGAACCCGATTTTATAGAAATTAAATAATACATGTACAATGAACAGGCAAACCATCATCGGAGCGATCCTGTCTGTAATCTTAGTTTACACTGGATGTGACCGGGTAAATGCCCCTGCCCCGTTCGGACCTGTCCCTTCAGAAAATCAAATGAAATGGCAGGAAATGGAATACTATGCTTTTCTTCATTTCTCATTGAATACCTATACTGATCAGTCGTGGGGATATGGAAATGAAGATGTAAGCCTTTTCAATCCTTCAGCACTCGACTGCCGGCAATGGGCCCGTATATGCAAGGAAGCCGGGATGAAGGGTATTATTATTACTGCCAAACATCATTGTGGTTTCTGCCTGTGGCCGTCTGAATTCACTGAATATTCGGTAAAGAATGCGCCCTGGCGTGACGGGAAAGGGGACGTGATCAGGGAACTGGCTGATGCCTGTACAGAATATGGACTGAAACTGGGGATCTATCTTTCTCCCTGGGACCGCAACCATGCGGATTATGGAAAGCCGGAGTACATCACCTACTTCAGAAATCAGCTCACTGAACTACTCACTAACTACGGTCCCATTTTCGAAGTATGGTTTGACGGAGCCAATGGTGGAACAGGGTATTACGGTGGTGCCAATGAAAACCGGAAAATTGACCGTACCACCTACTATGACTGGAGTAATACTTATAAAATTATTCGTGAGTTGCAGCCTGATATTGTAATATGGAATGATGGTGGAGACAGGGGGGATCTGCGCTGGGTCGGAACTGAAGCAGGATTGGTAGGCGAAACAAACTGGAGTCTTCTTAATGCGAAGGGAGAAGTGGAATGGGGAATGTTGCACTTTGGACTGGAGGACGGCGATTCCTGGGTGCCGGCCGAAGTAAATACATCCATAAGGCCTGAATGGTTCTACCATCCTGGTGAAGATGCACTGGTGAAATCGGTTCCAAAGCTCCTTGACACGTATTACAATTCAATAGGAAGAAATGCTTCATTGCTGCTTAATTTCCCGATAATGCCCAATGGGTTGATCCATGAAAATGATGAGAAAGCAGCTCTTGGTTTAGCCCGGACTGTTGACGAAGTATTTGCTGTAAATCTTGCTGAAGACAGGAAAGCAGTTGCTTCAAATGTACGTGGTAATGCTGGTAAATTTAAGGCATCCAGGGCATTGGACAATGATAAAAACACCTGCTGGGCCACAGACGATTCTATTCATACCGCTTCGCTGACCATCGATCTTGGCAAACCGATCGTGTTTAACCGTTTCCTGGTACAGGAATTCATTCCCTTAGGACAGCGCGTGAAAGCCTTTTCTGTTGAAGGATTTGCTGACGGGGAGTGGCGTGAACTGGCAAGGGCTACGACAATAGGATACAAACGGATCCTCTGTTTTCCTTCGGTTGAAGCAAGTAAGCTTCGCTTGAATATTACAGATTCAAAAAGTTGCCCTATAATTTCCAATATCGGAATTTTTAATGCCCCTCAAATTTTGGATCCTCCGTTAGTGATCATATTGCAATAATACATTTAATATTGTACCATGAAAAGAACAATGTTCCCCTTCGCAATATCATTTCTGATAGTCCTGCATTCCTGTTCAACACTCCCTCCCGGCCAGGTAAAAACTATACAGGGGATTGAGCAAGGGATCTTGGAAGACAGCTTAACCATTTTTAAAGGGATACCCTTTGCAGCAGCACCGGTTGGAGATCTGCGCTGGAAAGCTCCTCAGCCAGTTCAACCCTGGGAAGGAGTAAGAATGGCAACGGAATATGCCCCGGCCGCATTTCAGGGAGGAAATCCTGCCTCCGGGAAAAGTGAAGATTGCCTGTACCTGAATATTTGGACACCGGCGCTGTCTGCCGATGACAAAATTCCTGTCCTGGTCTGGATACATGGAGGAGGATTCAGTTTTGGGGCCTCTGCCGATCCGCTTAGCGAAGGTGCAAATCTTGCCAGAAAAGGGGTTGTGCTGGTAAGCATCGCATATCGTGTTGGACAGCTGGGATTTTTAGCGCATCCTGAATTGAGCGCTGAAAGTCCGGATCATGTTTCGGGTAACTATGGCTTGCTCGATATGATCGCAGGCCTTCGGTGGATACAGGAGAACATCGCAGCCTTCGGGGGTGATCCGGGGAAAATTACCATCTTCGGTGAATCAGCCGGCGGAATAGCGGTAAGTATGTTGTGTGCTTCCCCGCTGGCAGCAGGATTGTTTCACGGAGCAATTTCCCAGAGTGGCGGCTCGTTTGGTCCACCGCGACCAAGAACCTATCCCGGTGAAAACATGAAAACCCTTGAACAGGCTGAAGCAGACGGGATAGCATATATGCAACAGCTTGGCGTTTCATCCATTGCCCAAATGCGCAACATCAAAGCCGAAGATCTTCCCCTGGGAATGGGGATGGGGGGTGCCTGGCCGATTATAGACGGCTACATTATTCCTGACGATCAATATGTCTTATACGAGGAAGGAAAATTCAACGATGTTCCGATCCTGGCAGGGTACAATTCCGATGAGGGGGCGAGCTTTACCCGGACAAGGGATCCTGGTGAGTTTATTGCTGGCGTAAACGAACGTTACGGCAAATTCGCCGATGACCTGCTGTCAGCATACCCTGTTGGAGAAGAAACCGTCCCAAAAACTGCCAGGGACCTGGCTCGTGATGCTGCTTTCGGATGGCATACCTGGAGCTGGGCACGTCTTCAGTCAAGGAGAGGTACATCGAAAGTATTCTATTATTATTTCGACCAGCATCCCGATTACCCGGAAGATTCCCCCAGGTATGGCTATGGATCACCTCATGGCCAGGATGTACCCTACGTGTTTATGACCCTGGACCCTGGTAATTTGAATACCACGAAGTCGGACCTGGAACTGTCAGAGGCCATCGGTACATACTGGACCAATTTCGCCAAATTCGGAGATCCGAACGGTGATGGGCTTCCTGAATGGCCGGCTTTCAGCGAATCAGATCCGAAAGTAATGTACCTTGGTCCAACACCGCACCCCGGTTCAGTCCCCAGTGCCGGATCACTTGAGGTGCTGGACAGTTATTTCAGGTGGAGAAGGACTGCAGAAGGCAAGGAATGGGTAAAATAATTGAAAGCTGAATCAGTAATACAATGCATTGATCTATGAGAGAAAAAACTATTAAGAATTGTGCCATTGGTGTTTTTGTTTTTATAAGGATTGCCTGCATATCTATAATCCTGGTTTTAGTGATAAGCACAGGTATTGCAGGACAATCTTATCAAAGAACAGATACAGGGATTAAAACAGTGATTAACGATGTAGGGATCGAAATTCAATTTTACGGTTCTTCAACTGTCCGGGTATTGAAATGGCCCGACGGAAATGTGTTCACAAAAGAGAGTCTTTCCGTCATCAAGTCCCCTCAAAACATTGCTTTTAATATTAAACAAACAGGAGATGAACTTGAGATAAAAAACGAAAGCCTGCTTACCGTCCTGAATTTGGTTAATGGAAGGGTCTCGTTTAGATCATCAACAGGAGAATTATTGCTTAATGAGGAAGAAAACGGAGCAAATTTTAAGGTTTTTAACGATGCCGGCAGGAAAACCTTCAGCGTATCACAGGCATTTGTTCTGGATAAGGATGAAGCTATATATGGATTGGGCATTCAGCAAAAAGGAAAAATGGTGCAGCGTAACCTGGAAATTTACATGATACAAAACAATACCGAAGATTTCGTGCCTTTTTTCCAATCGGCCAAAGGATATGGTCTGTTCTGGGACAATTATTCACCAACTACTTTTCATGATGATCCTGAAATCACATCGTTTGACTCAGAGGTGGGAGAATGTATCGATTATTATTTTATGTACGGAGCCAATGCCGATGGAGTCATTGCCTGTATGCGCGATCTAACCGGCCAGGTGCCCATGTTCCCGCTGTGGACTTTTGGTTTCTGGCAGAGCAAGGAGCGGTATAAAAGCCAGGATGAAACAATTGGGGTTGTCAGAAAATACAGGGAATTGGGTGTTCCACTCGATGGTATCATCCAGGATTGGCAGTATTGGGGCAACAACTACCTGTGGAATGCCATGGAGTTCCTCAACGCCGAATTTTACAATCCACAGGAAATGGTTAACGAGGTACACAGGATGAAAGCGCACATGATTATTTCCATATGGTCCTCGTTTGGTCCAATGACAAAACCATACCGGGAATTAAATGAAAACGGAATGTTGATGAATTTCAACACCTGGCCACAGTCCGGATCACAAAAGTGGCCGCCAAACCGGGATTATCCTTCTGGGGTTAAAATCTATGACGCTTATCATCCTGAGGCTCGCAATATATACTGGAAATATCTGAACCTGGGTATCTTCTCGCTGGGCATGGACGGTTGGTGGATGGACTCAACTGAACCAGACCACCTGGACTTTAAACCCGAAGACCTCGACAATAAAACCTATCTTGGATCTTTTCGCAGTGCGCGCAATGCATACCCGTTAATGACAGTGGGCGGAGTTTACGGGCATCAACGCGAATCAACTTCCGACAAACGTGTTTTTATTCTTACCCGGTCGGCATTTGCCGGGCAACAACGCTATGGATCCAATACCTGGTCGGGCGATGTGGTAGCTTCCTGGGATGCTCTCAGGCATCAGATTTCAGGTGGTTTGAACTTTTCATTGTGTGGTATTCCTTACTTCAACAGTGATATTGGTGGATTCTTTCTCTGGAATTTCAGAAGAAAACTTGAAGATCCTGAATACAGGGAATTATATGCGCGGTGGATCCAGTTTGGTGCATTTAGCCCTATGATGCGTTCACATGGCGCTGATGCCCCACGGGAAATTTATCAGTTCGGGAAAAAAGGCGACGCAGTGTACGACGCTATTGAAAAATACATTAACCTGCGCTACAGGTTGCTGCCCTATATTTATTCTGTTTCCTGGGATGTTACAGCCAACCAGTCGAGTATGATCAGGGCATTGGTAATGGATTTTGCTGTTGACAGGAAAGCGCTGGATATTAATGATGAATACATGTTCGGTAGATCGATCCTTGTTTGCCCGGTTACTGAATGCATGTATTCGAAAGACCTGGAGGAGGATTTCAGTATCCTTCAATCGAGGGAACTATACCTGCCTGCCGGTACCGATTGGTTCGACTTCTGGACGGGGGAAAAATATTCCGGTGGACAATCCGTCAGAAAAGAAACCCCAATAGACATCATGCCGCTCTATATACGAGCAGGTTCCATACTTCCGGTCGGGCCGAAAGTTCAATATGCAACAGAGAAGAAATGGGACAACCTGGAAATCCGCGTTTATGATGGTGCCGATGGAGAGTTTACATTGTATGAAGATGAAAACGATAATTACAACTATGAAAAAGGGATCTTTTCGACTATTACTTTCAACTGGAACGATGCGAAAAGGACCCTTACCATCGGTGAACGTGAAGGAGAATTCCCCGGAATGCTCAGGGAGCGTAAATTCAAGATAGTGAAAGTCTCTGACAACAATGGCATTGGTGATGGGGAGCCGGAATGGATTGACAAAGAAGTAAGTTATACCGGCAGGAAAACTACCCTGAAACTGTAAATGGATCAAATTCATTTTACCGGAATACGAAAACACTGATATGGTGAGATATGTTTATGTGTTCATCGTTTTTTTAATTCTGGATAGCTGCCAGGATCTGGCTGTAAAGGATTTCTTAACTACAAAAGAAGGAGTCATTGTCAACACGAAAGACGGAACGCTCGGTATTTATCCAATAGCCAATAATGCAGTAAGAATTAAGTATTTTAAAGATACGCTGGAGAGTATTCCTGAGTTGATCTTCACCTCGAAGACAACAGTCCCGGAATTCCGGGTTTCTGATGCTTCTTTGGTTCTTACTGTCAAAACAAAAGAAATGCGGGTTAGGGTGGATAAAAAAACCGGGAAGCTATCATATGCAGATCTGTCGGGTAACATATTCCTGGAAGAAATAGCCGGTACACGTAAGATTATTCCGGATACTATTTTAGATGAACCTTGTTATTATGTAGAACAGGGTTTTGAGTCTCCTGCAGATGAGTACATTTTCGGACTCGGACAATTTCAGGATGGACATTATAATATTAAAGGAGTAACCCGTAGACTGATCCAGGTGAATTCACAAATTTCACTTCCCTTTATTTACTCAAGCAGAGGATATGGTCTTCTTTGGCACCAATACGGACTAACTGATTTTAATCCGGCCGATAATCTGATAGGTCTTAATTTACAGGAACAAACCGAAGGAGCAAAAGCTGTAGAAGTCACCACAACCTCCGGTACACAGAAAGTCGCACGCAACCAATCTCTGTATGCAGGCAAGTTCTCTGTAGAAAGTAATGGAGAATACAGCATTTTCCTTGATTTAGGCGATATGGGAAACCGGCATTTTGTTACGATTGACGGTATACGCGTGCTGGATCAAAGTAACATGTGGCTGCCTCCGGCTGCAGGGACAAAAGTTAATCTGAAGGCCGGTGAGCACCAGGTGCAATTAATTTGTAAATCGGATAATAACCCCAGGCTTTGCTGGAAACTTATTGATGACGCAATGACCTTCCGGTCACCAATAGCAAAACAGCTTGATTATGTAATTTTTTATGGCCCTTCAGCTGATAGTGTAATTGCTGCCTATCGTAACCTTTCAGGGAATGCACCTTTATTCCCCAAATGGGCATATGGTTTCTGGCAGTGCCGGGAAAGATATACCTCCGGCAATCATCTGGTTGCAACAGTGAAGGAATTCCGTGATCGAGAGCTCCCAATGGATGTTATTGTGCAGGACTGGCAATACTGGGGCAGCCATGGTTGGGGGGTTCCGCAATTTGATGAATTAAATTATCCCGATCCATCCAATTTCATCAACGAACTGTACGATCTGGATGCCCATTTTGCCATTTCAATCTGGTCCAATCCGGATCAAAATTCAGTATTGGGCAGGAGATACGCGGAGAATGGCCTATTTATTCCCGGGACCAGGTGGTTGGATTATTTTAACCCTGAAACACGAAAAGAATACTGGGCTACGTTAAAATCCAACATGTTTGCTCATGGAGTCGATGCATGGTGGATGGATGCGGTTGAACCCGAGAACGATGCCCTGAAAGGAGAGCAAACCTATGCCGGTATCGGTGATTTCTATCGCTTAATTTATCCGCTCATGGTGAGCAAGGCTGTGTATGAAGGGCAAAGGGCAACTACCGGTGACAAACGGGTTTGCATACTTGCCCGATCGGCATTTCTCGGCCAGCAAAGATACGGTGTCATCAACTGGTCAGGTGACATTGGTGGGAACTGGGATGCCTACAGGAGACAAATTGTTGCAGGATTGAACTATTCTCTTGCCGGGTTGCCATACTGGACAACGGATATCGGGGGGTTTTTTCGTCCCGGCCCTTCGCAGTATACCAGTGATGATTTCCATGAATTATTGATAAGATGGTTTCAGTGGGGAGCCTTTAATCCTATATACCGGAGTCATGGATATATGACCGAAACTGAACCTTGGAAATTTGGAGGACTTGTTGAGGAGAATGTGCGCAAAATATCTAACCTGCGTTACCGGCTCATTCCTTATATCTATTCTGAAGCCTGGCAGGTAACCAGCAACGGTTCGACCCTGATGCGTCCACTGGTAATGGATTTCAGGGAGGATGACGAAGCTGTAAAACAGTCGCTGGAATATATGTTCGGCCGGTCGATCCTGGTAGCCCCGGTCACTGAACCCGGAATAAGGGTTTGGAGTGTTTATTTGCCTGAAACCGGATGGTACGATTTCTGGACAGGTAATTATTTTGTTGGAGGACAGACGGTAATAACAGAAGCTTCCATTGATAAAATACCTTTATTCATTCGTGCAGGCTCAATTCTGCCCCTCACGAAAATAGAACAACATATAAGTGAAAAAACCGAGGATTCCTTAGTAATATGTGTCTATCCGGGAGCAAACGGAAGCTTTGTCTTATATGAGGACGAAGGAGATAATTACAATTATGAACATGGAAGTTATTCAACAATCAAGTTCTCCTGGAATGATGAGGCGAAAGAATTAATGATTGGTGAAAGGGAAGGCAGTTACCCGGGAATGCCAGTTGAACGCAGATTCAATGTGATAGTTTATCAATCCGGACGGGCGAATGAATCTAATTCGCTACAACTTATACAGCGGTCCGTACAATATACGGGAAATAAGGTTGAAGTTGGATTTTAAAGCGCGCAGGACTTCGAAGAATTTACCTGTGGACTTTTCATTGAAAGTATCAACCAGATGTCAAAGGCCAGGATGACGAATCATCTGGGCCATGACAGGTACGCAAAGGATGGAGAAGAAATGGGCAACAGCCGATGCAAGTCCTGATAAAGAGATACTATTACTCGTTCCAACCTGTATGATTGGAACGGGTATGGTAAGATCTCCTATAGAAAAAGATTTCAGCTTGTTGTTGTTACTTGCCGGATTTTACATCAGTTGCAGATAGAAACAGTTACCTGATACGGATAGGTGAAAATTCCCACCGCATCCCCTAAATCCTGGCTACAAACCAGAACCAAAGAAAAAAGATATTATATGTAAAATGCCCTTCCAATGCAAAATCCTGGAAGGGCATCCGTGGGCCCAGCTGGGCTCGAACCAGCGACCCCCTGATTATGAGTATCCTTTTTTCGATATATTATTCG
>JAFGWU010000072.1 GCA_016936975.1 Bacteroidales bacterium | reverse complement strand
TCATCGGATGACCTCACGATCGTTTTTGATGACCTTCACCCCTCATCGGATGACCTCACGATCGTTTTTGATGACCTTCAGGCGTCATCGGATGACCTCACGATCGTTTTTGATGACCTTCAGGCGTCATCGGATGACCTCACGATCGTTTTTGATGACCTTCACCCCTCATCGGATGACCTCACGATCGTTTTTGATGACCTTCACCCGCCATCCGGCCACTCTTTGAGAAGGCCCGTTTCAGGCGATTTATTGGTCCGGTCGGGACCATGAAAGCAGGGCCAGTCAAATTTTTCCGGCTCTTCTCCCGAACATCCTGACCCCTTCACCAGGGAGAGAATTCAAAGGATGAGGTAGCGGGTACGGGCTGTTTTACTGTATGATTCCCGGAGTAACTGACCCGAAGCATATTTCTCTGATTTAAGAATATTTTTAATGATAGGTATTTTTGAATACATTGAATGATTATCTTCTGAATATCAAAGATATTAATAGTTTATGAATTCGTTATAACGTTAATCATCAGTTAGTTGTATTTCTTATGGACGGTTTGGCATAGCTTTTGATATTTTATGGTTGAAGAGATGGTTCTTCCAAAATACTTAAAGCGATGAAAAAATTACTTTCCATATCGATCCTAACAGTTCTGACAGCAACCCTGACGCTGGTCGGGGCTCAGAACTATCCCGATGAATACCTTGGTCTGCCGGGAGACAACCTTAACCTTTATGCAGTAATGAAGCTGTTCCAGGAATCCGAAACACTTGAAGGTTTTGAAAGGAACCTCAATGAAGAAAATTCCCGGATCAACAATCTTGATCTGAATGGCGACAACATGATCGACTATCTGACTGTTTCCGATTATGTCGACGGTAACGTCCACACCATAGTATTAAGGGCAGTGGTCGGTCGGGATGATTACCAGGATGTAGCGGTCTTTGTTGTTGAGAAATTCCGGAACGGTTCCGTGCAGATCCAGCTTATCGGGGATGAGGCGCTTTATGGAAAGAATTACATTGTGGAGCCCATTTATGCTGAAACCGCCAACCCGGGATATCTCGGGACCCCGGCCTATAGAAGTAATGTCAACGTGGTCTACACCACCTATTACGATATTGCCGCCTGGCCGGTAATCAGGTTTATCTACCTGCCCCATTACAGGGTCTGGCGTTCGGCCTGGTACTGGGGTTATTACCCGGTCTACTGGAATCCCTGGAGGCCTTACTACTGGCACTACTATTACGGGTATCATTATCACTGGCACCCCCATTACTATGCCCATTACCGCCACTGGAACCATCATCGCGGAAGGCATTACGATCACTTTTACTACAGCAGGATCCGGACCTACTCTCCGACGGTTGTAATAAATATCAACAAAGGGAATTACCGGCACACCTATTCGCGTCCCGATCAGAGGAGGGAGGGTGAAGCGCTGTATGCCAGAACACAAAGCCGTAGCACTTATATGCGAAGCGACAATGCCTCTGCAAGGCAAACCACGCGCTCTTCCGCTACCCAGCCTGCACGGGTCAATACCACTCAGAGCAGGGTTAACAGTGCGGCAGGCAGGTCTCCGGCCACCGTTAACAGAAGTGTGCAGAGCAGGAGTAATACAACAGGAAATACAAATACGGCATACAGGACCTCTTCGGCTACTGGCCAGGGAAGGCAGGCTGTATCAACTGCAGGACGGAGTACCCAGGCTGTCAGCAGGTCATCTGCAGGGACGGCAGGCAGGAGTTCAGTCCCGACTGTTTCCGGCCGGACAACGAATCAGAGCACGGTCCAATCCAGGTCTTCAGCGAGTAAAGCCTCTCCGGCAGTACGTTCATCCACTACCACCAGTAGCAGTGTAAACCGGAGCAGTGCCGTTCAGCGGAGCAGCAGTAATCCCAGGAGCAGTGCCTCGGTCAGTAAGAGCACACCATCCAGGAGCACGGGGTCGGTCCAGAGAAGCAGCGGGAGCAGGAGCAGTGCGACGGTCCAGAAGAGCAGCAGCCACAGCAGCCGACCCCCGGCTGTCCAGAGGAGCAGCGGGAGCAGCAGAAGCTCTGCCGGTGTCAGCCGGAGCAGCGGAAGCAGCAGCAAAGGCAGCTCTCATGTCAGCCGGAGTAGCGGGAGCAGCAGAAGCTCTGCCGGTGTCAGCCGGAGCAGTGGAAGCAGAAGCAGCTCTTCCTCTCCCAGCCGATCATCGCGGCGATAAATTACAGCATAGCGGAGTGACCAACCTGTGCACTACCTGGTCTCTTCGCGGACAGACTGACAAATACACCCATACTGAGCCTGATTTTCTCAAACCTTAAATCAGGCTCATCTATATTCCCGGAATAAACAAATTGCATCTGGCCTTTGATGAATTTGCCCCCCAGCCGCAGGGTCAGGGCGGGTTCAACCAGCCAGGGAGTCCGGTTCTCCTTCAACAGATTGAGCTGTTCAAGATGGTGAACTGTGTTGTAAACATCGATCCTGTCGAAATTTAAATAATTGACCCTGCAGGAAAAAGCAGCCTCAATCCATCTTTCCTTTATACCGATATTGGGCTGGATGAAAAATTTTGAAAATGAGAGGTCGGCACTGCCATCGGGGACCACATACCATTTTAACCAGTTGTCGTATTCGGAATATGAAAAGGTATGATCCTGTGATCCCCGGCCATATCCCCCGTAGAGTTCAAATACACCGATATTCCTGATTGGTGTATAATATCCCAGGGCAGATTCAAAATAACGGCTTTTTGAAAAATCGGTGTAATCCTCACCAGACCGGTCTTTACCTCCGAAAAAAAATCCGGCAGTCCAGGCTATATGGTAAGGGAAGGAAAATCCCGCCTGAAATTCCATGAAATGGTTAACATCTCCGGTACTGCCTGCAATAAGTCCGGTAAATTCGAGGCTGTCGGTATACAGGGGAACATTCTGAATATTTGGAGAGTAATAATAGTGAGGGAAACTGCAACCGGTAATAAATATCACCGCAAAGGACAGTGCAAGAGCGAAATTCATTTTCATTTTATTGCTGTTTTATAAAAATCTGCATGGCCGGTTTCCTGAAAAATCCCGGAAATGCCTAACCAAATCTACGAAATGAATAACCGGCAAGTCAAGTTTTCCTCAGAATATTAAATGATCTAATTAAATAATTCATAAGAGTTATTGAAAATTATTCATGGTATTTTCATAACTTGAATCTGTTTTCGTTCATCCTGGTCAGATCCTGAAAGCGTGATTTTCTCACCGTTTCAAACCAGATAACCCGGGATTAACAGGAAACAAACAACAGTTTCAAACCCTGAAAATACCGACGATGAAAAAAATGAAAAATCTTGTTCCATGTGCTGTCTGTATCTTCCTGATATCGGCTTGCTCACAAACGATAACCGAGCCTTTCGAGGCCGATTTTACCGGTAACTATGTATCTTATCTCCCTGATGCTAAATGCGGTGAATGTCCCGTCGATACAGCGGGCAATCCTGTGGGACCGGAATGCTGGACCATGGTGATCAACGAGGGGAGCGGAACATCAACCCATCTGGGTAATTTTACCCATTACTTTGAGTTTTGCGGCGATGATTTATCTGGCATTTATCCCGGCGATCACATGATTGCCTATTTTATTGATGAAAACGGAGATACACTGAAGGTATCGTGTGCCGGTAAGGTGCTTGTGGGAAGAACAAAGGATCATCCCGAACATGTGAATTCATACTGGAAGGATCCCTTTGTTATTGAGGGAGGTTCCGGCCGGTTTGAAGGAGCAACCGGCGAGGGCATGACGGATGATTACAACAGCGATCAGGATCCCTTTTCCCATCATCACTGGAAAGGTACCATAACACTGGTTAAAGGTAATAAGTAACGGACTTTTTAAGGTTAATTTTCCAGGTTTCATTCGCGAAACTCTTTTAAACAGACAATGGTTTATATATGAAAAAACAGGCATCGATTATCGTTTCGATGAGTGTGTTGTTCCTCATGAGTTTTTGTTTGCATCAAAACAGGGCCGAAAAAATGGATCCTCTGACTATCGAATCCAAAACAGAAAAGCCGGGATTATCGTTTACCTGTGTTTACGATAATTACCGGGTGAATCCGGAATTGAAAACGGAATGGGGATTTGCAGTCGTTATCAATATGCCGTCAGAGAACATCTTATTTGATACGGGGGGTGACCCGGACATTTTACTTTATAACATGAAGAAAATAGGTATCCACCCAGATTCAATCAATAAAGTAGTCATTTCCCATGGGCATTACGACCATATCGGAGGGCTCCCCGGATTTCTGGATGAGAACAGGAATGTGACAGTTTTCCTGCCTCCTTCCGTTCCCAATGCAGTTAAAAAGATGATAACCGGAAAAGGAGCTGAATTCGTTGAAGTCTCAGAAGTATGCAAGATTTCAGATTTTATTTACTCAACGGGCGAACTCAGCGGATATCCCAATGAACAAGCCCTGGTTATCGACTCAAAAAAAGGAGTAATCGTAATTACGGGTTGTGCCCATCCGGGTATTGTGAGAATTGTTGAGAAGGCGAAAGAAATGATGGGCGTGACGGATGTTTATCTTGTTACAGGAGGTTTTCATCACCCTCCGTTGTCCGTAGTTAAAAAATTCGTTGAACTTGGGGTGAAGAAAGTCGCTCCGTCTCACTGCTCCGGGGATCCCGTCAGAAAGGCATTTGCAGAAGAATATGGTCAGGATTTCATAGCCTACGGTGTCGGGAAAATCATTGAAATTAAATAATCAAATTTCCGGGCACCTTTAATCTGACTACTCCGTCAGGTATTTATTCAGCGGACAATCCGGGATCATCCGGAGTCCCTCCACCACGGCGGCAGCATTAACCCGCGCTCCTACAAGATTGGTATGAGTGTGATCCGTCAGGAAGTACCTCCTGGTGACCTCCTCCTCTCCAAGCACTTCATATTTGACTGCGATAATCCCGTTCAGGTCGATGAAATATGCGTTCTCTTCTGCGGCCACATCGGATGCCCACTTTCCGTAATCCCCTGAGGCCCTCAGAACGTTCCCCGCCTCATCCCACATGTTCCTCGGGACCGGGGACAGGACGATGGGAATGCCTCCGGCTTCTTTCGCATCCTTTATATACTTCCGCATGTACCATCCATAGGTGTGGACCACCTCCAGGGAGCTGTCGCGTTCCATTACCACCTCCATGGTTTCCTCCCCGGTT
>JAFGWU010000071.1 GCA_016936975.1 Bacteroidales bacterium | reverse complement strand
TAACATTGTAAATATGTTTAAAATGTGTTTATGAAATTTAACTTTGAGATAGGAAAAAAATTTTGATAATTATAAAAAAATTATATGCTCATGGTTAATATTATAAGTCAAGATATTTTTTTTACCAATTTTAAAAATCAATAAACAACAAATCAACAGCAGACTTGTTAAAATAAAGGAATGAATACAATAAAAAAATAAGGAAAAGTACAATTTCTATTTATTCTCTTTAAGCTTGCTGCAAACATATTGCCATAATCGAATAAGAATGAAAAAATCAATAGCATTGGCCAATGATCACGCCGGTTATACAATGAAAAAAATCATATCCGGCCATCTGGAAAAAAAAGGATACAGAATAAAGGATTTCGGATCAAATTCAGATAAGGCTGTAGATTATCCTGATTATGCACATCCTCTTGCCGCTGCAGTGGAGAAGGGTCTCTATGAATTCGGAATCACTTTTTGCGGTAGCGGAAACGGAATCAATATGGTTACAAACAAGCATCAGAAAATAAGGGCGGCCCTTTGCTGGAACGAAGAAATTTCGAGATTGGCCAGGGCTCATAACGATGCCAATGTGTGTTCTATACCAGCGAGATTTATTGATGCCGATACAGCAAAACGCATCGTGGATATTTTCCTTTCCACAAAATTCGACGGTGATCGCCATTCACGGAGAATTGAAAAAATACCCCTAAATCCGAGGTCATGATATCCAACAGTTCGAAATATGCAATCAGAGCCGCTATTTACCTCTCACTTTACTCCTCGGAAAAACATAAAGTCGGGATAAGAGAAATATCAAAGAATTTAAGTATTCCCTCACCGTTTCTTGGAAAGATCCTGCAGGTGTTGGGGAAGCACGGAATCCTGCTTTCAACCAAAGGACCACATGGAGGATTTGCATTGCGTAAATCCCCTTACGATATTACACTGATGGAAATTGTTGAAATAATGGAGGGTCATGATGTTTTTGACCTTTGTGTAATTCGAACGACAAAGTGTTCAGAAGGTTCTCCCTGTAGTTTGCATGATAAAATTTCTCCTTTGCGGAACGATATAAAACTGTTGTTCAAAACCCAGACTATTGCGGACCTTGCCTCGGAGTTCAGGCACGACAGGAGCCGGATTAAGATTTAATCCACCGGAAAACGGAAAACAATGTGAATCCGGAAATTATTCCAAAAAGATTTGCCAGGAAATCTGCAATTTCTGCAGACCTTTCAAGCGTATAAAAAAGCTTTTGAAAAAGCTCAAGAAGAGAACTGAATATCAGAATAAATAGACCGACCAGCAAGTACTTCAAAAAACAAAGGGCTTTACAACGCATCTCAATAAATATGGTAAAAGAGAGCGCCGTATACATAAAAAAATGAGCCAGCTTGTCAAATCCCGACCAGGTGGTAACCGGGTTGCTGGGAATGGTGGAACTGGGAAGAAGGCTCAACAGGATGATCAGAATACCCAGTACGATAGTAAATTTATATTTGTACAGATAGGCAGCGAAAAAAAACATACCTTACCAATTAGTTAAATTTTAATGTTTTGTTCTGTTGTTATGTGATGAATAGAACATTTTTTACCTGATAAACGATTGAAATCTTGAAAAAGCAATTTTTAAAATGAACCATAAATATCCACAATATTTTTAGATTACAAAAAACAGAAAAAGTTGTTCATGTTTGTTAAGCAGAAGATGGCTTAATGCGCCGTTGAAAAAACAGATGCAAAAAAAAGAAGAAACCGATTATTCCTGCGGAATTTACATCCATATTCCTTTCTGCAGACAGGCATGCAGGTATTGTGATTTTTATTTTACGGTCAGCTTGCAATATGTGAATGAATTTATACAGGCCGTTGGGAAGGAGTACATTTCAAGGGAGAAGGAGCTGTCGGGAAAACCGGTATCTTCAATATATTTCGGGGGAGGCACACCCAGTATTCTCAATATCAAACAACTTGCCGAACTGCTCGTCACATTAAGAAAAATCTACCATCCCGAAAGCAATGCCGAGATTACGATTGAAGTCAATCCTGATGATATGGACCCTGTTTATGCGAGCGAACTTTTTAATATCGGGTTCAATCGTATCAGTATCGGCGTGCAATCATTCGATAATGAAGACCTGAATCTTATGCGGCGTTCACATGATTCGATGCAGGCCGTAACAGCAGTTCAGAATGCCTTTAAGGCAGGGTTCAGGAATATAAGCATCGATCTGATATACGGGATACCAGGGGGCACAAATCAGAAATGGGAAAAAAATCTCCAAATGGCTTTCAATATGCCCATAGGCCATCTTTCAGCTTACCATCTTACCTATGAGCCGGATACAGTATTTGGTCACTGGATAAAACAGGGACGTATAAGGCCGGTGCCGGAAGAAGAAAGTCTGCGCCATTACCAGCTATTAAGGGAGATTGCACAGGACCATCAGTTCCTGCATTACGAAATATCGAATTTCGGAAAAAACGGTTATTTTTCACGACATAATATGATTTACTGGAAAAGAAAAAATTATATAGGAGTGGGTCCGTCGGCCCACTCTTTCAATGGACGGGAACGGCGTTGGAATATCAGTTCATTGAAGAGATACCTTGCGGCAATTGACACCGGGGAAATCTATTATGAGACTGAGAAACTGGGTACCCGTGAGCATTACCACGATTATCTTATAACAGCGCTGAGAACCCGGGAAGGTATCAATAAATCCGACCTAGAATCAGTTTTCGGGAGAGAGATTATAGACCATTTCAGAAATAGAACCATGAAATTCATTGAGAATGGACAGTTGGTTGATGAGAAAGAATATGTGCGGATGACACCGGAAAGCTGGTTTATTTCAGATTATGTGATCGAAGGATTGTTTTTGGAATAATAAAATAAAACCATTTATTGAGAAACATTAAATTCTAGGAGCAACCGGACGGAAATTTGCAGGTTGATCAGAAATCTCCCCCTGAACCAGGGGGAGCCTGAAGAAGGGGGTATTTATTTACCCATTATTAGTGTATTTCTAACTTAAACTTGCACATTGTAAGTTATCATACCCATAAATAGTCTTTTGAGACAGCCTCCTGTTAGATAAATCTTAAAATGTAAACGATTTTAAACCTTCAGGTTTCTTTAATTTTTTGAAAATTCAGCCACACTTGCCATTTCTTTCATGGCTTCATAAGCTTTATCGCCATAAACAATGGACGGACCACCACCCATAACTACAGCAACACCAATTGTTTCAACAATTTCTTCCTTTGTTGCACCAGCCTGCAAAGCACCCTGAACATGACAGGCAATACAGCCCTCACACCGGATGGTAATTGCAATCCCAAGGGCAATCAACTCTTTTGTTTTTGCGGTTAATGCGCTGTCTGAAGCGGTTGCCTTGTGCATGGTAACAAAACCTTCTGCTATTTTGGAATTTTCTTTGGATAACGTACCGATAAAATCAAAAACCGATTTAGCCTGAACTGAATACTTACTCATTTTTTAAATTTTTTTATTGTTTAAAATATGTTTAAATCACCCTATAACTCCTGTTATTATTGGTGGACTGCAAAGATGATTTAAATAATTCATATCACGAAAGTTTTTTGTTATTTTTTTCACAATTTAACAAAAATTTAACTTTTATGTGACTTTGCGATCGCAACAGGAGGGGGTATGGAAACATTAAGGCAGCGGAACCAGCAAGAGATGGTTTGAAATATATTAAGGATCCAAGGAATTACAAGAGTGCTTTAGCCTCACCGGACCCGAAAGCCCGGTTTCCTGAAGTTTACAAAAGACAACTCGACAAAAACACCAATTATTCCTCCTCGAAACTCTTATTATTTACCCTCATAGTTTATTAACGGCGGCGTAATTCTAATTCTGTATGTTCTTTCTGTTATTTGAACGATAGAGAACATTGTAAGAAAAATTACATAAGAGACCGGAAGCAGTATTTTAACAGACGGTTTATGACCTGATGCGGTACAAATTGAGGATTTTAAATAACGAAAATTTACTATTTTCACAAAAAAAACACACACCATGAAATTAAGACACCTTGTGCGATCCTTGATTGGGATCTTTACAATGTCAGCAATTTATGCATGTTCCACAATACCACAGGGAGCGGTTGCGGTTGACTCTTTCAATAAGGAAAGTTATCTCGGAAAATGGTATGAAATAGCGCGGCTGGATTTTATATTTGAAAAGGATTTAAACAATACCACGGCAGAATATTCTTTAAATGAAAATGGTACTATAAAAGTTGATAACCGTGGATTTAATATCCGAAAAGAAGAATGGCAACAGGCCATTGGAAAAGCAAAGTTCATCGGAGATGATCATGTCGCCATGCTTAAAGTTTCATTTTTCGGACCATTTTATTCCGGATACAATGTTATTGCGATTGATGAATCCTATAACTACGCACTGGTTGCAGGTGAAAGCCTGGATTATTTATGGATCCTGTCACGCAAAACAACCATTCCCGATTCCATAAAGAATGAATACCTGAAAATAGCTGAAGATATCGGATATAATATATCTGACCTGTTGTGGATCGAACACGATAAATCAGGGGACATTTGATAAAATATAATAGGCTATAGTTAATTAAGAATGACAATTAGAAAAACAGAATTCCGATCAGGACAAATCTATCAGGCACCGTTATTAATCCTGTTATTTTTTTTCTTAATCTCAATTGATCTTAATGCTCAGAATGGTGAACCGGTACTTCACTGGAGATGGGCTTTAAAACAGCCCCCGGAGTGGTTTGCAGGTCCAGAAGCGGTCCGGATAGCGGATAACCTTTTGCTTTATCAGCATGTGAGCGGCGGTTGGCCAAAGAATATAAATATGGCCACAAGGTTAAGCGACGACGAGATTGAGGCACTGAGAAAGATCCGGAATGATACCGGGCCGTCGGCACGCGAAATTACAATCGACAATGGGGCAACCTACACCCAGATGCATTTCCTGGCCAGTGTATTTGAGAGTACAGGACTTGAAAGGTTTAAGGAAGGATTTCTGAATGGTGTGGATTACCTGCTGGAGGCCCAGTATGAGAACGGGGGGTGGCCGCAATATTATCCTGGCAGAGAGGGTTATTATGAGAATATCACATTCAATGACGGGGCCATGATTGGGGTTATGAATATTCTGCGGGATATCGCGGTTGGGAAATATCCTTTTGTGGATTCTTCCAGATCCCAAAGCGCAAAACTGGCAATTGAAAAAGGAGTACAGGCCATACTCGATACCCAGATTGAAGTGGAGGGATCCTTAACCGCCTGGTGTGCACAGTATGATCCCATTACACTTGAACCAGCCTGTGCGCGCACTTATGAACTTAAATCAATCAGCGGGTCAGAAAGTGTCGGGATATTGAGATATCTTATGGGTATTGAGCATCCTGATGCCAGGATAATTCGCGCTGTTAACGAAGCCATCAAATGGTTCGACCGGGTAAAACTTGAAGATATACGGTTAATACGCACCAGGAATGAATCGCTTCCACGAGGATTTGACCTGGTGGTTGGATTTGATCCGGAAAGTAAAACACCCCTGTGGGCCAGATTTTATGAAATAGGGACCAACTATCCAATCTTTGTTGGTCGTGACGGGGTTGTTAAATACGCTCTTTCTGAAATTGAGCATGAACGCCGTGTTGGCTACAGCTGGCTCGGTAATTATGCAGGTCACATGATTTCTGAAGAGTATCCGGCATGGTGCGAAAAATGGAACATAAACAATGTGATTGAAGAATCCCGGACAAAAAACGGAGAAATACGGGAATAATTTAAAACAAACATAAATAAATAGATTATGAGCATGTTCTGTAATCAATGCCAGGAAACAGCTAAAAATACAGGCTGTACCATCAGGGGCGTTTGCGGCAAAACAGAAGAGACCGCAAACATTCAGGATTTATTAATATTTGCCTGTCAGGGGCTTTCGTTTGCAGCCATTGAAGCCAGAAAACAGGGAATTGATACAAATGCGGAAAGCAAACATATCACCAATTGCCTGTTTATGACCATCACCAATGCAAATTTCGATGACAGAACCATCATTCAGGCAATCAGGGAGTGTAATACATATCGTGATAACCTCAAATCAAAAATCAAAATTCCAGATAACCATCCGGCCATCAGTTGGACCGGCGATTCAGAACCAGATTTTTATGAAAAAGCAGCAGAAGTTGGTATCCTGAATTTTGATGCCGACGAAGATATCCGCGGTCTGAAACATTATATACTGTTCGGGATAAAAGGGATGGCCGCCTATGCAGAACACGCCTTTAACCTGGGTTTTGAGGAACAGGAAATATACAATTTCATGGAGGAGAGCCTGGTAATGATAACCAGAAGCATCAGTTTAAAGGACGCGCTCGACTGGCTGGTTCGTACCGGTGAACACGGTGTGAAGGTAATGGCCCTTTTGGATAAGGCCAATACCGGTACATTCGGGAATCCGGAAATATCGAAGGTAAACATTGGCGTTGGTAAAAATCCCGGAATCCTGGTCAGCGGTCATGATCTAAAGGACCTGGAACAGTTGCTGATTCAAACAGAGGGTATAGGAATAGATATTTATACCCATTCCGAGATGTTGCCGGCACATGCATATCCCGGTTTGAAGAAATACAAACATCTTGTTGGTAATTACGGAAATGCATGGCATCGACAGCTTGAGGAATTTGAGTCATTTAATGGTCCTGTCTTATTTACCACGAATTGCCTGGTGCCTCCCCGTAAAACCACAACTTATAATGAGAGAATATTTACAACAGGGGCAACAGGAATGCCCGGATGGAAACGAATCGAAAAAAAATTACCAAATGGCCATAAGGATTTTTCTGAAATAATAGAGCTGGCCAGAACCTGTCCACCCCCAGATGAAATAGAAAGGGGCACCATCACGATCGGATTCGCCCATAACCAGGTGCTTGAACTGGCAGATAAGATTCTGGAAGGTGTAAATTCAGGCGCTATCAGGAAACTGGTGGTCATGTCGGGATGTGATGCCAGGCAAAAAGCACGGGAATATTATACTGATTTTGCCGGAAAATTGCCGGAAGATACGCTTATCTTAACTTCAGGTTGTGCCAAATACCGGTATAATAAGTTAAAACTGGGAGAAGTGAACGGTATCCCGAGGGTGCTGGATGCCGGTCAGTGCAACGACAGTTATTCATGGGCTTATGTTGCGCTTAAACTGAAGGAGGTTTTAAAACTGGACGATATTAATAAGCTCCCCATCGTTTATAATATTGCATGGTATGAACAAAAAGCAATTATCGTACATCTGTCACTTTTGTATCTTGGAATTAAAAATACGCATGTGGGACCGACATTACCGGGGTTCCTGACGCCCAATTTATTAAAAACCGTGGAGGAACAGTTCGGTGTACAATCCATTAAAACTGTTGAGGAGGATATGGAAATATTCGGGCTGGTTTAGGATTGCTAACATTGGGATACCGGCAACTATTTCCTTCCAGGAATTTATTCATTATATTTAACTGGTAAATTTGCGGGAGGGGAAGCCGGACCGATGAAGTAAATAAACCCGGCAGCATTGAACCCTGTTTTGGATTAATTAAGATAATATCGATTTATCATAAATCTCATGCATTCTAACCTTACTTAAATCTGAAAAGATGGCAAACAAAAAAACGACAAAAAAGATAACCAGGGTAGAAGGTGGAGACACTTCGCCTGCATCGACAGCAAAAGAAACATCATCCTTTGTTGTAAGTGATGAAAACAGGAAAAAATCCCGCAACTTCAGGCTTATAGCAATTATTTTATGGATTGCGGCCATAGCCTTTGAAATATGGGCCATAGTTCTGCTCAGACAGGTACCGGTTAAAACGGCCATGCTTATTGTCCTTATTGTGGCAGCCTTGATTTTTGCTATTATTGGTTCCCTTCTCTGGAAAAAGGCCAACAGACTCAATCCGGCTTCTGAAAAAGATAAAGTAAAATTCTTCATTCAGAACCAGCTGGGAATGATCATCAGCATCATTGCCTTTCTGCCGCTTGTTATCCTCATATTCACCAACAAGAATATGACCGGCAAACAAAAAGGATTGGTTGGCTCCATTGCAGTTGTGGCACTGCTTGTTGCCGGTATTGTTGGGGTGGATTTCAATCCCCCATCCATAGAGCAGTACCAGGAGCAAACAGAAGAGGTCGAAGCCCTGAATAACGGGGTGAATCTCGTCTACTGGACAAAATATGGCTCGAGTTATCATCTTTATCCGGATTGTTCCTATATTAATACCGACAGGACAGATGAGATATTTGAGGGAACGGTATCACAGGCCCGGGAGCTGAAAAACATTACGGACCTTTGTGATCGTTGCCGGTCAAGGGCTCAGAAAGAGCAAGGGTTGGTGGAAGAAGAAACAGAGCAATAAATCATTCCCTGGAGCCCGGATGCCAACGGGTATAACGTTTCCACATCCCGCAGCGAGGAACGAATTGAACAGGACCCATTTCAGGTTATGGTCGGGGATCGCCGTAAATCAGTCCCCGTCCGTGTGTGCCGACATATACCCTTCCGTATTGTTTGGGATCGCCGGTAATGTGGAGCAATAATCCCCATTGATGGCGGTCATCATTAATCCGTAGCCATTTTTCTCCGAAATCATCAGAGCGGAATATACCCCTCTGTCCCTCAATGGTTCCAACCAGGTACAGGGCCGGGAGGGTGGCTGAGGGAGCCGGTTTGCCGAAACCGAATGCATGGATTTCCTCCACACCGGGTATTTGTGTAAATGCTGTTTGTTGATGTTCCCGATGGAACAGACCATGATAGGCAGCCAACCACAGGTCACCCTTTATGCCGGGGGTGGCGTAAATCCGGTCCTGTCCGCCGCGGCGGTCTCCGCGGTATTCCTGTTGATCGGGAATGCCTCCGGCAATTTGCAGGGAATCCTCCTTAAAGGTTATACCTCTATTGGTGCTTGTGAATAATGTTCCATCAAAGAGGCTCATAGCATAAAACTGGTCCGGGTCCACGCGGTCGGCTATCACGCGGGTATTCAAAGGCAGGGTTTCCAAGACCTTCCATGAGGTGCCGTGGTCGGCCGTCATAAAAGGTTTGCTTCGTTCAGGAGTCCAGATCCAGGTACGGCCATCTGCAGATACAGCAATAAATCCGTGTCGGGAATCCGGAGCAGGCATGGAAGGAGCAGGCAGCCAGGTATGTCCGCCGTCGGATGAATATGCGATATTGTGATCCCGTTTTCCAGACGCTTCAATACCCACCCTGACGATTTGTTCGGGATAAAGTTCCGCACAGGCAATCCCGTTTGTATTCCCAAAATGGGGATTTACAAAACAGCCCTCCGGTACGGGTTTATTGAGGTCATAATGGGCAAAACCACAATAGTCGCCTACAGCGGAAATGATCCGGGCACCCGCAGGGGGGCTTAACAATTCCAGGGGAACGGTTTCTTCGATTCCGGAACTCATAATGTGCCAGGTGGTGGGTAGGTCCCGGTCAGCATCGGTAAGATTAAATGTTTCATGCCCCCCGTATCCTGTAGTAAACAAGGCATGATCCGGGTTGAACGGATCAATCTCTACGTCGAACATCCAATGGACCCCCGTATGCCTGACGTAAGGTGCTTTTCCATAATCAAATTTTGCATTGTTCGCAAACAGGGGCTTCCACGTTTTACCGCTATCGATACTTCTGAACAACTCTTCTCCACCGGCACTGTAACGGTGATAGGTACTGGCGATAATCACACCGGGATCGGATGCATCTACTGCGACAGAGGCATATCCGAATGCCCTGTCGGTTGATGGATCGGGTTTGTCTGGCGTAATGTCCGTCCAGGTATCCGATTTTGTATCCAGGCGCCAGACGGCACCATCACGCATTGGCCATGGTCCGCGATTGGTGCCGTAGGTGATGTACATAACGCCATTGGATCCAAGCACACCATGAGTGGGCCTGAACTGCACCGGTTGTCCGGGAACCGCACTCCAGGTCTCGCCTCCGTCGGAACTCCGGAACAGATTTTCTCTTCCCATGAGGGATACTCCTGCATAAATCGTATTACTTTTGCCATTCTCACGGCTGTCCGGATCGAACAGAACAAAAACAACACCACTTCCCATCTCCTGTGATCGGCGCCAGCGGTTTTGCCCTTCAGGGATTTCTGGTGGCGTTTCCGTTACATCCGGAAAATTAGTTACCTCTGACCAGGTCTGTGCACGATCTGTACTATACCAGAGACCGTTGTGCCGCGTTCCCAGGTAAATAATTTTGCCGTTATGGGGATCAACAGCCATCCTTTCCCCATTTCCGCGTCCGTTCTCATTGCCACCCATTTTGAAGGGAACATCTGTTCTGTGAAAGGTTTTACCGCGGTCGTCTGACCATAGAATGGCTCCGTCGGGTGCCTGAGGATTGGTATAGGTTCCGCAGGCCATATAGAGTCTGTCTGGATTGGAAGGATCAAGAGCGATACTTTCGACACCCATCAGGTTTCGGTCGTCATATGAAAGCCAATCAAGCAGGGGTTCCCATTTTTCTTTTTCAGGGTTCCAACGGTAGGCTCCGCCCATATCGGTTCTGCAGAAACGAACCCCGGGTTCTGAAGGATGAAAAATAACACCGGTTACAAATCCACCTCCTGTGATCACCACATTACTCCAGACATAGGGTCCGGTCTGTTCGGGATTATTGGCAGTCCCCGGGTTTGAACAGGCAGAAGCGATACAAAGAGTCACCAGAATGGCAGACATTACATTTATCTGTTTCATATTGCGCATAAAATTATTTAGGGCCATCAGACAGCCGGGCTATCCTGCCCGGAAGCATTGTGAAAACAGGATATCTGTTAAATTTTTCAGGTAGTATTGCTCCGGCAATAAGGGGAATTTTATCTATAATTTTTCAAAATGTTTGATACTCCAGGAAACTTTTCCATCAAAGGGATCCTTCGCAAGGCGGTAATTCTTTCCCGTTTTCTGCAACGTGATTTCGTGGAGTACATTATTTTCGGGCAGGCATATCAATCCCTTTGCCGGTTGTTCGTCAACCGTGTATACCACCAGGTCCAATGCCGACCAATCCATGTGCATGGTCGATTGGGCCAGTTTGATATGGGGAATTAACGCGCCTTCCTTTACCAGGAGGATGATGTCGATTTCTCCCTTTTCAATGTAATGCCAGCCCGGGGCATAACGCCTGCCTGTCTGGTAATCTATCCAGTGTGTATCCGGCAGGTAAACCGGTCTGCCAGGTGTATTTGAAAAAAGCGGAGCCACCAGCATATCTGATCCGAACAGGTACTGGTCCTCGATCAACCAGCTTCCCGGGTCGTCTGGATAATCCAGAAACAGGGCACGAACTATTGGTAATCCTTTCAGGGAGCAATCTTTAGCTTGGGCGTAGATATAGGGGATCAGCCTGTATCGGGTTTCCATGGTCAACCTGAAATAGTCCAGGAATTCCTTGCTGTATTCCCAGGCCTCTTTGGGGGGGGTGCCATGACTGCGGGCATGTGAGCTGAATGCTCCGAAGGCGGCCCATCGGCGATAGAGGTTTTCGGGGGTTGTGGCAGTAAACCCCCCCATGTCATGGCTCCAGAACGTGAAACCGGAAAGGCCGAAAGAGAGTCCGCCCCGAAGCTCGGCAGCCATTCCCACGTCAGTGGCAGCGGCATCACCGCCCCAGTGAAGGGGATATCGCTGGCTTCCAGCCCATGCACTGCGTGCCCAGATTACATTTTCATCGTTTACCGTACGGGTAATATCAGCGGCGGCTTTATTGTATCTCAGCGGATAAAGATTATGTTCGTAGAATCCCGATCGTCCTGAATGATAAATCCCGTTCAGGGGAGCAGCCTCTCCAAAATCCACCTTAATGGCTCCTACACCCATTTTAAGCAGATCACCGATTTTTTCCTGGTACCATTCGACTGTTTCAGGATTGGAAAAATCCAGAACGGCATCTTCATAGGGAAGATTTCCTGAACGGTCCCGTACCACAAGATCTTTCTCGATGAGCTCGGGAAATAGCCTGTTTTTCGGAACGAAATAGGGCAATTGCCAAAGGCAGGTATGAAACCCCTGCTTTTTAAGATCGGCAATCATCCCTGCCGGATCATCGAACCTGGAAGGCGAGAACCGGTAATCGCACCGCCAGTCCTCCTCAAACCAACCTGTATCAAAATGTATCACATCGGAAGGAATCCGATGCTTCCTGAGGTTGGAGGCAATGGCTCTTCCTTCTGTTTCTGAAAAATAAGTGATCCGGCTCTGCCAGAATCCAAAGGACCAGAGGGGAGGCATAGGAGATTTTCCTGTCAGAGTGGTATATTCATCGAGTATTTCTGCCGGCTTTCCCAGAAATACGAACAGGTCCAGTTTATCGTCGCCGATCATCAGCGAAGCGGCACCGCTGTAATATTTTCCAAAATCACAGGTAATGGGCGTGGAGGTGTGCATGAACATGCCGTATCCGTTACTGCTCAGAAAGAAAGGAATAGGTTTGTACATGGTTTCATTTTCCACCCCATTCGCATCATCGGCAAAAAGAACCACCTTCTGGCCTCTTTTATTCAGACCGGTAAAAGATTCACCGCAACCAAATATTTTTTCCAACGGGCCCAGGCTGAATACTGCAGCTATGCTTCTGGAGTAATCGGAAGCGCGGCGGACATAAGAAAAAGGTAATAAAGGGGTATAGGTTGAATCATTGTCAACCCGGTGAACGGTGCGCGTTATGAGTTCACCTGAAGCATTGTAGAATTCAATACGCCAGGGATTTTCCCTGATCAGAACGGAGCCATACGCTCCCTTGTAACGATGCCCCCCGGGAATTTTAGTGTATGGCCACATTGTCGTGGCAGAAACCCTCCCGTTGACCAGCATCAGGGATTCCTCTTCCGGAACGGCCTGAAGGCCTGTATGTGTTCGGATCCTGATCGTCCGTGGTGATATGAATTCGATGGAAAAGGGCAATACGGGTGACGCGGCATATTCCCTGCCGGGGAATTCGTTTGCCTGCACCGGTTTTAAACCGGCAAGGATGTTATTGAAGGCCTGTCGGGTAAAATATTCATACCTGCGATATACAACAGTGCCCTGTCCGGTTGCCGGATCGAATGAACCAAGAGAATCGGCAAGGTAGTACGTATTTGAAAAATCCCGGAAATCCCCGCTGATGTCAACCACCTCATTGACCAGGTAGACCGGGGGGGCATCGGGGGGAATCTGGGCATTGACCATGCTGTTGGACGAAATACAGAACAGGAGTAAATAGAAGAAGGAAAGTTTTTTCATGATTCAAGGTGTTTTGGCAGCGTAACTCTTGCGTGATACAAACAAATATACAATAAAGGGGTTAGCATCTGTCCGGTCACTCTTAAAAAAGTCATAGATTTAAATATCTCGGCAGATCATTTGCAGGGAAAAGAAACCGGTTAAACCTTTCTGCATCTATAAGATTTATTACTTTTAAAGGTTCAAAAAACACAGGTTATGGAACAATTTATCAGTATTATAAAATCGCTGCTTGAACCGACCGGAGTCATCATATTACTTGTCTTTCTGCTCCTTTTGAATTCCTGGATATTCAACCGGATAAAATCAGCCCAATCCAACGGAAGCATCGTTCGTAAAAGTATTTCTCTTTTAATTGTATTCATCGGGATCATCGTCTTTATTCTTGCTCTGCCCATCGATAAAAACCTTAAGGGGACCATTCTCAGCTTTCTTGGAATCATTATCAGCGCGGGTATCGCCTTAAGTTCAACTACCATTCTGGGTAACCTGATTGCAGGTTTCATGAATAATTCCATGAAACGTTTCAGAAACGGCGATCTGATACATATCGGGGAGCTTCAGGGAAGGGTTACCAGAATCAGTGTGTTCCATACTGAAATACAACTGGAAGACAGTAATTTTGTTACCATCCCGAATCTATATATCGCTTCTAACCCCGTCAAATTAACGAGACAAAATAACACCGTGATTTCAACCTCGGTTTCCCTGGGTTATGATGTATCCAGAACACTCATTGAAGAGGCCCTCAAGGAAGCTGCAATCGCTACCGGACTTGCAGATCCATATGTCTATATAACTGAATTGGGCGATTATTCGGTGGTGTATAAAATTCATGGATTTCTGGAGGACAGCGGGAAATTTTTCAGTACCGGATCCCTTCTTAACGGCAAGGTGATGGATATGCTGCATGAGAAAGGTATTGAAATTGTGTCTCCGTCATTTATGAACCAGCGAAAAGTTGAGAAGAAGATGTTCATCCCGGAACACCGGTTAAAAGAAAATAAGGTGGTTGATGAAATTGCACCTGAAGAGCTGATATTTGATGAAGCCATTAAATCGGGAGAAATACAGAAAAAGAAGGACATACTGAAAAGACTGAATGAAAAGAAATTATCGATGAAGGAGCGGCTTAAAGGCACGCGGGGTTCTGAGGAGGCAGAAGAAATAAAGGCCTACATTGCCCGGATCGATAAATTGAAGGAGAAGATTGAGTTGAGTATTAAGGAGCAAAGTGATTGAAACGGTACCTGATTACGGAACCAATGTTCAACAACTTTTATTTCAACAGAAAGGATGACAGCCCAATCATTCTGCCATCCAAATAGAGCTCAACCTTATATTCTCCTGGGCTTAATTCGCCGTTTATGGTCCAATAAATAGCAACGGGCAGATCGCTGTTTTCATAATTCACCGTTCGTGAAGCGGTTGCCGGAATTTGTTCGCCATTTATTTCCAGCATCTCAAGTTCTGAAGAGGCCAGTACAATCGTATCGGGTCGAATAATTCTCATAAAAATTGTCTTTTCACCCGGCGTGGCAACCTGGTTTGCCCTGAGGATGAAATCCACACGAATAATCTCAGCTGTTCTGAGCCGTCGGGTTTCATTGTCTCTTTTATTCAGCAGGAAAAGGGCGATATCAGAAGCTTGCAGTGTAACCGCCATGTCTTTTAGCTCTTCCAGCTGAGCTTTATCCTCTTGTAGCTGTGTCTTTTCTGTTTGCAGTTTCCTTTCCACGTTCTTAAGCTGTAAATTCTCGGCCATCAAAGCCTGGTTCTTAAGATTAAGTGAGTCGATCTGGACAATATAGCTTCTCAGAACGGAGCGCAGGGTTTCCATTTCCCGTTTGTACATCTTGATCTTATAGGCATCATCAGCCTGAAGCGCAAGAAGCCTTTCAATCTTCTCCTGTTGCAATTTCATTTCTTTCTGAATCGTGACATTATCCGTTTCCAGGGAATCGTATTGAAAGTATATGGTTCTCAATTCCCGCTCCAGGGAATCTTTTTCCATTTTAAAAAATTCTGTTTTCTCGGCCAGCTCCCGGGATACGGAATTTAATTCCTTACGGATATCCAGTAACATGTAGATGGCTACAATGAGCACTACCACCAGTAACCCGAGTAATCCAACAAGCACGCCAACTTTTGATTTATTCTCAGCCATTTTTAAAATTATTATTTACTGCAAATATATATATAATTAACTCATTCACTGTTTGAACACGGATCTTGATTTGTTAACTTAACAAAAAAGCAACAATATGGTTTAAACCGAACACCACCTGGACCCGGCTCATTACCGCCGTAAATTGTTATTACATCATCCATTTTTTCTCACGGTGATCTCGTTAATATCGATTATGTTATTGACAATGGCATAGACCGTCAGTTCCGAGGCTGATTTTATCCCCAGTTTCCTGCTTATGTTTTTTCGATGCGTGATAACGGTGTGCACCGAAAGAAAGAGCTTTTCAGCTATCTCTTTGTTCGTAAGACCGGCAGCCACATGCCTCACAATCGTTTTTTCCCGTTCGCTTAATTCAAACAGATGGTGATCGTCATGGTTACGGAAGAATGGAGAAAGCAGGTTTTCAATCCTGGTATATATCTGATCCTTGCTGTCATTCAGATGCATGATTTCCTTCACATCAGAAAGAGCTTCCCCGGTGATCACATCATCAAGAATTATGATTTTATCCAGTAAGAAGTGATCCCGTTGCATGAGAGCGGAGCATCTGTTAAAAAGTGAACTGCAGATAATCAGAAGGTCGGCATTTTGTTGTTTGAGGATTCTTTCCAGTCCGGAAAGGTCATCGATTTCTTCTATAATAAAGATCCCGGATATTTTGTTTAATATCGAAATAAACCCTTTGCGGATGATGTAGGATTCGATGGCCAGGATGCATTTCAGACGTTTCATGCCTCCCGGTTTTTCTGAAGCAGGGAATGTTCAAGTTCTGAAACCCTTGGAATAAGAACTTTATCCTCCATATTCCCGTGGTCGGTGAGGTCTTTAACCAGCCTGCACAGGTCCATCAGGATCCGGTGACATAGGACCCAATTTTCAAACGGGGGAAGGTATTGTATAATCAGTTTTGATAAATTGGTCAGCGAGGTTTCCAGCCGGTCATGTTCCAATGCAAAATCATTGATTGAATACTTTTTTACTTTGCGGATAAAGTATTCATCTGCTTTTTCCTGCCTGTATTGTATTTCAAGTTCAAGAATATATGGAAGAATTATTTCTTCTTCTTTTTGAATATGCTCAAGAAAATTCCGTTTATAATCGTTGAAAAAATTGAATACAAGATCTTTTTTTTCGATGGAGAGTTCAGAATCGGATATTAACTCTGCGATATTTTGTTCCAGTGCCGGAAACGCAATTGCGGTATAATAGTGATGGGTATTTTTAAGATAATCCACCATGGTTTCCAGGGAGAAAAGGGAGAGATCTTTTGTCGCGGTATAATCTTCATAGATGTAGGAGTTGCATATTTCCAGGAAGAAGCAGGTGTTCACGCCATACTGCTGACACACCTGTTCAACGGATTTATGTCCGAATCCCATTTTGATGTTAAACCGGGGCAACAGGGGAATCAACTGCTGATGTTCCATGATGACCTGCGCCATTGATAATTCCTTCGTTATCATCTTCAAAGAATCAATTACTAAATATAATGCAGTCAGCGGACATCCGATTCCCGGACACCGAATTTTTCATCTTTTTCAAAATTGCCTTTCGGTTCCACGTGCACCATGACATCATATATGTTATGAAGGCCGGACCGGATGCTTTTCTCCACCTGTCTTGCAATTTCATGGGCTTCCCGGACGGTCAGTTCCGGCTCCACCTCAATATCGAGGTTTACCATATAATGGCTTCCTATTTTCCTGGCCCTTACGCGGTGAGGGTTAAAGGCTCCCTTCACCTGATTGACGGCTTCAAATAACTGGCAATACAGCTGTGTATCTTCGATTCCATCCATCAATTCAATATTCGATTTAAGGAATATTTTCAGGGCTTCGAACATGATAAATAATCCGAGTAACACGGCCAGCCATTTATCAATGGCAGGAAAAGAGAAAGAGATCATGAATATCAGTCCGACCAGAACGGTAATGGATATAAACAGATCGTTTCTCATATTCTTTGCATTGGCAGTCAGCATGTTGCTTTCTATTCTCCTTCCGTTTCGGAACAGGATAAGACTGAGTAACAGTTTTCCGATAATTGATATCACAGTAACATAAACGGCCAGAGGGGAGGGGACCTCCACGGGCTCCTTCAGGATAATAATTTTCAGTGCAGAGACCGCCAGCTGACCGCCGGCAAAGAAAATGAAAAAGGAGAGGACCTTTGAGGCAATGGGGTCGGCTTTCAGATAACCATAAGGAAACTTTACATTCGGGGGGCGTATTATCATACGGGCGGCAAGAAGCACCACCACCGAGGAGGCAATGTCGGTTGTGGAGTCAATCCCGTCCCCAATCACCGCGTAACTGTCCGAAATAAATCCTGTAAAAAGTTTTAGAACAGCCAGAAAGGCATTGCCTATAATGGCGATCCAGGAAGTACGAATCAATATTTTATTCCGGTTGTTCAAAACTGCAGGTGACTCTTATTCTTGAACAATTAATTCGGATGAGTGGTTCGCATTAAATTCAAATTGCAGTGTGACGTGATCAATATTAAATCTGCTTCTGAGAAGCTGCTCCACTTTTTCCTGAATTATTTTGATTTCACTCAATTTTAAATCTTCGTTAAGCTCTACATGTGCCTCAAGGTGGATGTCCTGGTCCGTGAGGTTCCATATATGCAGATGGTGGATATTATTTATACCGGGTATCTCTTCAACTTTTGAACGGATGTTCCTGACATTTAAGGAAGAAGGGGTTGATTGCATCAGGATATTGACGGCCTCCATGAGGATTACGAAAGCTTCTTTTATGATATAGAGGCCAATCAGAACCGTAATGATCGGATCGATCCAGTAAATTTTAAAAAAATGTATAAGAACGCCGGCAATGATGACCATAACAGAAGAGAGGCTATCGCCGATAAGATGCACATAAGCTGCTTTTACATTGATACTTTTTCCCGCATCCTTATGCAGGATCATAACGGCAAGCAGGTTTGCCAGCAATCCAATCATGGCCACGACCAGCATGACCATGGAATGAATGGGTTCAGGCTGGTTCCACCGTTCGTAAGCCTCTTTGAAAAGGTATAGACAGAGGATGATCAGAATGATTGCATTTAAAAGGGCAGCGAGGATTTCGATCCGTTTAAAACCAAATGTTTTCCTGTAATTTGCCGGTTTTTTTCCTATCAGCGTTGCGAGGTAAGCAATGAAGGTTGCAAAGGTATCACCCAGGTTATGCAGGGCATCGGATAACAGGGCAAGACTGTTGGATAAAATTCCTCCCGTAAATTCAGCGATGGAGATGACGAGATTGAGCAGTGTGGCAATGAGCAGATTTTTCTCATTCACAGGAAGATCGTGTCTGTGATTATGATTTTTTTCTTTTGCCGATCTCTTTTTTCCGGTCATATCAGATGAATAACAGGAGGCTCAGGGCCATTACGGCCATCCCGCCCAGAAATCCATAAACCGAATGGTGGTGAAGTCCGTATTCTCTTGCTGTTGGAAGTAATTCATCAATGGAAATAAAAACCATAATGCCGGCGACTCCGGCAAACAGAAAACCAAACAGGGATTCAGTAAAAAGGGGCATCAGGATAAAATAAGCCAGAAGCGCCCCTACCGGTTCTGCCAGTCCTGAAAGAAATGAAAGAAAAAAGCCTTTAAGTTTGCTGCCGGTACCGTAAGATACGGGGATAGAAACAGCGATGCCCTCCGGGATGTTGTGGATGGCAATGGCAATGGCAATGGGAACGGCAATCTCGGCATTGGTCAGTCCGGCAGTAAAGGTGGCGATTCCCTCGGGAAAATTGTGAATGGCTATGGCAATGGCTGTAAATGTTCCCATTCTCACCAGCTTTGAGTTCTTACTGTGAACCGTATCAACTTCTTCAACCCGGTGGATTTCATGAGGGTTTTCCATTGACGGAATCAATTTGTCGATCAGGGCGATGACCAGTATTCCCGCGAAAAAGGAGAGGACCATATACCATGCTCCCTGTTTTTCTCCAAATTCCAGGGATAAGGATTCTTTCGCCTTCTGGAGGATCTCGACGAATGAAACATAAACCATAACCCCGGCAGAAAATCCGAGGCTGATGGATAGAAACTTCGTATTGGTCTTTCGGGTAAAAAAGGCCAGAGCACTGCCGATACCGGTAGAGAGACCGGCGAAAAGGGTTAAACCAAATGCAAACCAGAAATTACCGGTTTCCATGGAATTGCAATGTTTTCTGTTAAAAATTAAACATTTTGTTTTTTACCGGTTTTTTTCTTTGCAGGTCTTTTGGGCACAGGGGTTTGTGAAAAGTAACGGGGTCTCTTCTTCGTCCAGACCACAAAAAACACCCCCGCAAGAATGAACGGAATACTCAGCAATTGACCCATGTTGAAGCTCATGCCTGCCTCGAATGCAACCTGGTCGTTTTTCACGAACTCAATTAAAAATCGCGCGGTGAAAAGGGCTATCATAAACACTCCAAAAATATAACCATCCCTGACCTGCATAGAGCGTTTACGGTAAAAGATAAAGAGAGCGGCGAAAATCAGAAGGTAGCTTAACGCTTCATAAATTTGTGTCGGATGACGCGGCACGACCGGTAAAAGTTCTCCCGTAGCAGAATCATAGAGTTTGTCCCTGATAAACATAAACCCCCAGGGCAGATCGGTGGGCAGGCCATAGATTTCGGAATTGAAGAGATTTCCCGTCCGGATGAAGGCCCCGCCCAATGCAACCACAATTACAATTCGGTCGATCAACCACAAAAAGGAGAGCTTATATTTTCTCACATAAAGCCAGAGGGCCAGGAGGATTGTAATAGCGGCACCATGACTGGCCAATCCGCCTTTCCATATTTTCAGGATCTCGATGGGGTTCCTGAGAAAATATTCGGGCTCGTAAAAGAAGCAGTGCCCCAGTCTTGCACCGATGATGGTTCCTACTGCAATATAAATGAGCAGTTCATCGAGCATTTCATTGGTGAGGTGATCAGTTCGCAGATACCTGGTAAAGACAATATAGCCTGACAAAAAGGCCATGGCGAACATAAGGCCGTACCATCTTATGGAAAGAGTCCCCAGGTGGAAAATTTCCGGATCGACATTCCAGGTGATATAATTAAAAATCATAATGAGAATATTAAGGGGATAAAACTACAAATAAATACCATTAAAAGGGAAATGTTGGATTTAAATTATGGGAACAACAATCTAGAAACTATCTTTGTTTTTTGATATAACTGAAAATTGTGTTCAAGTTTTGCATAGCCATTATTCTTCCGGCCATTCTGGTTTACAGCTGTGCCCAGCAGGGTTCTCCCTCGGGAGGCCCCAAGGATGAAGATCCTCCCGTGGTTACGGAAACCGTTCCAGCCAACTATTCCAATTTTTTCGATGCACAAAAAATTTTCATCACCTTCGATGAATATATCGTCTTGGATAACGTGAACCAGGAACTTGTAATTTCTCCGCCACTGGCGGAAAAACCCGAAATTAAACTTCGGAAGAAAACCATTGTAATCGAGTTTGAGGAAGAGCTTAAGTCAAACACCACCTATACCTTCAACTTCGGAAATGCGATTAAGGACCTGCACGAGGGAAACCAGCTCATTAATTATGAATATGTTTTTGCCACAGGAGAACATCTCGATTCTCTTTCGGTTAAAGGAACATTGAAAAACAGCTTCGATCTGTCGGCCCCTGAGGGTTCGGTAACGGTCATGCTTTATGATGATCTGAGGGATTCGGTGCCCCTTATCGAAACACCCCTTTATATTGGGAAGTCCAGGCCCGACGGAACCTTTGCCGTGAATAATCTCAGACAAGGCGTTTATAAACTATTCGCTATAAAAGATGCCAATTACAATTTCCTGTTTGATCAGCCAAATGAAGAGATTGCCTTTCTGGATACAAACCTTCTGGTATCGGCGGAGTTTTTCAGGGAGATATTCCGGCAGAAAGGGATTCTCGACAGTCTGCTTCAGGTGATCGACACGCTTCGGGTCCTTGGCGATTCTGCGGTTATTTCCAGAGACTCTATCGACTCGCTGATGCCCGATTTGAATTCGGTAACGGTCGATCTTTTTATGTTTACAGAAAAAACAGAGGTTCAGTATTTAACGGATTACAGGCGGGAGGATCCCAGAAAACTTGAATTGATGTTTAACAGCAGTCTGACGGATTCTTTTCAATATGTTCCGATCGGACAGGATATTCCGAATGAGGAACTCTTTTTTGAGGTATTCAGTGCGAAACGTGATACAGTGAACCTGTGGATAAGGGATTCCCTGCTTTATAAAATGGATACCGTAGGAATTGCATTTTCCTATACCACCCGGGATTCACTGGACAATCCCGTTAACGCATACGATACCGTCTTTATGACTTACAAGAAAAAGGAGAGCAAACGCGACCGGAAAGAGAGTGATCAGCAGGTCAGGGAGATCGAAAAGCTGGCTTTGAGCACCATTAAGCCCACACAAAAACAGGATCTGAACAGACCGCTGGCAATAAAGTTTAATTTTCCGGTTAAGGGCTATGATTTGAAGCGTATTGAACTGGCTGAGATACCGGATTCGGTGGAATACCCGGTTCGTTTCTCCATGAAGCTTGATTCGGTGAAATATGACGTAGTCTGTATTGAGCACAGCTGGAAATCTGAAATGAAGTACAGGCTTCGGATCTATCCGGGCGCCTTTGCGAATATGTATGATCTTCCTCAGGATACGGTTGATATCTCGTTTCAGACAAGGGATGCGGAGTCGTACGGAAAAATCATTCTTAACCTGGAAAATGTAAAGGGATCAATCATTGTGCAATTACTGGCGAAGGAAAAAGTGGCGCGTCAAAGATCTGTATCTTCTTACGGACCAGTGGAATTTCCTTTTCTGAATGCAGAAACCTATAAAATAAAACTGATTCACGACCGGAATGAAAACGGTGAGTGGGATACAGGAGATTACCTGGAAAAGTTACAGCCGGAAAAGGTGGAATTTTTACCGGTTGATATTGTCGTTCGCGCGAACTGGGATCATGATGCAACCTACAGGCTGAATGATTAATCCCCGAGTTCCTTCCACATCAGTGCTGCGGCACCCAGCACCGCGATATTTTTTTTTAGCAGGGCAGAAGGGAGAATATCGATCTTATTTCTGTAAATAGGAAGGAGATGTTCTTCCATAGCCTTTTTTGTCGGATCGAGGATCCATTTACCCGATTTAGCCAGACCGCCGAACAAAAAAATGGCCTGTGGACTGACATGTGCAACGGTATCAGCGAGACTTCGTCCAAGGAGAAAGCCGGTTTTTTCAAATGCCTTTATGGCAATGGGGTCCCCTTTTTCGGCCATAGCGGTAATCAGACTGGGTTTGAGCTTATCGAAGGAAATTTTACGGAATACACTGTCCACATTTTCATCGGCAAGCAATTCAAAAATCGTTCTTTTGATCCCTGTGGCCGACACATAGGTTTCCAGGCACCCCCTTTTTCCGCATCCGCACTGGCGACCGTTGTCCACAGCCCGGGTATGACCGAGCTCTCCCGCAAATCCATCATGCCCGTATACCAGCTGGCCGTTAACCACCAGTCCGCTGCCCAGTCCCGTCCCCAGGGTGATCATGATGAAATCTTTCATATTTTTTGCATTTCCGAAGAGCATTTCACCGAGCGCAGCAGCATTGGCATCATTGGTCAATACAGCCGGAAGATCAAATTCCTCCTCAATCACCCTGGTCAGATCCACAACCCCCTTCCATTTCAGATTGGGTGCAAACTCGATTTTTCCCGTGTAATAATTCCCATTGGGTGCACCGATGCCAATGCCCCTGAGGTTAAAACCGCTTTTGTCTGATCCAAGAGTATTGTAAAGATGCTTTCTGAGAGCAAGTGCAAAATCATTCACAGTCTCATATTCATGAGTGCTGATGGTATTCTCCACATAAATTTTGCCCTTTTTATCTATAATGCCAAATTTGGTGAAGGTTCCACCGATATCCATTCCTAATACCACATCCTTTTGCATATCCGCTACATTATTGGATTTAAAATTAATATTTTGTTGAAACATATGTATTTCGATGGCATAAAAGATTGCAGTATACGAGCCTTTTCATTAAATTAGCGAAAGACCAAACTGAGCAATCATGAAAAATTTTATCGTTCCAATCGATTTTTCCAATGATTCATTGGCCGGTCTTGACATGGCGGTAATGTTTTCAAAGAAAAAAGAGATAAATATCCAGATGGTTTATGTCCTGACGCGCAGTACGTATTACCAGCCCGGTACGGTGGAAGAGGAGTACCGGTTTGCCGAAAAGAATTTTAAAAAGATGATTCAAGAGGTTGAGCCGAAATTGGGCAATAACTCCAGAATCCGATACATTATTAAGAAGGGAAAAGTATACAGGGAGGTGGTTAACCAGGTTAATTCCTATTCCAATGCGGTTGTCTCAGCATCAACCCATGGTGCATCGGGATTTGAAGAACTGTTCGGGGGCAGTAATGCATTAAAAATAATGGCATCCACGAGCCAGCCGGTAATAACCATCAAACAGGGGCCTGTTCCGGAAAATATCACGAAAATTGTACTTCCTGTTAAATTGCATGTCGATACCCGGCAGAAAGTTCCCATGGCAGCCAGTCTGGCACAGCTTTTTGGTGCCGAAATACATGTTATAACAATTTCAACCAGTGAGGGGAAACGGGATCTCGATCGCCTCAGAACCTATTCAAGACAGGTTGAAGGATACCTGAAGTCAAAAAATATCCCTTTTACCACAAAAACCCTTTTGGGGGACAGCTTGCCATCGCTGACCATTAATTATGCCGAGGCCATTGAGGCTGAACTGATCGTGATTATGTCCAGCCAAATTGATAAATGGAACGTATTCCTTGGCAGTTTTGCGCAGCAGATGCTGAACCGATCGATGGTTCCGCTTTTGAGCATCAAACCCAAGGAAAAACATATCCCTACCGGATTCAGTACTTTTGGAGAATAGGATCCTATGAAATCCGGAGAAAATGCCGTTATCATTGTGTCAGGAGGTTCGGGAACACGGATGCGAAGCGATCTTCCCAAGCAATATCTTGAGGTGAACGGCAAACCGATTATTGTATGGACCCTGGAAAAATTTCTCCTGTTCGATCCGGAGGTCTGGATTGTCCTGGTTCTGGGTCATGGACATGAGCAATACTGGGAACCCATAAAGGAAGGCTGGTTCAGTCATAACAGGATTGTCGTAACGGAAGGAGGCGAGAAGAGATATGATTCTGTTAAGAACGGATTGAAGATCATCGACCGGGATTGTATCATCGGCATTCACGATGCGGTGAGGCCTATGGTGAATGTGGAAACCATCAGGCGTTGCTATCATTCAGCCAGAAAATATGGATCAGGAATCCCGGTAGTGGCCGTTGAGGACTCCATTCGTTCGGAGATGGAAGGTAAAAATGCTCCGGTAATGCGGGATACTTTAAAACGGGTTCAAACCCCGCAGGTTTTCAGGGCAGGAGAAATACTAAAGGCCTATGAGCAACCGTTCAACAGGTTTTTTACGGATGATGCATCGGTATATGAGGCGATGTTCAGATCTGTGAGACTGGTGGAAGGAAATACAGAAAACATAAAAATAACCCATCAATCGGATTTAATATTTGCATCAGGTTTGCTGGGCCGAATCTGAATCGCGGTACTTAATAATCAATATCATACAGCAGGTATGAAGTGGGGCTGTCAATTATTTATTACCTTGCGTATCCGACAATGATTTAGATGAGGATTTTGTGCATCACCTTTTTAATGCTGCTGACGCTGATTTTCGCGGGGACAGTCACCGCCCAGGAGCAGATCCTGGACGAGGTGAATGATTACCTGGTTATCAGAGAAATTATAATTCTTGGTAACCGGGTCACCAAACCGGGGATCATTGAGAGGGAGCTGTTGTTCAACAGGGGCGATACCATAAAAAAAATGGAATTGATTCCTGCGATCCAGAGAAGCAGGGAAAATCTTCTAAATACATCCCTTTTTAATTTCGTTTTTTTTGATGCCAATCATTACCCTGAGGATCGCATCGATATTCTGATTTCGGTAACAGAACGATGGTATATCTGGCCGGTTCCTATCCTGGAACTGGCTGACAGAAATCTGAGTACATTCCTGAAAAACAAGGAGTGGGACCGTATCAATTACGGAATGTGGCTGAAATGGAATAATTTCAGGGGAAGAAGGGAAGTGCTTACGGGAAAACTGCGTCTGGGCTACAAAAAGGAATATGCCCTGACCTATTCCATCCCAAATATGGGAAAACGACAGCAGCACGGATTCTCCACAGGATTTGCCATAAATGACCAGAGCGAACTCAACTATACAACCCTGAACAACGTCCCTGTTTATTATAATGAGGGGAAAGGGCATTCACACTACAAGCAGGAAGCGTTTGCAAGCTACACATACAGGCGTAAGTTTTACGTGACCCACCAAATCAAATTTGATTACAACTTGTTTGCAGTCTCGGATTCAGTTTTAATACTCAATCCGGATTACCTGGGAAACGGGGATGCGAAGCTCAGGTTTTTTTCGCTGGGATACCTTTTCGAACACGATTTGCGCGATTCAAAAATATATCCCATGGATGGATATGCATTTAAATTCAAAGCCCAGCAGTGCGGATTGGGGATTTTTGAAGATTTCAGGTATCCGCATCTGAAACTGACCGGTACATTCTTTTATCATCAGAGACTGGATTCCAGGCTATATTTCGGTAATGCAACCAAAGCGCAGTTTTCAACACAGAAAGAGTTGCCCTACGTGTTTAAAAAAGCACTCGGTTATTATGAAAACCTGAGCGGATATGAATATTATGTCATCGACGGTACCGACTATTTTCTTACCAAATACTATCTGAAATTTGAATTGCTGAAGCAGAGAACTTCAACCATTCCATTTATAAAAATGGAACAGTTCAATAAAATACATTATGCCCTTTACATTAATATTTTCGCAGATGCGGGTTACGTTTACAACGGGATGACCGACCCGACCAATACAATGACAAACGACTGGCAGTTTTCCACAGGCATAGGACTGGACATTGTAACTTATTACGACCAGGTATTCAGGATAGAATACGCTATAAACAGGTTAGGAGAAGGCGGCATTTTTGTTAATATTGAAACACCGTTCAGAAGATGGTGACCACAAAAGGTGCTTATGATATGCTTAAGACCCCCAGAGATTACGCCTTTCTTATAGCCACCGTTGTTTTACTGGCGGCAGGACTGCTTTTAGCCGGCACCGGGTTGTTCCCGGCCCTTAAACCGGCTTTTACTTTCATTATTGCAGGTATCGTGTTATTTGCGGTCACTTTTTTCGTAGTACGCCATCTGTTCATCCGGTTTATTTTCCGGAGGATTAACCCGATTTACAGGACCCTCCACTCTTCTGCCAGAACCCAGAAGCTCAAGCGCATATCAGGCAGAAAGGATATTGTGGAGGAGATTCATAAAGACGTGCAGGACTGGGCCGATAAACAGTCGGAGGAAATCAAGAAACTGAAACAGCTTGAGAAATACAGGAAGGAATTTCTGGGCAATGTGTCCCATGAATTAAAAACCCCGATTTTTAATATCCAGGGGTATATACTCACCCTTCTCGATGGAGGGATGGAAGATTCGAAAATAAACCGTCTCTACCTTGAACGGACCGAGCAAAGCATCAACCGCCTGATTTCGATTATTAATGATCTGGATGCCATTTCACGCCTGGAGTCCGGTGAGTTCAAACTGCAGAAAGAATCCTTTAACATCGTGAAGCTGGTTGAGGATGTTTTCGAATCGCTGGAGATGAAGGCGCGGCAATCCAATATAAAACTGACCTTTGATCAGACCTACAGCAAACCGATCAGGGTCTATGCCGATAAAAAGAAGATTATTGATGTGATCATAAACCTGGTTGTAAATACCATCAATTATGGCAGGAAGGGAGGAAAAACGGTAGTCAGTTTTATTGACACGGGAGAGAATATCCTGGTGGATGTGACAGATAACGGGATTGGCATTGACGAGGAAGACCTGCCGAGGATATTTGACCGGTTTTACCGGACAGATAAAAGCCGTTCAAGGTATTCCGGAGGGACCGGCCTGGGACTTTCAATAGTCAAACATATCGTGCAGGCGCACAACCAGACGATCAACGTGAGAAGCAAACTCGGGGAAGGGACCTCTTTTATTTTTTCCCTCGACAAGGGTTAGGCATTGATCCAGTCGCCATGCTCCCTGATCAGGGCAAGCAATTTATCAAGCGCTTCTTCTTCGGGGATGTTTTTATATACAGCGGTCCGGCCCCTGTAGATCGATATCCTGCCTTTTCCTGCACCCACATAACCGTAATCTGCATCGGCCATTTCACCGGGGCCATTGACGATACATCCCATCACAGCAATCTTCAGGTGTTTGAGGTGCGAGGTTACAGCCTTGATTTCCTTCAGGCGCGATTCGATGTCGAAATGGGTACGGCCGCAGGAGGGGCAGGCAATATATTCGGTCTGACTGATTCTCGAGCCGGTGGCCTGCAGGATCAACAAAAGGAGCTCATAAAGTTCTGAATCGGTGAAATGGTTGTTTTCGATCCATACAGCATCGATCATGCCATCAGTAAGAAGAAATCCAAGCTCCCCGGCAAGTCGAATCTGAAAATCCTCAGGATCTGCAATCTGAAGATTGCGTTTGTATATTATCGGGTGCGCAGTGTCCTGTTTGCAGAATTCAGAAATCAGTTTTTTAATATCCTGAATGGACACTTCGGAATGTTCAATCATCAAGATGCGGTCCGGGGGCAGATTGGCTCTCCCGTTCCTTTCCCAATCCGCGGCCGTTGTGATATATGGAAGTATTTCTGACGGGGAGGGATCCTCCGGTGATTTTGCAGCATAATCCGTTACGATTGCCGGCCATGTTCTCCTGCCCCTACCCGGTAGGAGAAGGGATGCCCTTCTCCGGTAGTTAAACGGGTCCCAGGCAAGATCCGTGAAAGGATTATAGGGCAGGAGCAGCGGTTTTGGAAAAAGCTGTACAATTTTCCGGGCGACCGGGATTTCACGAACCGGATCCTCGGTGAGGGAAACCCTTATGGTATCCCCTATCCCTTCGAGCAACAGGGGAGCCATTCCAACCACGGATTTTATTCTGCCGTAACGTTCATTGCCCGCCTCGGTGACCCCAAGATGAACGGGGTAGTTTAAATTTTCCTCCTGGAGCTTTTTTACCAGCAGTCTTACCGACTGGATCATGACCCTGGTGTTGCTCGATTTGAGCGATATCACCAGCTGATGAAAATCATGGCGTGCGGAAATCCTTATGAACTCCATCGCCGATTCGGCCATGCCGAGGGGCGTGTCTCCGTATTTTCTCAGGATGCGTTCACTCAGGGAGCCGTGATTCACCCCGACCCGGATTGCAGTGTGATGGATTTTGCAAATCTTTATCAGCCTGCCGAACTGTTCGAAAGCAGTACTCCGGGCTTCTGAATCATCCAGATTTCTTTTCAGATAATTCCCGGGATTGATCCGGATCTTGTCGACGAGGGGAGCGGCCATTTCAGCAAGTTCCGGATTGAAATGCACATCGGCAATAATGGGAGTAGTGACACCTTTTCCCTTAAGACTGTTTTTGATGGCGGAGATGCTGAGGACCTCCCTTTTTCCCTGTGTGGTAAGCCTAACCAGTTCGGCCCCTGCACGGATCAGGGCTTCGCATTGTGACAGGGAAGCTGCTGTATCGTTCGTATCGGTATTGGTCATGGACTGTATCCGCACCGGATGACGACCACCCATTCCTAAAGAACCGACAGTTACCTCCCTGGAAATATAGGTTTGTTCGGGGGACTCAGATTTCCCATTCAACACCGTCTTTCCCATCTTTAATTGTAATGCCGAGTTTGTTCAGTTCGTTTCTGATCCGGTCCGCCAGGGCAAAGTCCTGCTTATTTTTCGCCTCTGTTCTCAGGTTGAGAATGGACCTGATCAATTCTTCGGCCAGATTATCGCCGGTTTTATTCTGTCCGGTAAGAGAGATCCCCAGAACGGCAGAAAGATAACTGCTGAATATCTTTTTCAGCCCGTCAAGGTCGTTTGTGGTTATGGTTTCCTGTCCGGCAGAAATGGCATTAATCCATTTCGTGGCCTCGAAAAGGTGGGCCAGCAGGACAGGGGTATTGAGGTCATCGTTCATGGCATCGAGACATTTTTTCCCGAGTGTCGAGGGATCAAGGGTGGAATGTCCGGATGCCTGTATTTTTCCCAGTTTTTCTGCTGCCTGGATGAAGCGCTTCAATCCCTTTTCCGATGCCTGCAGGGACTCATTTGAAAAATCAAGCGTGCTGCGGTAATGAGCCTGAAGAATAAAGAGCCTGACCACCATGGGATCATACGATTGTTCCAATATTTCATGGTTCCCTGCAAAGAGCTGATCCAGGGTAATGAAATTTCCGAGTGAACGGCCCATTTTCTGACCGTTGATGGTTATCATGTTGTTATGCATCCAGTATCGCACGGAATCTTTTCCGTAACCCGCAACTGACTGGGCAATTTCACATTCATGATGCGGGAAGAGCAGGTCCATTCCACCTCCGTGAATATCGAATTCAACTCCCAGGTATTTGGTGCTCATAGCCGAACACTCCACGTGCCAGCCGGGATAACCCTCACTCCATTCGGAGGGCCAGTGCATGATATGGGCCGGATCCGCTTTTTTCCAGAGGGCAAAATCGAGGGGATTCTTTTTTTCAGATTGCCCTTCAAGTGCACGGGTATTACTCAGCAGGTCATCAATCTTTCTGCCGGATAATTTCCCGTAGTGGTGATCAGCATCGTATTTCATGACGTCGAAATAGACAGAACCATTGACTATATAGGCATAACCGGCATCGATTATCTTTTTTATCAGCTGTTGCTGTTCAATTATATGCCCGGTGGCCCTTGGCTCAATGCTGGGAGGGAGAACATTCAGCTGGCGCATATTCTCGTGGTACCTGTTCATGTAATACTGTACAACCTCCATCGGTTCGAGCTTTTCTATCCTGGCTTTCTTCTGGATTTTATCCTCACCCTCGTCCGCATCGCTTTCAAGATGGCCGACATCTGTAATGTTTCTGATATATCTGACTTTGTATCCCAGGAAGGATAAAAAACGAAAGAGCACATCGAAGGTAACAGCTTGCCGGGCATGACCGAGATGGGCATCCCCGTATACAGTAGGACCGCAGGCATACAGTCCGACGAACGGCGGATTAATCGGTTTGAAAAGCTCTTTTTTGCGGGTAAGGGTGTTATAGATGTATAGCTTGCTGTCCATAAGTTTTCCGAACTTATCGTATGATTGACAACAAAATTACTATTTTTAGTGGAGAGAATCCGGAGATGTATAAAATCATGTAAAAATAATCAGCAAATACAGGTATGGCAAAACAAAAATCAGGCAGACATAACAGACTGACACGCGAACGGGCAACTTCCATGATCATGGGTGTGTTTGGAAGGAACCCCCAGAAAGTATATAACTACAGGCAACTATCTAAAATTTTGCTTATCACCGGTAAAGAAGAGAAACAGTTAATCGACAGAATTCTCACAGAACTTGCTGGCAGGGGTCAGCTGGAAAACCCCGAACCGGGAAAGTACCGGCTGAAGTCCAGGGCGGGTTATATTACCGGTACCATCGATATGACCCGTCACGGATATGCCTTTGTCGTTTCGGAAGATATTGAGGATGATGTGTTCGTGGCCAGAAACAACCTTTCGACCGCACTGGACAGTGATTTGGTGAAGGTTCGGGTTTATCCGAAGCGAAAGGGAAGCAGCAGGGTGGAAGGTGAAGTGGTGGAGATACTCGAAAGGGCCAGGGATTCATTTGTGGGATTGGTGGAGATTTCCCGGAACTACGCTTTTTTACTTCCCGACAACCCGAAAATGCCCTACGATATTTTTATTCCGCTGGATAAGCTGAACGGGGCTGAACATGGTCAGAAAGCCATTGCTAAAATCACCGAATTTCCGGAAAAAGTGAAAAATCCCTTCGGAGAAATCACGGATATCCTTGGTTACCCGGGGGACAACGATACCGAGATGCATTCGATCCTGGCAGAATTCGGTCTGCCGATCCGCTTCACGGAGGATGTGGAGGCCGCAGCAGAACATATACCCGATGCCAACATGGAAGAGGAACTGAAGGTACGTCGCGATTTCAGAAAGGTTCCGACCTTTACCATAGATCCGGCAGATGCGAAGGATTTTGACGATGCATTGTCTATCCGGGCCCTGGGGGAAGGCATCTGGGAGGTTGGAGTACATATTGCGGATGTGACGCATTATGTTCAGAGCAAAACGGTTCTGGATGAGGAAGCCTATGAACGGGCCACGTCGGTTTACCTGGTCGACAGGGTGGTGCCTATGCTTCCCGAACGGTTGTCCAACAACCTCTGTTCCCTGAGGCCGGATGAAGACAAGCTTACATTTTCAGCCGTTTTTGTAATGAATGAACAAACGGAAATTAAGGAGGAGTGGTTCGGACGAACTGTCATCCGTTCCAACCGCAGGTTTAATTATGAAGAGGCACAGGCAATCATTGAAACAGGACAGGGCGATATGAAGGAAGAGATGCTTCAGCTGTATAAACTTTCAAAAATACTGAGAACGAACCGTTACAAGAACGGGTCCATTAATTTCGAAAGGGATGAGGTAAAATTTTACCTGGATGAAGAAGGCCGCCCCACAGGTGTTTATTTAAGCACCCCGAAGGAATCCAACTGGCTGATCGAAGAATTCATGCTCCTGGCAAACAAAAGAGTGGCAGCTTTCGCCGCCAGAGGGGGTAAATATGAAAAGGAACTTTCCCAGGAAGAGCGGACAGATCGCTCGCGGCTTAAACCCAAAACTTTTGTATACCGGATCCATGATCTACCGGACCTGGAGAAACTGGAATCCTTCAACCGCTTTATATCCAAATTCGGTTACCGCATTGATCTGCAATCCGGCAGGAAAATGTCAATCTCCATGAATAAACTGCTTGATATGGTTGAGGGGAAAAAAGAACAACACGTGATTGAAGATCTTGCCCTGCGTTCAATGGCCAAAGCCAGGTACTCAACCGATAACATCGGTCATTACGGACTGTCATTCGGGGAGTATACCCACTTTACCTCACCCATACGGAGATATCCGGATATGATGGTGCACCGTATGCTTTCCCATTACCTTGAAGGAGGAGCTTCGAAAAATGCAAACAAATATGAAAAACGGTGCGAGCATTCTTCTGAGATGGAACGAAGAGCTATCGATGCAGAACGGGCATCCATAAAATATAAGCAGGTTGAGTTTATGCAGGATAAGGTGGGACAGGTTTTCGACGGGGTGATATCCGGACTGACAGATTGGGGTATCTATGTGGAGATTGTCGAAAACAAATGTGAGGGAATGGTTTCGATCAAAGGGATGGTGGACGACTTTTATGAGTTTGATGAGGAGGATTATAAAATTGTCGGAAGGCAGTCCGGTCGTGCATTTGAGATTGGGGATGATGTGAAGATAGAGGTGATTCAGGCAAATCTTTCAAAAAGACAGCTGGATTTCAAACTCCTGGAAAGTATGGAATAGCTGCCTGATTTTGTACAGGTTTGCATTGGGATAATATGGGTAAGACGTTGTGCTGTTAAACTTGTGCAGAGCGCTTTGAGATTCGTGTACAGCGCCTTGAAGGTCGTGTATAGCGTTTTGAAAGTTTTAAAAGAGAAATATCATTTTTTTCCGAAAGATGGTGGTTGTAAAAGAAAAGATAAGAAACCGCATCGTTGACGGGGCACAGAATGTGTTTTCGCGTCATGGTTACAGGAGAACCACTATGGATGAAATTGCACAAGTTTTGGAGATGGGTAAAAGTTCCATTTACTACTACTTCAACAGTAAAGAGGATATTTTCAGGGCGGTTGTTGAAAAGGAGGGAAATGTGCTGAAAAAAGAGATAAACAGGGTCCTGGATGCAGAATCGTCACCTCTCGGAAAATTGAAAACTTATATCCGCTGCCGTTTGCATCGCCTGCCCGATTTTAAAAATTTGTATGAGGCGCTGATAAAGGAGGATCTGCCGGAAATGGACTTTGTGATAAACTTAAGGAAGCGATTTAACCGGGAAGAGAAAGAATTGGTAACCCGTATTTTTCAATCCGGTAACAGTGAAGGATCCTTTAAGGTAGCCGACCCGGTTCTGGGAGCGATTGCGATCAGTACCATGATGAGGGGACTTGAAATACCTCTGCTTTACAATTCTAAAGATGTTGAGGAGCGTCGAAAACTGATGGAGGATTTGATAAACGTCATCTTATACGGAATCTTCAGGGGGAATTAATTAATCCCTGGATAATTGATTTTTCAGCCAGGCAGGCCTGTCGGTTGTTATATGGGTTACACCGGTTTCTATCAGTCTGGCAGCAGTCACAGGGTCGTTTACCGTCCAGCACCACACATCCAGCCCCGCAGCCCTGCATTTTTCTGTCAGATTCCGGCTTATGATTTTATACCTCAGATTCAACCCGTCCAGGTTACTTTGAACTATCACATCAAAATATCTGCGGATATCTTGCCGGAACGATGCGAGATAATAGCAGGGTACCGACGGAAAGTATTTTTTGGTTTCAATAATCGTTTCCAGGTCGAAACAGATAAAGGACAGCCGTTCCAGTCTGCTGTATTGTTGAATGATGGGCATTAGAACGGGGAGGATTTCCGTCCCAGTTTTTATTTCGATAACAAGCAGACGGTCATCGGGTATGGTGGGCAGGATATTTTCCAACAAGGGGATTCTTTCGTTATCAAATTTTTCAGTGTTATGCTTGCCCGGTTTTATTGTTAGCTGGCTCAATACAGCATAATCCGTATCGCGGATTTTCAGATTCGTTCCGGTCATACGGCCGGTAGTCTGATCATGAAAAAGGACAATCCGGTTGTCTCGGGTCAGCATGATGTCGCATTCTGCCGCGTCCGCCCCAAGTTCCCATGCCAGTAATATTGAGGCCATGGTATTTTCAGGTGCCAGGTAGGAAGCACCCCGGTGGGCCACAAATTTTGCCGGAGTGTTCTGTCCCACCACTGTCAGGCCCCCTGAAATCAGGATAAATAGAAAAAGCATTGGTTTCATAAGCAAGCAGTCAAATTTGGTATATTTGAAGAAGTAAAATCAGGAGCAAAATATAAAACTTAAAGATATGCAAATAAGTTTATTTAAAAGAATCAGAAAGTTTTTCAGAACCACACTGATTGGTGGATTGGCTGCCATTTTACCGCTGACGCTGGTGGTTATTTTCTTCAGATGGATTCTGAATTTGATAGAGAAGTACCTGGGTCCGATTGTAAAAATTGTAGATACCGACTCAAGGTTATACACCTTCGCGCTCTATGTCATAACGATTGTAGCAATCCTGCTATTATTTTTTGTGATAGGGGTAATCATACGCACCAGGATCGGGCAGTTCCTGAATCGGGCCGAAGACAAATACCTTTTTAAAATTCCGGGCTACAAACTGGCCAAGGAGACGGTCCAGCAGTTTTTCGGGAAAAACAAATCCTTTTTCAAGGAGGTAGTGCTGGTTGATCCCTTCAATACCGGAACATTGATGACGGGTTTTATTACCGACGATATGGGGGATGTCATTACCGTTTTCGTGCCAACAGGACCCAATCCCACCTCCGGCAATATTCTGCATCTGAGCAGTGATAAGGTTTTCAGGACCGGCGCCAGCGTGGATATGGGAATGAAGTCAATTATCAGCTGTGGAGCCGGGACATCGAATATTTTTAAAAACGTACTCGGAAGGGAAATAGGAAACGGGTGATCCTTCAGACCCTTCAGCCGGGATGCTCCCATTGCGTTAATAAAATGTTTCCTCAATGTTAAATTAATGTAAACTTTTTTGTATTTTTACAGAAATAAGAGGAGGATTTTGTCATGAAGGATCAAAAAAAGAAGAAGGGAAAAAAAGTACAAAAAAAGAAGGTGCTCAAAAGTAAAGCCCCTGTAGCTCCTGATCGTGAAAAGGGTTTCATCCCTTTCTGCCGGGATTATCTGAAAACCTGCAGATCAACCTATAAAGATATTCTCAACCATTAATCCTGCTCATCGGAGAGGTGCCTGAAAAACCGTTTCTGGTTAAAAAGGATAAAAAAAACCCCGATGGTAATGCTGGAGTCCGCAACATTAAAGACCGGACGAAAAAAGATGAAACTCTGCCCCCCCCGGAACCACTCCGGATAATTTCCTTTTATAATAGGAAAATAAAACATATCCACAACATTTCCGTGCAGAAAGGATGCATAACCTCCCTCCGGGGGAAAGATGGTTGCGGTTGAGACCGGGGTGCTTTCACTGAATATCATTCCATAAAATGCAGAATCAAAAATATTACCCATCGCTCCGGCAAGGATCAGGGACAGGGTGATAATGAGACCGGTATGAGCTTTCAGTTTGATGAGGTGACGGATATAGAAAATAATCCCCAGAGAGGCTATCAGCCTGAAGATACTGAGGGCGATCTTGCCGTAATCGCCCGGGATATTCAGTCCGAATGCCATGCCTCTGTTCTCCACGAAATGGATGATGGCCCAGTTTCCGATGAACGGAATCTGTTCGTAGAGGGTCATGTTTGTTTTAACCACTATTTTTACGACCTGGTCCACAATCAGAATGGAAAGGACGATGATTACGGATTTAAGCGTATTGGACATGCACGGTATAACAGAAATTAAACTTCTTCACCCGATGGCATTTCAGCGCAAAAACAGGGATGGTTTGATTGAAGGTATAAAGGTGTTCCAAAAGAGGAACAATTTATTGTTTTGACTTTGCCTCAATGCAGAGCGTGGCATGGGGAACGGCGCGCAATCTTTCCTTTGAAATAAGTTTTCCTGTTTCCCTGCACACGCCATAGGTTTTGTTTTCGATCCTGACCAGGGCCGCCTGCAGATGCTGTATGAACTTCTGCTGCCTCTGTGCCAGTCTTCCTGCTTCCTCCTTTGAAAGGGTTGCGGCGCCTTCTTCAAGAACTTTAAATGTCGGAGAGGTATCCTGTGTATCGTTGCTTTCGCTTTGCGTAATGGCCGATTTCAACAATTCATAGTCTTCCTTGGCCTTTTCAAGCTTGGCCAGAATTATGGATTTGAATTCTGCAAGCTCTTCATCTGAATATCTGGTCTTTTCAGCCATGGTCATTCGATTTTGTTTTTTTTAAATATACAATATTAAATCATTAAAAAAGAGTAATCATATGCGAGAAACACAAATTTTCACGATATTATCCTCGTCGAGATCGACCGTGTGTGATTGCTCCTCCTTCAAGTGGTCCACTAGCAGGATCTTTTGAGCAAGTGTTTGTGAACCAATGTAATCACTGTGCTTCAAAACCGCCTCATTGATGGATGCCTGTTTTTCGATTTCTATTTCAATTTTGTCGGTCACATCGAATCCCTTCTCTTTCCTGAGATTCTGAATGCGGTTGACCAGTTCCCTGGCGATGCCTTCATTGCGGAGCTCTTCATTTACATGAATATCCAGCGCAACAGTTATATTACCTTCGGTAGCCACCAGCCATCCGGGAATATCTTCTGAAAGAATCTCAACATCCTCCAGTGTTAATTCAACCCGTTCCGCTCCGGTGCCAATTTCATAGACGCCCTCCTTCTCGAACTTCAGAATCTCATCCTGGCTTAACCGGGTGATGGCGCTTCCTATCTGTTTCATTCTTGCCCCGTAACGCGGACCGAGGACCTTGAAATTGGGCTTAATGCGCTTGATGAGGATGTCAGAGGTATCGGTTATAAAGTCGATGCTTTTTACATTAACTTCATTCAGCACCAGGTTTTTTACCGATTCAAACTGTTCTCTGAAATTCGGATTGAGGATGGGGATCATAATTTTATTAAGGGGCTGTCGCACCTTGATGTTGACTTTTCTTCTCAGTCCGAGAATCATGGAAGAGACCTTCTGGGCGATATCCATCCTTTCTTCCAGGGCTTTGTGAATCAGTCCGGGATGGAACTCAGGGAAAGGCGCCAGGTGAACCGATTCTTCCTGGTATTTTCCGGTGACACTGATCAGGTCGAGGAACAGTTTATCCATATAAAAAGGGGATAGCGGCGCAGCCAGTATGGCCACTTTTTCAAGGCAGGTGTAAAGCGTCTGGTATGCGGCCAGTTTATCCCTGTCGAAATCACCCCCCCAGAACCGTTTCCGGTTCAGACGGACATACCAGTTGCTCAGGTACTCAAGGACAAATTCCTGTATCAGGCGGCCGGCCCTGGTGGGTTCGTAGGTATCGTAATATTCCCGCACATCCTTTATCAGGGAATTCAGAAGGGAGATGATCCAGCGATCGATTTCAGGACGTTCATGAACCGGCACCTCATCCTGTGTGTAAGTGAAACCGTCGATATTGGCATACAGTGCAAAGAAAGAATAGGTATTATAAAGTGTACCGAAAAACTTTCGTTTGACCTCATCAATCCCTTTTTCATCAAACTTCAGGTTGTCCCAGGGTTGTGCATTGGTAATCAAGTACCATCTCAGGGGATCCGATCCGTGTTCCCCGATGGTTTTAAACGGATCCACGGCATTCCCGAGCCGTTTCGACATTTTATTGCCATTCTTATCCAGAACGAGTCCGTTCGAGATAATATTCCTGAAGGATACGGAATCGAAGAGCATCACCGCAATGGCATGCAGGGTGAAGAACCAGCCGCGGGTCTGGTCAACGCCTTCGGCAATAAAATCTGCCGGGAAGAGCCGGTCGAAATGCTCTTTGTTCTCAAACGGATAATGCCACTGTGCATAGGGCATGGCACCGGAGTCGAACCAGACATCAATCAGATCCGGTTCGCGGAACATTTTTTTCCCTTTCGGACTGACAAGGATGATCTCATCCACGAAAGGCCGATGCAGATCGAAGGTGTTATAATTCTCCGCAGAAAAATCCCCTTCCACAAATTGATCAAAAGGGTTATGATCCATGAAACCGGCAGCAACTGAATTATCAATTTCTGCCTTCAGTTCCGCAACGGATCCGATACAACACTGTTCAGATTTATCCTCCGAGGTCCATACAGGCAGGGGCGTTCCCCAGAACCGCGAACGGGAAAGGTTCCAGTCGACCAGGTTCTCGAGCCATTTACCGAAACGGCCCGTGCCGGTGGACTCCGGTTTCCAGTTGATCGTATTGTTCAGCTCGATCATCCGGTCCCGTTTTGCTGTGCTCCGGATGAACCACGAATCGAGGGGATAATAGAGTACCGGTTTGTCGGTTCTCCAGCAATGGGGATAGTTGTGGACGTGCTTCTCTATACGGAATGCCCGGTTCTCTTTTTTCAGGTAGACGGCCAGTTCCACGTCGATGCTGGCATCTTCGGGATCCTTCGATTCGTCATATTCGTTCTTCACATATTTCCCGGCGAAATCGGAATAAGTTTGTGTATTCACTTTTTCGGCGAGAAAATTCTTATCTATCTCTTCTATCCTGTAAAAACGGCCCTTCTTATCCACGAGGGGCTGGAATTGTCCCTCAAGATCGCGGATCAGGAGCGCAGGGACATCATTTTCACGGGCTACCCTGTAGTCGTCGGCACCAAAAGTTGGTGCGATATGCACGATGCCCGTACCCTCCTCTGTCGTAACAAAGTCACCGGTTAACACCCTGAATGCATTTTCTCCCGGATTGACCCAGTCGATAAGCTGCTCATAACGGATGCCCTCAAGTTTTTTTCCTTTGTAATATCCGAGTATTCTGAAGGGGATGGCTCTATCGCCCGGATGGTAATCCTCCATGGGAAGGTCTGCATGTTTTTCAGGGAAATATTCCCCGAGCAGGTTCCTGGCAAGAATCAGGGATACCGGATCGCTGGAATAGGGATTGAACGAGCGGACGAAGGCATATTCGATATCCGGTCCCACGGCCAGGGCGGTATTGGATGGCAGTGTCCAGGGTGTGGTGGTCCAGGCAAGAAAACAAATATCGGTGTCGGTCTTTTTGAACAGGAATTCGGATGCTTCATCCCGGATCGCCCTGAACTGGGCAACCAATGTGGTATCTTTCACATCCCTGTAGCATCCGGGCTGGTTCAGCTCATGGGTGCTCAGGCCGGTCCCTGCCGCCGGAGAGTAAGGCTGAATGGTATATCCCTTGTACAGAAGTCCGTTTTTATAAAGTTCTTTCAGGAGATACCATAACGTTTCGATGTATTTGTTATCGTAGGTGATATAAGGATCCTCCATATTGATCCAGAATCCCATTTTTTCCGTGAGGTCCTCCCACATATCGGTATACTTCATCACATCCTTCCGGCAGGCCGCATTAAATGCCTCGATGCTGATCTTTTTCCCGATATCCTCCTTGGTGATGTTCAGAGCCTTTTCCACGCCAAGCTCAACAGGCAATCCGTGTGTATCCCATCCTGCTTTTCGTTTCACCTGGTAACCGGACATGGTTTTATAGCGGCAGAAAATATCCTTGATGGTACGCGCCATCACGTGATGAATTCCGGGAATACCGTTGGCCGAAGGCGGACCTTCATTAAAAACAAATGAAGGACATCCCTCTCTCGACTGAACACTTTTTTCGAAGATCTCCTGTTCCTTCCAGCGTTTGTTAACCTCTTTATTGATTTCAGAGAGGTCGAACCTTTTATATTCCGGAAATTTTTTACCCATTCACGTTCAACAGTTGTTTTATTGCGCTTATCAATGCGGATTGATCCGGCGTAATATGCAGCCGCCGGATAAAATTCGCACAAAGATAGATGGATGGGAGGTAATATGCAAGTAATTGGAGGAATAAGCGAGTAAGCAACACCGGTGGGCGGACGGATTTCCCTGTCCGGCCGGTTTTTGATTATCGATTTTGAACCTTCACCACCTTGGCATGTTTGGGCCGGAATCCCGGCGTGAAACGGGTGACGATATGCAGACCGGATCGCAGGGTGGAGACATCAATCCGATCCTGGTAAGCCTCAAGTTCTTCAGCCATGACCGTTTTACCGAAGAGGTCGGTAATCTCCAGTTCTGCAGGAACGCTCACAGGGTCAAAGAAGAGCATGTCGCCCACAGGATTGGGATAAACCCGCAACAATTTCGGATTCGTCTGCGGCGGGGATGTTTTCGGTGACTCCAGCTTTTTGGTGGTGTACATACGATACTCTCCGGGTCGCAGGTAAACAGGCAGAGGAGCATCCCCGGCCAACAGACTGTCGCCGCTGAAGAATTCATACCATGTGCCTGTGGCGCTGAATGCCGGATCAGCCTGTTGGGAGACAACATCAAAATTCCCGATAATCCTTACATCCATATCCGGATGATTCAATTCGATCCGCTTGACGGCTCCCGACAGCGAGAGTGTAAAATCCCCGGTCTCGAATGCCGGCTCCTCAATTCTCAGCGCGATGATGGACGACCATACACGATACAAATGTTCCCGCTCCTTGACACTGAAATAATCCCAGCGGACCGGCTTGTTGCATACCCTGCAGTCGTAATCGATGGAGATATCGTATCCCAGCTCTCCGAACTGCCACATCATTTTAGGTCCGGGAATGGTGAAGAAGAAGGCGCCGGCCAGCTCCATCCTTGCCAGGGCTGTCGGCAGGGATTTCACGGAGTAACTGCCCGATGCATTGCCGTATTCAAGATTTTTAAACATGAGGCGCTCCTCATCATGACTTTCCATATATCCCACCAGGCGGGGTTCCGGCCATCCTCTTTTCCGGTAGGATATCCAGCTGAAATCCGATTTCCCGGTTTCGTTATACCCCATGGTGGCTTCGTTATAATTGTAATTCATGTTGCCCCACAGCATCATCCCGTAAGCCGCAAGTTCCTTCTCTTCACTATTGTCCGCAAGATGTTCGAGGATCACATAGGCTTCGGGGTTCAGATCCCAAATTCTATCAGCCATCCGTTTTAGAATCGCAATGCGTGAAGCGTCATATGCCCAGCCGTCGCCCGGACGGTTGGTAAATCCCTTGGTGAAGTCAAACCGGAATCCATCCACCATGTATTCAGTGATCCAGTGGGCGTTGACGCGGTCCACGAAATCCCGTGTGGCCTGGCTCTCATGGTTGAAATCATAGCCCCACGAATAGACCTGGTTCGGAGAATCCACATTATACCAGGGATTATCTTCCGAAACCTTGCCCGAGGAACTGTCGAAATAGAGCTGCACCAGCGGGGACTGGCCGTAGGAGTGATTCAGCACCATATCGATGATGACAGCGATCCCGCGTGCATGACACGAATCGATAAAGATTTTAAGATCGTCGGCAGGACCATAGTACTTATCGGGCGCGAAATAGAAGGAGGGGTTGTATCCCCAGCTTTCGTTCCCTTCAAATTCGTTGACGGGCATCAGTTCGATGGCATTGATGCCGAGGGTAGTGAAATAGTCCAACGTGTCGGTGAGGGTTTTCCAGTCATGAGCCTCCACAAAATCCCTGACGAGCATTTCATATATCACCAGGTCCTCTTTTTTCGGAGGAGTAAAGGAAGAAACCTGCCACTCATAGGTGTCTCGTGCAGGTTCGAGAACAGCGGTGATCCCGGAGCTCTTTTCAGAGGGGTATGCCTTCAGGTCGGGATAGGTGTCGGAGGGGATCCATTTATCGTTCCAGGGGTCGAGCACTTTTTCGGTATAGGGATCCGCAATCAACAGCTCACCATCGATCAGGTACTGGAAAGCGTATTCCCTGCCCGGCTCCAGATTTTCAAGGGTAATCCAGTACCGGTCGTTATCCCGGTTCATCCGGCCTGAAGAGGCGGGAATCCAGTCATTGAAATCCCCGATGGCAAACACATGCTCCTTTCCGGGAGCAAACAGAACCAGCCCTGCAGTATGGTCATCCAGGTAATTGATGCCGTCGTGAAGCCCTTCGGGGACAGGAACGGCGGATTCGGTTTCCAGCACATGCACAAAGACAGAATCGGCATCCCGCTTTTCCTCCAGTGTGGCTTCCGCTTTAATCCAGTAATCACCGGATTCTGCAAAGTTGAAGGTATGGTTAATTTCAGTGCCGGTTTCCGTTTTCACCTCAATATTATTGAGGAAGAGGGAAACAGAAGACGCTTCCGATACAACGGCTTTAAACAGAACATCGCTCTGAACCGGGGTAATGATATTTTTTTCGGGGGAAATAATAAGGATGCGGAAGCCTTCCTGAAAAACTTCCAGGAAGATATCGGCTCCCCCGGCGTCCCTTCCTGTAAAGGCATTGTCGAAGCTTCGGAATACGAAAGCCAGGTGGGTGATGGTATCTGTTAAGGGAACGCCATAGTAATCCCTGATGGAGGGCGTTATGAAAAGGGAATAGAGATTCGGGGCAATACGGGTGAGTTTGGTTTCGGGGGTATGGTCTTCCCAGAGGGACTGAACATATTTCCATTCATTACCGGTTTTACTTTCCGTGGTCAGCACACCTGTATAGGCATACACTTCGCCGGTGTAATCCAGAAGGCCGGCATCTCCCAAAGCAGCATCAAAATAGATGGTAACGGGTTGATCCGGTAACGGGATGGCCGGATCAGATGTTACAACCTGTGCTCTGACAGGGTATGAGATTGCGATCAGAAAGATGAAAAAAGTATGCAGAGAATAGTGTTTCATCAATGACTGTTAAAGATTGAAACAGATTGTTATGGTCAACAATTTGAAATATCGTCAATATAATTTAGAAAATTCACGGAACAGTGAAAAAAAAGAGCATGCCGGAGCATGCTCTTTTCAGGATGAACCATTTAATTATTGAATGGTTCCGGTTTCGTTGGTAAAGTCCAGTGTAACGGTTTGTCCGGTCGTTACGTTGACCCTTGCCTGGTCGTTGCCTGTACCGCGGTACTCAATAACACCTTCAAGGACGATGAATTCGGCCTGCCACCAGTCAACGGCATTGCCGTCGGCGTTGGTTAAGGTGTTGGCTGCAACATGCATCCGAAGTTCTGCATCAGCTACGAAAGCAGGAGACACAACGACTTTATTGGTGTTGTCAACGGTAAACAGGGTAGCGGCCTGAGCGGCATCCCATGTTCCGAATGCATCACCGATTCCGTGGACTTTCGGCGGATTGACCTCTATGGTTTCATCCAGAAGGTTCACAACCACCATATAGTAACCCGAAGCGGCTACATCGGGCAGATTGTCTCCGCCTTTGGCCCAAACACCGTCGGTAGCACCGGCTCCGGCATTCACACCAAAGTCACCGACCCACTCCTTGGCGGGGGCAAATTTAACACCTGCAACTTGAACGCCTGATTCAATCCACACAATTTTCCAGAACAGGTGTGGATGGCTGTGTACCGGGACCATCTGTATTCCGTTGACAGCCCAGTCCCAGCCGCCTATGGCTGCACCGATCATATAAAGTTCTTCAGGATACTCGGGAAGCGGTTCAGCTTCACCGGTTTTGGTCATCACGGCCGATGTTCCGACCCCCAGTTCCCAGGTCATTTCAAATTTATAAACGGCATACTCGGTATTGGCGATGTTTCCACCTCCGGGGACAAGGTCGGAAACGGATCCGCCGAAGTTGGTGTTCACCTTAATACCTGTTTGGCCTCCACCCAGGTCGTAATTAGCATCCAGGATAATTTTCCATCCGTTTGAATAACGGAATTTGAACTCATTCTCGAGCATGGTGACATTTTCAACCATGAAGGTCATCTTTTCCAGGTCGAAGGTTGCAGTCATCTCGGTATTATCGGACCATCCGCCGGGGGTGGCACCACCGATGAGACCCCATTTTACGAGGGCAATAACGATTATCTCGACTTCTGAATCCAGAGCTACGTGATAGAGTCCGTCTTCAGGAACGGTAAACCCGGTTTCCGATTCAACAAAAGAACCGCGCCAGAGGCCTTCTTTGGGTTCATCGTTATCAAGTTCTGCTTCAGGAACCATTGCAAAGTCGGTTCCCGGACCGAGAACGGTTTTGGTTGAACCGGCGACTTCGGTTATGGTAAAGGTTTCTCCGCCTTTGAGAGCGATGTAAATCTCAGACAGTTCGTTCCTGTCTGTCTGGGTTACTTCGTTACGGGTAACGGCAAGCCGTCCTTTGGTATCGAGCTTGTCAAGAGCAGTGGCGTCGCCGCTGATGTAAAATCCATCAAGGACAATCGGCTCTTCCTCCTCTTCGTTGTCACATGCTACCATCATAGTGCTGGCGATCAGCGCCATGACAGCAAATTTCAATGTTGATTTTAAAAAATTGGTTTTCATAATCTCTGATTTTTGTTAATATAACGTTTTTAATCTAAATTATTGTGGATCAAGAAGTAAATTTTCATTTGCATCGGTGGCCCATTTCGGGATCGGGAAGATTTCCCTGGACGGATCGGACGACGGCTTTTCCCACCAGGCATCATCGAATTTACCAAACCGGATAAGGTCCTGTCTGCGATGGCCCTCGCAAAACATTTCGCGGCCGCGTTCGGCAAGTATCTCATCCAGGCCGGCTCCATCAATGGGCAGGACGTTGGCCCGCTCGCGGATGGGATCAATCCACTCATCCCCGGCACCGGCACCATTCAGTCTTATCTCCGTTTCGGCTTTCATCAGGTATATATCTGCCAGCCTGAAGAGCACAAAATCATTGCTCAGGTTTTCAATGGCCCCTTTGGCCACTTCATATTTAACCATCCTTACCCCCGACATTCTGATTTCTGCGGGCGTAAAGCTGGCATCCATTCTGAGGGCGGGGATATGTTTGGTGAATAAAAGTTTCTCTTTAGCAATGGCATCAATGATCTCCTTTCCGTCGGAGGTATACTGTTGTCCCGCGAGAAAATAACCCTCTTTTCTCAGGTCGCCGTCTTCATAACTGTCGTAGTGGTCTTCGAGAACTGCAAATCCGTTCCACGGGCCCACCGGCATGTCGAAGGTAAGATTGCTCTGGTAATGAAGGGTGCGCATGTGAAAGCGGAACCCTTTGAAATTATCTTCATCATAGGGAATGGAGAATATGATCTCCGGGTTATTTTCATTCTCTGTGACGAACGGGCCCAGGGGATCACTGTCCATTGTGTAAAATCCGCTGTTGATAATACTGTCGCAATAAATACCCGCTTTGTCATAGTGTGCCTGTCCGACATACACTTCGGCATTCAGGTAGAGTTTGGCCAGCAGAGCAAAAGCCATAGGCCTTGTTGCAAGATATTTCTTATCGATGTTCTGCAACTGGGGCAGGTTGGTTTCTACAGTGGTCACCAGCTCGTTCCAGATATCCTCACGTTTGTTTTTAAAAGGTTTTTCAGGAACATCAATGGTTGTTTCCAGGTAGGGCACATCGCCGAAATTATCCATAAGCAGGTAATAGTAAAAGGACCTCAGGACCTCCAGCTCGGCAATTTTTTTGTCGATCTGCTCACTCTGGGGCAGGGCACGGAGTTCATCGGCAATTTTATTACAGGTGGTAACCGCTTCATACAATCTTCCCCACATATGATTCACTCCCTCCACATCATTGTTCCATGTGTGGGTATGCATCACGCGCCATTTTCCACCGTCGTCCCAGTCGGCATCACGGGTTGGGCCGCACACTTCATCCGATGTCATTTCCTGTGCCAGGAACCACCACCCTTCGTCATCAGCCAGAGGCCTCATGGCCGCATAGGCGGGCACGCTCAGTGTGGCTACCTGGAGTTCATTTTCTGGATAGAGATCACCCGGAATCTTATCGTACAGTTCTTCCGTGAGATCGGTACATCCCAGAACGGAAAACAGGAATATGATAAATATGATGTTAATTCTTTTCATAACCAAAGTGTTTAAAATGTTGCATTGATGCCAACCGTAAAAGTACGTGTTTTCGGGTAGGTATTGTACTGGTCAATACCAAATGCCAGTCCGTCGATACTCGTTTCCGGATCGATACCCGAATAGTTTGTCAGCACGAAGAGGTTATTGGATGAAAGGGATATGGAAAGTTTTTTCATCCATTCAATGTTCTCAGGGAAGAAGTCATAGTTGAGGGACAGGTAATCCAGTCTCAGGAATGATGCGTCCTCAACATAATAATCCGATTCCAGCGGAGGGCTGCTTATTCGTCCCTGTTCATACCAGTCAATGGCCTCCGGGAGGCGGTTCAGAGTGGGAAACTCACCCGGATAATCAAACATCATGCGGGTCACGTTAAATACTTTATTCCCCAGCATGGAACGGAATGAAAAATCGAGGCTCCAGTTCTCGTAGAAGGTCAGGGTATTCGACCAGCCCAGTTCAAGAAACGGAAGTGCGGTTCCTACAATTTCCCTTTCAGCATCGGCAATATTGTCGGTATATCCACCGGTTTTTGATTTGTAGGCCATTTTGCCGTCGGAGAGTCCGGCATAAACGGGCAGGTAAAATGCCCCGAGGCTCTCGCCTTCCCGGATCCCGATCACCCATGAGCTGGTGAGGCCGCGGCCGGATATCAAGCCTTCCCTGCGGACACCCGACTCGGATGCAAAATCACCAAGGTCGATCATTATCTGTTGATTGTGTGCAATGTTCAGGTTGGTTCTCCATTTGAAGTTCGATTTGCTCACCGGATAAGCTTGCAGGAGCAGTTCAATCCCCTTGTTCTCCATTTTCCCGGAGTTGCCCCAGGTGTACTGGGCCACATTGGGTGGCACCGGAACAGGGAACTGCCCGAGCAGATCGGTGGTCATCTTGCGGTAAAGTTCAAGAGAACCGCTCAGCCTGTTGTTGATGAATCCGAAATCGAGACCGAGATTTATCTCCGATGTTTGTTCCCATTTCAGGTCAGGGTTGGAGTTCCATTCGGGCGGGAAGCTGATGACCTGTGCACCCGTTTCCGGGTCGGTGGCAATACCGAATGCCCGGCGGACCTGCTGACTGCGGTACTCCCCGATCTCCTGGTTACCGGATATCCCATAGGAAGCCCTCAGCTTCAGATTGCTGATGAATTCAGCATTTTGCATGAAGTCTTCCCTGTTGATGGTCCATCCGACCGCTGCAGTCGGGAACCAGCCCCACTTGTTGTTTTCCCCGAACTTGGTTGATCCGTCGCGGCGGAGGGAGGCACTGGCATAATATTTACTGTCGTAATTATACTGAACCCTCCCGAAGAAACCGATCAGTCTCGACATATACCGGTAGGAGGTGGCTCCGTCCCTTTCCAGCTTGACCAGAGAGCTCAGGTTGTCGGCACCCATATAGTCCGAATTGGCATCGGTAGCCTCCACCTGGAAGCCGTCACCGTTGATTTCCTGCCATGAATAACCCAGAACCGCGTTCAGGTCACTGTATCCGAAAGTCTTATAATAAGTGAAATAGGATTCGAGAAGTTTCTTCGACTGGTTATTATAAACCCGTCTGGCTTTGCCGCTGGTGGTGGATGCCCACGAATCTCTCGGCTCAAACACCTGGTTTTCGCTGTCATCCCTGGTGTAACCAAGATTCAGCGTGGCGGTCAGCCCATCGAAAATTATGAGATCCGATTTCATGTTTCCATAGAACCGTTTTGCATCCCGGATGTTCTGAACCTCGTTAATGGTTGCGATGGGATTGACATAGTTAAAAGCCCTTTCAATCTGGTAAAACGTTCCGTCGTCATTGTACACCGGATCGGTAGGGTTCCTGGAATAAGCCTGGTAAAAGATATCTTTCAATCCATATCCGTTGTAATCTTCATAGTCGTTCTGTTCGAATGTACCCGACATGCTTCCGGAGATGGTCAGCCTGTTCTCGATCGCTTCATGGGAAAGATTGATTTTCCCGATGGTCCGTTCCTTTTCGGTTCCTTTAAGGATGCCGGTCCATTTCGCCTGTGTGACGGAAGCATAATAGGTGGTCCTGTCGCTGCCTCCGGAGTAGTTCATATTATAGGAGGTGGTTATTCCTGTTCTGAAGATCTCATCCTGCCAGTCGGTATCGGCTCCGCCATCTACAAGGTTGAGGCCGTTATCAGCCGCGAAGTTTCTCAGTTCATCGGCCGACATCAGGTCGAGACGGTTGGCGGTCTGATCTGCCGACACCTTGACGTTAAAATTAAGCTGACTGGTATTGGCCGTTCCCGATTTGGTGGTGATCAGGATCACGCCGTTTGAACCCTGTGAACCGTATATTGCGGTTGAGGCAGCATCCTTGAGTATGTTGAAGGTCTCAATATCTTCGGGAGCTATGGTGGTAGGATCCACTCCGGGAACCCCGTCAACCACGTAGAGCGGCTGGGTATTGGAGTCAAAGCCGGAGGCACCCCGGATCTTCACCACAAAACCGGCATTCGGGTCACCCCCTTTTTTGGTGATGGTTACACCGGCTATCTGTCCCTGGATAGCCTGAAGGGGATCAGTCAGTGCCCCGCCGGTCATCTCATCGGAGGTGACCTGTGCCACGGCACCGGTTTTGTCGGATTTTTTCTGAACCCCATATCCGATCACCACCACCTCATCAAGTTCGGTGGTTTCTTCAGCGAGTTGAATATCTATGGTTGTCTGGTTATTAACCTGCACTTCCTGCGTGGCATAGCCCACATACGAGAAAACGAGCGTTGCCGACGGAACCACCGTGATGGTGTAATTTCCGTCAAAATCGGTAACTGCTCCCAGGGTTGTCCCTCTGGCAATAATCGTAACACCCGGCAATGCTTCCCCCGTATTGCTGTCGGTCACCTTACCGGTGACGGTGATGACCTGGGCAAGCAAATTAAACGGGATGAACAGAACCAGTATGATAACAAATTTCCAGAACGAAGCATTTTTTCGGTTCATAAATAGTTTAGTTTGGATGTAATTGGATTAAACAGTGTGATCTCTGATACTGCAATGATAAAACTGGATTCAAAGAACTTAGGGCTTTAATTAGAAAGCCGGGCGAATTTAAGTAAAACATTAGATAAAGCGGTCATATTTATTACTTCTGTACTTCGAAAATCGCCGCAAACGATTCCGCAAACGATTGCGAAAGCCCATTTTTAAGAATGTTTGACAACATATTTTTACCGGCGAACCAATTCCGTGAGCTTTCCGGGCAGGCATTCCCGGAGGGGAAAGGCTATTCACCGAGTGACAATTTTTGTATATTTACATACACGATATTCCATGAAGGGTCAACCGGTAACCATAAAGGACATTGCCAGGGAACTGGGGGTTTCTCCCTCCACTGTATCAAGGGCGCTCAAGGATCACCCTGATATCAGCCCGACCACAAAGCTGCAGGTCAGGGAGCTGGTTGAAAAATTAAAATACAGACCCAATGCAGTGGCGCTCAGCCTCAGATCGCGAAGGAGTTATACCGTCGGGCTTATCGTTCCGGAGATTGTACACCATTTTTTCTCTTCTGTTATTTCGGGGATCGAGGACCTTGCCATCGATACAGGTTACAATGTATGTATCTTCCAGTCGAACGAGATGGTTGACCGCGAAATAAAAATAACCGAAGCCATCCGTTCAACCCAGGTCGACGGAGTCCTGGTATCCATATCCAAAACCACTGAAAAGAGCGGGCATCTGCGCGAATTGATCGACGAAGGCATTCCCCTGGTATTTTTTGACAGGGCCTGCGAGGATATCGAAGCGGATAAGGTGATCGTGGATGATTTTAACGGAGCCTTCAATGCGGTGGAGCATCTGATCAGAACAGGCTGTAAGCGGATCGCCCATTTTTCCGCACCGAAAAGTCTGCAGATCGGCTATCAGCGAAAAAGAGGATATATATCCGCTCTAGAAAAGCATGGTTTCGATATTGATGATTCCCTGATTGTCAAATGCGATACCTTCGAAGAAGCCCAGGCAGTTACACCGGGAATGATGAACCTTCCCGATCCCCCGGATGCGATATTCGCGGTCAATGATCTCACCGCTGCCGGCGTTCTGAAAGTTTTAAAGGAGATGGGCCGGAAGGTTCCTGATGAAGTATCCATCGTTGGCTTTACCGACGGGCTGGTGTCCAGGGTGACCGATCCGCCGCTTACAACCGTGAGTCAGCATGGATACGAAATCGGAAAAAGAGCCATGAACATGCTGCTTGAACGGATTAATGCCCTTGAAGAGGCGGCCCCGCCGAGGACAGAAATCGTGAAGACAGAACTGATCATCCGGGGCACGACCAGAAAGGGTTAATGCAAAAAGCATTCATAACTGGAGATGGAGGGGTCCCAATCAAATTTTTTTTAGCTTCCGCAAACGTTTGAAATAAGGTTTTCAGCAGTTTCCGTGTTTTTTTCTATTATTTTTTTACTAAAAAGATTGTTTTTCATCGCTGAGTTTTAATATCTTTGAAGCGGAACACTGTTCCGATTTGATAAAACAATTGATGTGTGTGATCTCTGATACCATCGGAAAATATGGTCAGGGATTTTTTTATATCCTTCCCAATCACAGGTTTCCCGTTAACTTTTAAACAAATACGCTGTTCCGTCTGACCTTTAATGTGATCCGGGCAATTGAAAAATTTGAATTCATTATGAACAGCTATTGAATTTATTGCACCATTTTGCCCGGGTTATGCCTGCGAATATCCGGATCAGGCAGTCATGTAACAGTCGAAAAAGGGTGCAGGTAAAAAAAACAGAAAATGATGAAAAAACCCAGACTTAGTTTTTGGCAGATCTGGAACATGAGTTTCGGATTCCTCGGGATCCAGTTTGGTTTCGCCCTTCAAAACGGCAATGTGAGCCGGATCTTCCAGACACTGGGAGCGGAGATCGAGCGGATCCCGATCCTATGGATTGCGGCCCCGGTGACCGGATTAATCATGCAGCCTATTATCGGGCATCTGAGCGACAAAACCTGGGGACGGTTTGGACGGCGGCGGCCCTATTTTTTAATCGGGGCCATCCTGGCATCCATCGCCCTGATCATGATGCCAAATTCACCAGTACTCTGGATTGCGGTTGGGATGCTCTGGATCATGGATGCCTCCATTAACATCTCCATGGAGCCTTTCCGTGCCTTTGTAGGGGATATGCTGCCCAACGAACAGCGCACGCTCGGCTTTACCATGCAGAGTTTCTTCATCGGGATCGGTGCGTTTGTTGCCTCATGGCTCCCCTACATCCTCAGTAACTGGTTTAATATTTCTAATACTGCACCGGCAGGTCAGATACCGGATACGGTTAAATTTTCGTTTTATCTCGGAGGGATCGTGTTCCTGGCTGCGGTGGCCTACACGGTGTTCACCACGAAGGAGTACTCACCCGAAGAGCTAAAAGCTTTTGAAGAGACGGAAGGCGGTGACAGAAAAGTGACGTATGAAGAGACGACCGAGCCGAAAAGGAAGTACCTGGTCAGGGGAATTATCTGGACCATTGCCGGCATTCTCTTTGCCGTTCCCATTTACTGGCTAAAGCTTGAGCAGGAGCTTTACATACTGGCCGGGGGCCTGATCCTGTTTGGCCTTCTCCAGATGTTCAGTGCCCTGCTGTTGCATTGCCACCGGGCACAATCGGGACTGGTTTCGATTATCACCGATCTCTATCGCATGCCGAAAACCATGGGGCAATTGGCTATTGTGCAATTTTTCAGCTGGTTCGCCCTTTTTTCCATGTGGATCTACACCACAGCCGCCGTAACCAACCACCTTTACGGAACCACTGATACCACATCGGAGATCTACAATGAAGGCGCCAACCTCGTAAGCGGAATGTTCGGCTGGTATAACCTGTTTGCTGCCGGATTCGGACTGGCGGTCCTGCCCTTCCTGGCAAAAATCACAAACCGAAAGGTTACCCATTCCATCGCCCTGGTTATCGGCGGTCTCGGACTGGCATCCATTTATATCCTGAAGGATCCGCAACATATGATATTCTCCATGATCGGGGTGGGGCTGGCCTGGGCCAGTATTTTGGCGATGCCGTATGCCATTTTAACAGGATCCCTTCCATCCCACAAGATGGGCGTGTACATGGGCATTTTTAATTTCTTTATTGTCATACCCCAGATCCTTGCCGCCACCATACTGGGTTTTATGGTCAGGAATCTCTTCGGCGGTGACAGTATCTATGCCCTTCTCACAGGAGGGGCATCCCTGCTGATTGCAGCCGTGCTGGTGCTTTTCGTGCATGATCCAGCAGGCAGGAAACTGGTTTAATTTGTTCTAAACAGCATGACCTTATGAAAGGATATTATAAAACGGACGAGTGGCGTATCATTGAGGAGGGCTTCAACCCGGAGATGCAGGAAGCCTCGGAAAGTATATTCAGCCTGGGGAACGGACGGATGGGACAGCGTGCAAATTTTGAGGAGCGCTATTCGGGAGAAACCCTTCAGGGTACCTATATTGCCGGTGTTTATTATCCCGACAAAACACGGGTGGGCTGGTGGAAAAACGGGTATCCAGAATACTTTGCCAAGGTGTTGAATGCCCCAGGCTGGATCGGTATCAATGTTTTTATTGACGGGGAGGAACTCGACCTCAGCAGGTTCCGGATAGAAGGATTCAGGAGGGAACTGAATATGAAGCAGGGTTACCTGGAACGGACCTTCGAAGCTGTATGCGAAAACGACAAAAAGGTAAGGGTGAACGCCAAACGGTTCCTCAGCATGAAGGAAGATGAAATCGGGGCCATCAGGTACGAGGTGACATTGTTGAATGCTCCCGGCACAATTATGTTTGTACCCCACCTTGACGGGAATGTCAGAAACAGGGATTCGAATTACGGGGAGAAATTCTGGACCATGGAGGAACGGGATGCTTCCGAAGGATCGGCACACCTTGTTGCAAAGACCCGCAAAAGCGGTTTTATTGCCTGTATGGCGATGCGATATGAGGTGAAGGCGGACGGGAAAGTGATCCGGGTTATTCCGGAAGTGACCCGGAAGGAGGATTATGTGGCCAACACCGTTTCAGTGGATGCAGAGAAAGATACTTCTGTGGTTTTTTACAAGTATGTTTCCGTTTTGAGTTCCCTGAATCATGAAAGGTCAGTGATCGTGAATAATGCCAATCAACTCGCGGATAAAGCCCTGAAGAAAGGGTTTGATAAACTGTTCGATGAACATGCGGCAATCTGGGAACAAAACTGGGCCCATTCCGATATCGTCGTCGAAGGTGATACGGTTGCCCAGCAGGGGATCCGTTTCAATATTTTTCAGCTGAACCAGACCTATACCGGACGTGATGAGCGGCTCAATATCGGACCGAAAGGATTTACCGGGGAAAAATACGGAGGAAGTACCTACTGGGATACCGAAGCCTACCTTATTCCATTCTTCCTGAGTACCGCACCGGTTGAGGTGGCGAGGAACCTTCTGATATACCGCTTCAAGCATCTTGAAAAGGCCATCGAAAATGCCGGGAAACTTGGATTTAAGGATGGCGCGGCCCTGTATCCCATGGTGACCATGAACGGTGAGGAGTGCCATAACGAGTGGGAAATTACCTTCGAGGAGATCCACCGTAACGGGGCCATTGCCTATGCCATCCATAACTACATCAATTATACAGGCGACCGGGATTACCTTTCCGAATACGGACTGGAGGTGCTTATGGCCATTTCCCGCTTCTGGCGCCAGAGGGTGAACTGGTCCGATGTCAGGGGGAAATATGTGATGCTGGGGGTCACGGGACCCAACGAATACGAAAACAATGTCAACAACAACTGGTACACCAATAAGATTGCCGTCTGGACGCTCAAGTATACGATTGAAGCCATTCAATACGTAAGCCGCCACCATCCTGAACGTTATCAGGAAATTGTAAAAAAATGGGATTTTAATGCGGATCGCGAGACGGCAGACTGGATAGATATAATCGACAACATGCATTTTCCCCATAATGAAGTCAAGGATGTATTCCTTCAGCAGGACGGGTATATGGATAAAAAGCAGATTCTTGCAGCGGACCTCGATCCTTCCGAACGGCCCATCAACCAGCACTGGTCATGGGACCGTATTTTAAGGTCCACCCTCATCAAGCAGGCGGATGTGCTTCAGGGTATCTATTTCTTTGAGGAGGAGTACGACCCGGATACCATAAGAAGGAACTTCGACTTTTATGAACTCAGGACCGTGCACGAGTCATCCCTCTCTCCCTGTGTGCACTCCATCCTTGCTTCCAAACTCGGCCGGAATAAACTGGCATATGAACTCTATCTCAGAACCTCACGGCTCGACCTGGATGATTATAACCGGGAAGTAAGTGAAGGTCTGCACATCACCAGCATGGGCGGGACCTGGATGTCCATTGTGTATGGGTTCGGCGGCATGCGGGTTATCAAAGGGGAACTTCATTTCAATCCCCTACTCCCCGATAAATGGGAATCCCTCTCCTTCAAGATCATGTTCAGGGGGAGAACCCTGAGGGTACATATTGCGAAGGAGGGAGTATCGATTACCAATGAATCGGAAGAGGCACTGGAGCTTTATATTTATGGGGAAAGGATGAAGGTAAAGGGGAAAGGAGAGGTTTGGGTAAAAGGGCGAATAAGCGAATGAACCATCAGAGATCATATCCTATGTCAGTCATATCGGTCCGATCGTGGATATGAATAACGCGGAATCCAAGCAATTGTGCCGTTTTAATATTCTGGATGTTATCGTCAAGGAAAAGGGTTTCATGCGGCACGATACCAGTCTCTTTGATTACATGGCGGAAAGCGCGAGGATCGGGTTTGTGGTAACCAATTTTATGAGAGTAGAAGCGCCGGTTGAATACGATGGACATGGAGAGTCCGGCACGTTTCTCAAACATGCTCTCATAAACGGCTACATGGAGGGGCGAGGTGTTGCTCAGCATGAACAGCTCGTAGGATTGTGCCAGTTTGGTAAGCAGTTCGGCGCGCTTTTTCGGGATCCCTACAATCATTGCGTTCCACGCTTCATCGAATTCGGCATCGGTGAATTCCAGTCCGGTTAATTTTCGTATGGCGTTCCGGAAATCCTTCGTGGACAGTTTGCCGGTTTCATACTTATAGAACAGGTCTGTTTCCATATTTTCAGGGTACTTCATGAGCGACGCAGGAAACCCGAGGTTATAGAATTTTTCCTTTGTTGCGTTGACATCTATATCGAGGATTACTCCGCCGAGGTCGAACAGGATGTTTTTAAGGGGTGTACCGGCCGCCATGATTTATAAGATTGTTGGATTAATATGTTTTTCTTCCTGCCGTCAGGCTGGCAATTACAATATAAAGTGCGCAGGCTACCAGGACGAACATGCCTGCAGTGAGGGATATCCTGTCGGTGAGCCAGCCAATCAGCAAAGGGATCACGGCACCCCCGGAAACGGCCATCATCATCAGTCCGGAAATTTCATTCGCCCGGGCAGGGAATTTGGAAATGGTAAGGGAAAAGGTGAGGGGGAAAATATTTGCCGCAAACAATCCGATCAGGAAGATAATGACCAGGGCACCAAAAGATACAGGATTAAATATGAGTGTAATGATGCTAAAAAGCGTCAATATGGAGGACCAGATCAGGAATTTTCTGGATGGGAGCCAGGTAAGCAGCAGTGCACCGGCAAAGGTACCGAGCATCTTGCCGAAGAAATAGAAACTGCGTCCCGATTCGGCGATCGTCTGTTCCATCTCCAGTTTGTTCATCAGGAACTGTCCGGAGGTTGAATTCACGCCGACATCAATGCCCACAACCAGGAAGATCACCAGTACCATGGAAAGGATGGTGCCATTACCCAGTAATTTAAAGGCCGAACCCATCGTAGCAGGCTCTTCTCTCACATTTTTCTCTTCGATTTTTGTGACGCCCAGCCAGAGAACAGACAGGAATGAAACCGCACCAAAAACAAGCAGAAGAATTTTCCAGTCCCCGAACTGCGCTGCAAACAGCCCGGCCAGCGGTGCGCCGAGCATGGAGCCCACGGATTTGATGAATTGTGAGAAGCTTAGGGCGCTGGAGGCCCTGGCAGAAGGAACCACATTTACGAGCAGGGGATTGGCCGATACCTGGATGATGGTGTTCCCGATGCCCAGCAGTGCAAAACCAATCAGAAGCACCGGGAAGGAATAAAACAGGAAGGGAATAACCAGCCCCAGGGCAGAGAGGATCATGCCCAGGTTGAGCGTTCTCTTCATTCCGTACCGGTCCTGAAATATGCCTACAGGAACCGAAAGAAGAAAGAACCATAAAAATGCAGCGGATGGAATCAGCTGTGCCATGGTATCACTGAGCTGGAAATCTGCTTTGGCCCGGTCCACACCGATACCGACAAGGTCCACGAAACTCATAACAAAAAATGAGAGCAGAACGGGGGCAATGATCCGGAGGTTTAATTTTTCTTTTGTCATGGTTACATAAATTTAAGAAGCGGGAGTACTTTTTGCCAGTAGGAATGGTCCGAGAGCCTTGCTGAACCCATAATTGCCATCAGCTCGGTTTCATCCATGATCCTGATTTGCACATCACGGCCGGCATCCGTCAGCGCTGATTCAAAAGCATTACCGTACAGGTCGTAGGCCCTGGATATGTTGCCCCCCATGATAATATGACCGATGTCTGCCCGGATGATCCAGGGCAGGAGGAAGTGACCCAGTTCACTTCCGAATTGCTGAAGGACAGCTGCTGCCTGTTCATCCGTCAGGGCCCTGTCGGCGATCTCCTTAACCCCCTTCACAATGTATCCCGACTTCCCGCGGTAGGATTTGATGATTCCTCTCGTTGAAAAGGTTTCATCGGCAATTCCTTCCCTGAACGGCAGGTGGTACAAACAGCCCATCTCAGGAACCCTGTGGTCCCGGATCACGGGAAGGGAATCGATTATGAAGGCAGATCCGAAACCGGTCCCCAGCGTAATGGCCAGCACATTTTCGTGTTCCAGCCTGTCATCGGACCATACGGCCCCTACAGCAAAGGAGGTGGCATCATTCATGAAACGAATGGGCACCTCCTTTTTCAGGGAGAGTTCTTTTCTGATCATTCCTCCCACATCCACACCATTCAAATGCTCGAACTTATCCACCCCTTCAAAGCGGCCGATGCCATTCACATAATCGAAGGGTCCGGGCATGGCCAGTCCCACTCCTGAAGGCTCTCCGATACCCGCCTTTCCCAGGGTTGTCAGAATGGCTTTGCTCCATTGTTTGATAATCACCCCCGCCTGCTCCTTATTATTGACATCTTCCTGGGTAAAGGTGTCCTCAATGATGGCGTGGGTCCTCACGTCTACCGCTGCACAACTGATATGACTTCCCCCGATATCTGATCCGACAACGATGGTTTTTTGTTCGGTTTTATTCATGCTAAAAATCCAATTTATTCTCTTTCACTCTCTATCTTGTAGGTAAAACTGTCACCTTTGTAATAGCCTGTATTGTATTCGACCGGACGGTTTCCGGGATCATAAACCATTCTTACCCTTTTTAATATGGGGGCGCCCATCCTGACCCCCAGTTTGGAGGAGAGGAGCATATCTGCCGAACAGGCACTGATCTCCTCACGGGATAACCTCACTACCGTGGCATATTCATGCTCCAGTATCTCATACAGCGGCCGGCTGAAATCTTCGGTTCCTTTCAGACCGACCCTTGGATGAAACCACGAATGGAACAGTACGAATGGGCCGTCGGGGGTCCCACGCAGGCGGTCAAGCCGGAAAACCCTTGTTTTTTTTGGTATTTCAAGGAACTGAAGAACCTCTTCAGGGGGCACCTCGAAAGCCGTTCTGATTTCAAAATTTTTTACCTCCAATCCTTTTGAGATCATCTCCTGACTGAAGGAGGACCAGTTTTTCAGGCGGGTATCAACGCCCCGGTCGGCAAAACGCGTTCCAAATCCCTTTTTCCTGGCAAGGACCCCTTCAATGACCAGTTTATTGGTTGCCTGCCGGACGGTATTTCTCGAAATTCCCAGTTGCTTGGCCAGCTCTATTTCATTGGGGAGCAATTTTCCTTCGCGGTACTCCTTCAACTGCTGCATATCGCGTATCAGGGCTTCAACCTGTGCGTGCAAAGGAACCGGACTTTTATGGTCAATTGAAAATTTCATGGGCGTTGGTTAATGAATAAGCGAATGGTCAATCTTTTCCAGCGGAACCAGGAAAAACCGCGGCCGGTAGATCGCAGCGTCCCTGAAATGATCCTCCAGGATGGTACTGTTGGTATTGTAAGAAACCAGCAGTTGATTATCCTTAATGAACTGCGGATGGGCAAGGGCATTGTATGTAAAAAGGTTGTGGACAGTGTCGGGCAACGGTGTTGTGTAGAGTAATTGCCGGTTCATCCAGAGTCCCGTGGGTGCCGGTGCGGTATAGGAGCATATATCCGGACCAAGCCCGCCCGTTTGGGTAAGCAGGATATAGGTATCCTTCAGTTTAAATACACTGAATTGCTCCGACACTCGGAGTTCATCCATAGGCTGTGCCTTACTGATATCAGTCGTCCAGCCGGTTCCGTCATAATACTCCCAGGGTGCGGTTACATCTCCTTCCGGATAGCGGGCGGCATGAGGTCTCGCGTTTCCCGCTCCGTAGATATAGGTATAGGCCCCGTCTTCCCAGACTGCGTGACCGAAATGGACCTGTGATAGTGTCCGGTCGTATAGTTTCAATAAGGTTTCTTCGTTCAGTTCAGGCAGCGAATAGGTACCGATCCAGAGCGCTTCCCACCTGAAGCCCCACATGCCGGTGTCCTGCTGTGTGAATGCCGAAAAGAAAATTTTCAGCTTTCCCTCCTCGATCAGGCCGTCACCCGGCCATAACCACCTCTCGGTTTCCGGAACGTCCTGACCGGGAATGATGGCAAAAGAGGCATTCCTTCCGTTCTTGGTTTTGTAAAGGGTTCTCAGCGAATCTCCGTCCTGGACCACCACACTATTCCTGATGTATATCGGAACCTGTTTTTGCCGGGTGTTGTCCTCGTTTACACCTCCGATAAAGGTGTCCCCGAATAACCATATAGTTCTGCCGTCGGGGAGCGGCACGGAATAGGTGCCGTCGCCACCTGTATACCCATAACACTCACCCATGAAAAGATCCGTAAAATAGTTGGCCGACAACGGTCCGGGAAAATATCCGGGTTTCCTGTCCTGCTTTTCCGGATGAGTGCAGGATAGAACAAGCAGTACCGGCAGTAATCCTGTGATTGCCCTTTTCATGTTCGTGTTATTCGTAAATATAATGCTTGATAAGCTCTTTCCATAATTTATATCCCTCCCCGTTAAGATGCAGTCCGTCGATGCTGTATTTCGGATCCATTTTGTTTCCTGCCGTGGCGAAAGAGGAAAACAGGTCGATATAGGTAAGGCCCCTTTTTTCAGCTATAGCCATCAGTTTTTCATTGAGGAGCATGATATCCGCATTTTTCCTCATGGTGTGGATGGCATCATCGGTCGGCAGGATGCTTTGAATGTACACCCTGGTTTCCGGCGACTCTGCTGCGATCCGGTTCAGGATGGTTTCGTAATTTGTCAGGATGTGCTCCACGCTCCGGTTATTATTCAGGTCGTTGGTGCCTATCAGGATGAAAACCTTTTCGGGTTTTCTTCCGGTCACTTCATCCAGTCGTTCGAGGATGCCGTCGGTATCGTCGCCGCCTATGCCGCGGTTTTTAATGCGCAGATCGTCAAAGATCTCCGTCCAGAGGCCCTGGTCGGTAATGCTGTTTCCGAGCATGATGATCTCGTTTTCCGTGTCGGGGAGCAGTTCAAACTGTCCGACCCTATGATAGTAATATGCTTTCAGGGCCCTGTTCCACTCCTCCAGTGCTTCTGCATCAGGATCGTACCGCATCAGTTCCTCATGTTCCTCTTTTGTAACGAGGGATGAAAGGGAGGGCGGGGCATCTTCGGGGTCACTGCCCCATGCAGTATTGGGCCGGGGGCCCATTTTCAGTTCAAGCTTACATCCCCCGGTCAGTGTTTGATGACAGAACCAGGGTCTGTCGAGCGGTTCGCCGTTCAGGGTGGCAGATTGGATATAACGGTTCTCAGGTGAGGCACCCTGTGCCTCGATGATAAATTTGACTCCCTTATAATAAGCAGTGTCGAGGTGGATGGCTATTCGGTCAAAGAGCGGACTGCCAATTTCATAATAAGGTTCCAGGGAGGCCCCGCCGTCCATCTGGAACAGCCCCATGGCGCTCATAACAAACCAGGCACCCATCTGTCCCTGGTCCTCGTCCCCGAGCCATCCGTCCCCAGGACCGGCTCCATAGTAGAGATCCATAATTTCACGAACCCATTTCTGTGTGAGCCAGGGTTTACCTGAATGGTTGAACAGGTAAGCCGCCTGCATGTTGGGCTGATTCCCATGGTTTACCGGGAGGACACCCATTCCTTCAAGACTGTTGGATCCCAGTTTTTCAGAGTTGAATCGATGGGGCAGGGAGGTCTCAAAACCCCTTTCCAGTCTGTCGTTAAACTCTTCCTTCCCCAGCAGGGCAATGAGTCCCTGCAGATCATGAGGGACAAAATAGGTATACTGCCAGGCGTTCCCTTCCACGTAACCAGGTCCCAGCCAGGCAACCTGCCCGAAGGGACTGAAAGGTTCCACCCATGTTCCGTCGGAATGCTTTCGGCGCATATAACCGGTTTCCGGATCAAATACATTCCGGTAATTAAAAGCCCGTTTGGTGAAGATCCTGTACTCCTTCTCCTTCCCGAGGGCTTTTGCAAATTGTCCCACACACCAGTCGTCATATGCATAGGCCAGGGTGTTTGAAACCGGTCCAACCTCGTCGGGGACATAACCCAGATCCATGTAAGCCCGGAGGTGCCTGTTTCCGACCACCCCTCCGGCTTCATGGGGTACTCCGGGCACCGTTTGCAGTTTATGAACGGCCTCCCAGGCCTTTTCCGCATCGAAGTCCCGTATCCCCTTCATGTACGCCCCGGTAATGAATGCAATCTGGTGGGATGCCACCATAATGCCCGAATATTCAATGCCTGTGGGCCCTTTGGGCAACCAGCCGCCCTTATCGTAAATCTCCAGGAACGATTTTATCCAGTCAGAGGTGACCTTCGGCGTAATGACCGGCCAGAGCTGGTTCAGGTTCCAGATGGTGATCCAGAATCCGTCGCTTCCGTAAACCGAAGGGGTGCCTTCGGGAAGCTGCTGAACCTTTTCATACATATCGGTATATTTCCCGTTCACATCGTTCCAGGTGGTTCTGCCCACATAGGACCTGTAAAGATTCGTATAGAATTTCCTTTTGTTTTCCTCTGTGCCGCCTTCCACTTCAATCTTTCCGAGAAGATCTTCCCAGGTGTTCTCCGCATCCCTTCTCACCGCATCAAAATCCCAGTTATAGGGATCCAGTTCTGTTTCGAGGTTAAGCCGCGCCTGTTCTATGGAAACAAGGGATATCCCGGTCTGGACACCGATCTGTTCCCCCTCCTCCGTTTGAAATTCCATAAAAACACCCACATCCATATGCCCGAAGCCGGAGGAAACCTGTTCCACATCCCTGAATATCTCCTCCTTTACCCAGCCGTTGAATGATTTCATCGGCTTATCGAAACGCATGACAAAATGAAGCACATATTCATTAAAATTGGCCTTGCGCAGGCTCTGTTGGTAGGAAACACCTTCGATCTCACGATCGCTCACCCTGGTGACATTGGTGTAAAAGATTTCATAACCATATTCCGACGGGGTGAGCAGGTCGAGCATGATCCGGGCGCTGTCGTTTTCCGGGAAGGTATATCTCTGAAAACCTGTACGCATGGTGGTTGTCAGCTCTGCCCGGATGCCGTAGTCATCAAGAACGACACTGTAGTAGCCCGGGGAAGCCTGTTCGTTCCGGTGATCAAACCGGGAGCGGTACCCGCGGTCGGGATCGAGCTCCGTTCCCGGGTCGATTTTAAGCGGTCCTGTCACGGGTATGGTCAGCAAGCCTGCCATGGTCCAGGAGTGAATGTGACTGAAACCGGCGATGTTGAGGATATTGTAATCATATCCTGCCTTCCAGCCCAGTTCCTGGTTATCCGGACTCAGCTTGACCATTCCGAAGGGCAGGCTCGGACCGGGAAACATGATCCAGCGGGAATCATGGCTCCCAATCAGGGGATCCACATAATCGATCTTACGGCCCTGTCCCATGCAAACAACGGATGCAAGGAGCAGGGCGATGGCTGAGATGGTTATCCTTTTCATGATGAATGTTTAATACCGTCGTTCTTTTATCATCTTCACCTTTCCGCTTTTGGCCCTGAGTGTGTAAAACGCCCCGCCGTAATAAACATGGTACAGCTTTCCCTCAAAATCCGGCGGGGTGGTTTCCATGAGCGGATTCCCCTGGATATCCGGGTAGAAACCGAAGAAACATTTCAGCATCACCTGCGACATGGCGATACCGGAAGAGGATTCGCGGTTGTGCCACCCTCTCTCGGCGATGCGGACCCTGGCATTTTTCTCCAGCTTATGCTCTCCCCAGAGCTCGTGTGCCTGGGCCCAGCATCCTTCATAGGTTACGGGCTCAATGGCCCTGTAAAAATCAAGTGCTTTGCCGGGATAACCCATCTGCGACAATGCGTCCATGGTTCCTGCGGGCCAGCCGTCAAAAGCACCCAGGGGACCGTGGTCGGCCCGGTCGGATTGCTCCGCGGCAACATCGCGCAGCGATTGCGCCCGCATCCAGTGGTTGGTCATCAGCTCCCTGTAAAGGAAATCGATCATCTCCTTCCCGGTTCTTTCCGGGATATCCCCGGGGATGTACCTCCCAAGGAACATGAAGTCGAGGGAGTGGCGGACCTCTATTTTCTGGTTATCCGGGTAAAGGCTGTACCAGACGCCGTCGCCGGCATAAAGCATGAGCAGGCGATCAACCATGGCATCCGCCTCATGGCGAAGGTCCGATGCCTTCTGCGATTCTCCGGTTAATTCATAAAATCCTGCCAGCTCCCGCATCATCCAGATGTAACCGGCATTGAATGAGGGCACGATGTGCTTGTAGGTCGGCACGCACTCCAGCAGATTCCACTCGTCATCGCCAAAATCGGCCAGGTTATAGGCCTTGTCTCCTTCACCTTTCTGAAGGAAGGGGGAAAGGTTCTTCCAGTTGTTGGCGTAGTGGTCGAGGTGCTCCAGAACCGTTTTATCCCCGACCTGCTCAGAGAGGAAGTCAAAATCCCTGCTAACGGTGATGTAGGCCCTTACCAGCTGGAAAAGTGCCCAGTAATTGGCCGAGTAACCATTGCCGACACCTTTTCCGCCGAAGTTATCCTTCCCGTAATGTTTCGCCGGATCGATTCGGATCCACGCAGAGAGATGCTCCTTCATCATGGCGGGATCCACGACCGCCCAGAGCGTGGCCCACTCGGTGATGTCCCAGAAAAAGGTGATGCTGGCCCCCCACCTGGGACCCCCGGTCAGGAATACCTTTTCGTGCTGTGGAAGATGGTTGTTTACCAGGTAAAGCATGGTAAGCGGACCTGTGTAATAAACTTTCCGGACCTTCGGATCGTCAGTTTCCAGGACCGGGAAGCATCCGGATATCAAAGTATTCCCGGGTTCGAACAGGGCGTTCCACCGTTCGTTCCAGGTATCTGCCACAGTATTGAAAAGGGTTTCAAAGTTGTTTGCCGCAGAATCCGCCTTTTCACGAACCGCCGGGGCATCATCCCCGAAGGTCATGACATATTCGATCGTGATACTCTCATCGGCTCTGAGGACCCTTTTCCAGTCTGCCGTTCCCCCGGCATTATACACCACGATCGTGTCGGGTTTCATTACAGGCCTGAAGGCAGTTACGGCGTCTGTTTCCCGGTCTGAAATAACCAGTACCCCATCCTGCAGTGATGCCCGGTATTTTTCTGCGTTCAGGATCTCGCGGGTTGAGGGCCATGTTGCGGTTTTATCAGTCGGGGTAGGCTTTCCGTCAATCAACTCCACCACCCGCTCTCTGGAAGAGCTGGATTCCGAACCGATATGCTTCCGGACGTTCTCCACCTCATCATCCCTGATGGTGGTTGCTCCTTCCAGCTTTGGATAGGGATACCACCACTGCCAGTCGCCGCCATATTTGCTGATAAAACCGATCATATCCAGCGACAGGTCGATCTCACGGGTCATGGTTGAATCGTTCACAATGTGCACCTGCCACAGAATGACATCGTCATCCGGCACCATTTTTACGGTTGAAAAGAGCTTCCATCCGTCAAGGGTTCCTTTCCTGATGGCCTGGTGGGGCAGCCAGCGAAACATGGATACCCCGGGCGTTTTACCATTGACCCTGAGCACCCCGGTGTGGTACCCGCCGGAATAGGGGGCGGAGACGAACCAGCTGATGCTGGCAAGATCCCTGTTCAGAAGCGCCTGTCCCCTAAAATTCCTGACCGAGGGTTCCATGTCGGCGGTATCTGCTGACATCCATACACCGGCAAGCTCATCCAGCGAGGGAACCGCCTGTTTGATCTGTTCTTCATTTTCTGCACACGACATTATCAGGGAATTTATAACCAGGAGAATGGTTAGTGATCTGACGATATTTTTCATAACCTGTTATTAAAATTAAACCCTTATGCTTGCTCTGACGGTGGCACATTGCTTCCCTGCTGACGCTCCATGGGGCTGTATGGTGTATTGCCCGACAGCTGCGGGGACGATAAAAGTTTCTGCATAGTGAACCACAAAAGGATCAAAAGCATTCCCGGGACTTTTCACCACGATCTCTTCCCCTTCGACCAGGGTCAGCACGTTCACCCCGTCCCTGGTGTCGTGCAGGACCTCCTTCGTGAACCAGTGGCGCCTGGTTTCGATGAACTCCCGTTCGTGTAGTCCGGTTCTTTCCTCCGTCCAGCCGTCCCCTTCAGCGATCGTCTCGACCCGGTTGACCAGGTTTTTCCGGGTCCATTCGGTGGTCCTTTCCCACTGGATATTGTTCAGCCCGTGGTCCACGTTGATCGGCCTTGGCGTGCCGTCCAGGTTCATCCGTTGCCAGTCGTACAGTTTGAAGGTAAAAATATAGGGTGTAGCGCTGATCTCGAGGACCATACTGTTGGCACCGGAGCAGTGTACCGTTCCTGCCGGGATGAGGAAATGGTCGTGCTTTTTTGCCGGCCAGTTCTGGACATGCTTATGCACGTCGAACGAGGTGCCATTGGCCTCGGCATATTTGAGCTCCTTTTTCATTTCATCGGGATTCACTCCCTGTTTAAGGCCCAGGAAAACGGAACCTCCCTCACCGGCATCCAGCAGATAATAACTCTCATCCTGTGTATAATGCATTCCGAACCGTTCCTGGATATATGCTGTGAGCGGGTGCACCTGGAGGCTCAGGTTACCCCCCTGCATGGTATCCAGGTAGTCGAACCGGATCGGGAACTCATCCCCGAACCGGGCATGCACCGGATCGCCCAGCAGTTTCCTGGACTGAAAAAACACGAGGTTAATGGAAGGCGTTTCAAAGCGGGTATCCCCAAAACCCAGCAGGAGGCTGTTCTCCTCGGGGATACAATTAAAACACCATGCGAAGTTCTCCACCTCCCGGTCCAGGTCAAACTTATCCTTCATCCATTGCCCTCCCCAGGGTCCGGGATCGAAGAAGGGGACCACGCTGAAGGGTTGGCTGGCCGCCTGCTCCAGGCCCTGCCTGAAAGCTGCGGCGCTCACCAGCTTTGGCATCTCCGGGTCGTTGGTGTCGAGCACATAATCCCATTCGGAGAAAGTCTCTTTTTTTAAACGGTCGCATATGCGCCAGTCGACGAAGAACCCGCGCTTATACTGTTTCTCAATGCCCTCATCGCGGTTCCGGATCCCCAGGTTGTCGACCTTCCCGGCCCTCATACGGAGCTGTATCTCCCACCTTGCCATGTCGGCATAAATGAAAAGGTCGGGATCAGGGACGACGAGGGCCGCCCCATAACCAAATATCAGGACGGTTTGTGCACCCCCATCAGCCAGATTGCGGTATTCAGCCAGCTTATCCGGGTCCAGCAGGTCTGTCATTCTGAGGCGGGTCATGTAGCCAAAAATACGGTCGTCGGTGACATCCGGCCGGGTAATCCGCCTGATTTCCGATTCTTTTAAAAGCATCCCGGAGGTGTCGAGGCAGAGACCGGGTTTAATGATGGATTTCAGTTTTTCCAGCAGTTCTTCGTAAAAGGTACCCTGGTAGGTTTCTACCACGATCCGTTTTCGGGCGCCCGGTCTCTTTTGCAAATAAAGCCGGATCTCTTCCGCAACCTGATCCCATCCTTCACGGCATGCATGTTCCATGCCCTTCACGGCAACAAACGGTCTCTTATTAAAGTTTGATTTCATCCGCATACGCAGTGGTTCTTTTTAGTAATTATCATTCTGGCTGAGGTAATCATTCAGGTCCCTTTCCCGCTGGGGGATGGGGAACACAGTGTTGTGGGGCTGCGGATTGGCCTTGCTTCCCTTTGCGGCCTTCACGCGTTCAACCAGCCGCCCGGTTCTTACCAGGTCGAACCAGCGATGACCCTCATTGACTGTTTCGCAACGCTTCTCTTTCCAAACGGCCTCCCTGAATTCATCGTAGGAGAGATCAGAAAGATCGGGCAACACCAGCGGATCCCCGTTCCTGGCCCGGAACCTTACACGGTTCACCGCATCATAAGCCTCGGGAGTGGGTCCGTTGTTTGCTTCATTCAGGGCTTCTGCATAGATCAGCAGCACCTCGGCATAACGCATGACCGGGAAGTTGGCTCCACTTTCGCCTGTCTCCTCAGGCGGGTATACATCCTGGTCCCAGTGCTTCCAGATATGCGGATCAAACCGGCTCACCCCAAAATAGCTGTACTCCGAAAAGAAGGTGCTTTCGTAGCGGTGATCGCCGGGCTCAAAACTGTTCAGCAGGTCCTCCGTGGGAAGGATAATCCCGACCCCGGCCGGGAAAGCAAAAATGGATGGCAACCCGCTGATAACAATCCTGCAGTTTTCTGTTAACATCCCGGTATAAAACTGTACCTCAAAGACCGATTCTTTTCCGTTCTTGTTCACCTCCCTGAAATTGGCGGCATAATCATCCCACAATCCGTACACACCCCGCTCCTCCATATCCTTCACAGCCTTTGCGTTCAGTGCGGCGAGGTCCCACTCCTCAATGGTCAGGTATACCTTCGACAGCACCCCGAGGGCCGCTCCTTTTGTGACCCGCCCCTTATTGCTTCCGCTGTAGGATTCGGGGAGGTGACCTGCGGCAAAATCCAGGTCCCGGGTGATCTGTGCATAGACGGAGTCACTGGCAGTTCTGGGCACCAGGTATTTATCAAGGTCCGACTCGGGGGTCAGGACCAGGGGTACATCCCCAAAGAGACGGACCAGGTTGAAATATCCAAGGGCCCTCAGGAACCGTGCTTCTCCGAACAACCGGTTTTTCAGATCTTCATCCATTTCGATATCGGGGATTCTTGCGATGGAAAGGTTACTGCGGGAAATGAGCTGGTAAGAAGCCTTCCAGAGGTTGGTCGTGTAATTGTTTGTTGGCTGAAGGGTATAGCGGTCCAGCTGGTGGGCGTTCGGATCGTTCCAGGTCGACAGCGCATCGCAGTCGTCGGAGGCAATATCCTGGATCAGCCAGAGGGTTGAATTGTAAAGATCCACATCGCCAAGGGCATCATAAACGGCATTGACCGAACTGACGGCGTCTTCCGCATTCTGAAAATAGTTCTCCAGGGTCACTTTGTCCTTCACTTCAAAGTTCAGGGATTCCTCACAGGCGGTTAACACAGCGATAAGTAAAGTCAGGATTATGGTTACTTTTTTCATGATCATGTTTTTTACCGGGTCCATTAAAATTCGATGCTTATTCCCAGCAGTACCGTCCGGGCACTCGGATATCCGCCCAGGTCGTATCCCTGCCGGATGTTGGAGGTTCCGAATCTTCCGACTTCAGGATCAAAACCGGAGTAATCGGTAAATGTCAGCAGGTTCTTTCCGGACAGGTAGATCCTTGATTGGCTCATTTTAAGCCGCCTGGTCAGGCGCGCGGGAAGATCATAGGCCAGGGTTACCAGCTGAAGCCTCACATAGGAACCATCTTCGAGATACCGGTCCGACATCCGGAGGTAATCGGCATTCCGGTTTGCCCTCGGGTAGAGGTTGCTCGGGTTATCGGGGGTCCATCGGTCCAGCAGGGCGATGGAAGCATTCGATTTCCCGTTTGCCGATTCCAGCTCAAAACGGTTGCTGTTGAGAATATCGTTGCCCTGAACACCCTGGAAATAAAAGCTCAGCTCAATGCCTTTGAAGGAGAGGGTATTGTTAAGGCTCCAGAAGAAATCGGGCTGGGCATGGCCGATGATCTTCCGGTCTTCGTTGTCAATATCGAAATCCCCGTCCTGGTCCACATACTTGAAATCTCCCGGTCTGGCACCATAGAGGGCGGCGGTTTCCTCCTCCCCGAGCTGCCAGATCCCGTCGGATTCCAGGCCATAGAAACTGCCGATCTCCTCACCCACATCGATGATCGACCAGTAGCCGATTTTCAGCTTATAGGTATCATCGCTGATGTAGGTGGCGTTGTTGTTGTTAAGGTCGGTAACCCGGCTTTTATTGAAACTGATGCTGAAATCGGTATTCCAGTTGAAGGCCCCCGTGAAATTCACCGTGTTTAGCGTGAACTCCATCCCGTTGTTGACCATGGAGCCGACATTGACCATGGCATTGCTGAACCCCGAGATATAGGGGACCTCTGCATAGTAGAGCATGTCGTAGGTGTATTTATTGTAATAATCGGCCACCAGGGAGAGCCGTCCGCTGAAGAAGGCCAGGTCCATACCGATGTCCAGCTGGCGGGTGGTCTCCCATTTCAGGTCATCATTACCTGTTACGGCCTGATAGTAGCCTGTTACCGGGCCGGTATTGTTGAAAGCGTAATTACCGGTCGTCATGGTGGGGATAAAGAGATAATTCGGTATGGCGTCGTTCCCGCTGGTTCCGAGGCTTGCCCGGAGTTTCATGCTGTAAACCGATTCGATATTCTCCATGAACGGTTCGGAGCTCAGACGCCAGGCGAGGGCGATCGAGGGGAAGTGGCCAAAACGGTTGTTGGGACCGAATTTGGAGGAACCGTCAATCCGGTGGGTTACGGTAGCCAGGTACCTGTCGCTGAAGCTGTAGTTGATGCGGCCAAGGTATGAAATGAGGGCCTCCTCGCTGAATCCCGTGTATATGCTTGGGAAATCTTCTGCAATGGCAATCCCGTAATGCTCCAGCCGGTCATTCGGAAAGCCGGTCACAATTTCCGCAAAGGTGCGGCTATCTCTTTTCTGATAGGTAAATCCGCCAAGCAGGTCGAGGCGGTGCTTCCCGAACTCCCTGGAGTAGTTCAGGGTATTCTCGTTGAGCAGGGTATTGAATTCCGTGGGGGAATATCTTGCCTGTCCGCCGTTGAATGAACCGGAATAGGTGATGGACGGGTTGTAATAATCCTGTGTGTTCTGGTACCGGTCTATGCCCAGCGAGACATTCAGTTTCAGTCCTTTCATAATGGTGTAATTGGCATAAAGGTTCCCCACCAGCTTGAAGGTATTGTCAATGGAGGTCACCTCACGGGTGACGGCCACCGGGTTATCCAGCCAGGCATCGGCCTCGGGATCCCTGATGGTGTACTGTCCCGTGGAATCCCTGACCGGAAGGACCGGGCTGAAGGTCAGGGCCGTATTTACCACTCCGGGAAAGAATCCGGCCTGTGTGGCGGAACCGACCGTATGGGCCAGGGTCTTATTGGCGGTAAAGCTGGTTCCTACATTGAGCCGCTCTTTCACCTGGTGATCGATATTGGTCCTGAAGGAGTAACGGCGGAAATCGGAGCCGATGATGATCCCCTTCTGATCGTAGAAGTTCGTTGAAATAGCGTACCGGGTCCTCTCATTGCCCCCGGAGAAGCTGAGCTGGTAGTTCTGCGTGGGGGCGGTTCTGTAAATCATATCCTGCCAGTCGGTGCCCTCTCCCAGCGATTCGGGATCGGGGTAACTCGGGGTGTAGGCCATGCCGTTGTCTTCAGCGGCGTTCCGTCCGGCTTCATCAAACAGGATGGCATAATCGGTGGCATTCATCACCTCGATCCTTCTGGTCATTTTCTGCATTCCGTAATAGGCCTCAAAACGGATCTTATCACTCCCTGCTTTCCCTCTTTTGGTGGTGATCAGCACCACACCGTTGGCCCCCTTGGCACCGTAAATGGAGGTTGCGGAAGCATCCTTGAGGATCTCCACGGATTCGATATCACTGGGGTTCAGTGAGCTCAATGCATTGATCGTGGGAGCACTGAGCCACGACAGGTTCTCGTTGGAATTGACCTGCATGCCGTCGATGACGTAGAGGGGCTCGTTTCCCGCGTAGATGGAGTTCCCGCCGCGTACCCGGAAGAGGGCCGTACCGCCCGGCTGTGCCGATAGCTGTACGACCTGCACACCGGCCACCCTGCCCTGGAGCGACTGGTCGAGGGAGGTAACGGGATTTTTCATGATCTCCTCCACATCCACCGAACCGACGGCGCCGGTAAGGTCACTCTTTTTCACGCTCCCGTACCCGATGGCCACCACCTCCTCGAGCCCGATAATGTCCTCCTCCATCTCCAGGTCGATCGCGGTCAGGCCATCTGTTTTCATCACTTTTGTTTTCATTCCCACGAACGAAAACAGCAGGGTCGCACCACGGTTGACCGTGATGGTGTAGTTTCCGTCGACACCCGTAATGGTGCCGTTGCCGGTGCCTTTTTCAAGAATACTGATTCCGGGAAGCGGCTCACCGGTGAGCCTGTCCACCACATGACCCGTGATGGTCACTTTTTCCTGTGCCCGGATTTCGGCGTTGCTGCCCATTAGCAGGAAGCAGATGAGAACCATGAAACCGACGACGGGCATCCATCCCGGCCGGTGTTCAGCCCTGATAATCCTGAGATCCCTTTTCATGCCTGTTTGCATTAGAATTTATTGATATTTAATAGTTGCTGGATTTAATGATGCGCAGGGTTTCCTGCCGGTGCAACCCGGAAAACCGGAGATAGTAAATCCCATCCGCCAGATCCTCCAGCGGGATCGGGAACTCATTAACTTCCCCGGCTGTCAACTTCCCGGTCCGGTTATCAATCAGCCGTCCCATACCATCCATCAGCTGCCAGGAGATCGTTGATCCCGGAGCCGCCTTCACGATGAGTTTTGTATAGTTCCCTGCAGGGTTCGGCCATACCCTGATTTCCGTTTCCCGGCGCGGCAGATCCTCAATCTGATTCGGCCAGAATTCATAGGAGAGGTTCATATAGGGAACCCTGATGAACCTGGGCCGGTACAGCTCGACATTGGAAAAGATGGACCAGAAATCCCCGTTCACATTATAGGAAACCAGCAGTTCGTTCTGCTTATTGAACTGGGGGTGGGCCCAGGCGTTGTAGGTGAAGGTGGTTCCCCCGGTTTCGGGGGTGGTATAGATTTTCGTTTTGTTTCTCCAGGGGCCGACGGGCGAATCGGATACGAAGGTATAGATATCGGGTGAAAGCCAGATGTCCTGGGTGAGCAGGATGTATTTTCCGCGGTAGGTGCTGACGCTGTACTGCTGGGAAACCTGGAAGTCATGGATTCTTCTCGAGTCTTCGGGATCGGGCGACCATCCGGATCCGTCGAAAAACTCCCATGCCGCCTGGTTCATGAAATTTCCCCCGGTGGTCCTGGCGACATGGGGATAGGGAATGTTGTAACTTGCCGTGTCGCTTCGGCGGCCATAGATATAAATGGTATCTGAATCTGTCAGAACACGGTCACCGTAAGTTACCCCATTGATGGCATGCGCCATAACAGGTTCCGTCCTGATGAACTCCAGGTCCGGCCAGCTGAAGCTGGCGATGTCATTGCCGGCCTGGGCAAAATCGAAACCCGGGGTGCCGTTATCCTCATGACGGAACTTTCCCAGAAGGATCCTCAGGGTATCCCGGTCGACGATGCCATGCTCCGGCCAGTACCAGGTGGAGTCGGGATTGTCTGTTTTGATGAAATCGTCCGGGGCTTCAGGGGTCCCCCCGTGGAGGGTCATAAGTTCGCTGTTTTCCTGGATGACCGCGCTGTTCCTGATGAATGCGGAACCGTTTCGGATGGCCACCCCTTCCACCTCTCCTATGAAGGTATCCCCGAACAGCCAGAGGGTTCTTCCGTCGGGCAGATGGATCGAATAGGTGGCATCAGCGGCGATCCACCCGCCAATATCCTGGCGGAACAGCCTGTTGAAGGCGGTGTCGGGATCGATGGCCTCCAGGGAAAGGGGCAGAGCGATCAATAATATGGTTGTTATGGTACGCATCATCATGGTTGCTGAGCGGTTTCCCTGCCGGGTTTTCTTTTAACGGGCCTGAAAAACAGGATCAACCCGATCAGGATCATGGGGATGCTGAGTATCTGACCCATGTTAAGGAGCAGTTGCGCTTCCACATCCGATTGCGGGGCCTTGAAAAACTCCAGCAGGAAGCGTGCGGTATAAACCAGGATCAGGACCAGCCCAAGGATGGATCCCGGTTTTTCTGTCCCCCGGTGTTTTTTATAATAGTGGTAACTGAAAATAAAAATCACCAGGTAGGTCAGCGACTCATAGAGCTGGACGGGGTGCCTCGGGATCGGGTCAACCCGCGCGAACAGGATCGCCCAGGGGAGCCCGGAAGGCTTACCGAGGATCTCTGAATTGAAAAAATTGCCGATTCTCACGAAAAAACCGATGAGAGGACCGAACATCGCGATCCGGTCCAGCATCCAGATCATGGAGGTGCGGGTTCGGACCGCATTCAAAACGATGCCCAGAACAATGCCGATGGCCGAGCCGTGTCCCGACATGCCCCTGTATCCCGTGAACACTGCGTTCTGACCCAGCCTGCCGCGCCACGGCCTGATGATATCCCAGGGGTGCTGAAGGTAATATTCGGGTTCGTAGGCCAGGCAGTGCATGAGGCGGCCGCCGAGGAATAAGCCGGCCAGGATAAACAGGCCGTAGGAGAGAACCGTCTCTTTTGATTTTCCCTCGGACTCGTAAATGTGCATCATGAAACGGTAACTCACATAGAAGCTAAGCACCAGGAAGACCGAATACCAGCGGATTGACATCGCTCCCAGCTTAAACAGGACCGGCCCCGCATTCCATGTGATGTAACTGAAAATCATTCGACGGATTCTGGTGTATATTCCCTATTGGGGATGTCCGAAAATGAAAGGTCTGGAGAAACCAGGTTTCAATTTATAATAAGTGAACCATTCATTGCAGGATTATGATACCCCCTCTGTCTTCGCAACCATTTTCTTATGTATTCAATAATCTTGATTATCAGGTTGCTCAGACATCTCCCCCTTCAAGGGGGAGACTGGAGAGGGGGTATTTGTACACCCCCGGTATCAGGATTCTGTATCATCGTTCTGCAGAGGGTTTATCAACCGTGCAGTCATGGCAGATGTAACCCCGCGAAGGGGAACATTACTGCCTGTAACGGGATGATATCTTACGACTGCTTTAGTATATGACGAACCGCCGGGTAAAG
>JAFGWU010000008.1 GCA_016936975.1 Bacteroidales bacterium | reverse complement strand
CGAGAAATCCGATGAGATCATCACCTTCAGGGTGGTATTGGCGTCGCCGTAATTGTTGGCTGTCTCAAAGGATAAATACTCTCCCGTGGCAGCCGCCAGATCAACAGCCGGGGATATTAACCAGTCTTCGTTCACATAGGATGTACCGCTTACATATCCCGATATTTTTGCAAAACCGTTACCTGAAGAACTGGACCTGTTCCAGACCTGGTCTCCCGAAACGCTGACAGGAGTAAACGGGGTAAGGTCAATGTCGAATCCGGAATAAAGCAATACAACCGGTTGAAGGATCGTGGTAACATCCAGCATAACCGCTGCATCCTGTGTGTTGGGAACTGCTTCATCGTCGGCAGCGACCAGGTAAACATCATAATCCGTATCCTCCGACACTGCATCCACAAGTTGCGGAATATCCGTATCTGCAACCGGCACTATGATTGTTCCTGCAGTGGTTACGGTTACCGTTCCGTAATCGACTCCTGCGATCACTTCAGCCACGGAGGGTGCGGCCGAACCATCGGGCACCACCACATAACTGACCACTCCGGGTTCATCCATACTGGCAACCAGCGCAAACCCCACACGCTGATGGGACGGGATTACTTTCGGATATTCGGCGGTCCAAACAGGGGGTTCGGTATCCGCTGCGGTTTCTTCCAGCAGAAAATCATCCCAGTAAACTACCGCGCCGCTGTAAGTCCTGACCTCCAGGTATAAATCAGTAGCCGTATCAGGGGCAGTTACCACACATGAATATTGCTGCCATTCCGTTGAACCTGGTAAATAACTGTTATTCGGTCCCCGAAGCTCAGCTGCATTATCATTCAGATTCGCTCCTTCATCCTGCCAGTATGACCAGATCCTTGCATCGGAACCATCACCAGAAGCAACCTTATACCACAAACTGAGATGATAGGTCAATCCTCCTGTAACGGGAATCGTCTGTCCCAGGTCTTTTGTCCCCCCGGTATGCTTTGCTGAATAGGTGCCGGAATGCACCTCGACTGATTCCTGGTCAACTGATTCCACATGGGTCCAATCAGTGGGTGTGGTAGCATTATCCCATGATTCAAAACCCGGGTTTAATACCAGATTCTGTGCAGAAATCACGGAAACCAGGAAAAATAACATCATAGTTACTGTGTAAAACTTTTTCATATGAACAGATTTTTAATGAATAATAAATTTCATGAATAGAATACTTCTGTAATTTGAACTGCCAAATTTCAGATAAATCGTTGGAATATGAAAATCCCCCACGTTAAGAAAGTGTTACTTAATCAAAAACAATCACCACATTTCAGGATTATTATCCCCGGTAAATTTATGTTTTTTTGCGGAACTTCACGAGATGCTTCATAGCAGTTTTTTAGTCATACTGTCCGGCCTCCACAACCTGGTAGCTTTTGTCAATAATCAGGTCTGCAACGGGCTTCAGGGAGCTTACAGCCCTGTGCTCACGCTCCAGGATGCTCATCCTGAAATCGGTCAGGGCCTCTTTCATCCTGATGATCTGGTTGATTTTGGTCTCCTTGTATGTCAGATCAATAAATATTCTCAGATCGATATCAGGGGCATTGATGGCATAGAGTCCGTCCATGATCAGAAGATCGATCTTGCTGAAATCGGTCAGCAGCTTATCAACCTGTTCCGGTATCAAATCGATGCAGGGGATCATGCACTCCTGTTCCTCCTTGAAATCCCTGATGGTTTTTCTAATCTTGACCCAGTCGTATTCGTCGATGCCGATCCGGTCAAACCCCTTATTCCTTCTCCACTCTTCGCGAAGAAGCGGCTGAATTTTATAGTAATTATCCGTATGGATCACCTTAACCCTGATATGTTCCTGCTTTAACCGTTTTCCCAGCGCATGAGCCAGCTCCGATTTTCCGGAACCCGATTCTCCGGAAATTCCCACAATATAGCGGTATCGCTCCTCCTTTTTTTCCAGGTCCTTCATCACATATTCGTTAATATTTTCTGCAGCCTCCTTGTGCATGTCGTTAATCAGCAGGATATCTCCAAGCATAATGTAGTCTTTTAATGGTTGGCACTCATCTGTTCCCTGTTTGGCTCGGGTTCCGTTTCATGACCGTAAACCGTCACTTTTAATTTCTCATTAACCTGACCTGTTACGGAACATTTTACCTCCCTCCCGGTAATGGATAGATGATAATCCCTGTTCCTGAAGGAGAACCTGAATACCAGGTTCGACCAATGTTCCGGGAGATCGGGATTTATAGCAGGCTGTTCTCCGCGCAGGTTGACTCCTCCAAAGGTTGAGATCACTTCGTAAACCGTACCGGCCATGACACCGCAGTGGATACCTTCACCGGTTGTTCCTCCCTGTATGTCGACCAGATCACTCTTAAGGGCTTCCAGGAAGAGTTTCCAGCCTTCCCCGTGCATTCCGAGTCTGAAGGCGAGCCTTCCGTGAACCAGCCGGCTCAGAGTGGATCCATGGGAAGTCCGGCTGATGTAATAATCAAAATTTCTCCTGAAATAATCATCCGGAACGTAATAACCCAATCCTCTGACAATCCGGGTAACCTCTTCCTCTCCCAGGTTGAAGAAGGCCATCAGCAGGTCGGCCTGTTTCGATAATTTATAATCATCGGGCGACTTTCCTTCAGCCTTAAGGATCCTGTCGAGCCGGTGAATATCGTCATATTTATTGCGATAGTCGTCCCAATCAAGTTCCATGAGATCGAAATACCCTTTGAAATGACTTATGATGCCCTCTTCAGAGATATGCAAAGCGAGGCCCCTGCTGATTTTCTCCCATTCAGAGAGCATTTCGTTATCGATCGACAGCCTGCCCAGAATCTGGTCTTTCCGGGATTGATCCATTATCCCCGTCAGATGCAATCCCCGTTCCAGGAGCCAGCTGACCATAATATTGGTATAGGCATTATCAGTCAGTCCGCCCTCATCCGACCCGGGCATTTTTTCATGAAATTCATCCGGTCCCATCACCCGGTCGATGTGATACCGCCCATCATCCGGATCGAACCGGCACATGCTCGCCCAGAACTGGCAAATATCCAGGAACAGCTCCGCCCCGTAGTCCTGCATGAAGCCCGCATCGTTCGTTATATGAAAATAATTCCATGTATTGAAGGCAATGGCAAGAGAGACATGCCGCTGGAGGGAGGAATAATCATCGCCCCACTCCCCGGAAAGGGGATTCAGGTGTATCACCTGGGTCTCCTCGCGCCCGTCGCTTCCGCTCTGCCAGGGGAACATCGCTCCACGGCAGCCATGCTCCCGGGCGTACTCCCTGGCCCTATCAAGCCTCCTGTAGCGGTACATCAGAACAGACCGCACCACTTCGGGGAAATGAATGTTATAGAGCGGCAGGATATAGAGCTCGTCCCAGAATATATGCCCGCGATAAGCCTCTCCATGCAATCCCCGGGGCGGGATCCCCGAATCCAGTTCCGCATGATGCGGGGAGGCCGTTACCATCATGTGATAAAGATGGAGCCTCACCAGCTTCTGGACCGCCCGATCACCGGAAATGATGATGTCGATCCGTTTCCAGATCTTCTCCCAGCTTTCTTCAGATTCCTTAAGCTGACTCTCATAATTGGTCATTCCTGAACAGTTTGCGGCAGATTCAGCCACGGGATCCTGAACGCCCGGATCGGCTGAGGTGTAAACAGACACCAGTTTTTCAAGCACAAGCTCCTCCCCTTTCCCGACCTCTGCACTGTATATATGGCTCACTTTTCCGGGTGACGATTTGCTCTCCTGCTCCGGTTCGATGAAACTGCCGGAATAAAACCGCATCCTGCAGGCTGCGGATATGATTCGTTCTGACGCAGTTGTTTTAACCACCAGCAGGGCCCTGTCGTCTGACGCCTCCTCTTTAGTTGGCTTAAGATGTTTCTGGTTCAGATCATTATACCTTTTCACTCCCGCGTTCAGGTGATCGCCGCGTAATTCGGTTCGCACATCGATCCTGCCCGAATAATTGAGAGGTGTTACGGCATAGCGCAGGGCCGCCCTGTGGGGATCTGCCATGCTTGCAAAACGGGAGGATACAACTTTTGTGAGGCGTCCCTGACTGTCTTTCAGCACCATTTCGCGGGTCAGCTCTCCATTCCTGAAATTCAGCATCCTCTCAATTTCGACTATCTCCATGGTCGGATCGGGACTGAATCCAAACCACTGTCTTCCGTTCACCCTCATCTTCACGGGGAGCCAGTTGATAATGTTCACGAAATCCTCATTCTCGATCTCCCGTCCGCTGACCTTTGAGGTGAGCCGGTTATAGAGCCCGGATATATAGGTTCCCGGGTAGTTTACATCGTTTGCCCTGCTCTCCTCCATGGCCCCGCGTGTTCCGAAATAACCATTGCCCACTGTGAGAAGGGCCTCCCTGGAACGCTCCGAGGTAAGATCATAATCATAATACCTGAGGGTATATCCCTCCTCTTTCAATCCTTTTGCAAACCACTCATTGATCCGCTCCAGGCTGACCTCCCCCATGTCTTCCACAATGATATCCCCGCCACCGATCAGAAGTTCCCTCCGGTTATCCTCCCTCGCCACACCGATCACCAGTCCGAAGTTCCCATTTTTCCCGGCCTGCACTCCCGACACGGCATCTTCCACGACTACCGAACGGTGGTAAGCACCCCCGAGCCGGTCACACGCCGTGGTGAAAATATCCGGTTCAGGCTTGCCATGCAGACCGATCTCGGCAGATACAACCCCGTCGATCCGGGTTTCAAACAGGTCGAGTAATCCCGCTGCCTCCAGGACCGGCTTGCAGTTCTTGCTGGAGGAAGCCACGCCGATTTTTATTCCGGCCTTTTTCAACTCATGGATCAACTCCACGGTGCTTTCATAAACTTTAACGCCTTCCTCCCTCAGGACCTCATTGAACAGGTAATTTTTCCGGTTCCCCAGCCCGCAGACAGTCTCCTTATCCGGGTCGTCCGACGGGTCTCCGTAAGGAATCTCAATCCCCCTCGACTCCAGAAAGGAGGCAACCCCCTTGTACCTCGGTTTCCCATCCACAAAAGGAAGATAGTCCCCGGCATGGGTAAACTCCCTGAACGGTTCTCCAAAACGCTCCTCCCTCGACTTCAAATACCCGTCGAAGGTTTTCTTCCAGGCGGACCCATGCACAAGTGCCGTCTGGGTTATCACCCCGTCGAGATCGAATATCACCGCGTCAAAATTTGGATTGTGGTTCATTTTGTGTATATTAAAAATATTTTGGTAGTCAAGATATTTATTTTTATGCAAGCATTCAAATATTTCTGATTGATACCCTTTTTTATCAAACACCTGAATTATGAAAAAGTTGATTCTTGCTTCCAACCGGCTGCCGGTGCATATTTACGAGGGCAAAAAGGATTTTAAAATTGAACGGGCCGATGAACAGACTATTTCCGGTTTGCAGGACTTTTACCGGGCCAACAACCCGAAGTGGATCGGATTAACCGAAATAGAGAATCGTCAGCTTACCCCTTCCGAGCAGAAAAGCCTTGAACGGAAACTGGAGGCGTTCGATTGCATTCCGCTTTTTCCCGGTACAGATGACCTGAATCTGCATCTTCATGGTTTTTCCAGGAACACGATCTGGCCCCTGTTTCACTATTTCACGGAAAATGTTGCCTATAATGATGAAGCCTGGAGGGCCTATGAAAAGGTCAACAGGCTCTATGCAGAAAAAATTCTCGAACTCTATGAAGAGGGGGATATCATCTGGATCCACGATTATCACCTGATGCTCCTGCCCGGCATGATCAGGGAAAAGAATCCCGGAGCGACCATCGGTATTTTCATACACAGTCCGTTCCCCTCCTTTGAGATTTTCAGGATGCTGCCCTGGCGGGCCGAACTGATCGAGGGCATGCTCGGTGCCGATCTGATCGGATTTCAAATCTACGACTTCGTCAGGCATTTCATGAGCAGTGTCAGGCGGCTTTTAGGATATGATACCGTTTTCAACCGGATCCAGATCGGGGAACGCACTCTAAAGGTAGATGTATTCCCAAAGGGCATCGATTATGAACGGTTCAAACAACAGGCACAAAAGACGCAGGATTTGGAAAGGAAGGGCTCCCGGATGAAGGCACAGATGGAACGTTTCAGGCAATCCGGGAATGAACTGAAGCTGATCCTCTCTATTGACCGGCTGGATTATACCAAGGGCATTACCCAGCGGCTCAAGGCTTTTGAATTGTTCCTTCAGACCTATCCCCGGTACCTCGAAAAGGTAATTTTCATCATTCAGGCTGTTCCTTCAGGAGAAACCACCAAATCGTTTTTCGAGTTAAAAAGCAAGGTCGACGAACTGGTCGGTCGGATCAATGGCAACTTCGGGACCATCACATGGACCCCTGTGAGATATCTTAACCAGGAGTTTTCCCTGGAGGAGCGAACCGATATCTATGCCCTTTCAGACATCGCCCTGATCATTCCTTACAGGGACGGAATGAACCTCGTATCCAAGGAGTTTGTAGCCTCGCGGTTTAACGGGAAGGGGGTTCTGATCCTGAGTGAGCTGGCAGGGGCCTCGAAAGAGCTGCACGAAGCCCTTCTGGTAAATCCCAATAACCTCGGGGAAGTGATCAATGCCCTGAGGGAGGCCATTGAAATGGAGGAGGATGAGCAGATCAGGCGCAACGAGGTGATGAACCGCCGGCTCTCAAAGTACACGGTGGAACGCTGGGCCAATGAGTTTATAGAAAGCCTGGAAAGCGTAAAGGAACTCCAGGAATATACGCTCACAAAAAAGATCAATTCCACCCGCATGCATGAGATCATTGCGGCCTATAAAAAGGCCGCATCACGCATCCTGTTCCTGGATTATGACGGGACCCTCTCATGGTTCAAAAAGAATCCCGAAGAGGCCAGGCCGGATGAGGAACTTTATCATATCCTGGAAGGATTGACTGCCGATAAGAAAAACACCGTTATTATTATCAGCGGAAGGGACAAGGAGACCCTCGGGCGCTGGTTCGACCCCTCCTGGAACATCCATTTCATTGCCGAGCATGGCGTCTGGCTGAGGGAACCGGGTAATGACTGGCATATGATCGAGCTGATCGATAATAAATGGATGGAATCGGTCGAACCCCTTCTCGAATATTATGTCGACCATACCCCCCGGTCGTTTATTGAATATAAAAACTTCTCCCTGGTATGGCACTACCGGAAAGCAGATCCCGACCTGGGCATCCAGCGTGCCTGGGAACTGAAAGATGAACTGCGCAGCCTGGTCTCCAACCTGAACCTTGAGATCATGGACGGGGATAAAGTTCTTGAAATAAAATATTCAGGTATAAACAAGGGAAGGGCCGCATTGCAGAAAATGGGCGATAGAAAGTACGATTTTATATTTGCCGTCGGGGATGACTGGACCGATGAATATACGTTTGATTCCCTTTCCAAAGTGGATGCCTATACTGTAAAGGTGGGAACAAAAACCACCAAAGCTTCCTTCTATATCGAAAGCATCGAACTGGTAAGGGAATTGCTGAGCAAGTTCCGGACGGGGGATCAATAATCAACAATCAACACGCAACACCCAATGACCAGGTGGATATTGATTATTGGGTGTTGGGGGTTATACATTGATTCAGATCCTGATCTTTCTCGGTTCGAGATCGGTCAGTTCCGCAATCCGGACGGGCTCACCCGATTCGATGGACTTCCGGGCGGCCACACCAATCAGAATCGACATCGCTCCGTCTCTGCTCCCCGCAGCCCTTCCAAATGGATCGTCCATTTCGGGATTTTTGAAAATCTTATCGTGCATGCGCCGGTCTCCCCCTCCGTGTCCGCCTCTTTCAAAAGGCACCCTGACCACCTCAAAATCCTTCCAGAGCTTATGGGTAATAATGGGTTCCGATTGCTCTTCCTGGTGAGCCGATTGGTCCATCTCCGCCCTGTGCAGTTCATCCTGACTAACCGCGACCTCTTTATGGTAGGGGATATCCAGCCATGCCTCAACCCTTCCCTCCGTTCCGTTAAATGCAACCCGCCACCCTTCCAGTGGTGAATAGGTGGTGAGGGAATAGTTCAGGATCACATTGTTCCGGTATTTAACCTGTGCCGACATTTTATCATAGATATTGATCTCTTCCCGGAAGAGGCAGTTATCCCGGATATATCCGTCGTACTGTTCATTTTCCACATAAAGTTTCATCTGATGATTATCCCTGGTGATATCCCAGAAAAACGGGCATTCGGATTTATGCGGACAGGTGCGGCATTTATCCCCCCTGAAAGGCCCGTTGATGCCGTAGTACTCCAGGTCGCCGTATGCAAAAACCTCAAAGGGATCGGAGTTGATCCACCAGTTAAGGAGATCGAAATGGTGGGTTGCTTTGTGGAGCCAGAGCGTTCCGCTCGATTCTCTCTGGCCGTGCCATCTCCTGAAATAGGATGCCCCGTGATAGGTGTTCAGGTACCAGTGAAAGTCCACGGAGGTCAATTTCCCGATGACATTCTGGGACAGCAATTCCTTAATTTTAGTGTTGTACGGACTCCAGCGGTAGTTGAATCCCACAATCAGGTTTTTCCCCGTGCGCCTTTCCGCATCGATAATCTCCTGGCACTTCTGTTCGTCAATGGTCATCGGCTTTTCGGTAAGCACATCACAGCCCATATCAAGTCCTTTGACAATGAACTCATGGTGGGTCGAGTCCTTGGTACATACGATGACCAGGTCGGGACGGGTCTGTGTGATCATCTCTTCAAAGCCGGTAAAAACCGGACAGTTCACCCCGATGTAATTCCGGGCATATTCGAGCCGGCCCGGATTCATATCGCTGAGACCGACAAATTCCAGGATATCCGAGTAATTCTCAACGAGCCGCCTGCCCCAGAAGCCAACCCCTCTGATCCCGGTTCCGACGAGGGCCACTTTCAGTTTTTCCTTTGCACCAAAGCTGAATGCACCGACGGGAAATGCCGTGGTTGCAGCCAGCATGCTTAATGAAGTAAGAAATTGACGACGTGATGTTTTCATAAGTATGGATTTTTATTGCATATGGTTATGAATTATTGACATTTGCTGAAGAGAACCGTCATGCCGCAAAATAGTAAATATCCGGCTTCATCACACCCTTAAAAATATTTTTTTCCTGTAGAGAAGATAAACCAGGGCCCATTGAAGCGCCAGGATGCCACAGGCAATAAAGACCGGCCCCCATTTTTCGCTGAAATGAACAGAGATCCAGTTGAGGAAGAAATGGCTGATGCCATGAAAATCAATAATCCTGTCGGCCATGTAAATGGTGATCGAGTTCATTCCGAAAACCCTGAAGAAGAGTGTCCAGCTTTTCCATCCCCTGACATCAATAAGGAAATAGAACAGTGCGAGCAGAAGGGCGCTGATACCTCCTGTAAGCAACACATAGGTTACGGTCCACATCTTTTTGATGACAGGATAAACCGGGCTGAGCAAAAGGGCCAGCAGCACCATGGCGGCACCGGCAAATGCAATAAACAGTGCCTTTTTCGGCGGAGTAACCCGGAAGCTTCTGATAATATAACCGGCAAGAGCGCCCATCAGGGTCACCGACACAGCCGATACCATGCATAACACCCCTTCCGGATCGAAATCCCCGTCATAGAGCCGGCCGGGAATCAGCAGCCGGTCCAGCCAGGCATTCATGGATGTGGCCGGTTCAAACGTTCCTGCACCGTACCCGGGTACCGGAACGAATAACTGCAGGATTGCCACCCCCGCAATGATTCCAATGAGCCAGAAAAACGCCCTCGTGATATGCGATGAATAGAGAAAAATCAGGGCCGCAAAGAAATATCCGAACCCGATCTGTGCCAGCACGCTGGCGTACCGAAGGTCTGTAAAGCCCCTTTGAAGGGCACCATTATAAAGGATTCCGAAAACCACCAGCCACAGGAACCTGATGGATATTTTCCGCAGGAGAAGGGGCCTCTTCACCCCTTTTTCCAGCCTGGAATGAATCGCATACGGGATGGCCGCCCCTGAGACGAACATGAAGAGTGGAAATATCAGGTCATAAAACCGGAATCCCTCCCAGTCCACATGATGCATCTGGTGAGCGAGGGATTCTATCCACCCCCGGCCGGTTGCTCCGGCAAGGGCGATGATGATCCCGGCCCCTCCCACCAGCATGGCCATATCGAATCCCCTGAGGGTATCCAGTGACTGCAGGCGCTCACCGGCCGGGGTCCTCAAGATGCCTGGTGAACTATTGGGTCGCATAGTCTATAATTTTGTTTCAAACAGGTATTCCCCCGCGCCTCTCTCCGCCTTCAGGAAATGATAACCATAATCACCTTCTGTCAGGCGCTCCGGATCACCCAGGATCGTCCCGTTACATTTTAAATCATCCGTTGTGGAAGGAACCCAGATAACCGCCGCGGTATTTGGCGGGATGGTCACTTTCAGCTTCATCATACCCTCTTCGATCTTCCAGGACGATCTGATGGTTCCGTAGGGTGATTCGTGACTGCACTCCACATCATTCATCCCTCCGCCAGGACAGGGTTTGATGATGATTTTTTTAAATCCTGGTGTTCGGGGGTCGCATTGAATGCCGGCCACCACGCTGTAGAGCCAGTCTCCTACTGCTCCATAGGCATAATGGTTGAACGAATTCATGCCGGCGTTCTGGAAAGTTCCGTCGGGTTTGATCCCGTCCCACCGTTCCCAGATGGTGGTGGCCCCTTTTGTGACAGGATAGAGCCATGAAGGATAATCCTTCCTGTAGATCAGCATATAGGCCTCCTCCAGGTAACCGAATTTTGTGAGGACGTGGCAGATATCCGCGGTTCCAAGGAAACCGGTGGTGATATGCCCGAACTGCCTGACGTCCATAGCGAGCCGTTCCGCAGCCTGGGCCTCCCTCTCTTCCGGTAATAGACCGAATGAAAGCGCCACCACATAGGCTGTCTGGGTATTGGAGGAAAGGCGCCCGTTGGGTGTGACAAACTCATTGTTCCAGGCTTTTTTGATATGATCTGCCAGCGCTTCATACCTCAGTACATCCTCTTCTTTTCCCAGGATCTCTGCCGTTTTCTGAAGCAACCGTGTTGAGTGGTAAAAATAAGCACTGGCCGTAAGGTCCTTGTCGGTGGTTGCCCCCGGGTAATCCGAACGGGTGGTGGCATAAGCGAGCCAGTCGCCAAACTGCGTGGTAACGGGTTTCCACAGATAAGACTCCCCTGCCTCTCCTCTTACATACTCCACCCATCTCTTCATGCTCTCGTACTGCTCCTCCAGGATGCGCGTATCACCATAATAGCGGTAAACGGTCCATGGCACAATGGTGGCAGCGTCGGCCCACCCGTGGGCATCGCCCCTTCCCAGTACATTGGGAATGACATGCGGGACCGCTCCGTCTTCATGCTGATCGGCAGCAAGATCCCCGAGCCATTTGGTAAAAAATGCCGCGCTGTTCATGTTGAAGCAGGCCGTGGGTGCAAATACCTGTGCATCGCCGGTCCAGCCGAGCCGTTCGTTCCGCTGGGGACAATCGGTCGGTACATCCAGGAAATTTCCTTTCTGTCCCCAGATGATGTTGTGCTGAAGCTGGTTTATCAGCTTATCATTGCAACTGAAGGTGCCGGTTCGCTCCAGATCGCTGTGGATAACCACTCCCGTAATAACCTCCTCCGTAACCTCTCCCGGGTATCCCGACAGGGCCACGTAACGGAATCCCTGGAAGGTGAACGCGGGCTCATAAATTTCTTTTGCACCTCCTCCTTTGCAGATATAGGTTACCTCCTGCTTTGCGCTCCGCAGGTTTTCGGTGTAGAAATTGCCGTCTTTATCCAGCACCTCCGCATGCCGTAAGGTGATGGTTGTTCCTTCCGGGGCCTGCACCAACAGCCTGCACCATCCCACCATATTCTGTCCCATGTCGACCACGGTATCCCCTCCGGGCGTCACGATTACCTCCACCGGCGTGATCTCCTCTATCTTTCTTACCGGTTGAGAAACGATCCCCATAAGGATATCCTTCCGGGCACCGGTCACCCTCACCCCGACCCACCGGGAATCGTCGAATCCCGGTTCGGTCCAGCCTGACTGTTCCAGCCGTGCATCATACACCTCCCCGTTATAAATCTCCGATTTGAGAATCGCCCCTGTGGAGGATTTCCAGTCATCTCCCGTTCCGATCCATTCCGATGAACCGTCTGTATACACAACCTCAATCTGTGCAAGCGCCTGGAGATCTTTCGGCTCCTGTCTCCTGTTCGTATTGGGATTGAACATGCTGTACCAGCCGTTTCCCAGCCTGATACCGGCAGCATTGTTTCCGGGAAGTAGCAGGGATGTTACATCATACACCTGGAACTGAAGGCGATGTTCATAACTGGTCCATCCGGGGGTAAACACCTGGTCGCCCACCTTTTCCCCGTTCAGGTAACATTCGTACAAACCTAGGGCCGTAACATACATCCTTGCAAAAGCCACCTGTTTGCCGAGGCTGAACTCCTTCCGGAACAACGGGGCCGGATGACTCGCTTCTTCAAATCTGAGGCTGGAGGTGATCCATTCAGCTTTCCAGTCGGAGGGATTCAGCAGTCCCATTTCGAAATATGCAGGTTCGGACCACTCTCCAGACCTGCCGTTTTTGTCCCACACCCTCACGCTCCACCAGCACCTGTCGCGGGACAACAGTTCCCTGCCGCCATACTCCACCAGAATGCTTTGATCCGATTCCACTTTCCCGCTGTTCCACATATCAGCCTTCCGTTCGGAAAGCTTATCGGGTGATGAGGCCGCCAGCACCTGGTAAGCAGTCTGGATCTGCCCGGGTTCCGCGGAGAATATCTTCCAGGATAAACGGGGCACAGGAACCGTTATGCCCATGGGATCCCGCTTGTGTTCCACAGTAAGATCACCGACGGAGGTGCCGGCTTTGGGGGCGTT
>JAFGWU010000070.1 GCA_016936975.1 Bacteroidales bacterium | reverse complement strand
TTAGCTTTTCTCATTTTCATGAATTTGATGATTGAGTAATGGACTTGTTAATCGAATCTCAATATTCAAAACTTTCAGAATTTTCCTGAGTGTATCGAGTTTTACTGTCTCCTTGCCTTTTTCTATATCAAAAATTACTGCTATCGTGGTAAAAAGCTATTTGAGTCCGCTCATTGTAGTTTTGACAGGTTCAGGGGCCTCAGCGAGCGGAGCGACCTAATCCCTGCACCCAAAGCGACTGCTATCTCTGCAGGAAAAAATATTGCAAAGAGGGGCATTAAAATTGTTCCGGGACCAAATCCGGAAAAAAATGTTAAGATGGCTGTAATAAATGCCACCAGACAAGTAATAATCAGTTCCATACCATTGTATTAATTTAAAACATAATTGGTTGAAATAGTGTTCAGACATTCATTACTTTTATTCCCGTAAATGAGAAACATCTATTGATGAAAGTAAACATAATAGAAGCAAAAAACCTGACAAAGAAATATGGCGACTTCACGGCAGTTGATACTATATCATTCCGGGTGGAGAAAGGTGAAGTATTTGGACTTTTGGGTCCCAATGGAGCAGGCAAAACCACCACCATTAATATGCTTATCGGAATGGCAAAAATTTCTTCCGGGAAAGTATATTATAATGGTGTTGATTTAACCAGAAGCATCAAAAAAGCACAGGAAATCATAGGAGTGGTTGCTGATGAAAGCAACCTGTATGATGAAATGAGTGGATTTGATAATCTGTGTTTCTGTGGTTCACTTTATGGCCTTACAAAAAAAGAGAGAGAGAACAAAGCAAAAAAATTACTCAATACATTCCAGTTAAATGAAGCGGCAAATAAAAAATTCAAGGCTTATTCGAAAGGAATGAAGCGAAAACTGACCATTGCTGCTGCTCTGATACATCATCCACAGATTTTATTTTTAGATGAACCTACTTCCGGGATTGATGTGGCAAGTGCCAGGCAAATAAGGGATTTGATTAAAAAATTAAACGAAAAAGGGACTACGGTCTTCCTGACAACGCATTATATCGAGGAGGCTGAACGGCTTTGCGACAGGATTGCTTTTCTGAACAGGGGTAAAATCATCAAGATTGATTCTGTTAACAATTTAATTAACGAATCGAAAGATGAACACATCATAGAAGTTGTTCTCGATGAAAATTTCAGCGATAAAGCGCAACTATCAGCAAAATTGAATGAAAAATTTACTTACCTGAACTGCCAGTTTAAAAACGATAAAACCATAAAAATTATCAGCATTAAACCAATTGATATATCACCCATTGTGCAATTTTTATCGTTGCAGAATATTTTCATTATTGAAGCACGATTGCACAGACCATCACTGGAAGACGCTTTTGTGAAGCTGACAGGGATAGAAATTGACCTGATGAAGAAAGACAAAGAAAAGAAATGAAACAGAATATCGCATTTTGGAACATCCTTCTGAAGGACATGAAGAATTACTATCTGAAACCCCCGAATATCAGTTGGGGTATCATCTTCCCGTTCGCATGGATGCTGATGATGTTTGTAAAAACCAAAACAGCATTCCATATCGAAGAAGTTTTTAGCGGGATAGTAGCAATGTCCATTCTGTTTGGCACAACGTCCATGCTGTCAGTAACCATAACGTTTGAAAGGAAATCCCGTTCTTTTGAACGACTTTTATTAGCACCACTCAGGATTGAATTACTGATTGTTGCAAAAATCACAGGTGCAATATTGTTCGGAATTTTCAACAGCATCATTCCAGTATTGTTTTCTGTTCTGTATTTTAAAGCTATGGTCACCAACTGGACGATGCTGGTTATCGGAATAATTTTATTATCCATAATTTCAACACTGCTTGGATTGTTCATCTCCGTATCTGCCAAAGAAGTGTTCGAAGCACAAACCTATTCAAACTTCTTTCGCTTTCCGATGATTTTTTTGTGTGGATTGTTCATTCCAATTGCTGCTTTACCCGTTTTTATCCAACCATTTTCTTATTTATTACCTGTTACATACGGAGTTGATATTCTAAAGTACTCAATAACAGGGGATAATTCATTATCCATAGTCCTGGATTTGGCGTTAGTACTAATGTTTTGCTTCATATTATTTTATACCAGTTTATTCTTTATTAAAAAGAAATGGATAATATGATATTTAGAGCAGGTCCTGCTTTACCAAAGCATTCTTACCTTGATATTGCCAAAGCCATGAGTGAAATAATGAAATAAGAAATATTCCCTTATTAGTTTTTAATCAGGCAACGAGAATTAGAAATTTTTAAATGCCTTCTTCCCTGCAAATTTGGAAGTACTTCCCAGCGAATGTTCAATTCGCATAAGTTGGTTGAACTTCTCGACACGTTCCCCCCTGCATCCGCTTCCTGTCTTCAAGTGACCAGCATTAACTGCAACAGTCAGGTCTGAAATGAAACTGTCAACGGTTTCGCCACTGCGATGTGATACGAAGCAGTTATACGAATTTTTATATGCCAGTTCAATGGTTTCCAGTGTTTCGGTAACAGTACCAATCTGGTTTAATTTAATCAGCACAGCATTGGCTACTCCCTTCCGGATACCTTCGGTCAGGATTGCTTTGTTGGTGCAAAACAAATCATCACCTACAATTTCAATCTTATTACCAAGGGTTTTCGTCATGTTTGCCCAGCCAGTCCAGTCATTTTCTGCCAATCCGTCTTCAATAAGAACAATCGGGTACTGATTAACCCAACTTTCCCAGAGTTTCACCATTTCATCGCTTGTCAGGAATTTGCCTGTACTTTTGAATAATTTGTATTTGCCATCTTCCCAGAGTTCGCTTGCAGCAGGGTCAAGACAAATGCTCACTTCATCACCTGCTTTATAACCAGCCTTTGTTATTGCCTCAAGAATCACTTCAACGGCTTCATCATTTGACTTCAGGTCTGGTGCGAAACCACCTTCGTCACCTACTCCGGTACTATATCCCTTGCCCTTCAGGACAGATTTCAAAGTATGGAACACTTCTGCACCCATCCTGATTGCCTCAGTGAATGATGGAGCACCATGCGGTGCAATCATGAATTCCTGAAAATCGACATTATTATCAGCATGTTTTCCTCCATTTATGATATTCATACAGGGGACAGGAAGTAAATGGGCATTGCTCCCGCCAAGATACTGGTATAAAGGCACCCCTGAACTTAGGGCTTCTGCACGGGCATAGGCCATTGAAACTCCAAGAATGGCATTTGCTCCAAGTTTCGCCTTGTTCGGTGTTCCGTCCAGTGCAATCATTGAATAGTCAAGTTCACGCTGGCTTACAAAGCACTTCCCGACAATCGCTTTTGCGATGATGGTATTTACATTCTCAACTGCGTTTAAGACACCTTTGCCAAGGTATCTTTTCTTATCACCATCACGCAGTTCACACGCTTCACGTTCACCAGTTGAAGCACCGCTAGGAACTGCTGCTCTGGCTTCAGTCCCGTCTTCAAGCGTCAGATTGACCTCTACCGTGGGATTCCCACGGGAGTCAAGTATTTCCAATGCATTTACATTAATGATTTCCATTGTATTAAAATTAAGTGGTTACTATTTTATCCTGTTTGTTATATCGATTAATTTATTGATATCCGAATCATATTCTTCCGCATACTTCTTTGGAAACGTACCGTAACCTTTTATTCTTCTCGTTAGTGAATCAGTTAAGATTTCCCATATTTTGGCTCTTTTCGCATTTATGACACTCTGAAGGCTTGATTTATCCTGCGATGTTCCATATTTTTCTGCCAGTTCGCAGATGTAATTTCTTGCCTCTTGAATTGCAGAGATATTGTTTTCAATAGTCTTGTCATCAACGTCTTTCACCAGCACATTACAGCATGAATTATTTTGGTTTATCAACATGGCTTCAAGTTCCAACAGAGATTTTTCAACAACTTTCAGACTTGATGAAAGTGACCGAGTATGGTTTTCCGATAAGTGTATCTTTTTATTCATTTATTATGTAAAATGTTCCCATCGTATGGAATATTCAAGATTAAGAGCTCACCATCCTCATCTTAATATGAAAATTTTTCAAAGAAAACCACGCCCTGTTTAAATCAATACTGATTTTGTTTACCATGCCACTTTTTGTCCTGGTATTTTGTATACTATGCTGTATTCAGGTTAATTGTTTGTCCGCTTTACATTTAATAGCTGGTATATGGATTTTTGTTTGTTTTTTTTAAATTTACTTATAATTATTCTGCTATAATAAACTTTAAATAATAATTCTATGAGAAAACTTTTACTGTTTATAATGTTGTTAGGCTTTGTGCTTACCAATGCGTTGTTCTCCCAACTGGCATTTCAAAACGGAAGCATGGAAGTACCTGATGATAGCGTCAAGTATAATCTGTGGACTGATGGCTATCTGAATGGAAATTTACCGGGATGGTGGGCAGAACCGGGTGTTTTGGATAGCGGACGCGAAGGCGTCAAGGAGTTTGGAGAAGTGCCGGATGGTAAGTATTGTGCCTATGCGTATAATCTTGATGAAACTGTATGGAACCTCGCCGGAACCGTTGAAAACGGCATGCTCGATTTAACCGTCACATTTTTTTGTTCCTACTCCTGGGCACAGGATCTTCTGGATCAATACTCTGTCATAATTAAGTTCGCAACTTTTGAAGGAACCGATACTGCAGGTTATGAACTGATCGAAATATTAGACCAGCCATTTCCTTCTGATAAGATAAATGAAGCTAAAGAATGGCTGGATTATGAATTTAATACAGTATTACCTGCATCAGCTGCAGGTAAGAAATTGTTAATCGGATATGATATAGCTTCTGCCGGAAGTCAGCTGGCATGGTTCAATTTTGATTTATTTGAACTGGAAGTTACATCCGTCAACGGAATTTCCGAAATCTCAGAAAACAGCCCGATGGTTTACCCGAATCCCTCCACAGGCATGTTCAGGCTGAATTTGCCTCCGGGTGTAACGGGTTATCAAATATATGATATGTCCGGCAGACAAATTTCAACCGGAACATTGTCAGGCAGAAATGCTGCCCTTGATTTATCGGATTATCATGCCGGAATGTATATATTGAAAACCGTTTCAGCCATTGGCGAAGGGTTTAACAAGCTTATTGTAAGATAAGGACCTATTCAGTTGCGGTTTTAAAACTGCCTCGGTATACGGTGGACACAGACCGCTAAAGGTTCCTCGCAGTTTTCTGCAGGGAGCATCGATCCTCCCCAAGACGGATATGCCGGCCATACCAGGGATAAGCTTCCTTCTATAATAAAGCCCCGAGGATGATGATAAGCATAACGATTACCATATAGATTGATGCTATCTTAAAGATATGGTAATTTACCTTCGGACCGGGCTTCAGTAAACAGTAAACGGAATAGGAGATTAAAATCACTGCGATGATGATCAACACACGGAGATAGCCCCACGAGAGGCCCATGAGAAATGCCCCCAGGCCAAAGGCCAGTGCCGATGTGATGGCTGAGAAGGCAATGATGACCCTGGTGGCCTTGAGCCCATAGCTGGAGGCAAAAGTCGGGATCCTTGCCCTCTCGTAATCCTTGTAATATTTTATATTGAAGGTCATGATATGTGTGGGTATCCAGAGCAAAACGGCCAGGCTCAGCAGGAGCCCGATCCAGTCAACGGAACCCAGCCCCAGGACCCTTCCGGCCAGCACCGGCATGCCCCCGGAGATCCCTCCCCAGACAATGGACCAGGCGGAAATTCTTTTAAGCCAGATGGTGTAGATGACAAAATCGATGAAAAATCCCGCGAAAAGGATCGCCCCATAAAGAGCCGACAGGGAAAACCCGATGGCCAGTCCTGTGATGAGAAGGAGGAAGGCGGCCCGTAAAAAAAAGAGGAGGCTTTTAAGAGAACCTCCTCCTTTTAACATTAAAATAACGACTTATTTGCCTGCCTGTAATCCTTGATCTTATTATCCTTCACCTTCGCCTTCGCCTTCGCCTTCACCTTCGCCTTCGCCTTCGCCTTCGCCTTCTTCTTCGACCGGAACCAATTCAACATCCACATGGGTGGCATTTCCGGCAATGATCTTCACACCCCTAACAGTATCACTCAGGAAGCCTTCCATGGCATATGCGACATCGTATGTGCCGGCATCCACGCCGATTATCATGTAAGCGCCGGCTTCATCGGTAAAAGAGGTGGTGTAAACCGTATCTGCGGCCAGGATACTAACTTCAGCTCCATTCAGGGCAACACTGCTGGTATCCGTAACGACTCCTGCCAGTGTTCCTGCGGTGGATACATTGGAGGCTTTTATGACCGGCTTAAAGATAAATCCGTTTATCCCTGCGGGAGTGTTCGGATTTCCCTGGACCACGAACGATTTGCTCACATCAAAATCGAGAATCAATTCTGCTGTCAGTCCGCCTGCAACCTCAACAGCCGGATCGATAAAGATCTTGATTCCCGTCTGAGCTCCGCTCGGGACGAAAAGATCGTATACCGTTTCATCCATCAGCTTGATACTGGCTTCGGAAACATATAAACGCACCAGGTCATAGTAACCTGCCTCTATTTCCATGTCCACCAGGTCGGCACTTACGCCGTTCGTCAGCTCCAGCAGGTTGAAGGCCATATCTTCATCCGTAAGGGTAATAAAAGGATACCCATCATTTATACTATCTTTCTTCCGGATTTCTATTTTATCGATCACTACGTTGGCTTCAGCAACCAGGTCCGTTGGGAACGGTGCATCAGTTAAGAGGATCTTTATCTTCCCGGAAGTCAGATCATCCTGACCGGTTTGTTCGCAGCCTATTGTAACGACTGCAAAAACCAGGGTCAGCAAGGTCAGCATTTTCAAATTCATCTTTTTCATAATTACAAAATTTAAGGTTACTATTCTTATTTATATATAATCACTCATCCTCAGACTTATTGTCATCGCCGAAATCCACTTCATCATGCTCATCACAACTCCCGATTGCATTGATAATCTCACTTACAAGTTCCAGGTTGTTGTGAATGTTCACAGTGGTTCCGTCTGCGATTTCAACCACAACCGGATAGCCTATTTCAATAATAAAATCGTTCTTATTTTTAAACAGGCAATGCAGTTCTTTATCATTCCCGGTGCGAAGGGATTCCGGTTTCTGATATTTTGTATCATACAGGCTGATATCTATGGGGTATATAAAATCAATGCATTCAATATCATCATCCTCTTTGTTTTTATTGTATTCATTCTGAATTTTTTGCAATGCTCCCCGGTTCGGCAGAACCGCTTCGGAATAATCACTGTAGGTTACAGTGACGGGAAAGTTTATGATGATTGAATTATTGAACGGATAGAACTCCTGCCTGATCCTCTCAATATCATCCGGGGAGGTAATGTCAACCGTTTGATTCTTTATCCGGACCGAGTAGGGGAAATTGATGCTGATCTCACTGCACCTGTCAATCAGGTTATCGAACGAACCATCTTTCAGGGTCACCCTTGATATCAGGCCGGCGAGAGTGTCGCCGGAACGGAATGCCTTATCCTCATCCGGTTCCGTGACAAAAGCATATTCCTCCTGGCAGCCCATAAACAGGATTACGGGTAACAGGAGCATACAGATTTTTGCTATTTTCATTGGTTGCGGCACTATCAGTCTGTCATTTCGTTAATAAAACAGATGTATTTTGAAATCTCCTACCCGGATTCCCGGTTTTTTTTATATCCTTGTATCAGCAAGAGGGAGGTAACCGGGTAAATGACTGGGAATGAATAAGGAACCAGACATAGAGAATGTATGCAGCGAAAAGGTCTTCAGCGAATTGTATAAATCCGTTTCGAAGGATTTATATAATTTTCTCTATTATAAATACGGGGAAGACAGTGATCCGCAGGATATCGTCCAGTCAGCTTTCGAGAAACTCTGGAAAAATTGCAAAAATGTGTTGCCCGGAAAAGCCAGGTCGTTTCTGTTTACCGTGGCAAACAATGAAATGCTTAATGCCATTTCACGAAAAAAAACGGTACTGAATTACAGGCTGGAAAAAACAGGGGATCATACCAATGAAACACCCGAATTCCTCCTGGAAGAAAAGGAGTACCACGATCGCCTGCAGAGAGCCCTGGAAGCATTGTCGGAAGATCAGAGGGTCACCTTTATGCTGAACAGGGTGGAGGGGAAAACGCACCAGGAAATTGCCGATATGCTCGGGATTTCGCGCAAGGCAGTGGAAAAGCGGATTTACACCGCCTTGAATATATTAAGGCAAAAAGTTGAACTGACTAAAATTTGAAGCGCATCCGGGTAGGAATTTAAGGCATTCATCTGTTATTTAAGCAGGATAATAAAAATGACGAACGGGGATAAAATAAAAAAATGGCTTGCCGGGGAACTTTCAGATGCAGAGAGAAAGGCATTTGAAAGCACGGAGGAGTATGCTGAAATAAACAGGCTCCTGGAGGCGGTTAACCATTTCAAAGCCCCGGAGTATGATGTTGAAAGCGGATATGGCAGGCTGTCCGGACATCTGTTCCATCATAAAAGAACGGTCCCGTTTTATGAGAGAATCAGTCCCGTATTCAGGATAGCGGCCATTTTTGTGTTGGCCCTTACAATCGGTTATTTTTCCTACCATCGTTTTCATCCTGGTTCAAAAGGCCGGAACTGGATCTCGGAACAAACAGCGGTTTATTTGCCCGACTCCTCATTCGTATCTCTCAATGCAGGTTCCCGTATCAGGTATTCTGAGAAAAAATGGGAGAAGGAGAGGGCGATTGAGCTGGATGGAGAGGCTTTTTTTATAGTAAAAAACGGCCCGCCATTCACTGTCCAATCCCCGCAGGGATTGGTAACGGTCCTGGGTACCGAGTTCACCGTGAAGGATTGGGAAGATTTCTACCAGGTGACCTGTTACGCCGGGTCGGTTAAGGTGTCGGCCCGCAAGAATTCGGTTGTCTTACAGCCCCGTGCGACCTTCAGGGTGGTGAAGGGCAGGGAGGAGACCTACAGATTTTCAGAATTGTCGGAACCTGGCTGGTTACGGGGAGAGAGCAGTTTCAGGAGTGTGCCGCTGAATTTGGTAATCAATGAACTGAAAAGACAATATAAAGTATCTGTTGAAACCAGGGGTGTCGATGTGAATCAATTATTTACCGGCAGTTTCGCCCATGACAATCTGGAGATTGCCTTGCAGGCGGTTACGCTCCCTCTGCATTTAAATTACGATATTCGTGGAAATAAAATCGTAATCACGGTTGAAGGTAAATAGATACTTGTTTGTTGTTTTATTTCTTCTTACTGCTGTAAGCAGCCGCTCTTTTGCCCAGAATCCGGAAGCTGAACCCCTCGACAGCCTTCTGATTGTTCTTGAGAGACGGTTCAGCGTGGTATTTTCCTATGCCGATGCCAATATAGAGGGTCTCTTTGTGACCATCTCCTTTAAGGATCTGAGCCTTGATGGGTTCCTCCGGGAGCTGGAGGAACAGACCAATCTCCGTTTTAAAAAAATAGATTCCCGTTATATTGCCATTCAGAAAAACATTCCTGAAGTAAGGATTTCCGGCACCATTACAGATAAATCCACCGGGGAAAAACTCGCGGCTGCTGCGGTTTATTCAGAAAATAACCACGTGGTAAGTGATGAGAACGGCTTTTTTTCAATCACGGTGAACCGGGAAACAGATTCGGTTCTGACCATCCGGCATGTGGGCTATAAACCTTTAACCCTGGAACCCGGCGACTGGCACAGCGATACGGCCCTTTACGAAATGGACCCCGATATCCAGGTTCTTAAGGAGGTAAAACTGAATTATATTTCCCGGGGTATCGATAAATTACATGATGGTTCCCTTCAGTTAAACGTGCAGAACCTTGGCGTACTGCCCGGACTTTCCGGTCCGGATATTTTGCACGTTATACAGATTCTGCCGGGCATACAGAGCATGAACGAAACCGTTTCGGAAATTAACACCCGGGGCGGGACCAACGACCAGAACCTGGTCCTGTGGGACGGGGTGAAAATGTACCAGACCGGTCATTTTTTTGGCCTGATATCGGCATTTAACTCTTCCCTGATCCATAAAACAACGATTATCAAGAACGGAACCAGCGCATCTTATGATGAAGGGGTGTCGGGGACCATTGACATGCAACAGCAGGATTACGGCGTAAGCGATTTTGAATGCTCCGCCGGCCTGGATATGCTGGCTGCCGACCTCATTGCGAAGATCCCGGTTACCGGCAAACTCTCCCTGATACTGGGCGCCAGGCATTCCATCAATGACATCGTGAAGACCCCCACCTACAAAAGTTATTACAGAAGGGCCTTTGAGCATACCGAGGTGATGCTTACACAGCCGGGGACCGACACAACGGTGGACCGGTACCACGATTTCTCGTTCTACGATGTCAGTGCCAGGTTGTTGTATGATATCTCGGAAAAGGATAAAATACGTTTCAGTGTCCTGAACAATCAGAACAATATTGAATATGAGGAACGCGCTACCATCAGGGATACGGTGTACACCAGGGAGAGCCACCTGAAGCAATACAACCTGTTATCAAGCTTCAGCTATGCACGCTCCTGGACCGATAACCACACCACGCAATGGAGTGCCTTTGTTTCAAACTATTATCTGGATGGCAGCAACGTTTCGATATCCGATAATCAATATCACCTGCAGGAAAACGAGGTGATCGACTGGGGGTTGAAGATGGAATCGAAAAACAGGATAAGCCGGACCATTGAATTGCTGGGCGGGTATCAGTTCAAGGAGGTGGGAATCCGGAACCGGGATAATATCCGGAAGCCGGATTACGACAGGGATGTGAAGGATGTATTACGAATTCACGCCCTGTATGCCGAAGCGGAATTCAATGAACTGCTGCGGAATGTAATTGTGCGGACCGGACTACGGACCAACTGGTATGCAAAATTCAACCGTTTTTCCTTCGAGCCCCGCGTTGTTCTGAACTACAGACCGGGCAGGCATTTTGCACTGGAGGTGCTGGCCGAACGGAAAAGTCAGTACACCACCCAGTTGATTGATTTTCAAACCGACTTCCTGGGGGTTGAAAAGCGGCGATGGGTCCTGTCGAACAACGGGAGTGTTCCCCTGCTGTACAGTCAGCAGGTCTCGGCAGGGGTGCAGTATGAGGGCGCCAGCTTTCTTGCCTCACTGGAAGGCTACCTGAAAGAGGTGAGCGGGATCATCACGCCAAGCCAGGGATTCCAGAACCAGTATCAGTACGTGTATTCCATTGGCGGATATGTTGCCCGGGGGGTAGAGATGCTGGTAAATAAACGTTTCAGCAGGGCCAACACATGGGTAACCTGCACCCTTGCCCGGAATGACTACCATTTCGGGGAGTTCACCCCTTCAACCTTCCCGAACAACCTTGATGTCAGGCACGCCTTATCTGCGGGAGGAAGTTATACCATGGGGAACCTGGAGGTGTCAGGCGGCTTCAGTTACCGGACCGGAAGGCCCTTCACCCGGCCCGCGCAGGATAACCTGAACGAACGTGATGAGATTGTGTATGAAGATCCAAACAGTTCCAGGCTGAAGGATTTTGTCAGGCTGGACCTGTCCGGTAAATACACCCTGGAGATAAGAAAGGTAAAAGGGGAGCTGGCTGTTTCAATATGGAACCTCCTGAACCGCCGGAACGTATTCAACATTTACTACCAGGTGAATGAGGACAATGAGATAGAGCAAATTACCCGGCACACCCTTGGCATCACCCCGAATGTGAGCCTGCGGGTGTTGTTTTGAGGGTCCAGGGGGCCAGTCTTCTTATTGATCCCGGCTGCCAATCGTGACGGGAGCAACAAAAAAAAACCTGAACAATGGGCACAGATGCTTGATGATGAAGTGCTGTGGGGAATTTCATTTCAACTATGCATTTGCAGGAACAAATACCATGAAAAATAAACACGCAGCATTTAAATTTCATGCGTTTAATTTTGAAAATCTTTAAAGATGAAATCATTTTACCATGAAAAATAAAAACACGATATATAATATTCATGGGACTGATAGGTGATACGGTTGAAACCCGGGGTCCGGCAGCAAAAAAATAAAGCCCGGCTTTGGGCCGGGCTGCCGGGATGGTATATATGGTTTAAAAAGTGTTGGACAGCCTCTGTTCGGCGACCAGTTCCTATGCCGTGACAGATACTTCGAACGGAGCGGTCATCCAGCTTTCGACGGCCAGTTCATTTTCCAGGGTTTCAGTTTCAAAAGGCGCGGTCATCCAGCTTTCCACAGCCACTTCCTGTTCGAAAACATTCAGTTCAAAAGGCGCGGTCATCCAGCTCTCCACAGCCACTTCCTGTTCGAAAACATTC
>JAFGWU010000001.1 GCA_016936975.1 Bacteroidales bacterium | reverse complement strand
TTGAGAGGTCTGTTGACATGGCCTTTGCGCCTACCACATGGTAAAGGAGTATCTGAGCCAGTTGCCCAGTGGGGTCCTGGAGCAGAGACTCTACAGTACCTGCAGGCAGTGCTGCGAAAGCATCATCGGTCGGGGCGAATACGGTAAAGGGTCCTTCTCCCGAGAGGTCATCGGCCAGTTCGGCGGCAATGACAGCGGCTTCAAGAGTAGTGTGAGCCGGGCTGTCGGTAATTATTTTCACCACGGTTGCAGGCTGTTGAGCTGACAATTGAAGTGAAAACAAAAGAGAGATTAAGGTGATCGTGAATCCCATCAGAAATCTGGGATAAATTAAACCATTAAATCGTAAAATTTGAGTTTTCATGATAAATTGTTTAAGAGTTTATTATGGACAATAAACACAACACTTATTATTTTGTTTAATATTTAACAAAATAAGTTATTCAAAAATTCATATTAATCAGAAAATAAATAATATACAATTTTGACAAATTTGATTTTTTAACATTTAAGATGTTGTAGAATAGCTGCCAACTTCCAGGGTTTTTTTGCAAATTTGTTCTGGTAAGTACGTTTCATGATACAGATAGGGGATATAATTGTCAGCAGGGAATTACTCACGAACCATTTCGTGTGCAATCTTGAGAAATGTTATGGCAATTGTTGTGTTTATGGTGATTCAGGTGCCCCTTTAGAAGATGGCGAAGCGGATCTGATAACCAGTCACCTGCATGACATTTACCCTTACATGAGACAGGAAGGAATAAGGACAGTCGCTGAAAAAGGGGCCTGGGTAATAGATAATGACGGTGATAAAGTCACACCGCTCGTCGGGTGGGAAGAGTGTGCCTATGTTATATTTGAAGGTGATATTGCCAGGTGCGCCATTGAGAAGGCTTATAAGGAGGGAGCAATACCGTTTCGTAAACCGGTTTCCTGTCATCTTTATCCGATAAGGGTCAATAAAATGAAGAATGGGATTGCACTTAATTATCATCAGTGGAGTGTCTGCGAACCTGCCAGGATACTTGGCAAGGAACGTGGAGTGCCGGTCTTCAGATTCCTGAAGGATCCGCTGATAAGGGTATTTGGAGAACCATTTTATGAAGAGCTGGAACTGGTTTACCGGGAGATGAAACAATCTGAAATAATAACTTAAAATGACAGATACCATGAATGATGTTAAAAATTACATAGAAGAAAACAAGGTACGTTTTCTGGATGAATTATTTAAATTGATCAGAATTCCCTCCATCAGTTCCAATCCTGAAAACGGGAATGAGATGGTCAGGGCAGCCGAATATTTAAAGAACGCGCTTCTTGAAGCGGGGGCCGACAGGGCGAAAGTCATTGAAACTGACGGATGGCCGGTAATATTTGGTGAAAAGATGGTCGATCCCCATTTCCAGACGGTCCTGGTGTATGGCCATTATGACGTTCAGCCGGTTGAACCGCTGGAGTTATGGGAATCGCCGCCTTTCGAGCCGGTCATACGAGATGGAAAAATTTATGCCCGTGGCGCAGACGATGATAAGGGTCAGTTGTTCATGCATGTCAAGGCCTTTGAATACCTGGTGAAAAATAACCTGCTGAAGTGCAATGTTAAGTTTATGATTGAAGGCGAGGAAGAGGTTGGTTCCCCGAATCTAAAGAAATTCTGTCTGGAGAACAGGGAAATGCTGAAGGCGGATGTCATTCTGATATCCGATACGACCATGATTGCCCCCGATATTCCTTCTATCACAGTAGGTCTAAGAGGATTGAGTTACCTGGAAGTTGAGGTGACCGGGCCAAACCGGGATTTGCACTCGGGATTGTACGGCGGAGCAGTCGGTAATCCGGCTATTATCCTGGCGAAGATGATTGCCTCTCTGACCGATGAAGAACACCGCATTACCATAAAGGGATTCTATGATGATGTTCTGGAGGTATCAGACAAGGAACGGGCTGAGATGTCGGCGGCCCCGTTTGACCTGGAGGCCTATAAACAATCACTCGGCATTAAGGAGATTATGGGGGAAAAGGGTTTCTGCACCACGGAACGGACAGGAATCAGGCCCAGTCTGGATGTGTGCGGTATATGGTCGGGTTTTACCGGGAAAGGTGCGAAAACAATACTTCCTTCCAAAGCATTTGCCAAAATATCCATGCGCCTGGTGCCAAATCAGGACTCAAAAAAAATTGACCGGTTGTTCGAGGAGCATTTTAAATCTATCGCTCCTGCCGGGGTGGAGGTGGAGGTCAGGAGCCTTCATGGTGGACAAGGATACGTTACGCCCATCGATTTTCCTGCCTACAGGGCTGCGAGCAGGGCCATTGAGGCGAGTTTCGGGAAAAAACCCATTCCTGTAAGAAGCGGGGGAAGCATTCCCATTGTAGCGGACTTTGAAGAGGTGCTTGGAATAAAATCCATCCTGATGGGTTTCGGCTTAAATTCAGATGCTATTCATTCCCCCAATGAAAATTACCCTCTATTTAATTTCTTCAAAGGCATAGAAACCATACCGCTCTTCTACCAATACTTTTCTGAAGAGACTTAGTAACAAATTCTTCAAACATTTATCCGAATACCGCGATAATACGGTCCGGATGAGGATACCGGAGATTTATTTCCATAACCAAATCCCCTGTCCTTATCCTGAAGCAGGGATTCGGATTAAATCGACAGGTTCATGCACTCTTCCCTTCAGGGTTAGGTTTTCATCTGTTCGAAGCGTTTGAGCAGGTGGCGAATGATGGTCCCGGCAGGAATTTAACAGAGAATATTCAACTGTTATTTAAAGACGGGGGAGCGCACGATTGCTAAAATTCCTCCAGCTTTATTATGGGAATGGTTTAATAAAAGATATAAAAAACTAAATATACATACAAAAAATAGGGGTATAATCATATAATAATATATTTATATCAAAAATAACCCTAATAAAAATATAGGTTAATTCAAAATATATATATATTTGTATCGATAAACCCATTTTTAACTTACAAAGCATAAATCATTATGGCGGTTATACGATTCAGGGCCCTTGAGCAGGTATTCTCACGTAAACCAATGCATATTACTCCACCTTCGGACAAGATTTCGGACTATTTTGCGGTAAATGTTTTCGACAGGGCAAAGATGCAGAAGTATCTATCGAAAGATGCTTTTGAACATGTCATGGAAGCGATTGACAGGGGAACTCCGATTGATCGAAAAATGGCTGATATTGTGGCAACCGGAATGAAAGCGTGGGCAATGGAGCGGGGTGTGACCCATTACACCCACTGGTTTCAGCCTTTGACAGGAGGTACGGCGGAGAAGCATGATGCTTTTATCTGTCAGGACCGGAACGGTGGTGTGGTTGAGATTTTTTCCGGTGAGGCCCTGGTTCAGCAGGAGCCCGACGCTTCATCTTTCCCCAGCGGCGGGATAAGGAATACATTTGAAGCAAGGGGATACACCGCCTGGGATCCCTCTTCTCCAGCATTCATCATTGAGAAAACCCTGAGTATTCCAACCATATTTATATCCTATACCGGTGATGCCCTGGACCATAAAACGCCCCTGTTAAAGGCCCTCAATGCGGTGGATAAGGCGGCTACGGAAGTGTGCCGGATGTTCGACAAGGATGTTAAAAAAGTGCAGGCCAATCTTGGGTGGGAACAGGAATATTTCCTGGTTGATGAGGCCCTCTATTATGCCCGACCGGATCTGGCTCTTACTGGCAGGACGCTGATGGGTCATGCATCGGCAAAGGATCAGCAGCTGGATGATCATTATTTCGGTTCCGTGCCGGAAAGGGTGTCGGCGTTCATGCATGATCTGGAGTTTGAAGCCTACAAGCTGGGCATTCCGGTAAAGACCCGGCATAATGAAGTGGCCCCCAACCAGTACGAGATTGCTCCCATCTTTGAAGAGTGCAATCTGGCGGTTGATCACAATGTCCTCATTATGGATCTGATGAAGAAAATTTCCCGCCACCATGGGTTCAGGGTGCTTTTTCACGAGAAGCCATTCAAGGGTATTAACGGAAGCGGAAAACACAATAACTGGTCGCTTTCAACAGATACCGGCATAATTCTTCATAAACCAGGAAAGAATCCGAGATCCAACCTTCAGTTTCTGACCTTTGTGGTCAATACGATCAAAGCAGTTTATGATTACCAGGATTTATTAAGGGCAAGTATAGCTTCTGCTTCGAATGCCCACCGTCTGGGTGCCAATGAAGCCCCTCCGGCCATACTCTCATGCTTCCTGGGTTCCGAGGTTTCTGCGATGCTGGATCAGCTGGAGGAACAGGTCAGCAGTAAGAAGATGAGCCCGGATGAAAAGACAGCCCTGAAGCTTGACATAGGACGAATTCCTGAGATTTTGCTGGACAATACCGACAGGAACCGGACCTCTCCTTTCGCTTTTACAGGTAACCGGTTTGAATTCCGGGCGGTCGGGAGTTCGTCCAATCCTGCTGCCCCGATGACGGTTCTCAATACAGCGGTGGCTGCAGAGCTTATCGAATTCAATAAGGAGGTTAACGCTTTAATCAAAAAGGGCATCAAGAAGGATGAAGCGATTTTTCAGGTTCTGAGGAAGTACATTATTGCCTCCAGGCCGATCCGGTTTGAGGGAGACAATTACAGTGAGAAATGGATTCAGGAAGCGGAAAAAAGGGGCCTCACAAACATTACGGATGTGCCGGAGGCCCTGTCCGGATATATTTCCGAAAAGTCAAAGGATCTTTTTTTGAAGCTTGGAATCTTTTCGGAGAGAGAACTGGAGGCTCGTGTTGAGGTACTCTATGAGCAGTATACTTTGAAAATTCAAATTGAGGCCAGGGTGCTGGGTGACCTTTCGATTAACCATGTGGTGCCCACTGCCGTAAAATACCAGAGTATTCTTCTGGAAAATGTCATTCAGCTCAAGGAGTTATATGGTGATTCCTATGCGGAGTTTTCAGGAAACCGCACCGAGTTGATAAAGGAGATATCCCACCATATCACTGAAATTAAATCAAAAGTCAACAATATGGTGGATGCCCGGAAAGTTGCCAACAAGATCCAGGATTCAAAAGAAAAGGCGATAGCTTACTCAAAAACCGTTGCTCCCTTGCTGGACTTAATCCGCTATCATATCGATAAACTGGAATTGGTTGTGGACGACGAGATATGGCCGCTCCCCAAATTCCGTGAATTGTTATTTATCAGTTAAGGCTGATAGATTCATAGGTTGCAGGCCTTTGCGGATTTTTAACGTGAAGGCCTTTTTTACATTATTACGGATAAGATAATACCGTTTCCCATCGTTTTATTATATTTAAAAGAGTAATTTTACCAAACTGTTAAAAGGGATGACCATGCGAACTTATTCCTACCTGACTCATCTGATGCTTATTTGTGCACTTCTGATATTTCACCCGGCTGAGGGGCAGCGAAAACAGAGGGATTCCAGGGCCAATGCCGCCTTTGAAGCAGGGGAGTATTACAATGCCATCGATTTGTACAAGAATGCATTTAACAGGGTAAGCAATAGCGAACAAAAAGCAGAAATATATTTCAAAATAGGAGAGTGTTACAGAATTATCGGAGAATCAAGACAGTCTGAATTGTGGTACGGTAAAGCCATCCGGGAAGAGTACCAGGATCCAATCATATATTTGAGATACGGACAGATGAAGCTCATAAATGAGGATTATGATGAGGCACTGGATGAATTTAAAAAATACAGGGATCTGGTTCCGGATGATCCGAGAGGGACAACAGGGATAGAATCCTGTGAGGCGGCAAAACAGTGGATAGAGAATCCCACCGGATACATCGTCGATGATATGCGAAACTTTAATTCAAGGCAGCGTGATTTCAGTCCTGCTTTTGTCAATGAGTTGTTTACGGAGGTGTATTTTACATCGACCAGGGAAGATGCTTTGGGGAATGAAACACATGGCGCCACAGGACAAAACTTTGCAGATATTTTTACCACAACGATGGATCGGAAAGGGAAGTGGAGCGTTCCGGTTCCTTTGGAAGCTTTAAATTCTGAATTTGAGGACGGCACACCGAATATATCCTCCGATTTCAGTACCCTCTATTTCACCCGCTGCAAAAAGGGAAAGAACCAGCAGTTGGGTTGTCAGATCTATGCGGCAAAAAGCAGCGGAGCTTCCTGGCAGGAGCCGGAGCCGCTGGACATATTGGAGGATAGTTTAACTGTTGCCCATCCGGCTATTTCAAACGATAACCTGACACTCTATTTTGTATCTGATCTGCCGGGAGGAATAGGAGAACATGATATCTGGAAAGTTACACGGATTGCCGACAATGCTCCATGGGGAGAACCGGAAAACCTGGGAGAGGCGATCAATACACCCGGAAATGAGCTGTATCCCTATGTTCATCCTGACGGGACACTCTATTTCTCATCAGACAGTCGTGTCGGGTTGGGAGGACTGGATATCTTTAAAGCGGAGCAGGATGAAACCGGGGGATGGATTATTGAAAATATGAAGCCTCCCATAAATTCGCCCGGTGATGATTTCGGGATCGTTTTTGAAGCGGAAAGTGAAAGGGGATTTTTCAGTTCTTCCAGGCGGGGAAGAGGGAATGATGAGATTTACTCCTTTGTGCTTCCCCCCCTCAATTTTAATGTGACTGGAGCGGTGCGCGACGAACGCACCGACAGGGTATTACCAGGTTCAAAGGTCCGTTCGGTCAGCAGTGACGGAATTACTGTAGAAACAACAACCGGCGAGGAGGGCTCCTTCAGATTTATGTTAAAACCAAATACCGATTATGTATTCATTGCCAGTCAACCGGGGTACCTGAGCGGCAAGGTGCGGGAATCCACGAAAGGGCTCGATCAAAGCAGAGATTTTGAGGTGACGATTTATCTCGCATCGACCACACAGGTAATCGAACTGCCGAATATATTCTATGATTTTGCAAAATGGGACCTGAGACCAGAATCGATGGTTTCATTGGATAACCTGGTTGAGACCCTCAACGATAATCCCAATGTTACGATTGAGCTGATGTCCCATACCGACTCACGGGGATTACCGGCCGACAATATTGAGTTATCGCAAAAAAGAGCACAATCGGTTGTTGATTACCTTATCTCAAAAGGCATTTCACCCGACCGGCTCAGCGCCAAAGGATATGGAGAAGCACAGCCCAAGGTTGTGGATGAAAAGGTGCGGGAAGATTATGAATTCCTGAAGCTGGGTGATGTACTTACCGAGGATTTTATTAACCAGCTGCCAAGTCCCGAACTGCAGGAGCAGGCTCACCAGGTTAACCGGCGAACAGAATTCAGGGTGTTATCAACTGATTATATACCCCAAAACTGATTTTAATGAATTCCTCTTCACGGTATGATCAGCGCGGCGTGTCATCCGGCAAAGAGGATGTGCACCGGGCATTGCAGCATACAGATAAAGGACTCTACCCTGATGCATTCTGCAAAATTATTCCGGATATTCTTACAGGGGATCCCGAATACTGCATGGTCATGCATGCTGACGGCGCCGGTACAAAATCATCCCTTGCCTATATATACTGGAAGGAAACCGGGGATCTCTCGGTATGGAAAGGAATAGCACAGGATGCTGTGGTCATGAATATAGATGACCTGCTATGTGTGGGCATTACGGATAAGATACTGCTTTCTTCCACAATAGGAAGGAATAAGAACAGGATACCGGGAGAGGTTATATCGGAAATTATTGCCGGAACGGAGGCGTTTCTGAAGGAGCTGAGAGACATGGGTATTATGGTTTACAGTACAGGTGGGGAAACCGCCGATGTGGGGGACCTGGTACGCACGATCATCGTCGATTCAACCGTCACAGCAAGGGTAAGGCGCTCGGAGATCATTCAGAACCGGATCCAGGCCGGGGATCTAATTGTCGGACTCGCTTCCTTTGGTCAGGCCACCTATGAGAAGCAATATAACAGTGGTATGGGAAGCAACGGACTGACCTCCGCAAGGCATGACATGCTTTATAAGGCACTGGCTCAAAAATATCCGGAAAGTTATGACCCATCCCTTCCGGACGAACTGGTATATTCGGGGAGTTATGAACCGACGGGAAAGATAGATGACGTACCGGTTGATGCCGGTCAGCTGTTATTATCTCCGACCCGTACCTACGCTCCCATTATCAAAAAGGTGCTGACTGAAACCAGGGGAACCATTAAAGGTATGATTCACTGTACGGGGGGTGCTCAGACCAAGGTGCTTCATTTTATCAATAATCTTCATGTTGTCAAGGATAATATGTTTGATGTTCCACCCCTGTTCCGGATTGTTCAAGCGGAGTCGGGGACATCCTGGCAGGAGATGTACCGGGTTTTTAATATGGGGCACCGCTTCGAGATATATACCGATGAACGTTCTGCTGAAAGGGTAGTGGACATTTCTGCCGGGTATGGGGTTGATGCCAGAATAATTGGTTATTGTGAACCAGGGAAAGGGAAAAAGCTAACCATTAAAACCGAAAACGGTATTTTCCACTATTAAGATTCTCCTGCAGATTACTAATTTTGCAGCATATTTTTATCAACCTATGAGTGAAAACATAATTTTATCCCGCCTTGAGGGTGTGAAAGAGCGATTTGATGAAGTCGGGCGTCTCATAACCGATCCGGAGATTATCAGGGATATGAAGCGGTACATTGAGCTGAACAAGGAGTATCGTCATCTTGAGCCGATTCTAGATGCGTACAATAGTTATCGCGATTTACTGAGCAATATAAGGAGCGCAAAACAGATGCTGGCGGAAGAGAAGGATCCGGAAATGAGGGAGATGGCCAAGGAGGAACTTGAAAAAATGAATGAGCAGGTTTCGCCGATGGAAGAGGAGATTAAATTACTGCTCCTGCCCGAAGATCCGGAAGATGAAAAGGATGCCATCATGGAGATCAGGGCGGGAACCGGAGGGGATGAAGCGAGCATTTTTGCGGGGGATCTATTCCGGATGTACAATAAATTTTGTGAAAATAATGGATGGAAGGTTGAGGTCACCAGTTTTACCGAGGGAACAGTGGGGGGGTTCAAGGAGGTTATCATGAATGTCAGCGGTGAAGGGGTTTACGGTCTGCTGAAATATGAATCTGGGGTACACCGGGTTCAGCGTGTTCCTCAAACGGAAACCCAGGGACGGGTTCACACTTCTGCCGCCACGGTTGCTGTGCTCCCTGAGGCCGAGGATTTTGATGTTGAAGTGAAACCGGAGGATGTTCGTAAGGACACATTCTGTTCATCAGGGCCGGGTGGTCAATCTGTGAACACAACCTATTCGGCAATCAGGCTTACCCATATTCCAACCGGTATAGTGGTTACCTGTCAGGATGAAAAGTCACAGTTAAAGAACCTGGATAAGGCCATGAAGGAGTTGAAAACACGATTGTACAACCTGGAATATCAGAAAAGGATCGATGCCATTGCCTCCAGTCGTAAAACCATGGTCTCTTCCGGGGACCGTTCTGCCAAGATCCGCACCTACAATTATCCACAGGGCAGGATGACCGATCACCGGATCAATCTCACCATGTACAATCTGGGAGCTGTTATGAACGGAGACCTTAATGAAATAATAGAAAAACTTCAGATGGCGGAAAATGCTGAACGGTTGAAAGTGAGCGGGGTGGTTTAATCTGTCATTGACAAGGACTAAAAAATGAATGCTGAAGAACTGTTCCGGAGTATCCAGAAGAAGCGCAGCTACCTGTGTATCGGGTTGGACACGGATTACAATAAAATTCCCCGGTTCCTGTTAGATAAGGAGTACCCGATTTTCGAATTCAACAGGCATATTATCGATGCCACGGAGGATCTCGCGGTTGCCTTCAAACCAAACCTCGCCTTTTATGAAAGTATGGGTGCCGCCGGTTTGATGAGTCTTGAGATGACCATAAATTACATACGCCGCCACTATCCGGATATTTTCATTATTGCGGATGCCAAGCGGGGGGATATCGGGAACAGTTCAAAGATGTATGCCAATGCTTATTTCAGAACCCTGGATTTCGATGCCGTAACCGTATCGCCCTACATGGGTTACGACAGTATTCAGCCGTTTCTTGAGTGCCGGGGGAAATGGGCGATTATTCTGGCGCTTACCTCCAACGAGGGTTCAAAGGATTTTCAGCAACAGCAGGCGGCGGAGGGTCAGCCTTTTTACATTATGGTTATAAGGAAAGCCCTGGAATGGGGGCATGTTAACAATATGATGTTTGTAATCGGTGCCACAAAAGCTGAAGAGATGAAGGAGGTTCGCAGGATCATTCCCGAGCATTTTCTCCTGGTTCCGGGTGTAGGGGAGCAGGGTGGTGTGCTGGAGGATGTTGCGAAATACGGAATGAACGACCGATGCGGTTTGATTGTCAATGCAGGCCGTTCGATCATTTATGCCGATGGGACCAATAAGTTTGAAAAGGTAGCACGGGATCAGGCAATTATGCTTCAGCAAGCGATGGAAAAGACCTTAAGAGACAGACATCTTATCTGATCTTTTCAGACCAGTGCCCGAACTAATCCGGCCGCCTCTTCCAGGGTGATTGCCGAATGAACTTTCAATCCCGACCTGTCGATCAGCACCTTTGCCTCGTCAGCATTCGTTCCCTGGAGTCGCACAATCACCGGCACCTCAATGGTCCCGATCGATTTATAGGCTTCAACAATACCTTCTGCAACCCGGTCGCAACGGACGATCCCTCCGAAAATATTGATAAGGATCACCTTAACATTTGGATCCTGGAGGATGATCCTGAAGCCCGCTTCAACGGTCTGGGCGTTGGCTGTCCCGCCTACATCAAGAAAATTGGCGGGTTCACCTCCTGAGAGCTTGATGATGTCCATGGTAGCCATGGCCAGTCCGGCCCCATTTACCATGCATCCGACATTCCCGTCCAGTTTGATAAAATTCAGATTATGCTGTCCGGCTTCGACTTCGGCAGGATCCTCCTCTGCCAGGTCCCTCATTGCCATATAATCGGGATGCCGGAAGAGGGCATTGTCGTCGAGATTCACCTTGGCATCTGCAGCCATGATCCTGTTATCGGAGGTTTTAAAAACAGGATTGATTTCGAAGAGTGAAGCATCGGATTCTTCGTAAGCCCGGTACAGGGCAGTGGTAAACATTACCATCTCTTTGTGGGCTTTCCCGGATAAATTCAGATTAAAGGCTACTTTTCTGGCCTGAAAGGGAAGCAGTCCGGTTGCCGGTTCAACTTCCTCCCTGAAGATAAGGTGGGGTGTTTTTTCTGCCACGTTTTCAATATCCATGCCTCCTTCTGTGGAGTACATTATTGTATTTTTCCCTGTAGCCCTGTTCAGTAATACACTCATGTAAAATTCGTCGGGTTCGCTTTCGCCGGGATAATAGATACCCTGTTCAATCAGCACCTTATGAACGATTTTTCCTTCAGGTCCGGTCTGGTGAGTGACCAGGGTCATTCCAAGAATTGAACCGGCATGCTGTTTGACCTCTTCCAGGGACCGGGCAATTTTCACCCCTCCTCCTTTACCCCGCCCACCGGCATGAATCTGTGCCTTGACGGCCCATGTAGCGGCACCGGTTTCATCTTTGATTCTGCGGGCGGCTTCAACGGCTTCTTCCGGAGTAAAAGCCACATAACCGGCAGGGACGGAAACACCGAACTGCCTGAGTATCTCCTTGGCCTGGTATTCATGAATATTCATTTATCGGATTATTTAAGGGTACCGGTGACAAAAATATGGGTTTTTTCATACCGGGCTCAAATTTTAATTGAGTAATTTCGTCAAAAAGGGGATGCGATGAGGAAACTGCTTAATGAAGAGCTTGGCAGGCTTGATCTGGACGCATATAAAACAGCCAGGAAATTGCCTGTTGTAGTCGTATTGGATAACATCAGGAGTCAGAATAATATTGGTTCCGTTTTCAGGACGGCCGATGCTTTTCGACTGGATTCGATCATGTTGTGCGGGATAACGGCCACACCCCCGAGCAAAGAGATTCATAAAACGGCACTGGGAGCCACAGAGTCAGTCAGCTGGATCTATTATGAAAGAACCGTTGACGCCATCAGGGATTTAAAGAGAAACGATTATTTGATTATGTCTGTCGAGCAGGTGGAAGGAGGGATCATGCTTGAATCGCTGGAGATTGATCCGGGAAAAAAATATGCTGTAGTGCTCGGGCATGAAATGAGAGGAGTGCAACAGGAGGTGGTTGACCGATCGGATCTCTCGATCGAAATCCCGCAATATGGCACGAAACACTCCTTGAATGTCGCGGTAGCGGCAGGCATCGTTATCTGGGAAATGTACAGAAAGATGAGGCGATTGTTCTGATTCAATAACGGGGAACTGACAGACGAAACATAAAAAAAGCCGTCCCGGATAGATGAGACGGCTTTTATTTATTTTATAAAGGATTTACGGAAGGATTTCTTTAAATCCGGGGACATTCCAGAGTTTGGCAAACTCGAGGTCATTCAATACACGATCTTTCAGTTTAGCCGGATCTTCACATACAGCGAAAGCATTTTTCAGGTTTTCCATAACCACGGCTGGTTTATCCTGTGCGGCGGCAATAATAGCCATCAGGTAGTACCTCATCGGGTTCTCCTCGGGAAGATTTACAATGGTCCTCCAGGCAGCATCCGTATTCTTGTTAAGATACTGGGCAAGGGCTGCATTATAGGAAGGCGTATTTCCGAAGTAGTTAACGGCGGCGCCATAATCACCCTCCATGATCTTGACGATACCCAGGTTGTAATTTACTTCGGGTCCTCCGGCCAGCGAGGCGGTGAACAGTTCTTTTGCCGTTTCGAGATCACCCTCCTTGAGGGCAATT
>JAFGWU010000069.1 GCA_016936975.1 Bacteroidales bacterium | reverse complement strand
TTCCGAGAAATTAACAATCAACGGGGTGCGGGGGGGCTGGAGATAGCGGGGGGGCGGGGGGGGCGTAGGCGCAATTCATGAATTGCGCTTACATGAATTGCGCCTGCATTATTTTTTCTTCGTCACATCAAACACCTTCGTGGCGGTGGCGATGATACCGGTAATATCGGTCAGGTCCGTGGGAAGGATGAGTGTATTGCTCTCCTTGGCCAGTTTCCCGAATTCACCGAGGTATTGCTCCGCGATTCGCAGGTTCACGGCCTCTCTTCCGCCGTCGAGATTAATCGCCTCGGCTATGGCACGGATCCCGTTGGCCGTTGCCCTGGCAACCTGTTCAATCTCGGAAGCCTTACCGGTGGCCTCGTTAATACGTTTTTGCATCTCCCCTTCCGACTCTTTAATAGCCTGTTGTTTTGTCCCCTCGGCCACGTTGATTTTTGCCTGTTTCTCCCCTTCCGATTCAGCAATAACCGCCCGCTTCTCCCTTTCCGCGCGCATCTGTTTCTCCATGGCATCCTTGATGCTCTGGGGCGGAATTATATTTTTTACTTCATAGCGCGTTACCTTGACCCCCCAGGGATCACTGGCCTTATCCACAGCTTCCACAATGGAATTATTGATGGTTTCCCGCTCTTCAAAGGTACGATCCAACTCCAGCTTGCCGATAATGCTACGCATGGTGGTCTGTGCGATCTGGATGGAGGCAAACTGGTAATTATCGATTCCGTAGGAAGCCTTCATCGGGTCGATCACCTGCAGATAGAGGATGCCATCCACCTCCACCGCGATATTATCCCGGGTGATGCAGGTCTGGGAGGCCACGTCGATCGCCTGTTCCTTGAGGGTATGACGGTACCTGACCTTATCGATGAACGGGAATACAAGGTTGAACCCGGCAGTGAATGTGGTCCGGTACTTACCCAGCCGTTCGACAATATAGGCGCTTCGCTGGGGAACGACCTTGATGGAAGACATTAAGATAATCAGTGCCAGCAGAATTAAACCGGCATAAACGAGGGTCATTGCATTCATTTTTCCTGGGATTTATTTGGATTAACAATCAGTGTAATACTATCTTTTCCCGTAATAATCACAGAATCCCCTTTTTTCAGGGGCGCTCCGCTCTCCGCCTTCCACATGGTTCCCTTGAACTCCACCTGGCCCGAGCCGTTCACAAAATCAGATACAACTTTGGCCCTCCGCCCTTTGAACTCCTCCAGCTGGTCCTCAATCTCCGTATTCTTCCTGTCGAAAAAGCGCTTCTTCAGAAACTTTCTGAGCAGGACCAGTCCCAGCAGGGAGGAGACGAGAAAAACGGCAATTTGCACATTCAGATCGATCCTGAAAAGTGCGCAGGCCAGTGCGGTGATCCATGCACCGATTCCAAAGAACAATACCAGCAGGCCCGGAAGAATGAGTTCGAGTATCAGCAGTCCCAGTCCGATCAGGAACCAGACGACCGCCGGATTGGAGAGTAAGTCCATATGTTGCAGATTTTTCCTAAATTTAAATAAAACTCTTGTATTTTTGCTAAAATAATATTCTTTATGGCCCGTTACGAATATTTTAACCGCGACCTCAGCTGGCTCTCTTTCAATTTCAGGGTTCTCCAGGAGGCAATGGATCAAACCCTCCCTCTTTATGAACGGATCAAGTTCCTGGCTATTTACTCCAACAATATGGAGGAGTTTTACCAGGTTCGCGTAAGCTACTACAAGGATATGGTCCGGCACGCCAATGAATTTCCCCCGGAAAAACTAAGGGAGGTCAATCCGGCTGAGATCATCAAGAAGATCAACGATGTGGCCTCCCGTCAGCAAACCATCTTTCACACCATCTTCGAGGAGGAGATCATCCCTGAATTACGGCACAATGGCATCATTCTCATCGACCCCCGTTATAAGCTTTCAGAATCCCACAGGGAGTATATAAAATCAGCTTTTTATTCCAACATTCTCACCTCCATCCAGCCGGTCCTGATCGTGAAGAAAAAGGTGCGTCCCTTTCTCAAGACCGGTCACGTTTACCTGGCCATCGAACTATACAGCGCCAAGAAAACCGGCCGGCAGCATACCCCGCGTTACGCCATCCTCAAACTTCCCACCGACCATAACATTCCCAGGTTCATCGAATTGCCCAGGGAGGACGGCAAACACCATATCATTTTCCTCGAGGATATTATCATGCGCCATATCGATGCAATTTTCCCCGGATATTTCCTGAAGGATTATTATTCCATCAAGCTCACCCGGGATGCCGACCTTGAATATGATGATTATGAAGGAGAGGACCTCATTGATGTGATTGAACACATAAGGTCCCAGCGCTCCATCGGAAAGCCAAACCGCTTCCAGTATGATCGCCGGATGCCCCAGAAGTTACTTGAATACCTGATCCAGACATTTTTCCTTCCGAGGGACATCTTGGTCAAGGGTGGCAGTACACACAACTTCAGGGATTTCTTCGAATTTCCGAACCCTCTCACCCCGCTGCTTGAGGTCCAGAACCTCCCCCCTATCCCCAATCCGGCCTTAACCTTTGAGAAGAAAATGATCGCCTCTTTGATCAGCAAAAAGGATTACCTGCTGAGTGTTCCCTATCAGCCTTATGAGCATTTCCTGAGGTTCCTCCGGGAGGCGGCCATTGATCCCACGGTCAAAGAGATCAAGGCCACCCAGTACCGTGTCAGCGATCATTCGGTAGTGGTGAACTCCCTGATTGAAGCGGCCGAGAACGGCAAGAAGGTGACGGTGTTCGTGGAGCTGAAGGCACGGTTTAATGAGGAGGCGAACCTGAGATGGGCCAGTAAAATGACCAAAGCTGGTATATCTATTATATACAGCATTCCAAAGCTGAAGGTCCATGCAAAACTGGCTCTGGTTATCCGCAGGAAGGGTTCGAAATTCGGGGACCAGGTATACCTCGGGACCGGCAACTTCAATGAAAAAACCGCCCGTCAGTATTGTGATCATGGTCTTTTTACCTCCAACCCTGAAATTGTCAAAGAGGTCAAATGGCTTTACCGCCACCTGGAGGACCAGAACTTCAAGCCGAAGTTCCGGAAAATCCTGGTCCCTGGATTCAATATGATCGAAGTCTTTTCCGGCCTGATCGAACAGGAGACCCGTCATGCCAGGCAGGGGCGGAAAGGTTACATATTGCTTAAGATGAACGGACTGCAGGATCCTGTCATGGTTGAGAAGTTGTACCGGGCCAGCGAGGCCGGGGTGAAAATTGACCTGATTATCCGGGGGTCCTGCATTCTGAAAACGGGAAAACCTTACAGCAAAAATATCAGGATCATCCGCATCATCGACCGGTTCCTGGAGCATGCCCGGGTTCTCATATTTCACAATAACGGAGACCCGCAGGTGTTTCTGAGTTCAGCCGACTGGATGAAACGAAATCTCTACAGGCGGGTGGAGTGCGGATTCCCGGTCTACGACCCGGATGCACGCCGCGAGTTGCTGGATATTCTTGATATTCAACTTGCAGATAACGTGAAGGCGTGCGAAATAGACCAGGAGATGAACAATGTCAGAATCAGGAACAAAAATCCGAAAGTGCGTTCCCAAGTAGAAACGTACGAATATTTTAAGAAGAAATATGCCCGGACCGCAGAAAAATAAGAAACGCTCAGCCCTGAGTGTATCCCGGGGAGTCGCCCGGCAGGAACCGGTTAACCGCGAAGCCCTGGAACGATTCAAAAAGGCCAGCAGAAAACACTACTCCTGGACAGAGATACTCGAGGGCATCCGGGCGGGTGATACCGGAATGCTGAGCAGGGGGATCACGCTGATCGAAAGTGCCCACCCAGGGCACAGGGAGGAGGCCGACAACCTTGTCTCAGCCGCCCTGCCCCTGTCGGGAAATGCTTTCAGGATTGGCATCACAGGGGTTCCAGGAGCAGGAAAGAGCACCTTCATCGAATCCTTGGGAATGCACATTACCAGCCAGGGAAAAAAACTGGCTGTCCTGGCAATCGATCCCAGCAGTGAACGTTCAAAAGGCAGTATCCTGGGGGACAAAACCCGGATGGAAAACCTGGCCAACAATCCGAATGCATTCATTCGCCCCTCTCCCACGGGGGGGACACTCGGCGGGGTGGCAAGAAAAACACGGGAGAGCATCATCCTTTGTGAAGCAGCCGGCTTTGATACCGTGTTTGTGGAAACTGTAGGGGTGGGACAATCGGAAACAGCTGTTCACAGGATGGTCGATTTTTTCCTCCTAATCATGCTGGCCGGTGCCGGTGACGAGTTGCAGGGCATCAAACGCGGTATCATGGAAATGGCAGATGCCATCACGATAAACAAGGCCGACGGAACAAATATCCGGAAAGCCAGCCGGGCCCAGGCCGAATATGCGGGTGCCCTCCACCTCTTCCCGCCCCACCCCTCGGGGTGGAACCCCCGGGTTCTTACCTGCTCCTCCCTTAACGGGAATGGAATCGGGGACATATGGGACATGATCCGGGATTACCGCCAGCTCACCGAATCAAATGGCTATCTCCTCCTGAAGCGACGCGATCAATCAAAATACTGGTTTTACGAAACGATCAAGGAAGGGATCTTTAACCGGATATTCAGTAACAAATCACTTCAGAACCGGCTGAAGGCTTTCGAGGAGGAGATCATCCAGGGCAGAATTACCCCATTCCAGGCGGCTATGAAAATCCTTTCAGAATCCGGCAGAGACGTCTGAAATCATTTTGTCAACCGGAAAAATCATCTATTTTTGCACACTTAAACCTTTACAGATGAAAAAAATATTTTATTTATGGATCCTTCCTCTGGTGGTTGTTTCCTGCAAAACCAGCCCGGAATTTACCATTGAACTGAATATGCCGGAATATCACGGCCAGATGCTTAAGCTCAACAGGTTGAGCGGATCGGATTACACCCCCGTCGATTCCCTGCTAATCGATTCCACATCGAAAAACATCCTCTCCGGGGAAGTGGAAGCGGTTGAAATGATGTTCCTGACCGTTGAAGGCGAGCGGCAGCCAATCCGTCTTCTTGTTGAAAACGAGGAATACCAGGTGACCGGGTCCGTGACGGAGCCCAGTGTGAAATCTTCGGGTAAAGCCCAGCAGGACCTCACTGCCTATGAACAGGGACTCAGGGATTTTAACAGCAGGATGAGGGAGCTCTACATGGCCTACCGGATGGCCACCATAGAGAACAATCAGGCAAAGGCCGACAGCCTGGTGCATCTTCTTGACCAGATCGACAGCGATATTAATAATTATGATTCACTCCAGATCGTGAACAATCCCGCTTCTCCTACTGCAGTACTGGCCCTCCGGAATATTTTCTACCGTTACAACGTTGAAGAACTATCGGCCATGGTGGAAAAGATCGATGAAAAGGTCAGGCACATGGAGGAGTATAAATACATTGCCTCGAAGCTCGACAACATGAAGCAGGTCGTCATAGGAAAGCATTTTGTCGATTTCGGCCTTAAAACGCCGGAAGGAAATATTCTGAACGTTTCAGATGTACACGACAACAACGTATTGCTGATCGATTTCTGGGCAGCATGGTGTGGACCCTGCCGCAGGGCAAACCCGGAGCTGGTTGAAATTTACAAGATATATCACGGCCGGGGACTTGAATTCTTGGGGGTATCCCTCGACCGGGACCGGGACAGCTGGCTGAAGGCGATCGAGGAGGACAGCCTCACATGGCCGCAGATATCGGACCTGCAGTTTTGGAACAGCAAGGGCGCCGAGTTGTATGGCGTATCATCCATTCCCCACTCTGTACTGATTGACAGGAAAGGAATTATAAGGGCAAAACATTTGTCCGGAGATGAACTCAGAACCAGGATTGAAGAACTTCTTGGCGAGGTCTAACGTCTGATTACCTCACCCTTCACCCAGAGGATCAGTTTGCTGTTCTTCGGGTCGTTGGTTATAATTGTAACCGTTTTATTCTGGGTTCCTACCTTGCCGGCTGAGTTGAAGACGGTCTTGATCGCAATCGACTCTCCCGGTCCGATTACACTCTTCTCAGGATTTACGGCCGTGCAACCGCACGATGCCTTAACCTTCCTGATAATCAGATCGGATTTACCGGAATTCTTCAGAATGAAATCGTGCTCCACCCTTTCTCCCTGGTTCAGGCTGCCAAACTTGAACTCCGGATTATCAATGCTGACAACCGGCGCATTGGCAAGTTCTTCCGGCGACAGGCCCGAGAAGTCCTCTTCAATGTTGGCGCTGATTACCATGCTGTAGGCCCTGTCAGACTGCCCATTTACGGAGATATTCAGACGGTCTATGAGAAAACCATAGTCATTTTTGGCTGCGGCATCGTAAGTAGCCACAATCAGCCCTTTCTGTTTTGGCTTCAGTGTTGACGGCTCAGCCTTAATGTCGATGTGCAGAGGTATACGAATGAATTCTATGGTAATGGGTTCATCCGAGTTATTGACCACCTCCATGCTTTTTTCCGATTTCCCGGTATTCCTTATATTGGCAAAGGCCAGGTGATTCGATTTGAGACGTAACGGTCCCATCCCGTAACGGTACTCATCCTCAATGGTGCGGGGTTTGGGAATAACCTCTCCGGATATGCTCAGCCTGACGGTTCCGGGATTGGAGTTTGAATAAACCATGACATATTTTCTGAATGCTCCCGGACGTCCGGTCGGATCATAAGTTACCGAGACAAAACCGGTGCCGCCGGGAAGAATCGGCTCCTTGGTCCATGAGGGAGCCGTACAGCCGCACGAGGCAGTCACATTCTGAATCATCAACACCTCTCCGCCGGTATTAACCAGATCAAAACTGTGGGTTACCTTCCCTTTCTCCTCATTAATTTTCCCGAAATCAAATTCCGTAGTTTTAAAAGAAATCTGCGGATGTACCGTCTGCCCCGTCAGCGGAATCACCAGGACAAAAGCCAGAAAAAAAATAATACTCTTTCTCATACCTGTTCTGCTTTTTTGTTTTCGCATGCAAAATTAAACGAAATTCGCGGACAAATTGTTTTTAAATTCCCAATAATTATTCACCCTGCAAACCTTTCATTGATCTATTATACCCTAAAAGTGCAGAATAGTTGCATGATTTTTGTTTAAATCCTCAAAAATCAGGCCGATCTTTTAATCCGGGGTGTCATGAATTATGCTTATTTTTGGGCTCTGACTATGATGCAAAAACCGCTCATACGGTTCCTGTTATTTTTGTTACTGCTTCCGGTAATGAGCGGTTCAGACAACCTGCATGCCCAGTTCTACAACGGGCTGAAGATGACCTTCGGCAAAAACCGGGTGCAGTTCAACGAACGTTACTGGAAATACTACCGCTTCGACCGTTTTGATGTCTATTCCTATGAGAACGGAACAGACCTGTCACTTTATGTGGCAGATTTTGTTGAAAAGGAGCTCTCCCTCATTGAGCGTTTCTTCGATTATGACCTGGAGCGCAGGCTGATCTTTATCTGCTACAATAAAATGTCGGATTACAGGCAGAGCAATATTGGACTGGAAACAGGACTGGAGGAATACAATATCGGGGGTACTACGGAGATCATTCAGAATAAGGTATTCCTCTATTTCGAAGGGGATCATATCAAATTGGAAAGACAGATCCGTGCGGCCATCAGCGAGGTTTTGATCACAGAGCTTATGTATGGGGAGGGGCTGAGGGACAATGTAACCAATACTACCATGATCAACCTGCCCGACTGGTATATCAAAGGGCTCACTTCCTTTGTAGCCAATCCGTGGGATTATGAACTGGAGAACCGGGTAAAGGACGGGATCATTTCGGGGAAATATGATAAGCTGGTCAAACTCCAGGATGATGATGCGGTGTATGGCGGCCATGCCTTCTGGAAATATATTGCCGATCTCTACGGGGCTTCCATCATTCCCCAGATTCTTTACATCACCAAAATCAACAAAAATGCGGAAAGCGGGTTCCTTTACGTTCTCGGTTCCAAATTGAAACAGCTCTCCTCCGACTGGACAGCCTATTATCTCGGACTTTACACCTCTGTCGATGAGGACTTCAAACTGCCTCCCGATTCAGAGAAAATCAAGAAACGTACCCATAAACGGCGGATCTACCAGAATATAAAAATCAGCCCCGACAGCCGTTTCATCGCATACGTGACCAACCAGAGAAGCCAGTACCGTATCTGGATATATGATGTGGAAAAGGAAAAACATCACTCGATCCTAAAAAAGGGATTCAAGCTGGATCAGATCCCCGATATTTCCTGCCCCGTGCTCGCCTGGCACCCCTCGTCGGAGATCCTTGGATTCATCACGGAAGAAAAAGGCCTGCTTAAAATCAATTATTACAACCTCCAGACCAAAGAGCTGACCACCAGGAATCTTTTTTTCTTTGAAAAGGTCCTGAGCATGAATTTCTCCCCGGATGCCAGGAAACTGGTCTTTTCTGCTGTAAATGATGGACAGACGGATATATGGGTTTTTGATATCGCCTCCTCAACCAGTGAGCGGATAACAAATGACCTCGCGGATGACTTCCAGCCCGCCTTTACAAACCGGATGAAGGAGATCTCCTTCATCAGCAACAGGAGAAGTGACACACTTTACAACGAGAACGACCCTGAAAACAACACCACGATTACCAGCAAGGTGTTTGTTTACGATTTTGAGAACCGGTCCAGTATATTGAGAAGGATATCCGAAGGGAATTACGTCAACCACACCCAGCCCCTGTCACTTGAAAAAAACAAGTTTATCTACCTGAACGACAAGAACGGGATCATCAATCGCTATTACGCAGAATACGACAGTACCATCCTGATGGTCGACACGGCCGTCCATTACCGGTACTTTGCAAACAGCTATCCCCTGACCAATTACAAAAGGAACATTGAGTACCACGATTTCAATCCCTTGTCGGGGGAAATTGCCGAAATTGTCTTCTATGATGGCAGATACCATCTCTACAATTATCCGGCAGAAATCAGCAGGAAGTACGGGGATGAGTTGGAGCCGACCGAATACAGAGACAAGCATGTAAGCCGCCTTATAAATATCGACTCACTGCACCACATTGAGAAGAAAGTGGTATCCATGAAGGATATCGCCAACAACCGGCTGGTCATCGACGGGGACACCATACAGTTACAGGTCTTCAAGATTGACATTAACAATTACATCTTTGAAAGGGAAAAACTGAATTATTACAATAACCAGCTCCGGGAAAGGAATCTCAACCTTGTACTCGACTCTGCAGAATCCGATCAATTAATGTATATCGATTACCACACTTCCTTTTATCCAAACCGGCTGGTGAATCAGATTGATTACAGTTTCCTGAATGAATCCTACCAGGCATTCACCGGTGGCGCATTTTACTATAATCCCGGGATGAATCTTCTCTTTATGGTAGGGGCCAACGACCTGTTCGAAGATTACCGTCTGACGGGAGGGGTCCGGTTCGGTCTCGATTTCAACAGCAATGAGTACCTGCTGAGCTTTGAGAACCTGAAACAGCGCCTGGATAAGCAATTGCTCTTTCACCGCCAGGTTTTCAATAACCAGTCTTACGAATCTTCGCGGATCAAAACCTTTACCCATGAATTGATGGGTTCATTGAAGTATCCCTTCAACCAGGTCCTCGCTTTGAAAGGGACCGCCACCTTCAGGCACGACAACACCGTATTTCTTGCCACGGATATCAATAACCTCCACGAAGAAAACCTGCTCCGGGTATGGGGCGGACTGAAGGCAGAGCTGATTTTTGACAATAGCCGCTCACTCGGCACCAATCTTTATAGCGGCACGCGGTTCAAACTCTTCGGGGAAGCCTACCGCCAGATCAACACAGCCAGGTCCGACCTCTACGTACTGGGAGGTGATTTCAGGCACTACCTCAGGATCCACAGGACCCTGATCTGGGCAAACCGTTTTGCCGGAAGCATGTCCTTCGGACGATCGCCTCTCATCTATTACCTCGGGGCCGTTGATAACTGGACCAATATTTTTCAGAACCGGATCCCTACCTTCGACGAATCGGTCAATATCGATTACTCTAAAAATTATGCATTTCAGGCGGTGGCCACTAACATGAGAGGATTCAGCCAGAACATCCGGAATGGTCAGAATTTTGCAGTATTCAACACCGAATTGAGGTGGCCGGTTTTTAGATATCTTTTAGGTCACCCGCTGAGTTCAAATTTCCTCAATAACTTCCAGTTTATCGGATTTGCAGATATCGGCGCGGCATGGAGCGGGCTCCACCCGTTTACCGATGAAAATGCCTATAATGAAGAGATTATCGAAAACGGACCGCTGACCATTACCCTCAACTCCAACAGGGAACCGATTGTCGCCGGGTATGGACTAGGAGTCAGGACCGCACTGTTTGGCTATTTTGTGCGCCTCGACTGGGCCTGGGGACTGGAGAACTGGGAAGTGCAACCGAGAATTTTCTATTTATCCCTCAGCCTGGACTTCTGAAACGCTATGGATTTAAAAGACCAAATAAAAGAACGTTCTGAATATCATTTCGGGGAAATGGTCCGAATCAGGACCCTTCTGCACAGATACCCTGAATTGTCCTTTGAAGAGTACAAGACCTCCGAAACCATCAGGTCCGTTCTGAACAGCTGGGGAATCGAATACGATTTCCCCTATGTCAAAACCGGTATTCTTGCGCGCCTCAGCGGTAAACGAAATGGGAGGACCGTTGCACTCAGGGCCGATATGGATGCACTGCCGATATCCGAACCGGAAGACAGGAAAATCCACTCCCTGAACAACGGAGTTATGCATGCCTGCGGGCACGACATACATATGACTGCGCTGCTGGGAGCAATCCGGATCCTGAAGGATCTGTGTGACTCCCTCAGGGGACAGCTCCTCTTCATCTTTCAGCCAGGGGAGGAGAAGATACCCGGAGGCGCCCGTTTGATGCTCGAGGAGGGCATTTTCAGCAGGTTCAAACCCGATCTCATCATCGCACAGCATGTTCTTCCGTCAATGGAAACCGGTAAGGCAGGATTCAGGCCAGGAATGTATATGGCCTCCAGCGACGAGATTTACCTTACCGTCACGGGCAAGGGAGGACATGGTGCCATGCCCGAACAGATCAATGACCCCGTATTGATGACCTCCCACATTCTCATCTCCCTTCAGCAGGAGATAAACAGGAAAACCCCACGGCATACGCCCACGGTCATCTCCTTCGGGAAGGTCATTGCAGACGGTGCCGTGAACGTCATCCCGAACCAGGTCCGGGTGGAGGGAACCTTCAGAACCATGGATGAATCGTACCGGAAACAGGCCCATGAAATGATCAGGAAAATAGCAAAAGGAATCGCCGAGAGTATGGGAGGCTCCTGCGAAATTGAAATCCGCAAAGGATACCCGGTGCTTATTAACGATGAAAAAGTCACATCCCTGGCACGCAATTATGCCATCGATTTGCTGGGCAGTGACCATATTGAAGAACTGGAAAGAAGAATGACGGCTGAAGATTTTGCCTGGTTTGCCAATGCCTATCCGGCCACGATGTTCAGGCTGGGAATCAAACCTCCCGATGCCCTGGATGAGACCCCGCTTCATACTCCGGAATTTGCGGCCGACGAGTCGGCCCTCAAAACCGGGGCATCCCTGCTTTCCTATCTTGCAATCCGTTTTCTTAACGAGGAAGCCTTTTAATTTATAATGCATCTAAAATAAACTTTTCAACAGAAGAAGAATTGCCTATGAAAAAAATGCATATAACTTTGCAGTCATTCAGAATTTAAATTTTTAACAAAATGGCTTACGTTATAACCGATGAATGCACAGCTTGCGGCACTTGCATCGATGAATGTCCCGTTGAGGCGATCAGTGAAGGGGATATCTATGTAATCGATCCGGAGCTCTGCACTGATTGTGGTGCATGTGCTGATGTTTGCCCCGTAGAAGCAATTCATCCAGAATAAGACACGGGACTACAAAAAAAAAGAAGCTGCTCCGGAAGGGCAGCTTTTTTTTTTAGATATTTTCTTTAATTTTCCGAACTTTAGCAGATTATATCCTCCAACAATGATTGCATTGCCCAGACGGTCATGAACAGGATCAGGAGAAGTTTATATACTGTCATTTTCGGTACCAGCACGAAAGCCGGAAGACTGTTCGATGTGATCCTGATCTGGATGATCCTGCTGAGCGTAACCGTTGTTATCCTGGAAAGCGTGAGGTCCGTCAGGGAAACCAGCCCTGCATTTTTTACCATCATCGAATGGATGTTCACCATTGTTTTTACCATGGAATACCTTCTCAGAATCTTCAGCCATCCAAAACCGTTCAGATACATTTTCAGCTTCTTCGGAATGGTTGATCTTCTGGCTGTTCTGCCTACCTATGCAGGACTTTTCTTTCATCATTCCACCTTCCTGCTTACCTTCCGGGCCCTGAGACTCCTGCGTATGTTTAGGGTTTTCAAGCTCGGCCGTTACCTTAAAGAGGCGACCATCCTGGTCAAAGCACTTCAGGCAAGTATCTACAAAATTACGGTCTTTTTTGGTGCCATTCTAACCTTTGTACTTGTGCTGGGAACCCTTCTTTACTTGATCGAAGGTGAAAAAAACGGATTCACTTCCATTCCGCAAGGCATGTATTGGGCAATTGTCACCGTCACGACGGTCGGCTACGGGGATATAGCTCCTATGACCGTCCTGGGGAAGATCCTTGCATCTCTGGCCATGCTTACCGGCTACTCTGTTATCGCAGTCCCCACCGGGATCATTTCCGTTGAGATCGGCCGGGCTGTAAAAGAAACACGTAAGAAAAACATAACCATCTGCCCTCAGTGCGGACATGAAAAACACGATGAGGATGCCCTGTTCTGTAAAAAATGCGGTGCAAAATTATAATTTGCACGATTTTTGAAATGTTATTTCCGTTCAATAACCATTAAATTGAAAAATCATGAAACACGTATTATTGACAATGCTATGCGCATTAATGATAATACCACTTAAATCTCAGGACGAATCCCCTCTTCCCGTTTTACCACCGTCGCCGAAGCTGATCGGCCGTGTGAGCCTGGTTTCCCCCAAGCTCCTGCTCGAGATACCGGCGAGCGAAAAATTCACCGTCACCACAGGATTATCGATAAGGCCCTCTCTCATCGGAACAAATACAGCCGGTGAAAATGAATTCAAACCAACGATTTCCCCCAGTATCCTGGCAGAACCGCGTTACTATTTTAACCTGGAGGACAGGAAACTGAAAGGAAAAAGAACGGAGTATTATTCAGGATGGTATATCGGTATGCCACTGAATCTCGACTTTCCCGACCTGCAATTTGTTTTCGGAGGGAATATAGGATTCCAGTGCATAATCGGTAACAGGTGGTACTGGAACATCAGTACGGGGCCCGGATTTGCTGTCAGCGGCTCCGATCTGACCGTGACCGGGGTTGGAGATTTCGGGCTGGGCATCATCCTTAATTAACTGCCGTCCGGGCAACCGGTAAAAAAAACCGCACCCACTGGAGAATCAACAGCGGGTGTTTTTTTATCTTTAGCCCTGTATGAAAAGGAAAGATGTACATCACCGGCAACCTTTACTCGGCCTGATTATTATTACTTCTTTTATCAATCCGTTTCTCGGCGCTGCGATAAATATTGCCCTCCCGGCTATCGGAGAGGAGTTCATGCTGAGTGCCATCGGACTGAGCTGGGTAACCATGTCCTTCATTCTCTCATCGGCGGTATTTTTACTGCCTTTCGGAAAGCTGGCCGATATTGCGGGAAGAAAGAGAGTCTTTTTCATCGGGAACATCCTTATTGCTATCACTTCGCTTCTTTGCGCACTCTCTTCATCCGGCGGCATGTTGATCCTTATGAGGATATTCCAGGGGATCGGGAGCTCGATGGTATTTGGCACAGGTGTAGCCATCATCACTTCTGCCTATCCGCCGGACCAGAGAGGCAAGGCGATCGGATGGAGCGTTACTTCAGTATATATCGGATTATCCCTTGCTCCTTTCCTGGGTGGGATCCTTACGGAGTATCTCTCCTGGAGAAGTATTTTTTACTTTACCATCCCGTTCCAGATCCTGGTCATTCTTGGTGTCCGGATATTTATCCGGGATGAATGGGCCGATGCCAGCGGCGAACCGTTCGATTACACCGGATCCCTGATCTATATTCTCTCCATGTCGGCCTTAATGTTCGGATTCTCCAGGGTTCCCGAAACGTACGCCATCATTCTGTCTGTCCTCGGATTTCTGGGTCTGGTCGCCTTCGCCCTGTTTGAGCTGAAGATCTCCTCCCCGGTTTTTAATATCCGCCTTTTTAAATCCAACCGGTTGTTTGCCTTTTCCAATCTTTCGGCACTCATTAATTACGCCACTACTTTTGCTATCTCTTTCCTGTTGAGTCTCTTCCTGCAATCATCACTGGGACTCTCGCCCCGGGATGCCGGTATAATCCTGGTTACCCAGCCGGTTGTCATGGCCGTGGTGGCATCCATCTCAGGCCGCCTGTCCGATAAATATGATCCCAGGTACCTTGCCTCAGCAGGCATGGCCGTTACCGTGGCCGGTTTATCCTTAATGGCCTTTCTGAATGGAGAAACCTCCATAAGATATCTGATCACGGCACTGATCATTGTGGGGATCGGATTTGGGTTGTTTTCCTCTCCGAATACCAATGCCATCATGGGATCGGTTGAGAAAAAATTCCTGGGGGTGGCCTCCGCAACGGTCGGCACAATGAGATTGACCGGCCAGATGTTCAGCATGGGAATAGCCACCCTTATTCTCCAGATATTCATGGGAGAGATTACGCTGAACAGGGAGTCTGTCCCTCTTTTTACCGCCAGCATGCGTACTACCTTCATTATTTTTGCCGTGCTCTGCCTGCTGGGAGTTTTTGCCTCCCTGGCCAGGGGAAAAACACCGGGACGCTGACCGCAATAAAACCCCGAAACATTATGGGCTTATTAACACGTAAGGCAGTGCACGGATAAAACTGATCAGGGGTTGTATCTCGACTGCCTGAGAATGGACTGGTAATCCGTTACGGCCATGATCTCCCGCAGGCTCATCCCTGAGTTTCGCTCAGCATATGCCCTGACAATCTGCCAACCCTGCCAGGCTGCAGCTCTTCCCGGAGAATCTGTCGTGTAAAACTGGGTATAGGGGGCATTGTCGATCAACTTCCTGATATCAAGAATATCTGTAGAAAAAAGCAGTTTATGTTCCACAAGATGTGTCCACATCTGTTTTTCATTATTGAGGCACCAGATCATTTGCTCCGGTGTGAATCCCATAAGGGTGCTATCCTGTATCCCCGGCAGCATTGCCTTTGTAAAGTAAAGCAGCAATCCCTCATGAATCATTCTGTTAAGTACATTATCAACGGAATCGTTATAGGGATGGATAGCCGTTGCCCAGGCATAAAACACATCCGGAGGGATTCTCCCGGGATATTTGTTGTACTGCAGGTATTCGGCAATGCCAAGCAGATCATAATAAGCACAATCTCTTCCAAGATATTGATCCAGCCCCACACCCACAGTCCTGGAAACAATCAGCAATCCCTGGTTGAATCCACTGACATACGTTACTATCTCCGGGGGAAGAGAATCAGGATAATGGACCATGTATCTCTTGAAGCCATTTTCCAGCTGAAGCCGGATATCCGACATGTCAGTGAATATACGCCCTGTATATTCCATTACCTCACGGTTGAGGGGATCATTGATAAACATGGAGAGATAGGATGGGTAGCGGCGATGGGAAGCCGGCCCTATATTCAGCACATGCACATTGTATACATCAAAAAAATCCCCGTACGCTGTATAGAAATCAGTAATTGCATCCTCAATGGAATCCGGTTTGAGATCCAGGAGCTCCATGTCAAAACGCTTAATCTCAAGATTATATTCTATTCCGGAGATATCCACCTCAAGGGGGGACCGGGAGCAGAAAACTGCCAGTAACAATGAAATAACAGATGCGCATATAATTATGGGTCTGACCATGGTATATCAATTCAATACGTTATTTTTGCAACAGGGTAAATTTAGAAAAACATTCATTACACATCCAAAAACTGTAATATGAGAAAATTAATCTTCGGTTTACTGCTGGGTTCGATGTTTTTTAATGTTAACGGCCAAAAGATCAGTTTCAGTGTTTATGCCGATCCTCAATTTTCCTGGTTTTCTTCCGATGAAGAGAAGATTGAACCCAATGGTTCGGTGCTCCATATCAATACAGGTATTGAGTTTAACTATTTCTTCCACGACAACTATGCCCTTATGGCAGCGATCGGAATAAACAATACAGGGGGAAACCTGCTGTACAGCGATACCACCATCTTTATCGCCAAAGAGGAATCTCTTGAAGCGTTACCCGGAACTAATCTGAAGCATCGTTTGCAATACCTGAATCTTCCCCTGGGACTTACCTTAAAAACTGAAGAGCTGGGTTACCTCACTTTCTCATTTCAGGGCGGATTTATGCCCATGATCAATATCAATGCCCATGCCACCTCCGACGACCGGTTATTTGAGCGCGAGAGCATCCGGGAGAATATAAATCTGTTTAATCTCAACTATTTCGTAGGGATCAGCGCCATCTATCGACTGGGGGGCAGAACGGCAGTTATCGGCGGTTTAAGATGGTCGTCCGGCTTCACGGATGTGACAGGGAACGATAAAGTCAATATCAATCTGAATGCAATATCTCTGCATATCGCTATTCAGTTTTAAATCCGGCTCATGAATATTTCGGTCGCACAGCTGAACTACACCATAGGCGATTTCGAAGGAAATCTTCAAAAGATCCGCGAATCCATTTGTAAGGCCCGCAAAGAGGGCGCCGACCTGGTTGTTTTTTCCGAACTGGCCATTTGCGGCTACCCTCCCCTGGACCTGCTGGAGCGGCATGGGTTCACGGAACAGTGTAACCGGGCCATGGATAAACTCGCTTCTGAAACAGATCCGGATATCGGGATTCTTATTGGAGGTCCGGAAATCAATCCCCGGGGCGAAGGCAAAATGCTTTACAACTCGGCATTTTTCCTGTCAGGAGGAAAAATAGTCAGGGTATTCCGGAAAACCCTTCTTCCGACGTATGACATATTTGATGAATACCGGTATTTCGAACCTAACCGGGATTTTACACTGCTTCATTTCCGTGGTAAGAAAATAGCTGTTACTATTTGTGAGGATCTCTGGGATGAGCAGCCTTTTGAAAATGAATTCTATCGCAGCCGCCTCTACACGATTTCCCCGATGGATGAACTGGCAAAAGAGGGGCCCGATCTGGTCATTAACCTGTCAGCCTCTCCCTTTTCACACTCCCGGCAGGCCGTGAAGCAGAATATCTTTATTGAAAAAGCGCGGAAACATAATATACCGGTAATTATCTGCAACCAGGCCGGCGCCCAGACGGAACTGATCTTTGAGGGTGGGTCATCTGTCATTAACGCAGGGGGAACCGTCGTGAAACGACTGCAATTCTTCAGGGAAGATTTTGTTACTTTTTCACTTGATGGGCTATCCGGTAAAGATCCGGGTGAAGTTTCCGGGGCCCTTCCCGACAGGGTACACCTGATCCGGGATGCCCTGGTCTGCGGTATCTCCGATTATTTTAAGAAACTGGGGTTTGACAGCGCGACCCTGGGGTTGTCGGGAGGAATCGATTCGGCTGTTGTCACCGTCCTGGCCGCAGAAGCATTAGGACCGGAGAAGGTCCACGTATTGTTGCTTCCTTCCCAGTACTCCTCTGAGCATTCCATAACCGATTCAATAACACTGGCAAAGAACCTAGGAATTAAATACGATATAATCCCTATCAAGGAGCTCTTCCTGGATTATGTCCGGCTTCTGAAGCCCCTTTTCGGGGATAGCAAGGAGGATGTCACTGAAGAAAACATCCAGTCGCGGATCCGCGCCACCCTGCTTATGGCGCTTTCCAATAAATTTGGAAACATCCTTCTGAATACGAGCAATAAGAGTGAAGCAGCCGTTGGCTACGGAACCCTCTATGGGGATATGGCGGGGGGATTGTCTGTCCTGGGAGACGTTTACAAAACAGACGTCTACCGGCTGGCCCGGTTCATCAACCATAAAAAGAAAATCATCCCCCTGAATATCCTCACTAAGGAGCCTTCTGCAGAACTAAAACCCGGACAAAAAGACAGTGATTCCCTTCCGCCCTACGATCTGCTCGATCCCGTCCTTGAATTATTCATTGAGAAACAGATGGATCTTTACAGAATAACCGCCCTGGGATTCGACAGGGACCTCGTTTCCAGGGTCATCAGAATGGTTAACCGGAATGAGTATAAACGGTACCAGACCCCCCCAATATTGAGAATTTCTTCGAAAGCATTCGGGGTCGGAAGAAGAATACCCATCGTTGCAAAATATTAAGCCCTCAATTCAAAAAACAGGGAGTGAACGGCTTAACTCCATTATTTTTTCTATTTTTGTGTGCTGTTCAACATAAATAGTTCCACTTATTAATACGTTATGCAGGAAAGGACTTATAATGCAGATAATTGTATTGACAATCCCAAATCTGTATTTAATGTGCTTACTCCAAAAGAAAAAGAATTTCTGAAACAAAACTATACCTGTGCATTCTATAAGAAGGGGGAGATCATTTTCAAAGAAGGGGATAAACCTTTGGGATTAATGAGTCTTTCCGAAGGTAAAGTGAAAATATTCAAGGAAGGCGTTGGAGGTCGGGAGCAAATAGTCAGAATGGCCAAACCTGTTGGATTTATCGGATACAGGGCTTTATTTGCAGAGGAGAATCATTCGGCTACTGCCGTAGCAATCGAAGATTCGATAGCCTGTGTTATTGATAAGGAAAGTATATACAGGGTTATGAGAAGCAACCCTGAGCTGTGCATGAGCATCATAAAATCCTTTGCAACAGAACTGGGTTTTTCCAACGACCGGACTGTAACGCTCACACAGAAGCATATCCGGGGAAGACTGGCTGAATCTTTGATCTTTTTAAAGGACACATACGGTTATGAAGAAGATGCCAAAACCATTAAAATATACCTCAGCAGGGAAGATATAGCCAATCTGTCCAACATGACCACATCCAACGCCATCCGGACCCTCTCCAACTTTGCACAGGAAGGGATTGTCGCCATAGAAGGGCGAAAGATACGCATCCTGAACCTGACAAAGCTCGAAAGGATCAGTGACCTGGGTTAATTAAAAAAGTACATTCTGGGCTGTTCATGAAATTCCTGCTTTATATTTTTGCATATATCAATCTCTGGTTGATTGCCCGCCTGCCAAAAAGGGTAATTTTCCTCCTTTCTGAATGCCTCTCTTTTTTCATCTACCACGTGGTCCGATACCGCAGAAAGATAGTGTTTAAGAACCTTCGAAAAGCCTTTCCAGGTCTCCCGGAAAAAGAGATCAAAGCCATTGCGGTTAAATTTTACCGCCATTTCTCTGATATATTTTTCGAAACAGCCATTATCCATTTCATCCCCTATAAGAGGAGTTCCAGGTTATTTACCCTGAAGAATCCTGAGCTCGTTAACGATCTGAAGCTTAAAAACAAGAATATTGTGGCAGTTACCGGACACTATGGAAACTGGGAATTCTTAAGCCACTTTGAAAATCTTATTGATTACCGGTTCGTGGCAATTTACAAACCGCTCAAGAATAAGTATTTCGACCGTTTTATCAGGAAATCCCGATCCAAATACGGATCCATTACCGTGCCCATGAATAAGATAGCCCGTACGCTGATGCAGCTTCAAAAAGACAACATCCTCTCATTATCAGGATTCCTATCTGATCAGCGACCCATCTGGGAGCATATTCAGTACTGGACCAGTTTCATGGGTATTTATTCTCCCGTTTACCTCGGACCCGAGAAAATTGCGAGAAAACTGAACTCTGCTGTGGTTTTCCTGGCGATCAGAAAAGTGCAGCGCGGTTTATACCAGGCAGAATTTACACTCATCACCGAGAACGCAAAGGATGAAGAGCCCTATGTCATCACGGAAAAATATGTCCGGATGATGGAAAACCTGATAAGGGAGGAACCGGCTTATTGGCTCTGGTCCCATGACAGGTGGAAGTTTGATTTCGAGGATTTCAAGGAGGGACACCCAAATTATAAAGAGTTTTCAAAAACAGGCTAGTGTCCGAATATATACGACTCAACCTTGTTCAGCGACTCGTTATAATCGAACCGTTCGCGTGCAGTCTGCCGGGCGACCATTCCAAACTGACCTCTTAAGCCGGGGTCCTTCATAAGGTCCATGACTTTATCGGCAAGAACTTCGATGTCAAACGGAGGGACCAGGTATCCGTTCACATTGTCATCAATGATCTCCGGGTTACTGCTTACATCAAATGCAACCACCGGTTTTGCCATGGCCATCGCTTCAACAATGACATAACCAAATCCCTCCCACCGTGAAGAGAGCACAAAGATATCAATTGAGTCCATGAAACTCTTCATATCTTTCAGGAATCCCATGAATACGATCCGGTCCTCAACACCCTTTGTCCTCGCATATTCTCTGAGCCGCATATCCAGTTTCCCCTCCCCTGCAATGAGAATCCGGAAGTTTGCATTTCTCTTCTTCAGCACCTCGGCCAGGTCAATTAAAAATTCCTGCCCCTTCTGCCTTACCAGCCTTCCGGCATTTCCCAGGACAATCTCGTTATTTTTTCGATGGTAAAGCGGCGTGGGGATGTGACCCTCATACTGATTAAACTTCAGACCATTGTAAATAACTTTGATCTTATTGGCATCAAACAAATCAGGATTATTCGTGAGCAGGGTGCGTTTTGTTTCATAGGAGTTGACAATAATATCCGTCAGAATATTTTTGAAAAGATACCGGTTCAAAAGTGAATTCCGCACGGGGATAGCGCTTCCCCTGCGGTATATAATTCGGTCGACACCGGCAAGCCGGGCCGCCAGTCCGGCCACTTTCATGTCGGCAGATAAATTCATAATAATGACCCTTACCCGCTCTTTCTTCAAGATCCTGCTTATCCTGATAATTTTAAAGGGATTCAGGAAACTCAGGTTGCTGACATTGATCTTATAGGAGGGAATGTTGGCTTCGACTACCTTGTTCCAGAGATCGGCCCTGCGATTTGTAAAAACGATAACCGGATGGTTCCTGGCATGAAAACTTCTGGAGATCTCGAAATGCCATTTTTCTCCACCTCCCCAGGTAGGGGTGCTGTTGAAAAAACAAACGGCGTTTCTCTGACTTCTGGTATAGTCCAGGTAGTAGTTTCGCAGTTTTATATATTTCAGAAACGTCTCATGGGCAGAATTAACACTCACCACAAGGCCGTAATAACCATCCAGGAATCCCCCTTTCAGAATATAATCTTTTAAAAACCGCCAAAGGGGGTGGGCTACCAGGTCGATCAGGAACAGTCGCCGCCCTCTCTGGAAATAGGATTCTGCCAGGATCGTCGAGAATTTGTTTATCTGGTCGATATGCTCCGAGAAGGTATAGTAGGAGTAGTGCAGGATATCACCCTTCAGGAATTTTCGGGAGGCTCCCTTCCTCAAAATAAATTTATCATGCGGATTGAATCCGCCCCAGGCCCCCCTGGTAGAATCCCATAAACGTAATTTCCTGCTGGGATACCAGCTTGTATGACGGATCCATTTCCCGCAATAATTTGTCAGACGGTTAAAATAATATCCGTCGTATTTCCAGTCATTTTTAACCGCAAGAATGGATTTGGTCAGCGTTTCCGATAAACACTCATCCGCATCGAGCGATAAAATACAGGGATGGGTTGCCTGGTTTATGGCCCAGTTCTTCTGCTCAATATGCCCGTAAAAAGTGTGCTTTATAAAGCGCACATCGTACCGGAGACAAATCTCTTCGGTCCGATCCGTTGAATAACTGTCGACCACAACAATTTCATCCACCACTTTTTTGATCGATTCCAGGCAACGGGCGATGTTTTTCTCCTCGTTGTAGGTAATTATCACACCCGATAGCTTCACCTTCATAGTCACTCTTGTATGTATATTCGTTTTACCCTGTCGGGGATGGATGTTAATATCTCATAAGGAATGGTATCAAGTTGTTCGGCAAGCTGTATGACCCTGTGGTTCTTCCCAAATATTTCCACAGGATCTCCCTCCTGCACCTTTAAGCCGGTAACGTCAATTATGGTCATGTCCATACAGATATTACCAATAATCGGAACAAGCCGGTCAGCGACCCATACCGACCCGGCACCATTGCTTAACCTCCTGTCCAGTCCGTCGGCATATCCTACCGGTATCACAGCAATCACGGAGTCTCTGTCGACTGTCCCTTTTCTCGAATAGCCGATCCCCTCTCCTCTCTTAACTTTTCTTATCTGCGAAATGCTGGTCAGGAAAGAACTTACCGGTACCAGCTCTTTTTCGTGGGTTACCCCATGCAACCCTATCCCGAGACGGACCATATCAAACTGGGCCTCTTTAAACCGCTCCATTCCCGAAGTATTCAGCAGGTGCCGCAGGGGCCTGTAATTCAGGACCGATATAATCTCATTTGAAACCCTTTCAAACATTTCAATCTGCTTCCTGGTAAATCTGTCGTGGACAGCCTCTTCACTGGCTGAAAGATGCGAAAAAATCGATTTCACCAGGAGGATCCCCGTGTTTAATTTCTGTTTGAGCCAACCGGCCTCATCAGGATCAAAACCGAGCCGGTGCATGCCTGTATCTATCTTGATATGGACCGGATAATTTTTTTCACCCCTGTAATCAAGAAGGTCTGAAAGCACCTCCAAACCTTTCATATTGTAAACCTCGGGCTCAAGATGATAATCCATCATGGTTTCGTAGGAGGAGGGATCTGGATTAAAAACCATTATCGGCAGGTAAATTCCGGCTTCCCGTAAAGCGACGCCCTCATCAACAAAGGCCACTCCGAGGTAATCGACATGATGATACTGGAGCAGGGAAGCGATTTCGGAGCTCCCCGATCCATAGGAAAGCGCTTTCACTACCACCATGATCCTGACACCCGGTTTCAGGAGCGACCTGTAATAATTCAGATTATGAATCATCGCATTCAGATCGATCTGCAGCGAGGTTTGGTGAACCTGCTGCTGAAGCTCCCGGGTTATCATCTCAAACCGGAATTTACGGGACCCCTTTATCAAGATAACCTTGTCTCTCAGAAGGGTTTTATTAAAATGCTGAATAAAATCGCCGGTATCATTGAAAAAATGGCTGTTTGCCTGAAATTGTCCCTTATGGGCAACCAGATCCGGGCCGATGCCGATGAATAGATCAATCCTGCGGAGCCGGACCAATTCAGCCACTTCCGAATAGAGATGAGCCTGTTCTTTTCCGCTCTGAAGAATGTCCGAAAGGATGACCACTTTCCCGCGCGAAGGTTCCTGCTGGACCAACATGGCAATGGCCGAGGCCAGACCTGCCAGGTCCGCATTGTAGGCGTCGTTGATTAATACGCTTCCCATTATGCCTTTCAGCAATTCCAGCCGCATGGAGACCGGTTCCACCGCACTGATCCGTTCCGCAGCAAACTGCACGGGAAATCCCATTTCAACCATGAATACGATTACATGAATTGCATTTTCAACGGAGGCGTCATCGCGAAACGGCAGTGTAAAGAGGGGTCCGGAAGATTCTGGCTGCATCAATTTTACACAGGTTCCGGTAACTCCCCGCGATTCAATCCTGAAACGGTACTTTGCATCACCGTCCAATGACCAACCGACTTTTTCCCCTTTGAAGGATTTTATAAAGGAAGCCGGAGTGACCCCTTCAAAGGATGCATCCTCCCTGTATATGATTTTTTTGCAATCCTTGAAAAGAATCAATTTCTCCCTGAGCTTTTCCTCCAGCCCTAAAAAGTTTTCCTGGTGAGCAGCCCCAATGTTCGTCAGGATACCGATATCCGGAGAGATAATGGCCTGAAGCTTCTTCATCTCTCCCGGCCTTGATATTCCGGCCTCCAGAACAGAAAGATCATACGAATTGTCGATCATCCAGGCTGAAAGCGGCACCCCGACCTGACTGTTATAACTTTTAGGGCTTCTTACAATCTTCATGGAGTCCCGTAAGCACTGAAAAATCCACTCTTTGACGATGGTTTTGCCATTACTGCCCGTTATGCCGCAAACCGTTCCCTCAAACATATCCCTTTTGGCTCCGGCCAGCACCTGTAATGCCTGAAGTGTATCCCTGACAACGCAAAAGGAAGCACCCGGGAAAGATTTGACCTCCGGTTTTTCCGAAACGAGAAACATCCGGATCCCGAGCTGGTACACACCTTCCAGAAACCGGTGACCATCATGCCTTTCCCCACGGATAGCTATGAATAGCGTATTTCTGGTCTGGGAAATCGTCCTGCTGTCAATGGAGAGATAAAAGACCGGTTTATTCCCATCACCTGTAAGCGCTCCCTGCAGGATATCACTAATCTTTTTCAACGTAAAATCTGTGCGCATAATCCGGTTTACTTCTTTTCTGATCTGGCACGGTTAAAGCAAACCCTGCACAAAGGTTCGTATATATCCGTCTCCCCCAGTACAATCAGCTTCTCATCGGGACTGGTCCTGTGGGTATACTGGGCCAGGTTTCCGCATCTGACACAGATGGCATGGACCTTGGTAACGTATTCCGCAGTGGCAAGCAATCCGGGCATGGGACCGAACGGTTTTCCCCTATAATCCATATCCAGTCCTGCAACAATTACACGGATCCCTGAATTTGCCAGGGTATTGCAGACCTCAACCAGCCCTTCATCAAAAAACTGCGCTTCATCAACACCCACCACTTCAACATTATTGGCCAGAAGGATGATATTGGCAGAAGAATCGACCGGGGTGGACAGGATGGCATTTTCATCGTGCGAGACAACCTCGTCCACTGAATACCTCACTTCAATCCGGGGTTTGAAAATCTCCACCTTCTGCCGGGCAAACTTAGCCCGCTTGAGTCTCCTGATAAGCTCTTCCGTTTTTCCTGAAAACATCGAGCCGGTGATGACCTCGATCCATCCCTGGCTGCACGATTTATTTGTGGTGTTTTCAAGAAACATGTTATAAGAAAGTCTTAAAGATTATCGTTACTTTTGTAAAGTCTGTTTTAATCAAATAAGGACACTGTGATGGAAATAAAGCACACAATAGAAATATTGACTAAAGATATACAAGATATAGAAAAATTGGTCCGAAACCTTCAAAATTCTCCCAAACCCGCTGGTATTGAACTGGACCTGGCCCTTTCAAAATTGAGAAACGTGTATGACATTCTTTTACTGATTAAGGAAGATAGTATATCCGACCTGGTTGAATCCTCAAAAGCGAAAAATCATGCACCGGGCATGTCACAGGAAATGCCCCCTCCTGTTGAAACTGAAGTGGTTCTCCCCTCAACCGCTCAGCACAAAAGCGAACCCACTCATCAGCCGCATGGTGAGCTCTCAGGGGAAAACGTGAGCAAACCTGAAAGTGCAAAAGGGAGTGATAGTGCTGACAAGCCAAAGAAGGAGGCAGGAATCCTCGCTGAAAAATTTAACAAGGAATCAAGTCTGAATGAAAATCTCGGATTGAAACGTTCCGGAGACGTTACGTCCAAACTCTCTTCCCAGCCTATTGACAGCATCTCAAGAAATATTGGCATCAACGACCGCTTCTTCATCATTAAGGAACTTTTTAACGGGGATATCGAAGGGTATAACCGGATTATCCTGAACCTTGACCGTTCCGGTAATTTCAATGAGGCGTTCAGCATCATTGAAAACCGTTTTCCGGAGACCATGGAACATACAGGTGTTCAAATTCTCATAAATCTTGCAAGGAGGCGCTTTATCAGCAGTGGCAATGTCTAAATTATTTCTTGTTCCAACACCCATCGGGAACCTTGCAGACATGACCTTCAGGGCAGTGGATGTGCTAAAGTCCGCTGACCTGATTCTTGCCGAAGATACCCGCAAGTCAGCTGTTCTGCTGAAACATTACGGAATCTTTAAACCGATTCAGTCGCACCATAAATTCAATGAACACCATTCCCTTCAGCATCTTGTCCGGAAACTATTATCGGGCACAACCATTGCCCTGATTTCTGATGCGGGAACGCCGGGCGTCTCCGATCCCGGATTCCTCCTGGTAAGAGAATGCATAAATCATCAAATCGAGATCGAAACCCTTCCCGGCGCCACTGCTTTTATACCGGCCCTGGTTAACTCGGGATTACCTATGGACAGATTCATCTTCGAAGGATTCCTTCCTCAAAAAAAAGGAAGGCAGAAAAGACTGAAGGAGCTTGAAAATGAAACCCGGACCATGATCTTTTATGAATCACCTTATCGCCTGCTGAAAACCCTTGAGCAAATCGGGGATCATTTTTCCCTGGAGAGACCGGTTTCTGTCTCCCGGGAGCTGTCAAAGATTCATGAAGAAACCATCAGGGGAACTCTGAAGGAGCTTATCGGACATTTCTCAGCCGGAACCATCAAGGGAGAGATTGTCATTGTAGTGGGTGGTAAAGAGCGGGCATAAAACAGCTCCCCGTAAGCCGTTCAGATTTAATTTCCCGCCCCAGGGCTCATTCCTCTTTGCTTTATTTAAACCGATGTACAGATTCGTACACCCCTGTTACAGCACCGTTCGTTTTCTATTGAATTCACATGATGTTTATTGTTTTCTATCAATTTGTTTTTCTGATATTTATAATCTTTGGCACAGCTTGTGAACATTAAAGAACAAACAAAAACAAAAAGATAGTCATGAAAAACATAACCTTAACAAACGGCAGAACCAGAAGGATAATAGTTGGATCGATTTTACTGCTCGCCCTTTCCATAAATTCATCCGGGCAATTAAAAGATTTCAGCAAAAACCTGGTGGAATATTTTAAGGAAAGATTTTATCCGAAAGCTGATGAAGAAATGCTTTTCAGACCTGCAGCATACTTTGTGGAGGTAGAATATGCGGTAACTTCCAACATTTCAAGGACGATTCTTACTGCCAATTTAGAGATCGTTTACGAGGAAGAGATAGATGTGGAAACATGGATGAATGCTCCTTTTGGGAATACAATTGAGGAATCCGTTGAGGTCGAAGCCTGGATGACCGCTCCCTTTGAGGTTGCTTTCGAAGAACCCGTTGAGGTCGAAGCCTGGATGACCGCTCC
>JAFGWU010000068.1 GCA_016936975.1 Bacteroidales bacterium | reverse complement strand
GTCCGGCCGGGGATGCCCGCGTTTGACGAGGAGGTGTTCGGTCCCGTTTTCGCCGTCACCGAAGCCTCCTCCCCGAAGGAGGCCCTGGAACTCTCCAACCGTTCAAGATTCGGACTGGGGATGCAGGTGTTCACCCGGTCGGAGGATTCGGCGCGACTGTTTATTGAAGAGGCCGAGGAGGGAGCCGTCTTTGTGAACGGGATGGTCCGCTCGGACCCCCGGCTGCCCTTCGGGGGCGTGAAGCAGTCCGGTTACGGGAGGGAGCTGTCGGTGGAAGGGATCAGGGAGTTCATGAATGTGAAGTCGATAGTCGAGAGTCGTTAGTCGAGAGTCGTTAGTCGAGAGTCGTTTTCAAATTTTTTGATATACAATGAGAATTAAGACAATCCGCCTGGGTCTATTGGTGATCAGCTGTTTTGCCATATTCATTTTTTTGCCGGCCGGCAGAAAAGCAACTAAACCAATTTACCTTAACACGGCCTATTCTTTCAAAGAAAGGGCAGCCGACCTTGTTTCAAGGATGACCCTTGAAGAAAAAATAAGCCAGATAGGCAATACCATGCCCTCTATTCCACGGTTGGGAGTGGGTGCCTACAATGTCTGGGGCGAAGCGCTGCACGGAATCATGGGGAGAAATAACAACAGCGGGATGACAGCCACTTCGTTCCCCAACAGTGTCGCTGTGGGGTCTTCATGGGATCCCGAACTGGTCAAGCGGGAAACCTCGGTTGTTTCGGATGAAGCCAGGGGCTTTAATCACGACCTTATTTTCACCCTCACCTACTGGTCCCCGGTCATTGAACCGGCAAGAGACCCGCGCTGGGGAAGAACCGCGGAAACATTTGGTGAGGACCCCTTTCTGGTTTCTCAGATTGGAAAGGGTTTCATCCAGGGGATGATGGGAGACGACCCGGTTTATCTGAAAACCGTTCCCTGCGGCAAGCATTATCTGGCAAATAATACCGAGTTTAACAGGCATACCGGCAGTTCAGATATGGACGACAGGGATATGAGGGAGTTTTATCTCTATCCTTACAGAACCCTCATCAGGGATTACAGCCTTCCTTCAATCATGACGGCTTACAATGCGGTAAACGGGGTGCCGGTATCGGCCAGCAGGTTCCTGGTTGATACCATTGCCCGGAAAACCTATGGCCTGGACGGATATATCACCGGCGACTGTGGTGCAATCGATGATATGGTAAGGGGACACGCATATACCAAAAGCCCTGAAGAAGCAGCTGCACTGGGTTTAAAGTCAGGGGTCGATACCGATTGTGGCGGGGTATACCAGAATCATGCAATTGCGGCCATAGAAAAGGGATTGCTCACCGGGGGCGATATCGATAAAGCACTGGTCAATATGTTTGCGATCAGGATGAGGCTCGGTGAATTTGATCCTCCCCGGATGGTTCCCTATGCCGGAATTAAACCGGGGATCATCAACGACCCTTCACACCATGACCTGGCCATCGAAGTTGCAACCAGAACCCCCGTTCTTCTGAAGAACGATGCAGCAGTAACAACCGGGAATAAGGCATTGCCTATTGATTTGGGCCACATCAAAAAGATCGCAATCCTGGGGCCTCAGGCCGATCAGGTTGAACTGGGAGATTATTCCGGTCCCGTTGAACCTGAGTTGAGAATCAGCCCCCTGCAGGGAATTCAAAATTATATTCAGGAGAACAACCTGAATACCGAGGTCGTTGCGCGATCAAGCGGGAATACCCGGAGAAGAACGGACTTCTTTACGATGATCGGGTTTTCGACTGTATCTGCGGATGGAAAAGTACAGCATTATGATGCTGCAAAATACAGTGCCTCGGCAAAAGGATTGATTTCATCTGCAAGGTTCGGCCAGGCTGCCGTAAGGGGAATCAAGGACGGGGACTGGACAGCCTATGAGAACATCGACGTCACCGGTCTGGATTCGATCAGGTTCAACATGACGGTTTCAGGCGGCGGGGGATTCATTGAGGTAAGGGTTGGTTCTGCAACAGGAAATATCCTTGCGTCGGAAAAAATCGAAGGCAGCCAGCAAGAGGGAGGATTCCGCGGTTACGGCCGGCCGGGGACCGTACCTGTGAAGATTAAAACGCTGGGCATCACCGGGCCACAAACCCTGGTGTTTGTTTATCGCGAGCCGGAAGTACCGGCCACCGATAAAGAAACACTTGACATGGCGGCTTCAGCCGATGTAGCGATCATCTTTGTGGGAACCGATCAAAGTACAGGCAGGGAAGAATCCGACAGGTTTTCTCTGGCCCTGCCGGGTAATCAGAATGAACTGATCAAGGCGGTTGCTGCCGTGAATCAAAATACCATTGTTGTCATGCAAACCATGGGAATGGTTGAGGTGGAGCCATTCAAAAACAACCCGAACATACCCGCGATCATCTGGACCGGTTACAATGGCCAGGCACAGGGCACGGCCATGGCCAGGATTTTATTCGGCGATGTAAACCCGGGGGGAAAGCTGAACGTTACCTGGCATAAATCGGTACAGGACCTGCCTGATTTCGGCGATTACAATCTGAGGGGCGATGGTACCAACGGCAGGACTTACTGGTACTATGATAAGGATGTTTCCTATGAATTCGGATTCGGCCTGTCTTACACCACTTTTGAATACAGTAACTTCAGCATCAGCAGGAACAGCATGACGCCCGCCGATAAAATCACAGTCAGCGCTGATGTCAGGAATACAGGTGATGTCGATGGGGACGAAGTGGTACAAATTTATGTCAGGACTCCTGACAGTCCCGCCGCTCTTGAAAGGCCAATTAAACGGCTGAAAGGATTTCAAAGGGTAACCATTCCGAAAGGACAAATAAAAACAGTATTCATTGAAATTGATTGCAGCGACCTCTGGTTCTGGGATGCCGAAAAAAGCAGAATCACATTCGACCAGGGCAGGTATGTTTTCGAAATCGGTTCATCATCACGGGATATCAGTGGAACGGTTGAAGCCAGTATGCATGGCACCTGCAAACCCGTATTAACCACGGTTGTTGCCGAAAGCGACCAGGTGGTGCTCAGGCCGGGGAATTCCATTCAGACCCATGTAACGGCATGCATGTCAGACGACAGCTTTTATAACATCGAAAAAGCAGAAGTTACCTATAAAAGCAATAACCCATCTGTCGCTGATGTTGACGAAAACGGGAAAGTGACGGCCACAGGGGTTGGGGTCGCGTCGATCATTGCTTATGTTACCATTGATGGAACAACGGTTTCCGGTAGCTATCCGCTGAAAGTAATGCCTGATCTCACCCCTGAATCAATTACCGTGAACGGAAAGACCATTACCGGTTTTGACAAAGGGGCAAAAGCATACAGTTACCTTGTGAAAGACAAATCGAAAATCCCCGTGGTTAAAGCTTCCGCGCTGGGTGAGGACATTGCTGTTGAAATTGAGCAAGTTAAGGAAATTCCGGGGACCGCTGTCATTCAATTCATTGACAACACCACGCTGGAAACGAATCGCTATTATCTGAATTTTGATGTTCATTCTGTCAGCGATGAATTCAATGAAACCACCATCGGTCAACAATGGGAATGGATCAGGATGAATCCCTCCGCACTCAGTCTTTCAAAAAAGCCAGGTTCATTAACCATTACCAGCGAGGCAGGCGATGTATCGGAGGGGACGAATAATGCCAGGAATATGTTGTTGCAGAGCGCAAACAACGACTGGACCATCGAAACAAAACTGATTTGCTCAAGGAGCCCGTCTCAACCTGAAAATGCGGGAATTCTGGCTTACCAGGATGATGGCAATTTTGTAAAACTAATGTTCAGGGCAGCGATCAAAACAAGCAGGGGCGGCAGATCCGGCATGCAGGTACAACCAGGAACGGTGGATCTGCTCATCGAGGAAAATGATATTGCAAAATCCCTGGCATCCGTCAATCTGAAAGAAGAAATAACAGGCAACAACCATTTGCTCCTTAAACTGGCGAAAAATGGCAGCTCGTACACGGCATTCTGCGCTTCGGATGGGGAAAAATATGAAGCACTGGGAACTGCTGATATCCTGCTGAAAGACATCAGAGCGGGATTGATTGCGTGCGACGGGATCATTACGCAGTATATGAAAAACACCTTCTGGTTCGATTCAGATACCACCAGGCCGGAAACGCCGTTTGAAGTTTCGTTTGACTATGTACGCATCGTGAATCGTGGATTAAAGTAGTCTAACAATAACCAACTCATATGTAAGATGAAAAACTCAATTCAATTTTTTTTACTGGCGGCATTGATGACCGGAGGATTATGTTCAGTGCGGTCCCAGTCCGGCGTAATTGAAGATTTTAAACCTTCATCAGTAAACCAACCCGGGAAAGAATATCCCCAGGTGAATTCCGAAGGCCGGGTGCGCGTGCAAATTTCCGCACCCGGGGCAAATAAAGTCCAGCTCGATATCGGTGCGGTAAAATACGACTTATTAAAAGATGAAAACGGCGTTTGGATTGGTGAATCCGCTCCTCAGGACGAAGGTTTTCATTATTACCAGCTGAATATTGACGGCGCATCCGTTCCTGATCCGGGGAGCCTTTATTTTTACGGCGCCAGCCGTTGGGGCAGCGGGATTGAAATTCCGGCTGAGGACCAGGATTTCTATGCACTGAAAAATGTCCCTCACGGACAGGTGCGGGAACATATTTATTTCTCCGAAACCAACAACAACATGCGTCGTTGTTTTGTGTATACACCGGCCGGGTATGACAGGGATACCGAAAATCGCTATCCTGTGCTTTATCTGCAACACGGTGGGGGTGAGGACGAAACCGGCTGGTCTAATCAGGGCCGGGCTGGTCTTATCATGGATAACCTGATTGCAGAGGGCAAAGCCAAACCTTTTATCATCGTAATGGATAACGGTACCTGGCGCATGCCGGAAAGAAACCGGACGGCTCCCCGGGGTGAACGTCCGGCCGGACCATGGCCACCGGAGGGCTGGGCAGATGGTTTTATGAAGACATTGCTGGAAGACATTATTCCCATGATTGATGCCAGCTACCGTACACTGGCAGATCCGCAGCACCGGGCCATGGCAGGATTATCCATGGGTGGTATGCAAACCCGCGTGATCACCCTGGCCCATCCTGAAGTTTTCTCCTATGTCGGTATGTTTAGCGGTGGAAGTATCAGTATGGAAGATATTGAAAAGGCACCCGGCTTTAAGGAAAATGTTCGACTTGTGTTCATCAGTTACGGCAGCCGCGAACTTGAAAACCCCAGAAGGGGCTTTGGTGGCGATCCCAAAGAAAATACCGATGAACTGGAGGCGGCCGGGATCAACACCCATTTTTACGTTTCTCCACAGACGGCACACGAATGGCAGAGCTGGAGACGCAGCCTTTATCAGTTCGCGCAATTACTGTTCAAAAATTAATTCTGGAAAAGGGTACAATATCAATCCCATGAAGAAATGAGCAAATATTTTGTGATCCTGGTTTTATGCGGTTTTTTCAGCGTTGTTTCCGGTCAGGAGCAGGTGCTGACGAAGCCGGCGGATTATTTTGGTTTTGAACCGGGGACCGACAGGAAGCTGTTTGACTACGAGGAACTGACCGGTTACATGCAGAAACTGGATGAGGAATCGCCCCGGATCCGCATGGAGGAGATCGGGAAATCGCCCATGGGCAAACCCATGTACATCGCATTCATTTCGGCAGCTGAAAATCTTTTAAAGCTGGACGGCATGAAACAGGTTAACCGGGAACTGGCCATGAACCCCGATATCCCGGCCGACACGCTGGAAAAATATATGCGGGATGGAAAGGTCTTCGTCCTGGCCACCCTCTCCATGCATTCGGGCGAGGTGGGACCCTCGCAATCGGCCCCCCTGATCGCCTATGACCTGGCTACCACGCAGGATGAAAAAAAGCTGGAGTGGCTGGAGAATGTGGTCTATATGATGGTCCCCTGCCACAATCCCGATGGCATGGACATGGTGGTGGAGAATTACCGGAAACATACTGGAACCAGGTATGAGGGGGCATCGCTTCCAGGGGTGTACCACAAATATGTGGGGCATGACAACAACCGGGATTTCGTGATCCTCAGTCAGGAGGACAACCG
>JAFGWU010000067.1 GCA_016936975.1 Bacteroidales bacterium | reverse complement strand
GGGCCTTTCCCACAAAGCCAGCACCCTTTTTTCCGGCCCTTCGTGATTTCGCACAACCGTGGACGTCCAACCCGCTCAGGCGAACATCTGAGCCTTGAACCTTCTTCCCATCCAGTTTCGGTCATTGAGACCTGGAACCTGGAATTTGTTTGCTATTTGTGATTTGTTTTTTGGAATTTGTTCGCTATTCTCCGCTTTACGCTTTACGCTTTACGCTTTACGCTTTATGCTATACGCTTTCCGCTCTACGCTCTTTTCCCTACCAGCTACCCCCTACCCGCTGCGGCCCGATCTTCCCATGATGAAGTAGAAGATACTTCCCAGGAGCGGCAGGGCCACCATGGAGACCATCCAGAATACCGGCCTGCCGTTGGGCCACCGGCCGAAATAGATATCAAGCCCCGTGATCAGCAGGACGAGCAGGACGAGCAGGGGGACACCCAGGGCCATCATTATCTGGCGCATGCCCACCACGGGCCGGGAGGATCCTTCATCCGGAAGGTTCGACGGGTCGCCCGGGGTAACAGCCTGCTGCTGCGCCGTTCCGGTGCTCCCGGCCGCATCCCGATATTGGATTGCCGGCGAAATGACTTCCCCGGTTCCGGCAACCGCGGCCCGCGCTTCCTTCTCAGCGCCATATTGCGCCACCAGCTCCTCCATCTGCGCGGATGTATCGGTTCTGAAGGAATGGATAACACGGTATCCTGAATAATAGGTTATCCCCATCACGATGGCCAGGATGGCCCATCTCAGTTTCCTGAATTTGATCTTCCCGGGCAGTTCCACAGCCTGGGACATTCGTACATTTTTTTCCATCATTTAATTGTTTTAAGGTTTGTGAAAAATTTTTACTGATTTGATTGTTTTAAGGTTTGTGAATGGTTCTCCCTGATTTGATCCTGATGGCCAGGTAGACCGCCGGACCGAATAACGGGATGAAAAGCACAATGCCGATCAGCCACAGCTTCATCCCTTCCTTAAAGCGGTGCCGCAGGATGTCGATGAGCAGGATGACAGGGATGATGATTATAAACACCAGGATGAAGATGATGGCGATGATATCATCCCGGTGCAGAACCAGCGGACCCTCGGCCCCGGGATTGACCATCTGCCGGTAGGCCTTCCACTGTCCGGTGTTGATCAGGTTGACGGCATGGATCAGTTTCTGTGCACCCGGACCGATATGCCTGTCGGCACCGGTCCTCTCCAGGAGGTATATGGCCGCGGCCTTGGGATGGGCGAGCCGCATGTAGCATACCCCCCGGAACCGCCGCGCATGCTTCTGCCACCGTCCGGGGACCTGCTCACACGCATCAAAATCCTCTATCGCCAGGGTGTACTGACCGATCTCGAGCCTGACGAGCCCTTTGAACAGCGATATCTGCGGGTACTGCACCTCCCAGTCATCGAGCCCCCCGAAGGTGGCGAGGGCCCCGAGGTAGTCGCTGGACTCATACTGCTCAATCGCCCGGAGCATATCGGAAACCACCTCCGCCGGCATCCCCGTCTCCATCGGGTTCTCCGCGGAAAGCTCCGCATAGTACCGGCTGGTCAACCTGTCTGCCGCGGCATGACGGAACATAAAGAGGGTGACAATCCCCATCAGCACCGCCACCGACGCCGCCATCGCCAGCCACCGGACGGTTCTTCCCACCCCCGGCTTATCAGCCAACCCTTCGGTTTCAGAGTTTAACCCCCTACTGCCTGCTGTATTCTGCTTACTGCCTGCTGCAACCTGCTTACTGCTTACTGAATTTTGCTTACTGCCTGCGGTGGCTTCGCTCAGGCGGTCCGGCCGGGGATCCCGGTTCCCGCTGTTTTCTTTCTCCCTTTCCTCCAGGAACTCCCTCACCGCTTCCTCCGCATCCCGGCTGGCTTCTTCGAAGCCGGGCGAACTCTCCATCTCGCGGATGAGCATTTCCATTTCAAAATATTCATCCACGACATTCATGAGCCAGTACTCTTCCTTCAGCCGGGGATTGACCTTTAATTCCGATTCAAACCGCCGATGCTCCTCTTCAGGCAGGTCACCGGCAAGGTATTGTTCGATCCATTCGAAATATTGTAATTTATTCTTCATCTCAAACGTTTATCATAAGTAACAGATAATTGATCCTCCCAACAGCAACCTGTGAGGAACCTTCTTTTCTCAGCCACAAACGGGAATGATTGATCCCGTTAAGGACCTCTTTGTATTTTCGGCCTCTTCCGGTGTATGACATCCCGTATTCAGACTTCATTTTTCTCTTTTTCATAGAGTGTCTCTGGTTTTAAGTATTTGTAATCCGGATCACTTTTTATGGCATTCAGGAAAGATTTCCTGCATCTCGATTTCAGTTTTCTTGTGCTATCGCAGGATTTTTTCAACCTGGCAGCAATTTCCGGGATGGTCAGACTGAGGAAATGCAGGTTCAGGATCCGTTTGCAGATTCGCCGCATCCTCAGCAGGTGCTTCCTGATCAGGGCCAGAAGTAACTTCCGGTCAACCTCCTCATCAAAAGCAGGATCGCAGGGTCTCTCCTCCTCATCAAAAAGATCCAGTTCAGGAAGCTTCATGCTCATGGCACGGACCTTATCATGCATGATGAGCAGCTTGCAGATATTGAAAAAAAAGGTATTAAGAGTGCTCCCGAAGATAAAATCAGGATTGTCGAGCTTTCTGAACAATACGATCATCCCGTCATTAAAAAGATCCTCCGGGATGGAACCATTGCTTCCTGTAAAAAACACAAGGGCCTTTACATAAGGTTTATTTTGCCTTACAAAGTACTTCGTTATTATCGGGTCCCTGCTGCGCAATCCCTCAATAACCTGGTTTTCCGTATAGGTATTTGAATTCATGGGTTAGTTCAATGGCAAAATTAATTTTACACTTTTTTCAAAAACTCCCCCGGAAGTCGCTCCGGGTCCGGGGGAGCCAAATCAACATGAAAACAGATTCACAGGGGATTTAAAAATCCCTGATCTTCCTGGCCTCGAAATACTGGTTATAGAATTCCGGATCTGTCAATTGCCGGTTTTTCACCAGACGGTCCAGCTTTTTTTTAAGCAACAGATTAATTTGTTTGAACAGCGATTCCAGCCTCCGGGTTTCCACGACATTGCCTGAAGAGGCGGTTTCATTTTCAACCTGCAGTTTTTCGAATTCAGCAATAAGGTTCTTCAGCTCGGTTATCTGCTCTTCGTTAATCATATAACCTGCAAGCGCTTCCTTGTGCCTGTCGAGCTCCTCGTAAATATTCCTGCAGATTTCAATCGCATCCGCATCCTTCCTGTAACGGATCCTGCTGGAAGAAAATCTCAGGTAGGACTGCAATTTGGCATTGTCGGAATCAACGGCATAGACAAGTCCCGCCGCGGCCAGGGCCGAGGCAACCTGTGCCATTTTAGCCTTGGCCTCCGCCTTCTTACCGGATACCTCCCGGTATGTCATGCCGGCCTTGGTAATTTTAGTTTTCATCTCTTCAAACAGGTTCAGAAACTCATCGGAATATTGTACGAGGATGGGAACCTCCTCATAGGATGTCCTGAAATTGTTCAGCACACCCACCACATTCTGATACGCATTGTACCTGTTTGCCAAAAATTTTCTCATAAGCTTTGATTTTAATTGGTTAATAAATAGAAATAAGTAACTGGGTACCCTTTTCTTTAATGTTTTTATGAAACCGGTATATAGACTATAATTGTCTTCTGCACAGCTCGTTAATAATTATCGCATGACATAACGTCAGTTCCGATGCGATTTGACAATGTTCCGATGCGATTTTACTATGTTCCGATCCGATTTTACAACGTTCCGCTGACATTGTGTCATGTTCCGAAGCCATTTTACATACTTCCGAAGCCATTTGATAAACTTCCGGAGCCATTTTACATACTTCCGAAGCCATTTGATAAACTTCCGGAGCCATTTGATAAACTTCCAGAGCCATTTTACAAACTTCCGGAGCCGTTTTACAAACTTCCGGAGCCATTTGCATAACTTCTGAAGCCATTTGATCAATTTTCAGAGCCGTTTTCAAAACTTCGGGAGGCATTTGAAAAACCTCCGGAGCCGTCCGCAACATTTCCGGGGTCATCCGAACCGCTTCAGGGATCAATAGGAGCTCACCCGGGGGCATCAGAAACGCCTCAGGGGGCACCAGGAGCCCTTTCGGGGTCATTGGCAGGCTATCCGGACCGGTTTGGGAGCGATTCGGGGGAGTCCGGGAGAGGGGCGCCCGGTTAACCTCCACCGTGTAGCCGATATCGCCGAACACGCCCTCAAAATAGACCTTCCCCAGTCTGAATGCCTCTTCCCTGATCCCGTTGATCTCCGCCCGCCGGTACACATCCTCCCTGGCGCGGGCGAGGGCCGACTGCACGTTCCTGACCACTGTTTCGTAGGCCGACTTCGAGTCAGTGACATAGCGCCGGTTCAGGTTGAAGATCTTTGCTGAGTCGAAGTCGAGGACCGGGGATTCGATGACGGGTTCGGGCAGCGTCACGGTAATCCTCGTGTCCTCAACCTCAACCTGCAGCTGCTCAAGGTCGACATAACAGCTGACCCTGGCAGGGATCATCAGAAGGAGATAGGCATTGCCGCTCTTCTCTTCGCGGCACACCTCCACCATACTCTCCAGGTAATAGGTGACCATCCTCAGGTGTTTTACATGCCTGATCTCCTCAATACGGGCATGAACTACCGGTCCCTGCGGTGCGTTCCCTGAAAGACGACGGGCAACGGCGAAACCCGAAAAAAAGAGGAACAGGATCACCGCAGAGGCCAGATAGTATTTCAACTTATTTAACATGAGTACAGGATCATTAAATTGTTTATTCATTTCCAACAAGGTTTTACAGTTCCCGGTTCCCGGTTCAGGGTTCCCGGTTCAGGGTTCCCGGTTCAGGGTTCCCGGTTCAGGGTTCCCGGTTCAGGGTTCCCGGTTCAGGATTCAGGGTGCAGGGTTCAGGGTCTTGATTCTTCACTTAGCTGAGAAAATTGCTGAGAATCGGAAACATTCCACGCCATGGATTGCTTGAACCACGCAGGCATACCGTGGACCACGCCAGGCATGGCGTGGCTACGCTCTTCGTCCGGAGAAATTTGTAAGGAATCTTTCGCCGAGGGCTTCGACCTCCTGGATGGCTTCGAAGTGGGCCTGGGCGATACGGACGCGCCAGTCGGGATCGAGCATCAGCTCCAGTTCCTCGCGGTTGGTGTAGAAGCCCGACTCGGTGATCACGGCAGGCATCATGGCATACCGGGTGATATAGAAGCGTCCCGGTTTATTGCCCCTGTCGGGCAGTCCGGTACAGTCCACCAGGTTTGCCTGGAAGATGTGCGCCAGGTATTCGCCGGACATGGAGCCGTACCAGTACCATGTTTCGATGCCGCGGGGCAGTGTGAAGTCCCTGCCGTCCCCATACGCATTTGCGTGTACGGAGACGAGGATTTTGGGAAGTGTGCTTTCCAGGCTGTTGGCCCTTCTGACGCGTTCGCCGAGGCTGATATCCCATTCTTCGGGCACCAGCCGGTGCACCGGGATATCGAAGCTTTTAAGGAACAGTTCCAGGTAATCCACCACTTCGCGGTTGAACCGGTATTCGAAGAGCTGACGTCCGTCGGGCAGGCGGGGTGAACGTTTTCCGGGGGTGTCGATCCCATGACCATTGTCGAGGATCCAGGTAAAATTTCCACTCATAGTAAATCATTTTAAGTTAAAACTCCATTTAAAACTGTTCATTCAGATTGGGAGGTTGGCGCCTCAATCATTGAATGAACATTTAGCTCATTTTTTTCTTCAACAGACATTCGTGCACTTGTCTATGATAAATCTAACGCGCTGATCTGTCTGATGCAAGGATTTTGCAAAATTTCTTTTTATGTTATATAATATGCGATTTAGGGGTCACAAAAAATGAAAAAGTGACATTATAACCTTCGGGGATTTTTTTTCAAAAATTCGGGGCGGGGGGAGATGGTGAAAAGGGAGGTGAAAATTGATGGAGGGGTTGGTATGAAAAGGATAGCGGCGATTTGGTGTCCGAAACCGGACAGAAGACGCTTTTGGAAAACCGGG